>NZ_JBQTCK010000007.1:0-203148 GCF_052380025.1 Marinobacter sp. NSM
CTCAATCAAGGCCGCGTATTCTACATCGTTCCGCTGCCCTGTCAACCGTTTATTTCGAAGAATTTTCAGATCAAATTTTCGAATACTTTCAAACAGTTGCTTTCGTCTGGGAGGTTGCCGTCAGCGGCTTGTCCCTCAGAAGTGATGCGCATTCTACAGGCGCCACGAAAACTGTCAACGCCCTTTTTCGAAAAACCTTCCCCTTATTCGGTTTCCACCTATGTCACTGATCAATACACCACCAAAATGCTTACTTTCCAGTCAAACTCTGGACTTTCGCAGGGGAACCAACGAAGAAACACCAAACCAGTAAGCTCTGGTAAACAGTAAAGCCAGAAGCAACAGCCCGTATATCACCATTTCGGTGACATCACTCCTTGCCTGCCACAAAAAATGCAGCCAGGCGAAAAGTGCCGACAGGTAGATCAAGCGGTGGATCAGCTTCCATCGACGCCCCATCCGCTTCATCATCGCTTTTGTTGAAGTTAATGCGAGAGGAATCATCAGAAGGAAGGCGACTGCCCCCAGGGCGATGTAGGGCCGGCGTGTGAAGGTCGCCCACAAATCACCCCAACCGAGAATCAGCTGCAAGAACGCAAACACATGCAACACTGCGTAAAAGAAGGCAAACAAACCCAGCATGCGCCGGTGGCGTAACCAACCAGGCCAGCCGGTCATCTTCTTCAAAGGGGTTATCAGAAGCGTCACAAGCAATAACTGGAAGGCCGCAATGCCGAGCCGCTCCGTTATCTCCTGACCAGGATCCGGACCTATTCGGCCAAACACAACATCGGACACCAGCCATATCAATGGCATCAAGGCAGCGCAAAAGACGATAACTTTCGCCACAACGCTCGACACCATTCGTTCAGCTGCAGGCAACATCAGTAGAACTTGGCCAGGTCCATCCCTTTGTAGAGATGCGCAACCTGCTCTTCGTAACCATTAAACATTCGGGTTTCCATCCAATTCGGACGGAGCACACCAGAGGGTAAACGCCGCTCTCTCTTCTGACTCCAACGCGGATGATCCACCTCAGGGTTTACGTTGGCATAGAATCCGTACTCACTTGGCGCAAGCAATTCCCAGGTCGTTTTAGGCTGCTCTTCCAGAAACCGAATCCGAACAATCGATTTAATACTCTTGAATCCGTACTTCCAGGGAACCACGAGGCGGATCGGAGCGCCATTCTGATTAGGCAGAGTTTCGCCGTAGAGACCAATCGCCAAGAACGAAAGCTCGTTCATCGCCTCATCCATACGTAGCCCCTCCCGGTACGGCCAATCTATGGTACTGAACAGGGAGCGCTGACCTCGCATCTGTTTCGGGTCATGCAGGGTTTCGAAGTACACATACTTCGCTCGCGAATTCGGCTCCAGGCGATTCAACACTGCCGCTAACGGCACGCCGACCCAGGGAATCACCATAGACCACGCCTCAACACAGCGGAGCCGGTAAATTCGCTCTTCATAGTCGTGGGGCTTCAGCAGATCTTCAACGGCGTAACGACCAGGCCGGGCACACTCCCCATCAACCTCCACAGACCAGGGGTCCACAGACATCTCGTGGGCATACTTGGCAGGATCGCCCTTGCCGGTGCCAAACTCATAGAAATTATTGTACTTGGCTACTGCATCAAAGGGCGTTTTCTTCTCGTCGGTCGAGTACTCCGGCGCTTCACGGAAAGTCAGCGGCGTGGTTGTCGAACTGTCACCTGCCCGCAAAAGGCCGGGCGCAGTGAGAGCTGCAGCAGAGGCAATGGCACCGGTCATGAATTTACGTCGGTTCAGGTAGACAGACCGGGGAGTGACTTCGGATTCGGGCAAAGACCAGGAAGGGCGCCGTTTGATTAGCATGGGCTGACTCCAGAGAAAGCGGTTTGAATAAGTGACCGTAGATTCCCGGAGAAATTCCCGCCCGGACTTCCCCGGGCGGGTGCACTGTAGCTTCAGGTGCGCTTTGCCTTTTGTCTGAACAAGGCCCGCACCGGACCAGACAGTGCATAAATCAGGAATGCTGTAAACAGTACGGTAGCCGGATCAAGGGCGATCACCACAAGAATCAGCACGACCAGCAGGATGGCCGCGAATGGCACCCGTCCCCGCATGTCGAGATCCTTGAAGCTTCGGTAAAGCACATTACTGACCATCAGCACGCCCGCGCCGCCTACAACAATGATAGACAGCAAGGTCAGCCAGGTGGCTGGCTCATACTGATGGAAGCACCAGACCAGCCCCGCCACACAGGCTGCAGCGGCCGGGCTTGGCAACCCTACAAAGTACTTTTTGTCCACCGAGCCAATCTGGGTGTTGAAACGGGCGAGGCGCAAGGCCGCGCCGGCAACGTAGATGAACGTAATAGCCCAACCAACCTTGTCGAGGCCGTTCAGAGCCCAGAAAAACGCCACCATGCCGGGCGCAACGCCGAACGCCACCATGTCGGCAAGGCTATCGTATTCTTCCCCGAACTTGCTCTGGGTATTGGTCATCCGCGCTACCCGGCCATCAAGGCCGTCGAGAATCATGGAGACGAATATTGCTATAGCTGCATTATCGAAAACGCCGTTGGCTGCTGAAACAATCGCATAGAACCCGGAAAACAGGGATGCCGTTGTCAGGGCATTTGGCAGTAGATAGATACCTTTTCGGCGAACCTTTGCACCACCTACGACTTCTTCCTCAATAACCTCTCCGGCCGCCACTTCTGACTCGTGTGCACCGTGGGACTCTGGATGTTCAACAGATTTTTTGTCTTCAGTCATTCCATAAACTCCGGAAAGCATTTGGGCGGAGTATATACGAAAAACGCGGCCACTAGGGCCGCGCTTTCAAAACCGTACCGGAAATTCCGGATCAGTTCTTTTCTTTGTCCACGATCTTGTTCGCGGAGATCCACGGCATCATGGAGCGAAGCTTCTCGCCCACAGTCTCGATCTCGTGGGCCGCATTCTGGCGACGGCGAGCTGTCATGGACGGGTAGTTCAACGCGCCCTCAGAGATGAACATCTTAGCGTATTCGCCACTCTGAATGCGCTTCAGTGCGTTGCGCATGGCCTCACGGGACTGCTCGTTGATCACCTCCGGGCCGGTTACGTACTCACCGTACTCGGCGTTGTTGGAGATGGAGTAGTTCATGTTGGCGATGCCGCCTTCGTACATCAGGTCAACAATCAGCTTCAGCTCGTGCAGACACTCGAAGTAAGCCATTTCCGGAGCGTAGCCTGCCTCGGTCAGGGTTTCGAAGCCAGCTTTCACCAGCTCAACCGCACCGCCACACAGAACCGCCTGCTCACCGAACAGGTCGGTTTCGGTTTCGTCTTTGAAGGTGGTTTCGATGATACCGGTACGGCCGCCGCCTACGCCGCTGGCGTAGGACAGAGCGACGTTCTTGGCGTTGCCGGAAGCGTCCTGGAAGATGGCGATCAGATCAGGAATACCACCGCCCTTGGTGAACTCGGTGCGCACAGTGTGGCCCGGCGCCTTCGGGGCAACCATGATCACGTCCAGATCTTTACGGGGAACGATCTGGTTGTAGTGGATTGCGAAGCCGTGAGCGAAGGCCAGAGTAGCGCCCTGCTTCAGGTTCGGCTCGATTTCCTCACGGTACAACTGGGCCTGGAATTCATCCGGAGTCAGAACCATTACCACATCAGCGGCAGCAACGGCCGAAGCCACGTCGCTGGTCTTCAGGCCGTAGGCTTCGGCTTTAGCGATGGAGGAAGAGCCAGCACGCAGGCCAACCACTACGTCAACGCCAGAGTCTTTCAGGTTGCACGCGTGGGCGTGGCCCTGAGAACCGAAACCCAGAATGGCAACCTTCTTGCCCTGGATGATGGAAAGATCACAATCTTTATCGTAATAAACCTGCATGAGAAACCTCTATTATATGAAATGGCCCTGCCGGGCCATGATGTTCAAATTTGCAAAGCAGCCTCAGAGGCTGAGCACCTTTTCGCCACGAGCGATACCTGAGACGCCGGTACGCACCACTTCAAGGATTCCGGAGGTACCCACCGCCTGGATAAAACCATCCAGCTTTTCGCTGTCACCCGCCAACTGCACGGTGTACACAGAACTGGTCACGTCCACGATCTGGCCTCGGAAGATATCCACCGTGCGCTTGATTTCCGCACGCTGGGAGCCGGTCGCCTTGAGCTTGACCAGCATCAGTTCGCGCTCAATGTGCGAACCTTCGGTGAGGTCGACCAGCTTGACCACTTCAATCAGCTTGTTCAGCTGTTTGGTGATCTGTTCGATGACCTTGTCGGAACCGGTGGTGGTGACGGTCAGGCGGGACAGCGTCTCATCTTCCGTCGGGGCCACGGTCAGGGTCTCGATGTTGTAGTTGCGCTGCGAGAACAGACCAACTACCCGAGACAAGGCACCGGGTTCGTTTTCAAGCAAAACAGAAATGATTCGACGCATGATCACACCCTCTCCGTTTTGCTGAGCCACATGTCTTTCATGGAACCACGGGCAACCTGCATCGGGTACACATGCTCGAAGCGGTCAACGTAGATGTCCACAAACACCAGCTTGTCTTTCATCGCCAGAACTTCCTTGAGCTTGGGCTCAAGATCTTCCTTGCGCTCAATGCGAACACCGACATGACCGTAGGCTTCCGCCAGCTTGATGAAATCGGGCAATGACTCCATGTAGGATTCTGCGTGCCGGGACTCATAGTTCATGTCCTGCCACTGCTTGACCATACCCAGTGCCTGGTTGTTCAGGTTGATGATCTTCACAGGCAGATTGTATTGCTTGCAGGTAGACAGCTCCTGAATGTTCATCTGGATACTACCCTCACCGGTGAAGCAAAGGACTTCGTCATCCGGGTGAGTCAGCTTGATACCCATGGCTGCCGGCAAGCCGAAGCCCATGGTGCCAAGGCCACCGGAGTTAATCCAGCGGTTGGGCTTGTCAAACTTGTAGTACTGGGCCGCGAACATCTGGTGCTGGCCAACATCGCTGGTCACAAAGGCGTCGCCATTGGTGAGCTTCCAGAGCATCTCAACCACTTCCTGCGGCTTGATGACGTCCGGACTGGTCTCGTAACGCATCCCGTGGAATGCTCGCCACTCTTCAATCTGCTTCCACCAGGCCGCCAGCGCATCCGTATCCGGCTTGTCTTTCGACTCTTTGACCAGTGACAGCATTTCCTTCAGAACAGCATCCACCGGCCCCACAATCGGCACATCGGCATCAATCGTTTTGGAAATAGACGCGGGGTCAATGTCGATATGAATGATGCGAGCGCCAGGGCAGAATTTCTCGGTGGCATTGGTTACCCGGTCATCAAAACGCGCGCCGACGCATAGGATCAAGTCTGAGTGGTGCATCGCCATGTTGGCTTCGTAGGTGCCATGCATGCCCAGCCAGCCAAGGTGTTGTTTGTCAGTCGCCGGATAACAGCCAATGCCCATCAGGGTATTGGTGATCGGGAATCCCAGTGTCTTGGTCAGCTCAGTCAACTGGCTGGAGGCCTTACCCAGAATCACCCCGCCACCGGCGTAAATCATCGGGCGCTTAGCGGCCATCAACATATCCACGGCTTTCTTGATCTGGCCTGCGTGGCCACGAACCGCCGGGTTATAGGAGCGCAGTTTCACTTTCTTGGGGTAGGAATACTCATAGCGCTCGTTCGGGGTGGTCATATCCTTGGGGATATCCACCACCACCGGGCCGGGGCGGCCGGTCGCAGCAATGTAGTAGGCCTTGCGAATGACTTCGGGAATCTCTTCCGGATGGCGCACACTGAGATTGTGTTTAACCACCGGGCGGGAAACACCCATCATATCGGTTTCCTGGAAAGCATCTTCACCAATCAGGGTGGATGCAACCTGGCCGCACAGAACCACCATGGGGATGGAATCCATAAAGGCGGTGGCAATGCCGGTAATAGTGTTGGTGGCTCCAGGACCCGAGGTCACCAGTACGGTACCTGGTTTTCCGGTTGCACGGGCGTAGCCGTCGGCCATGTGGACCGCCGCCTGCTCGTGCCGCACCAGAATATGCTTGACTTTGTCCTGCCTGAACAGCGCATCATAAATATGAAGGGCTGCACCACCCGGATAGCCGTATATGTATTCGATCCCTTCATCCTGCAGGGAGCGGATCAGCATATCGGCGCCAGACAATAACTCCACGATTTTCTACCCTCTTCTACGAGTGAATGAGCCGGGTTTCGCCCCGGTTGCCTGGATTTTCGGTTTCCCTGCTTCTTTTGAAAGCGGAACCGGCATTCCTCCACACCATGAATAAGAGGTTGTCTCCTGGCCAGCCGCCCTCCTGAGGGTTGCGGAGAACGACCAATCAACGGGTTGCACGTAAGCAACAACCAGCGCCCGCCAGCGCGTGGCGAACTCAGTGTGGTGATTAACGGGGGATACTCGCTCGGGATTGCCTGCCGTATTGACCCCAGTCTTCAGGCAATCGGTAATTTTGACAGCGGGAAACTCACTGTCAATAGGCGCTGTGGCTTAATTGCGACCATTTTCCTCTACACTCTGCCATACTGACCGGATATAACGTGCAAGAGATTTGAACCAGGCAAGGGAAAATCCATCGTTTCGGTGGCATGATATCCCCAGGCAGTAGACTAGAAACGAGCAGAGACATGAATCGAAAAATCCTGATGCTGACACTTCTGATGGCGATGACACCGGGCCTTGCGGCCGGCGCTTCAGTGTATAAATGGACAGATGAAAACGGGGTAACCCACTTTGGCGACCGCCAGCCAACGGGCGCGAACTCGGAGCAGGTGAATGTCCGCTCCGGCACGACCAGCAGAAGCCAATCTGGCCAGCGCCAAAGTGCCCAGGAACAGCTGGGAGAACTGCAGGAGCAGCAGCGCTCCCAGGAACAGCGCCGTCAAGAGACCGCTGTTGAGGAAGCTCGCCGCAAGCAGCGGGAAGCCAATTGTGCCACCGCCCGATCCAACCTGGACGTGCTGAACAGCAACGCGCGGATCCGGGTTGAGGAGAACGGCGAGATGCGCTATCTGGCGCCGGACGAAATCGAAGAGCAACGTCGCCGGTTCCGGGAGATTATGGAAGAAAACTGCGGGCCGGAAGGCTCGGCACCCGCCCAACGCTAGTTTTCTCACCATAAAAAAGGCCGGGCAACCAAGTTTGGTTGCCCGGCCTTTTCTTATTGGCTGACGCCCGGCTTTGTCAAGCCTTCGAGAACACCAACTGGTCGTTCTCTACAGCGGCACGAATAGTGTCGCCGGGCACAAAGCCGCCCTGCAGTAGCTTCTGCGCCAGCGGGTTTTCAATCATCCGCTGAATCGCACGTTTGAGAGGACGTGCACCGTAGACCGGGTCGTAGCCCACTTCCGCCAGCAGTTGCATAACCGCATCGTCCAGCTCAAGCTTCATATCCTGATCCTTCAATCGCCGCGCCAGATTCTCGATCTGGATACGGGCAATACCTTGAATCTGGCTTTCCGCCAGCGGATGGAACACCACCACTTCGTCCACCCGGTTGATGAACTCAGGGCGGAAGTGCGTTCCAACCTCCTCCATAACTGCCGCCTTCATGGCGTCGTAGTTTTCCTCGCCCGCCTTTTCCTGAATGATGTGAGAACCCAGGTTGGAGGTCATCACGATCACAGTATTCCGGAAATCGACCGTACGGCCTTGGCCGTCGGTCAGGCGACCATCATCCAGCACCTGCAACAAGATGTTGAAGACATCAGGATGGGCCTTTTCCACCTCATCCAGCAGCAGCACCGAGTAAGGCCGGCGGCGCACCGCCTCGGTCAGGTAGCCCCCCTCTTCGTAGCCCACGTAACCGGGAGGCGCGCCGATCAGACGAGCAACGGAGTGCTTCTCCATAAACTCGGACATATCGATCCGCACCATGGCCTCTTCGGTATCAAACAGGAACGATGCCAGAGTCTTACACAGCTCGGTCTTGCCCACACCGGTCGGCCCGAGGAACAGGAACGAGCCATTCGGCCGGTTGGGATCAGACAACCCGGCCCGGGACCGACGCACGGCATTGGAGACCGCCTCGACCGCTTCATGCTGGCCGATCACCCGGTCGTGCAGGGCGTCTTCCATGCGCATCAGTTTATCCCGCTCGCCCTCCAGCATCTTCGATACCGGGATGCCGGTCCACTTGGAGACGATCTCTGCGATTTCCTCGTCTGTGACCCGGTTACGCAACAGCTTCATTTCCATCATTTCGGCCTGGCTGGCCATATCCAGCTGGCGCTCCAGTTCCGGAATGGTGCCGTACTGAAGCTCGGACATTTTGCCCAGATCGCCAGCGCGGCGGGCGTTTTCCAGGTCAATCCGGGCCTGCTCCAGCTGGCTCTTGATCTTCTGGGAGCCATGCAGCGCCGCTTTCTCGGTGTTCCAGACTTCTTCCAGATCGGCGTATTCGCGTTCGACATTGCCGATCACCGAGGACAACTCTTCCAACCGCTTTTTGGAAGCAGCATCGGTTTCTTTCTTCAGGGCCTCGCGTTCAATCTTGAGCTGAATCAGGCGCCGCTCCAGTCGATCCAACGCCTCGGGCTTGGAATCCATTTCCATACGAATCTGGCTTGCCGCTTCGTCTACCAGATCGATGGCCTTATCCGGCAGCTGGCGATCGGTGATATAACGATGGGACAGTTTCGCGGCGGCGATGATCGCACCATCGGTCACTTCCACACCGTGGTGAACTTCGTAGCGCTCTTTGAGGCCACGAAGAATCGCAATGGTGTCTTCCTCACTGGGCTCGGTCACCAGTACTTTCTGGAAACGGCGCTCGAGCGCTGCGTCTTTCTCGATGTTTTCCCGGTATTCGTTCAGGGTGGTGGCGCCGACGCAGTGCAACTCTCCCCGTGCCAGCGCAGGCTTGAGCATGTTACCGGCGTCCATGGAGCCTTCGGCTTTGCCGGCGCCGACCATGGTATGGATCTCATCGATGAACAGGATGATCTGACCTTCCTGTTTGGACAGTTCGTTGAGCACGGCTTTTAGGCGCTCTTCGAACTCACCGCGGAACTTGGCGCCGGCGATGAGGGCACCCATGTCCAGAGACAGCACCTTTTTATCTTTGAGACCATCCGGCACTTCACCGTTGACGATGCGTTGGGCCAGGCCTTCAACGATGGCCGTTTTACCCACACCTGGCTCGCCAATCAGCACGGGGTTGTTCTTGCGGCGGCGCTGGAGTACCTGGATGGTGCGGCGGATTTCGTCATCACGGCCGATGACCGGGTCCAGTTTGCCGGCTTCGGCCCGCTCGGTGAGGTCGATGGTGTATTTGGACAACGCCTGACGGTTCTCTTCGGCACTGGCGTCGTTGACGGTTTCGCCGCCGCGCACGGCATCAATGGCTTTTTCCAGGGCAGCCTTATCTACACCTTGCTCTCTAAGCACGCGGCCGAGGGAGCCGCGGTCTTCGACGGCCGCCAGCAGGATCAGCTCGCTGGAGATGAACTGGTCGCCGCGTTTCTGGGCCAGTTTGTCTGCCATGTTGAACAGCCGGCCCATGTCGTTGGACATGGAGACGTCGCCGGCGTTGCCCTGCACTTCCGGCAGGTTTTCAATTTCTTTGGCGATGGCCTGGCGCACGCGGCCGGGCTCCACACCCACCTGTTTGAGCAGGGGCTTGATGGACCCACCTTGCTGGTCGAGCAGGGCCTGCATCAGGTGAACCGGCTCGATGAAGTTGTGGTCTTTGCCGACTGCAATGGACTGGGCGTCGGCCAGGGCGCTTTGCAGTTTGCTGGTGAGTTTGTCGATTCTCATGTGTTCGTTTCCCCGAATTTTGTGCGAATACCAGTTGGTGGTTGGTGAAGGGTATTCGTGTTGCTTTGACAATTAATGTAGGGGCAACCTGGGGGACTTCAAGTTGGCTCGGAGCTATTTCGTCAGAAATTTGACGGCGGTCAGTCTTGGCGTGGAGTTTGGTTCGTTACGGGCATGCTATTACGTGGTCGGGGCTGGGGCAGGGAGAGCTTTCCAGAACTCGCCGTAAATACTTCCCTGTAGGCTTGACTGCAGCATCCCTGCTGCAGACAGTTCTGGAAAGCTCTCCCTGCCCCAGCCCGATACTTTAGAGTTTTTCGCCTGGAAGGCCTAAAGCTCGGTTATGTCCTCATCCAGATCAACGTCGCCATTCTTCCGGTTTCACCGTCTCGTCGATACGAGAAGAACCAGTCGCTGTCGTTGACGGTGCACAAGCTGCCGCCAGAGATGGACGTAACGCCGGCTGCTCTCAAACGCTGGCTCGCGAGTTGGTAGATATTGGCCAGGTAGTGGCCGGGGCGTTGTTTTGAGGGGGTGAAGGCCTGATCGGCTTCGGGGTTGTGGTCGAGGAAGACCTGACGGACTTCGGGGCCGACTTCGAAGCTGTCGGGGCCTATGGCGGGGCCGAGCCAGGCCTGGAGGTTGGACGGGGGTACGGCCATGGCGGCCATGAGGTTTTCGAGTACGCCGCCGCACAGGCTGCGCCAGCCTGCGTGAGCGGCGCCTATGACGGTGCCGTCGGTGTCTGCCAGGATGACGGGCAGGCAGTCGGCGGTGAGGATGGCGCAGGCGATTCCGGGCTGCCGGGTGTAGCTGGCATCGGCTTCGGGGATCGCCCCAACGTTATCTGGCGTGAGTTCTACCACGCCGGTGCCGTGTACCTGGTTGAGCCAGCCAATGTTGTTGGCATCCAGGCCGATAAATCCGGCCAGGCGGCTGCGGTTTTCGGCCACGTGGTCCTGGTTGTCGTTGACGTGCCCGCCCAGGTTCAGAGCTTCCCAGGGCGGCAGGCTTATGCCACCTTTTCGGGTTGTGCACAGGGCCCGCACATGAGCTGGTGCGCGCCAACTCGGGGTCAGGGTGTTGTTGTCAGAAATCACTGTTTTCCAGCTCCCGGGCGTGCTTGCGCAGGGCTTCGATAAGTTGGACCATGTCTTCCGGCAGCGGCACTTCCCAGCTGAGGGTTTCGCAGGTTTCCGGATGTTCCAGAGTCAGCCTTCTGGCATGCAGGGCCTGGCGGCTAAACGCAGCCAGCGCCTGGCGAAGTTCTTCTGTGGTGCCCTTGGGTAGGCGCAGGCGGCCGCCGTATGCCGGGTCGCCCACCAGGGGGTGGCGCACATGGGTCATGTGTACTCGGATCTGGTGGGTTCGGCCGCTTTCCAGTTTGCACTGGATATGGGTATGGGCGGCGAAACGTTCCAGCAACCGGTAGTGGGTGACCGCCGGTTTTCCGGACGGGACCACCGCCATGCGCTTGCGATCCTGGGGGTGTCGGCCGATGGGTGCGTCTACGGTGGCACCTCCGGTCAGCGAACCGACGACCACGGCTTCGTATTCCCGCCCCATGGTACGGGTTTGCAGCTGGTCCACCAGGGAGGTGTGGGCTATCAGGCTGCGAGCCACCACCATGATGCCGGAAGTGTCCTTATCCAGGCGGTGAACAATGCCGGCCCGGGGCAGGTTCTCTACCTCTGGCGCATGATTGAGTAGTGCGTTGACCAGGGTGCCATCGGCGTGGCCTGCGGCAGGATGTACCACCAGGCCCGCCGGTTTGTTGATCACCAGCAGGTGCTCGTCTTCGTAGACAATGTCCAGGCTGATGGGCTCGGCTTCCCAGGTCACCTGAGCTTCCGGCTCGGCATCCAGGTCGAGAACGTCATCCAGCATCACCTTGTCTCTGGGCTTGCGAACGGTGCCGTTGACGGTCAGGGCGCCGCTTTTGATCCAGGACTGCAGGCGCGAGCGGGAATGCTCGGGCATCAACTCGGCGGCGGCCTGGTCCAGGCGCTTGTCGCTGAGCTGCGGGGGTACTATGTAATGTCCGGTAATCCGGTTATTGGAAGACATTCAGCCTCTTTTTGCTACAATGCAAAATTCATTCAAGTTGTGACCATTATACGGGATTCCGGCATGAGATCAGTTGTCCGATTACTGCTACTTTCCACAATGATAGCGCTGGCCACCGGCTGCGCTTCCAAAAAAGACGTGGAAGTGCTGCCGGAGAAGACCTATTACGACAATGCCCGCCAGGCGATGAACTCCGGCAATTTCAATGAAGCCGAGCAGAATCTGGACGCCCTGGAAACCTACTACCCGTTCGGCCGCTATGCCGAGCAGGCCCAGCTCGACCTGATCTATGCCCGTTACCAGAACCTTGACCTTGAAGGATCACGGGCGGCGGCCGATCGGTTCATGCGGCTGAATCCCCAGAGCGAGCACCTGGACTATGCCCTCTACATGCGTGGCCTTGCCTCCTACAATCTCGATATCGGCCTGGCGGCACGCTACTTCGCCATTGATGTGGCTGCCCGCAACCCCGGTGAGCAACTGCAGGCTTTCCGGGATTTTTCCCAACTGCTGAACCGTTTCCCGGACAGTGAATACGCGCCGGATGCCCGCCAGCGCATGATTGCGGTGCGTAACCGCATGGCGGAACTGGAGCTGCACGCCGCTCGCTATTACATCAAGCGCGAGGCCTACATCGCGGCAAACAACCGGGCCCGTTTTGTTGTGGAGAACTACCCGTCTTCACCGGCGGTTGAAGAGGCCCTGATTCTGCTGGCCGACACCTTCCGGTTTATGGACATCAAAAAAGGCGCCAGCGATGCCATCGCCACCCTGCGCACCAACTTCCCCAACAGCGAGGCGTTTGATGAGAACGGCGAATTCCAGTCTGATCGCCTGCGCCGCCAGAATCGTTCTCTTACCAACGTAGTCACTTTCGGCCTGATCGGCGACGAATAACCATCCAGATACCAGGAGGGCCGGGAGCATTCGCCGCCGGCCCTTATTTCTCTCAAGAGGAAGCTATCAGAAGCCAAGCTTCCAGCCATTGGTGATCGGATAGCGACGGTCTTTCCCGAAGCCCCGCTCGGTAATACGCACGCCAATAGGCGCCTGGCGGCGCTTATACTCGTTAATGTCCACCAGGCGCACCACCCGCTCAACATCCGCCCGCGCAAACCCCTCGGCAACAATCGCCTCGGCACTGTAGTCCCGCTCTACGTAAAAATGCAGAATCTGGTCAAGGATGTCATAGCCGGGCAGGCTGTCTTCGTCTTTCTGGTCTGGCGCCAGTTCAGCCGATGGCGGGCGGGTAATGACCCGCTCAGGAATCACCGGTGATACGCTGTTGCGGTACCAGGCCAAGCGGAACACCAGGGTTTTCGGCACGTCCTTGAGCACATCGAAGCCTCCAGCCATGTCGCCATAAAGCGTGGAATAGCCCACGGCCATCTCACTCTTATTACCGGTGGTCAGCACCAGGGAGTCGAACTTGTTGGACAGGGACATCAGCAACACACCGCGCAGGCGCGCCTGAAGATTTTCTTCCGTGGTGTCCGGGCGAGTGCCCTCAAAGGGTTTCGCCAGGGTCGCCATAAAGGTGTCGTACATCGGTTCAATGGAAAACACATCGTACTGAACGCCCATAGCATTTGCCTGGGCTTCTGCATCTTCCAGGCTGGCACTGGAGGTATAGCGGAATGGCATCATCACCGCCCGCACCCTCTCCTTACCCAGGGCATCTGCTGCCACGGCCAGAGTCACCGCGGAATCAATACCGCCCGACAACCCGAGGACCACCGATTTGAAGCCATTTTTGTTTACATAGTCTCGTACACCCGTGACCAAAGCGTTATAAACATTCGCCTCCAGTGACGGCTCCGCAGGCAGTGGCTGAGACACGGGCTGGCAGTGGTGCTCACACAGGAAATCTACTGGAAACAGGCCACTGGCAAACTGGGGGATTTCCACTTTTAAAGTGCCCGAGTGGTCATAAACCATCGAACCACCATCAAATACCAACTCGTCCTGACCGCCTACCAGGTTGACGTACACGATGCTGACGCAGTTTTCCGAGGCTTTTCGCTCCAGCAGCGCCTTTCGACGAGCCTGCTTGTCGATGTCATAGGGAGACGCATTCAGGTTCAGGACTAACTGGGCACCAGCAGCAGCCGCATCTTCGAGGGGGCCATCTTTCCAGAGGTCTTCACACACCGTGATACCCACCGGAACCCCTTTAATGTCGACAACCAGGCTCTGGGAGCCCTCGGCAAAGTAACGCTTTTCGTCGAACACCTGGTAGTTGGGTGGGCAGCGTTTGAAATACTGGCCCCGAATTTCTCCCGCTTCAATGATCACCGCCGCGTTGTAGAGCAGGCCCGCCGAACGTATGGGCACACCAATGACAATCGCGGGCGCCAGGTTCGCCTGTTGCAAACGCTCAAGCGCTTCTTGCACTCGCAAATCCAGGCTCGGCCTAAGCAACAGGTCTTCCGGCGGATACCCGGTCAAACAGAGTTCCGGGAACAATACGATATCCGCCCGGTGCTGTTCCACTGCCTCACGGGTGGCCTGAATGATCAAATCGGTATTGCCAGGAATATCTCCCACCAGAAAATCCAGCTGGGCCATCACTACCCGGAGCTTACGGGGTGCAGCAGTGTCTTCGGTGGATGTACCGGGTACCGTCATGGTCAAGGCTCCTGTAACTTATTGCCGTTAAAAGGCTATTATAACCCTCCAAAGACAAGGATTTCTCCTGACCAGAGGCAGATAACCACATCCATGGTAACCGACGCGCCCTCAGTCACAGCCGCACGCTCTCCATTCGGACCGCGGGCACACCATCAACAGGTGAGGCTGTTCCGCATCTACAATCATTACCGGCTGGTGATCAGTCTGATGCTGGTGGGCCTGCTGTTTGTGGACCCCTTCACGACCGACTCCAAGTTTCGCTGGCTGGATTATTATCAGGCCGGGGCCGTGTCTTACCTTGCAATTAACGGATTTATCGGGATCATGTTGCTGGTCGGACTGCAGCCACGACAACGGCATATCACCCTTTCCATACTGGTCGACATTCTGGTTATGCATGGTTTGTTACTGGCCAGTACCGGCATCACCAACGGCCTCGCCAATCTGGTTATTGTCTCCGTTGCAGCCGGCAATATTCTCAATCCCAGCCGTATGGGCACCTTCTACGCGGCGCTCTCGGCCATCTGCTCCCTTGGCATCTCCGGCTGGGCGGTACTGGCGATCAACGAATCTGCCGATGACATTGTTCGCGCCGGCTCACTGGGCATCCTCTATTTTGCCGCTGCCTTCGTTCTGCAAGGCATCTCAAAGCGCATGATGCGCAGCGAGGCTCTTGCCACCAGCCGTGCCAGAAGCATTGCCGAGCTGGAGCAGATCAACCAGCAGATCATCCAGCGCATGCGAACGGGCATTCTGGTGCTGGACCGTTTCGGCCAGGTCCGACTGGCTAACGCAGCGGCGGAGGAGCTGCTTTTCGGCTCGGTAAACAGCCAAGGCAGCGCAGAGCACCACAACCGATTACTGCCCAAACCTTTGCGCAAAGGCCTGGAGGCCTGGCTGAAAAATCCCAACATGCGCATCGAGCCATTCCAGGCTTCGCCTACGTCCCCCCTGCTACAGGCCAACTATACTCAACTGGACCAGGAGCGGGGTGACCAGATCCTGGTATTCATTGAAGACATGAGCAAAGTCACCCAGCAAGCCCAACAAATGAAGCTGGCTTCACTGGGGCGCCTGACCGCCGGCATCGCCCATGAGATCCGCAATCCCCTGGGAGCCATCAGCCACGCGGCGCAACTGATGGAGGAGTCGCCCAACCTGGACAACGGCGATAAACAGATGCTGGATATCATTCGCCGACACTCGAACCGGGTGAACGGCATCATTGAAAACGTGCTCGACCTGTCCCGGCGCCGGGCAGCCAACTCAGAGCAGGTGGACCTGAGGGACTGGCTTACCGAATTCACCCGGGACTTCCAACAGACCCGGGACGACGGTTCCAAAGCCATCATCGAATTACAGGCCGACGATGCCGTACCGCCTGCCCGCTTTGACAAGAGCCAGATTGAGCAGGTCATGGTGAATCTGTGTGACAATGGTTTGCGCTACAGCAAACAACAGACCGGGCAAAACAGGATACAATTAGCGGTGGGCGCCACGGCGGATGGCGAGCGGGCTTACGTGGATGTACGGGATTTCGGCCCCGGCATCACATCGGAGCATCGACACTCGGTTTTTGAGCCCTTTTTCACCACCGACAAAAGTGGCACGGGCCTTGGCCTGTACCTGGCCCGGGAACTTTGCGAGGCCAACCAGGCGCATTTGTCGTTGGTGGAAGATGAGCAGCCAGGCTGTCGCTTTCGCATTACCTTCGCGCATCCCGGGCGGATGATTTAAACCGGGCGAGGGGCATCGGGCGTTTGAAATTCAACAGGGAACCGAACACAAATAATGACACACCAAACAGCGCTGATTGTTGACGACGAACCGGATATCCGGGACTTGCTGGAAATCACCCTCACCCGCATGGGGATTACCACCTACACTGCACCGGACCTGACCACAGCCCGGGCCTTGCTTGAACAGCATAAGCCCCAACTGTGCCTGACCGACATGAACCTGCCAGACGGCAACGGTATAGACCTCGTGCATTGGATTCAGCAGCACACGCCCTGTACGCCGGTTGCCGTAATCACTGCCTACGGCAACATGGACACTGCCATCGAATCACTCAAGGCCGGCGCTTTCGACTTTGTCTCCAAGCCTGTGGAACTGCCCCGCCTGCGGGAACTGGTGAACAGCGCCCTGAAGCTGAGCGAACCCAAGAACCAGGATAGCCCCGAAGACGACGAGCCAGGACTTCTTCTCGGCGAGTCCCCACAAATCCGCAAGCTGCGAAACCAGACCCGAAAACTGGCCCGCAGCCAGGCGCCGGTGTTCATCAGCGGCGAATCCGGCAGCGGCAAGGAACTGGTCGCCCGAATGATCCACATGCAAGGCCCCCGCTCCGATGGCCCCTTTATCGCCGTTAACTGTGGCGCCATCCCTTCGGAACTGATGGAAAGCGAGTTCTTTGGCCACAAGAAAGGCAGTTTTACCGGTGCGGTCGAAAACAAGGAGGGCCTGTTCCGAAGCGCCAACGGCGGTACCCTGTTCCTGGACGAAGTCGCCGACCTGCCCCTGGCCATGCAGGTAAAGCTGCTGCGCGCCATTCAGGAAAAGGCAGTGCGGCCGGTGGGCGACACCAAAGAGTTGCATGTCGACATCCGTGTGCTCAGCGCCACCCACAAGAACCTGCCAGAACTGGTGCAGGAAGGCAGCTTCCGTCAGGATCTGTTTTACCGGATTAACGTGATTGAACTGGCGGTACCGCCTCTGCGCGAGCGGGCGGAAGACATTTCCCTGCTGGCCGACCATATTCTGCAGCGCATCGCCCGAGAGTACGAATGCGCCCCCGCCAAACTAACGCCGGGGGCTATCGAACGCCTGCAGGGATACGATTTCCCAGGCAACGTGCGGGAGCTGGAGAACATTCTGGAGCGGGCGTTTACGCTGTGTGATGAAGATTTTATTGATGCGGCTGATTTGCATCTGGGCGGTGGTGCTATCCCCGGAACCCCGGTATCGGAGCGCAGCTCTGACACTGGCACATCAGAGGCTCCTGCTCCTGTACCCGAGGGGGAGATAGACCTGGAAGGCTTCCTGGAGAACATCGAGCGGCAGGCGATTGAGAAGGCGCTAGAGGCAACCCGGTGGAACAAGACGGCGGCGGCCAAGAGGCTGGGGATCAGTTTTCGGGCGTTGAGGTATCGGTTGAAGAAGTTGGGGATGGAGTAGATAATTTCACTCGGCTCCCAGGACGAGAGCTAAGCTACCAATCACAAGGACGTAGAAATGAAAAAACAACATTACCGGGGATTCACCCTCATAGAGTTGCTGCTCACTATGGCCATACTGACCATCGCGCTCGGTATTGGCCTCCCCTCGTTTGGCAAACTCATCGAGGATAGTCATCGCAAGGACACTCTGCATCAGCTACTGACTGGCATAAGCTACGCCCGAACTGAGGCCATCACCAGAAGCGCGAATATTACCTTGTGCCCACTGGATGCACACGGTAAATGTTCGGCAGACTGGAACAAGCCAATCACAATTTTTGTCGATTCATCACGATCCCGGAATCTGACTTCGTCAGATGACATCCTTCGGGTGCTGCCCTCTCCCTCCCAAGGCTACCTCTACGGGAGAACAGGAATCAGAAAGCACTTTGGGTTCAGATCGACGGGAATGGCGCGGGAAAGTATCGGACATCTACTCTGGTGTCCCCCAGATGGCGACCCGAGACAAGCCTTCCAGATCAGAATCAATATGGGGGGAAGGCCAATTCTGGCAAGGGATAGTGACCATGATGGTATAGTCGAAGACACCTATGGGCGGAACATAAAATGCCCATAGGCGCAAAGGGTTATTGATTCCACTCCACCCAGGAACCAGCACCATCCTTATTCCATTGACGAACGCCATTCGACAACAAGCGCAGTGCACCATCGCCGGCCTGCGCTCCCTTGGGTGTGGCAACCAAAGTATAGGTATTTCGAGTCGCGGCACCGATAGTCAGGTCGTAAAACTTGGTGGAACCATCGAGCGGGGCCTGTGTGGGAAAGATCTCGGGAGCGCCAGTATCAGCGCCCGAAGCCGCGGCTCCGAGATAGCTATTTCCGTTATCCGTGTAATGGCGCTCCATAGCAGCGCTGAACGCAGTTAACGCAGCCTGCGCATCGGAACGGCGGCTTTTCTCAACCGAGCTTTGATAGGAGGGATACGCAATGGCTGCAAGGATACCAACAATGGCAACCACGATCATAAGCTCAATTAACGTAAAACCGCGCTCATCAGCAGGCCGGGCATAGCCCGGTCCTGTGTTTAATGCATCGTTCATAGTTGATCCTGTTTTAGTCAATGAGCTCATGCCAACCTACTCGCCGGGTACCACTGAGACCGGCACCGAAGTCAGTCAAAAACGGTGTTTTGTTTGCGGCCGTGTCAGGGGCAATCAACAAATTATCGATGAACGAAAGGCCGGTAATAATACCATCTCCATAGTACACTCCAGCCCAACCCTGATCATCGCCGTCGAGCTTGCCATCATTATTCACATCGATAATCGACTTACTGGAATCTGTTGATCCGTCCAGTTGGAGCGCCGTCAGGAAGGAGCTACCGCCACCGCCACACGGATCACCGCCCACCGGAATGGTGGATGCGAAGACAACATAATTGCCGCGCACCACAGGAGCCTCCGAAAGCCGCTCACCAGAGCTTGGCAGATCCACATACCAGCCAAATTTGTTTGCCCAATCCAAGGCGGCACCGTCCGTCTTTCGCACCGGCCTCGGTTCTCCATCAACCATTATGCTACCACCGGTAAACGTCCGCAGGGCCAGGT
This sequence comes from Marinobacter sp. NSM, assembly GCF_052380025.1. Taxonomy (NCBI): domain Bacteria; kingdom Pseudomonadati; phylum Pseudomonadota; class Gammaproteobacteria; order Pseudomonadales; family Marinobacteraceae; genus Marinobacter; species Marinobacter sp. NSM. The sequence goes on from NZ_JBQTCK010000007.1 coordinate 19,233, forward strand.
CATCTCTGGCTAAAGGATTGCCATTACTATCAACAGACGTTCCACGATCGCTTATGCCATAGAATGTCTGGGTTTGCGATGTTGCCCCTGCAGCCGGGATATCTGATGCGTCCAGATACTTACCGGTCCCAAAGAAGACCAGCAAGTTGGGGTCATTCAAGTCTTTCTTGTACGTATTCCGAGCAATATCAGGCTGCGCGGTAATCGGCTGTGCGTTGCCCAGATTATCTTTAGCCACGAACAGAGGGTTCCCATTATAAAGAACACCCCAGCTATTCTTCCCACCACTGAGGTCGATGGCCCACAAACGGCCCTCAAGATCGCCGGCATAGACACGATCGGCAACACCATCACTATTCGGATCACCATTCACATCCATGAAATCAACCAGACGCGGCGCCGACAGGCCGGCACCATTTGCAACCTCGATGAATTCATAGTTACCCGGGTTTTCAATATCGAGCACGAACAGTCCGTTCTTTCCGCTTGGTGCGCCGTAGCCGTTACTGAATACGGCACTCCATCGATAATCACCGTCTGCCCACTTAAGTAGTGCAATCTGAACAGCCTCCGTCATATTACCGAGGTTGTTGTTACCGGAGAATTCCCACATAACTGTGGATCCGGCATTGGCCGCCGAGAAACTGGATGGATCCGTGACGTCCAGAGCGAAAATACCCGGCGTGGCGCCTCGCGAGCCACCGATAACAATAGAGCGCCAGGCACCATTAGCGTATACATCAGAGGTGTTAAGCGGCAGATCCACATAGCTCTGGAAATCCAGGTTAGGATCAGTCAGGGCACTCAGACCTTTGTTTGCATTCGTCGAGTACAGGAAACCCGGTATGTAGGCCAACAACTCTTCGCCGGTGTCGGCATCAAAACCATGCAACATGCCATCGTTCGCGCCAACATAGACCGCTTTCGTGCGACTCTTCTTGCTTGTCTTGAACGCACTGTATGGCGTCGCGCCAAACATCGTTTTATCCGGCCAGATACGGTTGGGTTCGCCGACATACACCGGTGCCGAATTGATGATGGCGCCCAAGCGGCTCTTGCGATCCCGGAAGGTGACGCCCTCCGCGCTGGTGACCTTATTGCCCTTGATGAAAGACAAACGCGCTTGCCCCAGTGCATCTGAGCCACCCGCCTTCAGATCCGCTTTTTGGGTGGTGGTCAGGTTTGCCCAATCAAAGGTGACGCCACTCCCATTATTGGTCAGAATAAGACGCGGATCGGTTGAAAGATCTCTGGCGTTCAGAATCGTCGCTGCATCCCATTTCTCGCTGGACACAACACCATCCTTGTCAATAGCCTCGGCCTTCAGCGTTCCGGTCCAGATCTGGGAGGTAAACTGAGCGCTGAAAATATAGCCACCACTTTTTAACGACGTCGTGTTAAAGCTGACGTTCGAACCACTTCCCTGTTGCTGCTGGACATCATCAATTGCGGCTTCCAGAGCCTTCACAAGTTCTGTTGTTGACTGGGCATCATAATATTCCCCTTTGCCGTTGACCGCCGCATGGTACAAGTCATCAATCTGCGACTCGCCACCGAAGCTGTTCATGTTCGTGCTGCCCCAATCGGGCGGATTGTTGTGGGCATCCATCACCTTGGAATAGCCACGCCCAGCAAATTTGTCCCCCTTCATACCCAAGGCGACAGTGAAGGTGTTCATGTGGAAGTCCCGGTTACAGTCCATCCAAGGCTTTTCTGCGCCTGTTCCACAAGCCGCATCCACACGCATTTCGCCACCAGGAAGAATAGCTCCAGCTGCCGTTCTCAAACCCTGGTTGTAGTAGTAGGCTACGTCGCCAAGGGTTCCGGAATACTTGCTATTGGCAAATGGCGCATCCGCATCTTTATCGGCATTGCCGAAATTCCAGCTACTGCCCGGATTCGAGGAGTATCCATCGGTAAACAAAAGTGCAAAGTTCTTTCTGCACTCGAGTGTCCCTCGAACATTCTCGTCAGCAAACAACTTACCCGCGCGATCAAGGGCTTGACGGTTCGGGGTACCTAACGCCGTATATGTGCCATCCACAAATCGCCCATAGTTGGCATCCAAAAAGGATTCTCCACTGGAGTCCGAGTTGTACATCGTGACGCTTGGAGAACTGTCGTTGATCCAGAAAATCCCCAACCGCATGTTCTCCAGGTTTTTTACTGACTCCGCGACAGCACCCCGTATTACCTGATGGCGACGACGATAGTACGAAAACCAGTTGGCAAAGTTCTGCTGTTGCTCTGCAAAAAAGTCATCCACAGAACCGGTACCATTCAAAGCGGCATAAACCTCGGCTTTGTTGGCACCGTTGGTGTCATCAACCAACTCGAGCCTCTGAATGCAGGTTCCATCCGGGGCAAACCCCATCTTTCGTGAAGGGATAACGTTTCCAGAAGCATCCTTAAAGAGGTAGGTCTTGTTTTCCTGACGCCAGTCCGTGTATTCGTTTGACTCTATGCTCGAGCAGGAGAGCAACTTGGTCTCATCGGTAATAACAGGCTGGCGACTATTGGCAAAAATATAATCATAATGACTATTGTTCCAGCAACCCCATCTTCGATTACATTCACGGCGGTAACAGTAACCGTTGTCGGTAATACCGTCCCAACTTGAAGAGCACTGCTGGTAACGTTCACTAGTCTCAAAAACTTCTGCGGTTTTGTTAACCACAAAAAAGGTCGCTGGAATATCATCTGATCCAAGACCGAGTGTATTCGTCGCTGTCAGGTCGTAGCTTTCAGATCGATTACCAAAACCAGCATCCATGCTGGCGTCTGTGATATCTGCGTCCGCAAAAGTGTTATTTGCGCCAGACGGCCACGGTTTGTACTCTGCGCCTGGATCATAATACTGCAGATTGTAGGTGCTAGACCGAAGATAATAATAACGCTTCTGAAAGCTGTACCAGCTATTATACAGGCGATCACCATCTTTATAGGGCCGGTCGTAACCCGGATCGAACAGATAATAATTGGTTATGTCTCCCTGCACACCAACACTGGGAGCAATGACCTCGTAATCCATACTCCCTGAATCGTCGATCACAAACATCAGATTGTGATCAACCGCAGCGTCAATAAACAGAGGACGGTCTGCGACAGTCGCCGACCAGCCGATCGCTGGCCAAGCCACAAACATTGCGACCAGACTGCTCTTCAGGCCTTGTCGAAAGAAATTTTTAACCTTCATATTTACTCTCCACGTGATCTGTCACGCAATGCTTATTGGGCTCGGATAACGTAGGCTTCAACCGCTCGACCAGCCTCGCCAGATGCCCCGCTGCTGTATGCGACTACCCGAAAAACCCGTCCGTTCGATGTCGACTGCTGAACCCCATCGGCCACGCCTCCGGTGCCCAGACCAAACCCACTATTGGTAGTTGAGCCGGTTGCAGGCGTTTCCTTGATAAAATATCTAGGCGGCTCCGCCAGAAGATCCACTCCGTCTAGCTGAGGCATCGGAGCCTGTCTTGTGCCATTTCCATTTCCACCTCCTGACGGCGCAGCCCAGGTTTGGGGGTTCAGTAAATCCGTCGGTGCGGCGGTAGTCTCATCGTAAAGACCGGCACCGGCACTAAATGTGGGGAGCGTGCCACCGCTCAACTCCGCTTCAGCTGCCAACAGCGCCGCTTCTGCGCCCTCGAGGGCGATCTGAGCGTCTCGCTGAGCCGAAACCATCCGTTCCTGGGTAGACGTACCCTGCATGCTCGAAAGAGCAAGCACCGTCAGAACCAGCAAGATGACCAGACTTACAAGTAGAGCCGCGCCGCGCTGCTGCTTCGGGAATCGATTAGCTGGCATCCAAGTTTTCAAATGACTCATGGCGATGTATCCAAAAGACGGTTACGAATGCTGTAAGTTGACGTGTAAACCCGATAATAGTGGCGGTCAGCCGTGTTGGCGGGCGTCCAGTTATTACCAGCCGTACAATTTGACCAGGCCGGATAACAGACATTCTGCAATGACCCAGCCACACCATCCTCCTGGCTGCGCACTAGAAGGCTGATGCGAACAGCTTTAACATAAGCAACTGATTTATCATTGACAGTTGTTAAGTTACCGGCATTAACCGTTTGCCAGTTATTGATCACGTTGTCTCCCCTTGGACCCGAGCCAACTTGCACTTGCATATCGATAACATCAGTCACAATTTCTTGACGATTGATAACGCCGGTAGGCCCAAATCCGTCGAAAACCAATGACCTCCGGCCATTATCGTCTCTGATGTAGTAGCGCTCTACGTAACCAGTGAAAAGCTCACCACCGGCAAGTGTCGCCGGAAAGCAGTTTGGCAGGGAGCTGTCGCTACAGCTCCCTGCTGCTTCATTGCCCGGGACAACAGCATTTCCACCGGAATCGGTGATAGTCGCTGCCAGATCTACTGTGTTGTTGGCAAGATCTATGTCGGAGACCCTGAAAACAATCGCATCATCACAATCACTTAGCATGGCAAACCCACCTTGGTTGACCTGGCCTGCTGACAGTGACTGCAAAGGAATTGTTCTACCACTGATCGGCGCCCCATTGGTTCCGCCTGCACTCGTATCCACAGGCAATGCAACACTTCGCATACCCTTGAGCTGGATCAGGACAGTCCCCGTAGCCGCCGTTGTTCCATCACCTATATCGAACTGAATACCCTGAGGGTCGACGAAGTTGTGCAAATCTGGATCGTAACTACCATGGTTTTCATCCACCACACTCCGGATTCTGTCTGCGCTTAGGCATCCCCAGTAGTCAGTACTCCGAACACTTCTACCTAAAATATCCTGAGCCAGTCGACCAGACTCCTGCATGCGCCCGATCGACTCCGCCAAACGGAACGTATCGCTCCCGCTAACAAAGAGTTGAGCCACACCCAGTGTCAAAAGTAAGCCCAGCACCGACGCAATAAGAAGCTCAACGAGCGTCAAACCTGCCTGTTTACCCAAGTCCTTCATTACTGGAACCTCGTGACTAATGTGTAGTCTGATGTGGCTTCACCGGCACCGGGTGTTGCCGTTGCATCCGGATACATGATGCGCTCTGGCCAGATCACCTCAACCGTAAATTCATTTGTCGTGCCATCCCAGCTAGAGTCGAACGTCGCTCCGGGCATAGTGTGTGACATAGCTTCACACCAGACTTGAAACTGCCCGGACAGCGATGAGCAAGAAGCCGTGCTGCCGCCGGATTGCGCGAAGTCAGACGGGGTATTGGTCGTTCTGGCCAGTTCGGTCAGTTCCTGAGCGAACAAAGTGGCCTGGGTTCGAAGCTCGGCATTGCTGATATTCTGTAAAGACAACAACTGCAGAGCTGCCGCTCCCAGTAGTCCGATCCCCAGAACCAGTACGGCCACCAAAACCTCAATCAGGGAGAATCCCTGTTCATTAACCGGCAATTGGGTATTTTTGCGTTTCACAACATCCATTCCTTAAGGGCAGCTTATGTTGGTGTTATTGTTGATTCGAACCTGACCACCGACATTCACTTCAAGATCAACTGCTTCAGTACCAGACTGACCACATACGCGATAATCGAACTGCTGACTGGCCATACCGCGACCACTAAAAATAAGATCGGCAGCTGTGGAGGGTGTAATTTGACTTATGGACACGCTGCCAGAAAGAGAGTTGGTGGTTCTTAACAGCTGATCCGGACCAGCCGTGCCCGCTTTACAGGCCGCTATGGCAGCCTGAACACATACAGCGTAGCCCGCACTTGTATCGCTGGTATCTCTTGCATAAACCGCGACCCGATTTCCACGACGAATCGCCTCTGATCGCGCAAAACTAAGCAAGCCAGACATGTCGTTTGCGGCTGCCGAGCGCTGACTGGAATCGATCAGCCGGCCAAAATTAGGCACAGCGATCGCCGCAGTTATGCCGACTAACACGATCACAACCAACAACTCAATTAATGTGAATCCTCGCTGCGCGTTGATACTGCGCATAAGCCAGCTCCCTGAACAATTTTTCATGTTTACAGAATAAAGTCGCAAAAAAAAACCGCCAGATGTCATCGACAAATGGCGGTTTAGGACTGACGAGCGGAAATCAGTCTTTTGTAATCTGACGCAGCTCACACATTAATAGCATCGATCCGCAATTCCTTAGGCATAGAGAACACAATATTCTCCTCCCTACCCGTCACTTCCTGGGGCTCTTCCCCACCCAGCTCCTTCAGCCGGCTAATCACATCCGCCACCAGCACTTCCGGTGCCGAGGCACCCGCTGTTACACCGACGGCCTGCTTGCCTTCCAGCCATTGGGGTTCAATCTGGGCCGCTTCGTCGATCAGGTAGGCCGGGGTACCCATGCGTTCGGCCAGTTCCCGCAAGCGGTTGGAGTTGGAGCTGTTCGGTGAACCGACAACCAGCATCAGGTCGCAGTCGCCGGCCAGTTGTTTGACGGCATCCTGGCGGTTCTGGGTGGCGTAGCAGATGTCGTCTTTGCGGGGGCCTTCAATTTCCGGGAATTTGGCGCGCAGGGCGTCGATCACCCGGGCGGTGTCGTCCATGGAGAGAGTGGTCTGGGTGACGTAGGCGAGGCGGCTGGGGTCTTTCACTTCCAGCTTTTGTACGTCCGCTTCGTCTTCTACCAGGTAGATGTCGCCGCCGTTGCTGTGGTCGTACTGCCCCATGGTGCCTTCGACTTCCGGGTGGCCATGGTGGCCGATGAGGATGCATTCTCGGCCGTCGCGGCTGTAGCGCATGACTTCCATGTGGACTTTGGTGACCAGTGGGCAGGTGGCGTCGAAAACTTTCAGGCCACGGCGGGCAGCTTCGTTCTGCACTGCCTGGGACACGCCGTGGGCGCTGAAGATGACAAGTTTGTCGTCTGGCACTTCGTGCAGTTCGTCAACAAAGATGGCCCCGCGGTTGCGGAGGTTGTCGACGACGAATTTGTTGTGGACGACTTCGTGGCGTACGTAGATGGGGGCGCCGAATACGTCGAGGGCGCGGTTTACGATTTCTATGGCGCGGTCTACGCCGGCACAGAAGCCACGGGGGTTAGCGAGTCGGATTTGCATCATCTTGCCTTTGGAGTTTCCGCCTGGTGGAGTTGGTCGCCCGCGTGCTGCGGGGAGGAGCTTTCAGGGACACGCTGTGAATACGTCCGTGTACGCTTGACTGCAGCATCCCTGCTGCAGACAGTCCCTGAAAGCTCCTCCCCGCATCCCGCTATATTCGAGTTAGCTGTTCAGGGCCGCGCCTTGGCCATCAATGCGTAGGCCCAGCCGGCTCCACATCAATGATCTTCACTTCAAAGCTCAGTGTATGCCCTGCCAGCGGGTGATTAAAGTCCACATCCACTTGATCACCTTCCACCCTCTTGATCACCCCGGGCAGCTCCTGCTGGCGCGCGTCGGCGAAAGACACCACCACGCCGGGCTCCAGCACCATGTCGGCGCTGAATTCGTGGCGTTTGAAGGTTTGTACGTTGCTGGGGTTGTGCTGGCCGAAGGCTTTTTCCGGTGGCACCTGGAAGGTTTGGTGGTCGCCGGCTTTCAGGCCCATTAAATAGGCCTCGAAGTTTTCCGGCAGGTTTTCGTCGCCGATTTCCAGGGTGGCCGGTTCTTTATCGAAGGTGGAGTCCACGGTTTCGCCATCCTCAAATTTGAGGGCGAAGTGGAGTTTTACGCGGGTTCCCTTGTCGATAGGTAGGTCTTTCATGGGAATCAGTTGCTCCGGTTGGCATCGCCGCTGTCGTCAGCGGGTTTGCGGAATGCGTCGAGTATCATCATGGCGGCACCGATGGTGATGGCGGTGTCGGCCAGGTTGAAGGCCGGGAAATGCCAGTCCTGCCAGTAGAAGTGCAGGAAGTCCACCACATAGCCATGCACTACCCGGTCGTAGACGTTACCAAGGGCGCCACCGAGGATGAGTACGATGGCGATGGCCATCCAGGTTTCGTGGCTCTGGAGTTTTCTGAGCCAGCCCACCAGTACCACGCTGACCACGATGGCCAGGGTTACGAAGAACCAGCGCTGCCAGCCGGCGGCATCCGCCAGGAAGCTGAAAGCAGCGCCGGTGTTGTGCAGCAGGGTCAGGTTGAAGCTGGGCATCACCGGTACGGGGTTGCCGTAGGTGAGCATGGCGGTGGCGAGGGCTTTGGTGCCCAGGTCCAGGGCTATCACCAGCACCGCCAGCCACAACCATTTTAATTTGCTACCCACACGGGCTTCAGTCATCACAGTGTCCATCAGGCGTAGGCGCGGGTTTCGCCCGGGCCTTCCACGTTGGTGACGCAGCGCCCGCACAGGTCGCTGTGCTGCTCATTGGCACCCACATCTTCGCGGTGGTGCCAGCAGCGTTCGCACTTGGCGTGGGCAGCCGGCTGCACTTTCACCAGCAGGCCTTCCAGGTTGGTTTGCTCGGCGCCCGCCGCTTCGCTCACCGGTTTCACGGTAGCTTCTGAGGTAATCAGTACAAAGCGTAACTCTTCGCCCAGGTGGTTCAGGCGCTCGGCCAGGCTACCTTCACAGTACAGGGTGACCTCAGCACTCAGGGAGCCTTTGATTTCGCCGCGGGCACGGGCTTCTTCCAGGCACTTGTTGACGGCTTCTTTTACCGCGTAGATCTCGCGCCAGTAGTCCCGGCCCAGATCAAAGTCTTCCGGCAGAGCGGTCAGGCCTTCATACCAGGTTTCATAGAACACCGTGTCACCGCGCTTGCCTGGCAGGTGCTGCCAGATTTCATCGGCGGTGAAGCTCAGGATCGGGGCAATCCAGCGCACCAGGGCTTCGGCTACATGATAGAGCGCCGTCTGGCAGGAACGCCGCGCCAGACTGTCAGCCTGGGTGGTGTACTGGCGATCTTTGATGATGTCCAGGTAGAAACCGCCCAGGGTGGATTCACAGAAGTTGTATACCTTCTGGTAAATCCGCAGGAAGGCGTAGTTGCCGTAGTCTTCGTGCAACTCGTTCTGCAGCTGCAGGGCACGGTCCACCATCCAGCGGTCCAGGGCGATCATGTCTTCCGGCGCCACAGTGTGCTGCTCCGGATCAAACCCGGTCAGGTTGCTCAGCAGGAAGCGGGCGGTGTTACGGATACGGCGATAGCCGTCTGCCGTCTGGCGCAGGATGTCCTTAGAGACGCTCATCTCACCGCTGTAGTCGGTGGCGGATACCCACAAGCGCAGGATGTCGGCACCCAGTTCGTTCATCACTTCCTGTGGTGCGATCACATTGCCCATGGACTTGGACATCTTGTAGCCCTTGGCGTCCACGGTGAAGCCGTGGGTCAGCACCTGCTTGTACGGGGCCACGCCATTCATGGCGATGGAGGTTTTCAGGGACGACTGGAACCAGCCTCGGTGCTGGTCGGAGCCTTCCAAGTACAGATCGGCCGGGAACTGGCCCAGTTCCTCCCGCACTCTCAGAACAGAGTCGTGGGTGACACCGGAATCAAACCAGACATCCAGGGTATCCATTACTTTTTCGTACTGGTCGGCATCTGCGCCCAGCAGTTCCTTCTGGTCAATGTCGTACCAGGCGTCGATGCCGCCGGCTTCCACCGCTTGGGCTACCTTCTCGATCAGTTCCTGGGTGTTCGGATGCAGTTCCTGGGTCTCCTTGTGGATAAACAAGGTGATCGGTACACCCCAGGTGCGCTGACGGGAGATACACCAGTCCGGGCTCTGCTCGAACATGGCCTCGATACGATTCTGGCCCCAAGATGGCACCCAGCGGATGCCCTTGATGGCTTCCAGAGCATCGGCGCGGAGGTTGAGCTTGTCCATGCTGATGAACCATTGGGGCGTGGCCCGATAGATCAGCGGGGTTTTGGTCCGCCAGCAGTGCGGGTAGCTGTGGCGGAATTTCTCCGAGCGCACCAGCTTACCTTCACGCTCAAGGGCGCTGCATACGGGCTCGTCGGCCTTGTATACGTGCACGCCGGCAAACTCGCCAGCCGCTTCGGTGTAGGTACCGTCAGCTTTCACCAGGTTGATGGTGCCAATGCCGTAGGCCTTGCCTACTTCAAAGTCTTCCATACCGTGGTCTGGTGCGGTGTGGACTGCGCCGGTACCGGCATCCAGGGAGACATGGTCGCCCAGCAGCACCGGAACCTGTTTGTCATACACCGGATGGTGCAATAGCTGGTTTTCCAGCGCTGAACCGACCACATTGGCCAGCACCTGATAATCTTCCACCCCCCAGCGGGCCATGATGCCCTGCACCATATCGGTGGCCAGAATCAGGCGCTCAGGGCCGCTGCCGACATCCAGTTGCACCAGTGCGTATTCCAGGTCCGCACCGATGGACACCGCCTGATTGGCGGGGATAGTCCAGGGGGTGGTAGTCCAGATCACAACCGACACATCGCCCTGGCCATCGCTGGTGCCGAAGGCTTTCAATACAGCGTCCTGATCCACGGCGGTGAAGCGCACGTCGATCTGGGTAGAGGTTTTGTCCTGGTATTCAACTTCGGCTTCTGCCAGTGCGGACTGACCAACCACACTCCAGTATACCGGCTTGAATCCGCGCACCAAGTGGCCCTTGGCCACGATCTTGCCCAGTGCCCGCACAATGCCCGCTTCCACTTTCGGGTCCATTGTCAGGTAGGGCTTGTCCCACTCGCCCATGACGCCCAGGCGGATGAAGTCGGCCTTCTGGCCCTCGATCTGCTTGGCGGCGTAGTCACGGCAGGCCTGGCGGAAGGTTTTGTAATCCACCTTAACGCCCGCCTTACCGATTTCCTGCTCTACTTTGTGTTCGATCGGCAGACCATGGCAATCCCAGCCGGGCACGTAAGGTGCATCAAAGCCCATGAAGCTGCGGGATTTCACGATCATGTCTTTCAGGATCTTGTTGACCGCATGCCCGATATGAATGCTGCCGTTAGCGTATGGAGGGCCATCGTGCAGGATGAACTTTTCCCGGCCTTCGCGCTGCTTGCGCAGGTTGCCGTATACGTTCAGGTCCTGCCAGTGCTTGAGCATGTCCGGCTCGCGCTTGGCCAGGTTGCCGCGCATGGGAAACGCGGTTTCCGGCAGATTCAGGGTATGCTTGTAGTCGCTCATGTCGTTGTGCGTACTCTCGGTTGGTCAGTTGAATCAGGTTTCCGGCGTGGCGGGATTACTCGCCAGCCAGGCCCGGGCATGCTCGAAATCCCGGGCGATCTGTTGCCGCAGTTCGTCAACAGAATCGAATTTCACTTCGTCCCGCAGGCCGTGGCGGAATACCACGTCCAGATGCTGGCCATAAAGTGTGCCAGCAAAGTCGAACAGGTGCACTTCCAGTGATGGCCGCTTGCCATCCACTGTGGGGCGCAAGCCAATATTGGCGATGCCATCGCACCATTCGCCGCTTTCAAGCCGGGCCCGCACTACGTACACGCCCCGCAGCGCCGGCATTCGGTCAAGCAGGATATTGGCGGTGGGCGCACCTATCTGGCGCCCCAACTGGCGCCCGTAAACAATCCGGCCGTGAATACGGTAAGGATGCCCGAGCAAGCGTTCCGCTTCCTCAAGGCCGTTCACATTCAGGGCATTGCGAACCCGGGTGCTGCTCACCCGCTCGCCATCCACCGTCACGGTACGGGTATTCTCGACGGTGAAGTCGTGCTCCTGGCCAACCTGCTCCAACAGCTTGAAATCCCCCGCCCGGTCGCAGCCAAAACGGAAGTCATCGCCCACCACAAGATGGCGCACCGCCAGGCCCTGGATCAGCACATCCTCCACAAAGCCCATGGCAGAATAACTGCGGAATCGCTCGTCGAAACGGATGCACAGCACCACATCCACGCCCTCGGCCAACAACGCCTCAAATTTCTGGCGGAACGGCATGAGTCGTGGTGGCGCGCCAGCACCCTGGAAAAACTCCCGGGGCTGAGGCTCAAAAATCATTACCACCGAGGGCACGTCCAGCTCAGCGGCTTTCTGCTTCACCTGATCAATAATGGTTTTGTGGCCCAGGTGCACGCCATCGAAATTGCCGATGGTCGCCACACAGCCATCGGCGAGCGGCGAATCCGCTTGCCCGGACAGGCGCTTAAGATTGGTCAGGCCTCGAATCAGACGCATGTACTGCGAACCTTCACTTGCCAGCTGACTTTTCGGCGCCCATGCCCAAGGCAAGGCGCTGGTGAGAAAACGCGCGATTATACCCCAGACGGGGGGTTGGTAGAAATCAAACAACGGCTCACTTCTGGCGGAACTGGCGCACCCGCACCCCCACCAGGGCCAAGGCCACAAAGTACGCCGCCACCCCGGCAACAACCAGAACCCCCATGTCGATGGCCCGCTGCAAACCACTGGCGGCAAGCCAGTCTGCCACCGGGGCGTTCAGCCAGAACACCACCGCAGCCAGGGCGGCATTGGCCACCAACAACTGCATCAGGAACCTGGGCCAGCCCGGCTGGCTTTTCCACACGCCTTCTTTACGCAATCCGCGCCAGAGCAGGTAGCCATTCAGCCAGGCAGACATCGACGTTGCCAGCGCCAGGCCTGCATGGGCCAGGGGCACAATCAACGCCAGATTGAAGGCCATATTGGCCACCATGGCAATCACGCCGATCTTCACGGGGGTTTTGGTGTCTTCCCTGGAGAAAAAGCCGGGGGCCAGCACCTTGATCAACATGAACGCCAGCAAACCAGCAGAGTATGCCCGAAGGCTCTGGGCCGACATGGCCACATCCCGGTCGGTCACCTCACCGTAGTGGAACAGGGTGGCAATCAGAGGCTCTGCCAACAGCGCCAGTGACAACGCCGCCGGCACACCAATCAACAACACCGCACGCACGGCCCAATCCAGGGTAGCGGCAAACTGGTCTTTCGAGGCGGCCGCGTGCTTGCGGGACAGGCTGGGCAGAATCACCGTGGCGATAGCAATACCGAATACCCCCAAGGGCAGTTCCGCCAGACGGTCAGAGTAATACAGCCAGGATACGCTGCCGGTTTGCAGGAACGACGCCAAAACGGTGTCCAGCAGCAGGTTGATCTGGCTGACCGACACGCCAAACAACGCCGGAGCCATCAGTTTGAAAATCCGGCTGACCCCTTCGTGCTTGTAGTCCACCCGAGGCCTGGGCAGCAGCCCCAGGCGCATCAGGAACGGTAACTGGAAAAACAGCTGCAAGGCACCGGCGATAAATACGCCCCAGGCCAACGCCATCACCGGCTCATCCATCAGTGGCGCCAGAAAGATGGCCGCCCCAATCATGGCGAGGTTCAGCAATACCGGCGTGAACGCGGGAATGGCAAACCGGTCATAACTATTCAGGATACCGCCAGCAAACGCGGTCAGAGAAATCAAAAGCAGATATGGAAACGTGATGCGCAGCATATCGCTGGCCAGGGCAAACTTGACGTCATCACTGAGAAAGCCCGGGGCAAAGATGGAGGTCAATACCGGCGCACCCAGCATGGCGACCAGCGTCACCGCCAGCAGCACCAGGCCAAGAGAACCTGCCACCGCATCCACCAGGCGTTTGACCTCGGAGATGTCACGATTTTCCCGATAGGACGACAGCACCGGCACGAAGGCCTGGGAAAAGGCGCCTTCGGCAAACAGGCGGCGCAGGAAGTTGGGAATCTTGAACGCCACGAAGAAGGCATCCGCCGCGGTACCGGCCCCGAAATAGCGAGCAATCACCATATCCCGCACTAACCCCAGCACCCGCGATAGCATGGTCATTACGCCAACCACCCCGGATGAACGCAGCAAGCCGGGCGCTTTTGGGGGCTCCTGAACTGGGGGCTGAGAGTCTATTGGTTGAGGTTCCGATGACATGGTGATGGGCGTCCAGAAATCCAGGGTTCAGGCCGGAACGGCGTTTCGGTAATCCGCAAGGTGCCAGCCATAGCCGGCTCAGGCCCCATGCAGGCGATGCGGGAGTGTATCACAGGCCTTTTCAACACGGGGATTACTGCGCCGCCGGCCTTGACATTTGGGGCTTTCGGCGGCATAGTTCCGCGTCATTTATTCCGACGCGCTGGTTTTGGCGCGCCCGCGATGTAAACATATTCAGTAGTTACAGCAACGAATTTCAGGAGTTTTACGGTGGCAAATTCCCCGCAAGCCAAGAAGCGCGCTCGTCAGAACGAGAAAAACCGCAAGCACAACGCCAGCCTGCGTTCCATGGCACGTACGTACATGAAGAAAGTAGACGCCCAGATCAAAGCTGGTAGCTACGAAGGCGCTCAAGAAGCTCTGAAGGCCGCGCAGCCGATTCTGGACAGCATGGTCAACAAAGGCATCTTCGCCAAGAACAAGGTTGCTCGTCATAAGAGCCGCCTGAACGCCAAGATCAAGGCCCTGAAAGCTGCCTGAATCTTGAGCTCATAAAAAACCGGCTTCGTGCCGGTTTTTTTGTGCCTGAATTTTATCCGTTATACGAACAACTCAGACCACAACCAGATTATCCCGATGAATCATCTCTTCGTCGGAGACATAACCCAGCACATCGGCAATGCGATCACTTGAGCGGCCGGCAATAGCCCTTGCTTCGTCAGCATCGTAGTTAACAAGCCCGCGGGCAATTTCCCGGCCATTCAGGTCAACGCATGACACCATCTCGCCCCGCCGGAACTGGCCGGCAATTGCCTTCACGCCTACCGGCAACAAACTGCGACCGCCCTGGCGCAACACCTTTATCGCACCATCATCCAGCGTCAACTTACCCCGGGTTTTCAGGTGGCTGGCAATCCACTGTTTGCGAGCTGCCATTCTACCCTGCTCTGGAAGCAATAACGTGCCAATCACATCACCCTGCCGCAGACGGGAAATCGCATGCTCGATACGACCGCCGACAATCACGGTAAAGGCACCTGAACGGGCTGCCAGGCGGGCTGCCCGCAGCTTTGTCAGCATACCTCCGCGGCCTAGCGCCCCGGCGCCGCCACCCGCCATGGCGTCGAGATCCCGGTCTTCGGCTTTGCGTTCGGTAACCAGTTCTGCATCCTGATGCTTACGTGGGTCCTTGTTAAACAACCCCAACTGGTCGGTAAGGATGATCAGACCATCGGCTTCGATCAGGTTGGCCACCAGCGCGCCCAAGGTATCGTTGTCACCGAAACGGATCTCGTCGGTCACCACCGTATCGTTTTCATTGACGATGGGCACCACACCGTAATCCAGAAGCGTGCGCAGCGTGCTGCGGCCGTTCAGGTAACGCTTGCGATCGGAGAGATCATCGTGGGTCAGCAGAATCTGAGCGGTGTGGATATCATGGCGCTTAAACTGCGCCTCCCAGGTTTGCACCAGGCCCATCTGACCGACCGCCGCTGCGGCCTGCAACTCGTGCAAATGCTGGGGCCGTGAGCTCCAGCCCAAGCGACTCATGCCTTCAGCCACCGAGCCTGAGGACACCACCACCACTTCCACGCCTTCGGCAATCAGCTCCGCAATCTGGTCTACCCACAACCCGAGGGCCGCGACATCCAACCCCTTGCCATCATCGGTAAGCAAGGCACTACCAATTTTGATAACCAGACGTCGAGCCTTTCGGAGCTGGAGGCGTTCACTCATGATTGTGATTCTATCCCTTGGGGTTGCGGTTTACTCAGGGGCGTAGACGACTTCGACGTCGTAATCGTCGTCGTCAAAGTCATCATCGTCATCGGCTTCTCGCGCAGCCCGGCGAGCCTGTCGATCAGCTTCAATTCTGGCGCGGGCCTCTTCGTCCATCCGGCGGCGACGAGCGGCCTCCTGCTCGGCAACTTCCGGGTTCTCGGCCTCCTGCTCCGCCTGCTCCTCAATCCAGCGCATCACCGCCTGAACCAGTGGCTTGGTGCCTTCACCACTGAGCGCCGAGATGCGGAATACCGGGCCTTCCCAGCCCAGTTCATCCACAATGGCCCGGCAATGGGCTTCACGATCTTCTTCTTGCACCATATCGACCTTGTTCAGCACCAGCCAACGGGGGCGGCTGGCCAGGGTTTCGCTAAACTTCTCCAACTCGTGAGCAATGGCCTTTACCGCCTCAACGGGGGACGAACCATCGTAAGGCGCCACATCAACCAAGTGCAGCAACAAGCGGGTACGCACCAGATGTTTAAGGAAGCGGATACCCAGCCCTGCGCCCTCGGCAGCGCCTTCGATCAACCCCGGAATGTCGGCAATGACAAAGCTCTGGTGAGCCTGAACACTAACCACACCAAGATTGGGTACCAGCGTGGTAAACGGGTAGTCAGCCACCTTCGGCTTTGCCGCAGATACCGAACGAATGAAAGTAGATTTGCCGGCATTGGGCATGCCCAGCAAACCGACATCCGCAAGAACCTTCAGCTCCAGGCGCAAATTACGGGTCTCACCTTCCGAGCCTTTACTGGTCTGTCGCGGGGCACGATTGACCGATGACTTGAAACGGGTATTCCCCAGGCCATGAAAACCACCTTGAGCCACCTTCAGGCGCTGGCCTTCCTTGGTGAGGTCGCCCAGCACTTCATGGGTATCAATATCCACAACGGTGGTGCCTACCGGTACCGGCAGCACCAGGTCTTCACCCTTGTTACCTGTGCAGTTACGCCCGGCCCCCGGCTCGCCATTCTGGGCCTTGTGTTTGCGCCGGAAGCGGTAATCGATCAGCGTGTTCAGAGCGCTGTCCGCTTCCAGGTAGACAGAGCCGCCATCCCCGCCGTCACCGCCGTCGGGACCACCCTTGGGTACATACTTTTCCCGCCGGAAACTCAGGCAGCCGTGGCCGCCTTTACCGGCTTCAACAATGATGGTGGCTTCGTCTACAAATTTCATACGCCTGATGCCTTTGCATAAACTAAAAAGCCCCGCAGCCTCATGGAAGCTTTGCGGGGCTCCGGATTCACCTGAGGGCTGATCAGATCAGCATATCAGGCTCACCCAAGGTTCGACAGAACCGGATCGCCGCTGCTTACGCAGCCGGAACGATGCTCACGAACTTGCGGTTCTGCGGGCCTTTGGTCTCGAACTTCACCTGACCTTCCGCTTTCGCGAACAGGGTGTGGTCCTTGCCAATGCCTACGTTGCTGCCGGCGTGGAAACGGGTGCCACGCTGACGAATGATGATGCTGCCTGCAGTGACAGTCTCACCGCCGTAGCGCTTGACACCAAGTCGTTTCGACTCGGAATCGCGACCGTTACGGGTACTACCTGCTGCCTTTTTATGAGCCATTACCAGCCTCCTTAATTAAGGGGTTATTCGAGGGCTTAGCCCTGGATACCCGTGATCTTGACTTCAGTAAACCACTGACGGTGGCCCTGACGCTTCATGTGGTGCTTACGACGACGGAACTTGATGATGTTGATCTTGTCGTGACGACCGTGACTAACCACTTCAGCGGTTACCTTGGCGCCGTCAACAACCGGAGCGCCAACTTTTACGTCGTCGCCGTTGGCAACCAGAAGAACACGATCGAACTCAACAGAGCCGCCGGTTTCAACTTCCAGCTTTTCAAGCTTCAGAGTTTCGCCTTCTTTTACACGGTGCTGCTTACCACCGCTAACAATAACTGCGTACATTCATAGTCTCCGCGATTGACCCATCCCTGCTCTTATCCACCTGGTTCTAAGGGAAGCGCTCTGGCGACCCTATTGCAGGGAGCGCAGGTTGGGATGAGTTGGGCGCGTGATTGTACGAAAAGCCGCCGGGCAATACAAGCGGGATTCCGGTTCAAGTTGACACTGTAGGCAGCAATACCTAGCATTGCCGCGTCCTGCCCGAAAACTCAACGAAAACACCAGCAAGGGACGTACCAGCCCGATGACAGCCCAGCGCATCCATGACACCGTGGCGGAAGACTTCAGCCGCGTCAATGACCTGATAATCCAGCGGCTTGCCTCTGACGTCCCAATGGTTGAGAAGATCGCTCAATACATCATTGAAAGCGGCGGCAAACGCCTGAGGCCGCTGCTGGTACTGCTATCCAGTCGGGCTGCAGGCTACAGCGAAAGCGAACACCTGAAACTGGCTGCCGTCATTGAGTTCCTGCACACCGCCACCCTGCTCCACGACGATGTTGTCGACACCTCCGACATGCGCCGGGGCCGCAGCACCGCCAACGCCAAGTGGGGTAATGCACCCAGTGTGTTGGTGGGTGATTTCCTCTACGCCCGGGCCTTCGAGATGATGGTGGAGCTGGAAAGCCTGCCAATTATGAACGTTCTTTCCCACGCCACGGCGGTGATTGCCGAAGGCGAGGTGATGCAATTGATGAACGTAAAGAACCCGGACCTGACAGAAGAGCAGTACATGGTGGTCATCCATAACAAAACCGCCATGTTGTTCGAGGCCTCATCCCACACCGGCGCGCTGCTGGCGGGCGCTGATGACAAACAGGAAGCTGCACTGAAAGACTATGGCAAGCATCTAGGCCTGGCGTTCCAGCTGGTGGACGACGTTCTCGATTATCTGGGCGATGCCGAGGCCATGGGCAAAAACGTGGGTGACGACCTGGCCGAGGGGAAAACCACCCTGCCCCTGATTTATGCCATGGCCAACGGCAGCGATGAAGAGCGACAGCTGATTCGTCAGGCCATCCGCAAAGGCGGGCTGGACGACCTGCCGAAGATATTGGAGATCGTCAAATCCTCCGGCGCCATTGAATACACCATGTCCAAGGCAAAAGAGCAGGCACGGATCGCCTGCGACCTGCTCACCTGCCTTCCGAAGTCTGAGCACCGGAAGGCCTTGGAGTTGCTGACTGAAGTGGCGGTAGCCCGAGTCAGCTGAGTGTTAAGCCGGGCGGCAACCCATCAGGCGTTGCCCGTTCTACTGCCTTAGCCAACCTGCTCTCGGCCATGGGGCGCATCGAAGTCCAGATCTGGCCCAACCGGCACCACCTGTGTCGGGTTGATGGTGCGCTGGCTGACATAGTAATGCTGCTTGATCTGCCGAATATCCACCGTCTCGGCCACTCCGGGCACCTGGTACAACTCCCGTAAATAACCGGACAGGTTCGGGTAATCCCGAATCTGCTGGCGATTGCATTTGAAGTGGCTGTAATACACGGCATCAAACCGAATCAACGTGGTGAACAGGCGCCAGTCCGCCTCGGTAAGCTGGCTGCCGGTCAGATAGCGCTTCCCCGCCAGGATCTGCTCAAGCCAGTCCAGAGAATCAAACAGCGCGCTGTAGGCTTCTTCGTATTTGTCCTGTGCAGTCGCGAAGCCGGCCTTGTAAACACCATTGTTAACGGTGTCATAAACCCGCTCGTTCACCGAATCGATCTGCTCGCGCAGCTGCTCCGGGTATAGATCCAGACCGGAATTCACCCCTTCCAGGCCGTTAAACGCGGAATTGAACATCCGGATGATATCGGCAGACTCATTGCTGACAATGGTTTCCTGCCGCTTATCCCACAACACCGGTACGGTGACCCGACCGGAATAATCTGGCGCGGCCCGAGTGTAGATCTGATGCATGAACTCCGATTGATACAGATGATCCTGGTGAGCCGGATCATCCTCCCGAAACTCCCAGCCATTCTCCACCATGTCCGGATGCACAACCGACACCGAAATGTGACGCTCCAAACCCTTCAGCTTCCGGAATATCAATGTCCGGTGCGCCCAGGGGCAGGCCATAGACACATACAGGTGGTAGCGCCCGCTCTCGGCCGCAAAGCCGCCCTCCCCCGCCGGACCGGGCGATCCATCAACCGTTACCCAGTTGCGAAACCGAGCCGCTTCACGCTCAAACTTGCCTCCGGTCTTGTCCGTGTCATACCACTCGTCGTGCCACTGACCATCAACCAACAAACCCATAAAACCTCCTGTTGGGGTCAGACCCCTGTGCATAACTGCAGACTTATCAACAGGGGTCTGACCCCAATTTAACTGTCCACATTAATTCACAGGGGTCTGACCCCGTTTACAAATGTTGGAGACAGGTTACCGGGTGGGCTGGTAGGCTGATAGCAAGCATTTCTGGCAAACACTTTCAGATTATTCGAACATGCATACAGCTATTACGATTGACGCACTCAAAGTGCTGGACGCCATTGACCGCAAGGGCAGTTTTGCAGGGGCTGCCTCGGAGCTATTCCGGGTGCCTTCCGCCATCAGTTACACGGTTCAGAAGCTCGAAGAGGATCTGAACGTCAGTATCTTTGACCGCAGCGGTCATAAGGCTGTACTGACCTCAGCCGGGCGGTATCTGCTTGAGGAGGGGCGTTCACTGCTGGAAGCCGCGGAGAACCTTGCCCATACCACGCGGCAGGTGGCCCAGGGCTGGGAAACCCGGCTGCGTATTGGCTTTAACTCGCTGCTGCCGGCTGAATGCCTGTTTCCGGCCATTCGGGATTTTCATCAGCTCGGGGTTCCGGTTGATGTGCAGATTATCGAAGAAGTCTTCGCCGGTGCCTGGGATGCCCTGCAAAGCCGTCGCGTTGATATGGTTGTCGGGGCAGACCTGCTGAGCAAACCTGCCGGAGCTTTCGCCACCAAATCACTGGGGGAAGTACCGTTTGTGTTTGCGGTAGGCGCAGAACACCCTCTCGCCAGTGTAACCGACCCCCTGGCCGAAGCGGATATTGCACAGTATCCCGCAGCGGTAGCGGCGGATACGTCGCGCTCGCTGCCACCCGGCCATGCGGGAATATTCCGGCGCCAGAGAACCCTCACCGTCAGCAACATTGACCAAAAGATTCTGGCCCAGGAGGCAGGACTGGGGGTTGGCTGGCTGCCCTACCCGAGAATCCGGAACCAGCTCGCCAGAGGCTCGCTTATTACCAAAGAGACGAGTGAACCCCGCTCCGCCATCAGCGTACATCTGGCCCGCCATAGCGAAGACAAAGGCAAGGCATTGATGTGGTTCTGGGACAGACTCAGCCATGATGAGACCATCCACAAATGGCTTCAACCGGAATAAAATCGGGGCACCGGGGCCAATAGGCCCGATCATGCCATGGGCTATACTCCAAGGCCCGCAATCTTAACCGTGACACACAAGGGAGTGCGCTGGATGCGTCAGCTGTCGGAACTGGATGCCTCGTTTCTCTATCTGGAGTCAGAAACCACCCCCATGCACATTGGCGGTGTGTACCTGTTCGACGCCAGCGGCCTGAGAGATCCCCTGGCATTCAGCACGTTTGTGTCATACCTGCGCAGCCGCCTGCACGTGGTACCCCTGTTTCGGCAAAAGCTCAAGGAAATCCCCCTGCGCCTGGGGCGCCCCTACTGGATCGATGACCCCGGCTTCAGTATTGAACGGCACCTGGCCTACGTTAACCTGGGTGAACATGGCAAACAGGCAAGCCTGATGTCTTTGGCGTCAAAAATCATGGAAGAGCCGCTTAAACGTGACCGCCCCCTGTGGCACATCACGTTTGTCGACGGCTTTCGCATTGACGACCCGGAAGGTGATAAACAAGGATTTGCGCTGATCGTCAAACTGCACCATGCCGCCATTGATGCCTTCAGTGGCGAGGAGATCATGGGCAAGTTACTGGAATACACACCAGAGCCCCGGCCCATTGCACCGCCACGTCCCTGGCTGGCGCGACCGGAGCCTTCCGAGGAGCGTGTATTTCTTCAGGCCAGCGCCAATATGCTCAAGACCCCCATGCAGGTTGCCTCACTCGCCTACAACGCAGCAGAAGCCACCGCCCGGGGCCTGGTCAAGAAACAGCTGCAGAAGCTGCCGGTGCCCTTCCCGCTGTTCACCGCACCCCACAGTCCGTTTAACCGGCAGATCACCGCCAACCGGCGCATTGTCTCCTCCAGCGTCAGCCTGTCCCGGCTCAAGGCAATCAAGGCCAGCCTCGGAGATGTCACCCTGAACGACGTGGTGCTCGGATTATGCGCTGAGACCCTGCACCGTTACCTCGAACAACAGGGTGGCGACACAGACAAGTCCCTGGTAGCAATGACGCCGATTTCGGTGCGCTCCAGCAGCCTGCGCAAAGCCACCGGCAACCAGATGTCTGCGATGCTGCTGGACCTTGCCACTAACGAACCCAATCCCGCAGCCCGGATCCGACGCATCCATCAGAACGCGGTGGAGTCTGAACCCTACCGGGAAGCCATTGCCGCCGACCGGCTGACCGAACTGCTGCCGTCCACCCTGCTGGCGCTGTCTGCCCGGCTATATTCCGAGCTGCAGGTGGCGCAGCGTTATCACCCGCTCTTCAACCTGCCGATCACCAATGTACCCGGACCACAAGTTCCACTGTTCCTGCAAGGCGCGCGACTGATCCGGCAATACAACACGGCCCCGCTGTTCGACAGCCTTGGGCTGGTCATTGTGGCCGTGAGCTATCAAGGACAACTGACTCTGAACTTTACCCTGTGCCCGGACGTGGTTCCCGATGGAGACAGCCTGCAAGACCTGATTGAGGATAGCCTGACCGGGATTGAGGAGTGTCTGCATGACCTCGGCCCTGATCAGGGCCTGGAGACTCCGCACGGCAGCGGCCAAAACCTGACCGATGAGATATTAGGGGCGCTTGAAAACATGATTAGGGGCGGGCTTCAACGCTTTCGTCGATAACTTGGGCCGGGCACCAAAACGCCCGGCCCGCCGACAATATTACTCAAACGCCCAGCGCAGGAAGGTTCGCTTCTCTTCCTCGGTAGCGTCTTCCCACAGAGCTTTCAGGCGCTCCAGCGTGGTCGAGCCAGGTTCGCCGCCGGTGCTATCGCCAAATGCTGCCAAAGGCGTGCGAGAAGCGCTGGCCTGTGACGCCCCATCCCACTTGCTGGATTCAGCCACCAGCGCACCATTGCTATCGACAATGGCTGCAGAAAAATCTGTCATCATGGCTTCAGCCTGCTGCCGCGACGACGGCTTTTCGAAACGGAAGCGATACTCTGCGCCCGGCTGGGCATCGAAGCGCACCACTTGTTGCTCGCTTTCAACGGTATTCACTTTGGATTCGCCATCCCGCACCACCCCAGTTCGGGCCCATATGGTCTTGTAGGTAAAGACGACCTCGGTTTCGCCGGGCAATAAGCCGTAGTCCAGAGCCAGATCGTCCAGCATGAAGCGGGTCATGTTTCTGCCATTGATGGCGGCCACCTGAATTTCGCCCGGGGCCTTCAACACTGCCGGGTTCGCCGCCCCCTCGGGGTCGCCCTGCCAGGCATCCACTCGCGTCAGTGATGATGCACAACCAAACAAGGTAACGCTCAGCATCAGGGCAACCAACTTGAAAACCCTGGAAACGTGACACATACTCATTTCATCTCCTTTTCCTTGAGAGGCCTGGGCGGCCATGACGGGATCACACGCTCTCGCATTCTGACCATCCAGGCCCCGAGGAGCAAGCAAAGCTTTGATAAGCGAGCGCCAAGCACTGGTGATTTTTACCGGGCTCATATAACGCCGATCACAAGAATGTAAAAAATTGTTGAATTAAGCCGCAATTGGATTAATTTTAATCAGGTCGGCAAACAAAACGCGTTGCCCGAGAAGAAAAGAATAAGCGGGCTCAGGAGCAACCATGGACACTCAGCGCAGAACCGGAGAAAACGGCCCGGCACCCTTTCGCAGCAGTCGTTTTTTCTGTGTAGGCAGCAAATGGTATTTCACCACCCGGGAAGGCTTTGGCAGCGGTCCCTTTGCGTCCCGGGAGCGTGCTGAGATCGGCCTCAAACGATTTCTGCACGTGGTCAGGATGCTACCGGAAGAACAGCAACTCCATTAGACCTGGCCGAAAGGAAGCTCCGGCTGGCCCATCCGCAGGGTAATGTTCTTCAGATGATGAAGGGCATTACCCATACATCGATACCCCACAAGCAGACCAGGGCCATGAATCCGGCCACCACATCATCCACCATGATCCCCAGCCCTCCTGGCATCCGGGCATCCAGCCAACTGATGGGCCAGGGCTTGATCACATCGAACAGCCGGAACAGCAGAAACGCCATCAATACACCGTAGATCTGGTCCGGAAACAGGCCAAGGGCGATCCACATACCCACAAACTCGTCCCAGACGATACCGCCATGGTCATGCACCTTGAGCGCGTCTGCGGTTTTCCCACACAACCAGATACCCACCAGGAAAGCCGCCAGAACCACCAGCCAATAGGCAACCGGCGGCAACCAGGCGAAGGTGTACCATACCGGTATCGCCGCCAGGCTCCCCCAGGTACCGGGCGCCCTTGGCATGGCGCCACTGCCGAAGCCAAAGGCCAGAAAATGCACCGGGTGTCGCAAAAACCCCGGTGGCAGTATAGCCGTTGGACTTTCTGGCTCTTGTATCAGATCTTCATCCTTCAAACCGATCCCCCAAAATGATCAAATCCGGCGGGTGATTCCGTCATCTCCGCTCCCGTCACGCGCAGCCCCGACTCCTGCTGAACGCGCCCTATAATAATCAACCCAACCTGCGCCTCCGGTGCCAGGGCGGCGTACTGATCAGGCGGGATGGTCACGCACAATTCATAGTCGTCGCCTGCGGTCAATGCCAGACTGAGCGCCGCAGCCCCTTTAATTCGGCGCAATTCCGGCAACATTGGAACGTTTTTGGCGTCCAGCTCAGCACCCACACCGGACGGCTCTAGAATGTGTTCAAGATCCGCCAGCAACCCGTCAGAGATATCAATCGCCGCCGAGGCCCTGCCAACCAGCTGCTGACCCAGCACTAACCTGGGCTCAGGAAAATGATAACGTGCCAATATCGCCTGCTGGTCCACCCCGGGGTTTGTGGCCCCCAGAAAATCAAGTGCCGCGCCTGCTGCACCAAGAGGCCCGGACACGCAGACAAGATCACCGGGACGGGCGCCAGAGCGCCGGATAGCAGAGCCTTGTGTCACCGTACCGTGTACCTGGATGCAGACCGCCAACGGCCCCCGGGTAGTATCGCCACCGGCCAGCGAAATCCCGAAAGCATCGCTGGCCTTAGCAAGCCCGTGGGCAAAATCCGCCAACCATTCAGGCTCCGCCTCAGGCAATGTCAGTGCAAGGGTAAAGCAAACGGGTGTCGCGCCCATGGCAGCCAAATCACTGGTGGCTACCGCCAGCGCTCGCCATCCCAGACAGAAAGGGGAATAGTTAGCAGGGAAATGAACGCCTTCAACCAGCGTATCGACTGAGAACACCAGGTCCCGACCCTCGGGAACACGCTGGATAGCGCAATCATCCCCGGGGCCGAGCACAAGCTGATCTGTCATGGCCTTGTTGGCCAGGGGCACAAAGAAACGACGGATCAGCTCGAATTCACCCATGAATCAACGCGGGCGAGTCTCTGCCAGGCGCAGACGCTGGCTCAGTTTATCCAGAATACTGTTCACAAACTTGTGGCCTTCGGTGCCGCCAAAACGCTTGGCCATCTCGATGCCTTCGTTAATCACCACCTTGTAGGGCACATCAATCCGATGCTTCAGCTCATAAGTGCCCAGGCGGACAATCGCCAGCTCAACCGGATCCACCTCTTTCAGGGGCCGATCAAGGAAAGGCTCGATCAGTTTGTCCAGCTCGGCCTGTTCCCGATGGATCCCCCGCAACAGATCCCGGAAATACATGATGTCTACTTTGCTCATGTCATTATCGACCATGAACTCCGCTTCAATGTCAGAGATCGGCGTTTTGCTGAAGTGCCGCTGGTACAGGCCCTGCATGGCAAGGGCCCGCGCCCTGCGCCGATCACCAGCCTTGGGCTGGCCGGTTTTCCCCGGCTGGGGGGAGGTATCACCCGCTTCGTTCATTACTCACCCAACTTTTTGAACAGACTGACCATTTCCAGGGCAGTAATGGCCGCTTCCGCGCCTTTGTTGCCGGCCTTGGTGCCTGAGCGCTCAATGGCCTGTTCGATAGAATCGACGGTCAATACGCCAAAGGTCACTGGCACGTCGGTTTCCAGGCTGACAGCGCCCAAACCACTGGAGGCTTCGCCGGCGACGTATTCGAAGTGCGGCGTACCACCACGAATAACCGCGCCCAGGGCAATGATGGCATCGTAGTCGGAGGTTTCGGCTACGCGCTTGACTGCCAGCGGCATTTCATAGGCACCCGGTACCCGGATGATGGCGATGTCGTCTTTGGAAATACCGTGGCGCAACAGGGTATCTACAGCTCCATCTACAAGACTTTCAACCACAAAACCATTAAACCGGCCAACCACCAGGGCGTAACGGCCGCTGCACTGGGTGAAATCACCTTCAATTACTTTGATATCTGCCATCTTGGGCTCCTTCGCGAGCTGCGGCACTCAGAGCCGCAGCCGGGTTTATCATTCGGGGGTGTAGGGTACGTATTCCACAACTTCCAGATCGAAACCGGAAATGGCAGAGAATTTTACCGGCGGGCTCAACAAGCGCATTTTGCCTACGCCGATATCCCGCAGAATCTGAGAACCGGTTCCGACGGTGAAGTACACGCCAGAACTGCCTTTCCCGGCAGATGCTGTGCCCTCGTCGTAGAATTCCTGGATTCGATCTTCCAGGTTATAGCTGTCTTCAGCGCTGTTCAGCAGAACCACAACGCCACGCCCTTCCTCAGCCACTTTCTCAAGGGCATGATGCAATGGCCAACTGCGCGAGTCCTTACGACGTGCACCCAGCAGATCCCGAAGGGTATCGGTGATGTGTACACGCACAAACACAGGCTCTTCAGGGGCAATATCTCCCATCACCATGGCCAGGTGGGTGGCACCCTGAATGTTGTCTCGGTAGGTACGTAACTTGAAAAGACCATACTCGGTATCCAGGTCGTGCTCTTCCACGCACTCCACGGTTTTTTCATTCATGGTGCGGTAGTGGATCAGGTCGGCGATGGTGCCGATTTTCAGGTCATGCTCTTCTGCGAATCTTTCCAGGTCTTCACGGCGCGCCATGGAACCGTCGTCATTCATGATTTCACAGATCACACCGGCAGGCTCGCAACCAGCAAGAGCCGCCAGGTCACAGGAGGCTTCGGTGTGCCCTGCCCGGCTCAAAACCCCACCGGGATCAGACATCAAGGGGAAAATATGGCCCGGCTGAACCAGGTCTGACGCCTTGGCATTGCGGGCAACCGCCGCTTGTACCGTGCGGGCGCGATCAGCGGCAGAGATACCGGTGGTCACGCCTTCACGCGCCTCGATAGACAGCGTGAACTTGGTGCCGAAACCGGAAGCATTCTGTTGCACCATCAACGGCAAGCCAAGCTGTTCGCACCGGTCTCGGGTCATCGGCATACAGATCAGGCCCCGGCCAAAGCGAGCCATGAAATTGATCGCTTCCGGCGTGCAATGTTCTGCAGCCATTACCAGATCGCCCTCGTTCTCGCGATCCTCATCGTCCATCAGGATCACCATTTTACCCTGGCGGATGTCTTCGATGATGTCTTCAATGCTGTTCAGTGCCATACGGTTCTGCACCCTGTCACCCTGGCCGCATCTTGCTGCGACCGAAGGGAATGAATTGAATGATTAGCTGCGGGCCAGGATCAGCCTCTGATCCTCACCCACCTGACGCCGATCCAGCACTTTCCATTGCACTTTATCAGCCATTGTTTCAAGCGGCAGATGAGCGGTTGGTCGCCCGGTGCTGCCCAGAAATACCGGTGCCTGATACAACCAGAGTTCATCCGCAAGGTTTTCCCGAATGAACGTTCCGGCCAAGGTTGGCCCCGCCTCTACCAATAATTCGTTGATGCCAAGTTCGCCCAGGGCATCCAGCAGCTCAGCAAGGTCAACACCATTATCTTTCCAGGCCACACCGGTCAGGCTAACGCCCAGCGCGGCCAGATCCTGTGCCGGCGCCGATGCCAGTGCCGAACTGGCGCAGAACACCTGAACATTGCCCCCCTGGAGAATACGCGCCGTCGCCGGTGTGCGGGCGTCCCGGTCGGCAATAACCCGAAGAGGCTGGCGTGAGGGATCCGTGGCATCACCAATCTCCCCCATTTCATCCCGACGCACCGTCAACGATGGGTCATCCGCCAGAACCGTGCCTACTCCCGTCAGGATAGCATCGCTGATGGCGCGCAGCCGCTGCACGTCCCTCCGGGCTTCGGGCCCGGTGATCCACTGGCTTTCGCCAGAGGCCATAGCGGTACGGCCATCCAGGCTGGCGGCCATTTTCAGGCGAACCCAGGGCCGGCCAGTATTCATGCGTTTCATAAAGCCGGGGTTCAAGCGAGCCGCTTCATCAGCCATCAACCCCTCGGTCACCTTGATGCCGGCATCCCGGAGCATGTCCAGCCCCCGGCCAGACACTGACGGATTAGGATCTTTAGTCGCAGCAAATACCTGCGCCACGCCAGCGTCAATCAACGCTCTGGCACAGGGCGGCGTTCGGCCATAATGGCTGCAGGGCTCTAGCGTGACATACGCAGTCGCCCCACGGGCATCCTGGCCGGCCTGGCTCAGAGCGCGAACTTCTGCGTGAGCCTCTCCGGCACGTTCGTGCCAGCCTTCTCCGACGATGCGGTTGCCCTTGGCGATCACGCAGCCAACCCGGGGGTTGGGGTGGGTAGAATAGCGGCCACGCCAGGCCAACTGAATGGCCCGGGCCATCATCGCCCGGTCACGGTCTGCAATCATGCCTTGCCTTTTCCGGACTGCTTGTCGGCCAGCGCACGCGCCACGTCGGCTGCGGTTTCGCCATTACCCTGAGACAATCGCTCAATCTCTTCCTTGAACTCGTTGATGTCCTGAAAGCTGCGATAAACAGAGGCAAAGCGAACGTAGGCTACTTTGTCGAGCTGTCGCAACTCGGTCATCACTTCCTCACCGAGCTGCATAGATTTTACTTCACGCTCACCAGTGGAACGCAGGCGGTACTTGATACGGTTCAGGGCAGCGTCGATTTCCTCGATGCTGACCGGCCGCTTTTCCAGCGCCTTCATCAGGCCTGCCCGAAGTTTTTCTTCATCGAATGGCTGCCGGGTGCCGTCCTGCTTGACTACGCGCGGCATCACCAGCTCAGCGTTTTCAAACGTAGTGAACCGCTCCCGGCAGGACAAACACTCCCTGCGGCGGCGAACCTGATCACCTTCAGCCACCAGGCGCGAATCAATCACCTTGGTATCGGCTTCACCACAGAAAGGACAATGCATAATTCAGATGCTCCGGAAAGGAAGAACCCGGGGCTCCGTCAAGAACACCCGGGCAGTCTTGTTACGCTATCACTTAGCCATAGACCGGGAAGCGGGCACACACCGCTTCTACCTGCTCACGCACACGGCTGATGGTTGCTTCGTCTTCAAGGTTGTCGAGGATGTCACAGATCCAGCCAGCCAGATCACGACACTCCCCTTCCTTGAAACCACGGGTGGTGACTGCGGGGGTACCAATGCGCAGGCCAGAAGTCACAAACGGCGAGCGCGGGTCATTCGGGACTGCGTTCTTGTTCACGGTGATGTGCGCTTTGCCAAGCGCGGCATCGGCGTCTTTACCAGTGATGTCCTGCTTGATCAGACTGACTAGGAACAGGTGGTTCTTGGTGCCACCGGAAACCACGTCAAAGCCACGCGCAACAAACACTTCGGCCATGGCCGCAGCGTTCTTCACCACTTGCTGCTGGTAAGCCTTGAACTCGTCGCTCATGGCTTCTTTGAAGCACACGGCCTTGGCTGCAATCACGTGCATCAGCGGGCCACCCTGACCGCCGGGGAAGACGGCAGAGTTCAGTTTCTTCTGCAGATCTTCATCATCACAGGCCAGGATCAGGCCACCACGGGGGCCGCGCAGGGTTTTGTGAGTGGTGGTTGCAACCACGTGGGCGTGTGGCACCGGGTCCGGATACACGCCAGCAGCAACCAGGCCCGCCACATGAGCCATGTCCACAAACAGGTAGGCGCCAACCTTGTCGGCGATGGCACGAAAGCGGGCAAAGTCCAGTTCCTGGGAGTAGGCTGAGAAGCCGGCAATGATCATCTTCGGCTTGTGCTCAACTGCCAGCGCCTCGATTTCGTCGTAGTCCAGCAAGCCGGTGTCGGTGTTGATACCGTACTGAACGGCGTTATAGATCTTGCCAGAGAAGTTGACGCTGGCACCGTGGGTCAGGTGACCACCGTGGGCCAGGCTCATGCCCAGAACGGTATCGCCGGGCTTGAGCAGGGCCATGAACACGGCAGAGTTGGCCTGGGAGCCGGAGTGAGGCTGAACGTTGGCGTAGGCAGCACCGAACAGTTCCTTGGCACGGGCGATGGCCAGGTCTTCAGCAATGTCGACAAACTCACAGCCGCCGTAGTAACGCTTGCCGGGATAACCTTCGGCGTACTTGTTGGTCAGCACACTGCCCTGGGCTTCCATCACCCGCGGGCTGGTGTAGTTTTCAGACGCGATCAGTTCGATGTGCGCTTCCTGACGCTTCTCTTCCGCCTGCATGGCGTTCCAAAGTTCGTCATCGAAACCGGCGATTTTCATATCACGATTAAACATGGATGTGCTGCCCCTGTCTGTATGGCTGGCCCGGCGCTGCCTCTGTGCATGCCGTAACCCCTGAAAAATTGGGCCGCTATTCTATCCCGAAAGCGGGTTAAAAATCATCCTTTATGCCGTCCGCAGATACCGGCACATGGGCGGCTCTCAATTGCTATCCCGGAACGCTTTAGATACCTTACCGGATCAAAAGCACGCGGTTAGATCGAGGGCGGCGGGGCAGGCCTTCAGGGATCGTCAAAATCAGGGATGATTTTGTCGAGCGTACATGGACGTATTCACAGCGTATCCCTGGAGGCCTGCCCCGCTGCCCGCGCCACCGTCGTCGGAATCCACGAACCTGATTTTAATGAGGTTTAAGCCAATATGGCCCAGTACGTATACACCATGAACCGCGTGGGCAAGGTGGTACCACCCAAGCGGGAGATTCTGAAAGACATTTCCCTGAGCTTCTTCCCGGGCGCCAAAATCGGCGTGCTGGGCCTGAACGGCTCCGGTAAATCCACCCTGCTCCGTATTATGGCGGGTGTCGACCAGGATTACATCGGCGAAGCCCGGCCCCAGCCAGGCATCAATGTCGGCTACCTGCCCCAAGAGCCGGAGCTGGACGAAGAAAAAACCGTCAAGGAAATCGTCGACGAATCCGTTGCCCACGTGCACAACGCCCTGGCCGAACTGGACCAGGTGTACGCCGCCTACGCCGAGCCGGATGCCGACTTCGACGCCCTTGCCAAAAAACAGGGCGAACTGGAAGCCATCATCCAGGCCACCGACGGCCACGATATCGAACGCAAAATGGAAGTCGCCGCCGACGCCCTGCGCCTGCCAGCCTGGGATCAGAAAGTCAAAGTGCTGTCCGGGGGCGAGCGCCGCCGTGTGGCCCTGTGCCGCCTGCTGCTGTCTGGCCCGGACATGCTGCTCCTGGACGAGCCGACCAACCACCTGGACGCGGAGTCCGTGGCCTGGCTGGAACGCTTCCTGCACGATTACGACGGCACTGTGGTCGCCATCACCCACGACCGTTACTTCCTCGACAACGTCGCCGGCTGGATTCTGGAACTGGATCGTGGCCACGGCATCCCGTTCGAGGGCAATTACAGCCAGTGGCTGGAGAACAAAGAAAAACGTCTGGAAATGGAATCCAAGCAGGAAGCCTCGCACCAGAAAGCCATCAAGCAGGAGCTTGAGTGGGTGCGCTCCAACGCCAAGGGCCGCCAGTCCAAGAGCAAGGCCCGCCTGGCCCGCTTTGAGGAGATGAGCTCTCAGGAATTCCAGAAGCGCAACGAAACCAACGAACTTTATATCCCGCCCGGACCACGCCTGGGTGGCAAGGTGATCGAAGTGGAGGGCATCAGCAAGGCCTTCGATGATCGCCTGCTATATGAAAACGTATCGTTCAGCGTACCGCCGGGCGCCATTGTCGGCATTATCGGTGGTAACGGTGCCGGTAAATCCACGCTGTTCAAGATGATTGCTGGCATGGACCAACCAAACTCCGGCACTATCACCGTGGGCGAAACCGTTGAGCTCGCTTACGTGGATCAGATGCGCGACCTGGACGGCAGTAAAACCGTGTGGGAAGAGCTGTCCGACGGCAACGACATCATCAAGGTTGGCAACTACGAAACACCTTCCCGCGCTTATGTGGGCCGCTTCAATTTCAAGGGCACCGACCAGCAAAAGCGGGTAGGCGATCTCTCCGGTGGTGAGCGTAACCGCCTGCACCTGGCCAAGCTGCTAAAGCAAGGCGGCAACGTTTTGCTGCTGGACGAACCCACCAACGATCTGGACGTGGAAACCCTGCGCGCACTGGAAGAAGCCATTCTGAACTTCCCCGGCTCCGCTCTGATCATCTCGCACGATCGCTGGTTCCTGGACCGTGTGGCCAGCCACATTCTGGCGTTCGAGGATGACGGTGAGGTGGTGTACTTTGAAGGCAACTTCAGCGACTACGACGCCGACTTCAAGAAGCGCAAAGGGGAATCTGCCATGCAGCCCAAGCGCATGAAGTACAAGAAGCTGGCGTAACTGTGGTACTGAGCCGGCGTTTGCCGGCTCGCTCCTCCCGCCCCGATTTGCCCGATACGGAATTCTGCCATGGCCAAAGCCAAAACCGCCTTTGTATGCACCGAGTGCGGTGCGGATTACTCCAAGTGGCAGGGCCAGTGCACGGCCTGCCAGGCCTGGAACACCATCAGCGAAGTGCGCGGCGTTTCCGGCCCCGGCAAGGGCGCCCGCAGCGCCCGGTTTGAGGGCTACGCGGGCAGCCTATCCGAGGTCAAAAGCCTGGACGAAGTCAGCTTGGCCGAGCAGGCCCGCATCAGCACCGGCATGCAGGAGTTCGACCGGGTGCTGGGCGGCGGCTTGGTGGAGGGTTCCGCGGTATTGATGGGCGGCCACCCCGGCGCGGGCAAAAGCACCCTGCTGCTCCAGGCGGTTTGCCAACTAGCCGAGCAGCACCCGGCGCTTTACGTCACCGGTGAGGAATCCCTGCAACAGGTGGCCATGCGCGCCAAACGGTTGGGATTACCCACCAAAGACCTGAAAATGCTCTCGGAAACGTCCGTGGAGCGTTTAATGCAGGTGGCGGAAATGGAGAAGCCCCGCATTCTGGTGATCGACAGTATCCAGGTGATGCACGTGGCCGATATCGAATCCGCCCCGGGTTCAGTCTCCCAGGTGCGGGAGAGCGCCGCTTTCCTCACCCGCTTTGCCAAGCAAACCGGCACGATTTTGCTGCTGGTTGGCCACGTCACCAAAGACGGCAGCCTGGCCGGCCCGAAGGTACTGGAGCACATGATCGACTGCTCCATCCTGCTGGAAGGCTCCAGCGACAGCCGCTACCGCACCCTGAGAGGCATCAAGAACCGCTTCGGCGCAGTGAATGAGCTGGGCGTATTTGCCATGCTGGAGCAAGGCCTGAAGGAAGTGAAAAACCCCAGCGCCATTT
Source organism: Marinobacter sp. NSM (assembly GCF_052380025.1). Taxonomy (NCBI): domain Bacteria; kingdom Pseudomonadati; phylum Pseudomonadota; class Gammaproteobacteria; order Pseudomonadales; family Marinobacteraceae; genus Marinobacter; species Marinobacter sp. NSM. The sequence continues at coordinate 52,397 of NZ_JBQTCK010000007.1, forward strand.
TCCTGAACCGGGGAGAGGAAGCTGCTCCCGGCAGTGTGGTGATGGTGGTCTGGGAGGGCACCAGGCCGATGTTGGTGGAAATCCAGGCTTTGGTGGATATGGCCCAGGGCAGCTATCCGCGCCGTGTGGCCGTGGGTACCGACCAGAACCGGTTGGCGATGCTTCTCGCGGTGTTGCATCGTCATGGCGGTATGCATGTAGCCGATCAGGATGTGTTCGTGAACGTGGTGGCGGGTGTGAAGGTCAATGAAACCAGTGCGGACCTTGCGCTGTTGTCGGCGGTGGTGTCGTCGTTCCGGAATCGGGCGTTGCCGCAGGATCTGGTGATTTTCGGAGAAGTGGGCCTGTCCGGCGAGATCCGGCCGGTGCCGAATGGTCAGGAGCGGATTTACGAGGCAGCCAAGCACGGCTTCACTCGGGCTTTGGTTCCCAAGGCTAACGTTCCGCGCAAGCCTTTGGAAGGCATGAAGGTCATTCCGGTGACCAAGCTTTCTGATGCTCTTTCGGCTTTAGAGGAGCTTTAGGCTCTAGCACCCAGCCTTCCCAGGCTTGGAGTTAGGGCGGCGTTGGGTGACCTTTCAAAAAAACGCTACGAGCACATCCCTGTGCGCTTCGCTCCGGCCATCCATGGCCTCCGAGATTTTTTGAAAGGCGCTCCAACACTGCCCTCTCTATCCTCAGTGCAATCCGCACCTCAAACGAAAAGCCTCAGCGTGCCCTCGTCAGTCGATCAGATGTGCAAACTCCCGCTCCAACAGCGCCTGATCCCCAAGATTTAACTCAACCAGCCGCTTCAAATGCGTTGCACTTTCAAGATCAATATACTGACACCGAAATCCCAGCCGATGATCCTCCACGTGCTTCAACTCCACCGCCATCACAATCGCGGCTTCATGTTCATTCAGGTGAATCACCACCTCACAAGGCTTGTTCAGCGGAACCTTCCAATCTTCCGGCCGCTGGACCAAAACGCCCTTCAGGGAAATATCCAACACCTCGGTTGACCACACCTGATCCTGACAATGCAGCTCACAGGGCGCATCGAAACTGATTCGATGGAAACGGCGTTTTTCGGATGATTTGGTAGACAAAGGAAAGCTCCGGCCAGAAGTTCTTACTTCCTATGACTATAGACCGGACATAAAAGGGAGTACAGCACCAGGCAAGTTGACGATAACACCAACCAATCAGAAAACAGACCGGAGTCTTGGAAGGTTTCTTCCAGAGAGACCCGAAGCGGGGCGGTAGAACGGCCTCCGAAAAATCTCGGAGGCCATGGATGGCCGGAGCGAAGCGCACATGGATGTGCTCGTAGCGTTTTTTCGGAGGCCGTTCTACCGGCCCGCAAACGCCAACCTTGCAGGCTACTAAAATACGGCATTCTCCAAAGCAGAAATCACTGGTGATACTGCCCGCTAAGCTCCACAACCGCCTCAATGAACGCCCCAGCATGCTCCGGATCCACATCCGGCGTAATCCCATGCCCCAGGTTGAAGATATGCCCAGACCCCGAGCCATACCGCTTCAGGATGTCAGCCACTTCCTGGCGAATCCGCTCCTTCGGCGCATACAACATCGCCGGGTCCATATTGCCCTGCAGGGCAACCTTATCGCCCACGCGGGCGCGGGCATTGCCGATGTCCGTTGTCCAGTCCAGGCCCACGGCATCCGCACCACAATCGGCAATGGATTCAAGCCACTGGCCGCCGTTCTTGGTGAACACGATCACCGGCACCCTGCGGCCTTCGCTTTCACGAATCAGCCCATCCACAATCTTCTTCATGTAACGCAGGGAGAACTCTTCGTAGGCCCAGCTACTCAGCACCCCACCCCAGGTATCGAAAATCTGCACGGCCTGGGCACCAGCCTTGATCTGACCGTTCAGGTAATCGATCACCGAGTCTGCCAGGTGGTCCAGCAAGTGGTGCATCACTTCCGGCTGGCCATACATCAGCTTCTTGGCTTCGGAGAAAGTCTTGGAGGAGCCGCCCTCAATCATGTAAGTGGCCAGGGTCCAGGGGCTGCCGGAGAAACCGATCAGAGGCACCCGGCCGCTGAGTTCGCGGCGGATGGTGGAGACGGCGTTCATCACGTAGTCCAGATCCGACTCGGCATTCATCTTCGGCAGAGCGTCGACGTCGGCTTCGGTGCGAATCACCTTGCGGAATTTCGGACCTTCGCCAGTTTCGAAATACAGGCCCAGGCCCAGAGCATCAGGAATGGTCAAAATATCGGAGAACAGGATGGCAGCGTCCAGCGGATAGCGCTCGAGCGGCTGCAGGGTAACTTCACAGGCCAGCGGCGTGTTCTTGCACAGGCTGAGAAAATCGCCGGCCTTGGCCCGGGTTGCGCGGTACTCCGGCAGGTAGCGGCCCGCCTGGCGCATCATCCACACCGGGGTGCGGTCTACAGGCTGGCGCATCAGGGCGCGCAGGAAGCGGTCATTCTTCAGCTCGGTCATATGGTATCCCGTTCTCGTCGGTAAATGGTCAGAGATAATGGGGAGCAATGATACCCCGTTTATACGAATAAAAAAGGGCGGCTTACCCGTAGCAAGCCGCCCTTCTGACTCTGATCAACTCAGAGTTATACGTCGAGGTAGTCCAGAATGCCTTCCGCAGCCTGGCGACCTTCCCAGATGGCAGTGACCACCAGATCAGAGCCGCGCACCATATCGCCACCGGCAAAGATCTTGGGGTTGCTGGTCTGGAACGGGAACTCGGCTTCCTCCAGCGCTGCAACGCGACCGGAATCATCGGTGTTCACCTTGTGTTCACCGAACCAGTCAGCGGGGCTCGGCCGGAAACCAAACGCCACCAGTACCGCATCGGCAGGAATGACTTCCTCACTACCCGGCACGACTTCAGGGCGGCGACGGCCATTTTCGTCCGGTTCTCCCAGCTGGGTAGACACCACCTTGACGCCCTCAACACGGTCTTCACCGATGATGGCGATAGGCTGCCGGTTAAACAGGAACTTCACACCTTCTTCCTTGGCGTTTGCGACTTCCCGGCGCGAACCGGGCATGTTGGCTTCATCCCGACGGTAGGCACAGGTGACGCTCTCCGCCTGCTGACGAATGGAGGTGCGGTTGCAATCCATGGCGGTATCACCACCACCCAGCACCACCACGCGCTTGCCCTTCATATCGATGAAGTCTGTCGCTTTTTTCTCGAACCCAAGACGGCGATTCACATTGGAAATCAGGAACGGCAGAGCATCATAGACGCCCGGCAATTCTTCTCCCGGGAAGCCGCCTTTCATGTAGGTATAGGTGCCCATGCCCATGAACACCGCGTCGAATTCTTCCATGATGCTCTTCACCTGGACGTCTTTACCCACCTCGGTGTTCAGACGGAATTCCACGCCCATCTCCTCGAACACCTTACGGCGCCGAGACATCACGGACTTTTCCAGCTTGAACTCGGGAATACCGAAGGTCAGCAGACCGCCAATTTCAGGGTAACGATCGAAAACCACCGCCTTGACGCCATTACGCACCAGGATATCGGCACAGCCGAGGCCAGCGGGCCCGGCGCCGATAACCGCCACTTTTTTGTCTGTCCATTTCACATTGGACATATCAGGCTTCCAACCCAGCGCGAAGGCCGTGTCGGTAATGTATTTTTCCACTGAACCGATGGTTACCGCGCCGTAGCCATCGTTCAGGGTACAGGCACCTTCACACAGGCGATCCTGTGGGCACACCCGGCCGCACACTTCCGGCAGGGAGTTGGTCTGGTGGCACAACTCCACGGCCTTCATGATGTTGCCTTCAGACACCAGCTTCAGCCAGTTCGGAATATAGTTGTGTACCGGGCATTTCCACTCGCAATAGGGGTTACCGCAAGCCAGGCAGCGGTGAGACTGAGATGCCGCATGGGTTTCGGTAAACGGGTGATAGATCTCACCGAATTCTTTCTTCCGCTTTTTGGCCGGCACCTTCTTCGGGTCTACCCGCCCAACTTCCACAAACTGAAAGTCATTGTTGAGACGTTCTTTCATGTTGCTACTCTCATCAGCTCAATTTCGACGGGGGCTGCGCCCGCTGGCGTAGCCCATCAACCTTTACGTTGCCCAGCCTTATTCCGGGCGGGCACGGGTGCTGGCCAGCAGGCTGCGCAGGTTCGCAGCCTTTGGCTTCACCAGCCAGAAACGGCCGATGTAATCGTCGAAATCTTCAAGTAGGTGCTCCGCCCAGGCGCTTCCGGTTTCGGAAATATGCTCCCGGATCACACCACGCAGGTGATTCCGGTATGCCTCCATGTCTTCCCGCGAAATACGCTGGATCTCAACAAGTTCGTGGTTGTACTTGTCCACGAAGGTGTTGTCCAGGTCCAGGACATAAGCGAAGCCGCCGGTCATGCCGGCACCGAAGTTATAGCCGGTGGAACCGAGAACGGTCACCAGGCCGCCGGTCATGTATTCACAACAGTGGTCCCCGGCCCCTTCTACCACCGCATGGGCACCAGAGTTACGAACCGCAAAGCGTTCACCGGCTGTGCCAGCGGCAAACAGCTTGCCCCCTGTCGCGCCGTACAGGCAGGTATTACCCACGATGGATGTTTCCTGGGTTTTGAAGTCGCTGCCGCGGGGCGGTTTAACAACCAGCTTGCCTCCAGTCATGCCCTTGCCCACGTAGTCGTTGGCATCGCCTTCAAGAATCAGGTTCAGACCACCCACGTTCCACACACCAAAGCTCTGGCCTGCGGTCCCGGTAAGATCCAGGGTGATCGGTGCATCCACCATTCCCTGGTTACCGTACTGCGCTGCAATTTCGCCAGACAGCCGCGCACCAATGGAGCGATCGCAGTTGGTAACCTTGTAGCTCCAGGCGCCGCCGGACTTCTCTGCGATAGCTGCAGCGGTATCTTTCACCATCTGCTCCGCCAGGCGGCCTTCGTCGAACGGATGGTTGCGCTCAACCTGACATGTCTGGGGCTTGTCCGCCGGGATGTGATCATTCTGCAGCAGACGGGTCAGATCCAGCTTCTTCTGGCGCTCGGTATTGCCCGGCAGGCGCTCAAGCAGATCGACACGGCCAACCAGTTCCTCAAGACTGCGAACACCCAGCTTGGCCATCCACTCGCGAGTTTCTTCCGCGACAAAACGGAAGAAGTTCATGGCCATCTCAACGGTGCCCTTGAAGTGCTCTTCCCGCAGATAATCGTTCTGGGTAGCAACACCGGTGGCACAGTTGTTCAGGTGACAGATCCGCAGGTATTTACAACCCAGGGCCACCATTGGCGTAGTGCCGAAGCCGAAGCTTTCAGCGCCCAGAATCGCTGCTTTAACAACATCCAACCCAGTCTTGATGCCACCGTCTGTCTGCAGGCGAATCTTGCCCCGCAGGTCATTTGCCCTCAGGGCCTGCTGGGTTTCGGTCAGGCCCAGCTCCCAGGGCGAGCCGGCATAGCGAATCGAGGTCAACGGGCTGGCCGCAGTACCACCATCGTAACCAGATACAGTAATCAGGTCGGCATAGGCCTTTGCCACACCGGCGGCGATAGTACCTACTCCAGGTTCGGACACCAGCTTCACCGACACCAGGGCTTCCGGGTTCACCTGCTTCAGATCGAAAATCAGCTGCGCCAGATCCTCGATGGAATAGATATCGTGGTGGGGCGGTGGCGAAATCAGGGTCACACCCGGCACGGAATAACGCAGGCGAGCGATCAGATCATTCACCTTGCCACCAGGCAACTGACCACCCTCACCGGGCTTGGCACCTTGGGCGACTTTGATTTGCATGACATCGGCGCTTCGCAGGTATTCTGCGGTTACACCGAACCGGCCAGAGGCAACCTGCTTGATCTTCGAGCGGCGGTTAGTGCCATGGCGGGCCGGGTCTTCACCACCCTCACCGGAGTTAGACCGCCCACCCAGGGTGTTCATAGCCACCGCGAGCGCCTCGTGGGCCTCTGGAGACAAAGCACCCAGGGACATGGCCGCAGAATCAAACCGGGGGAAGATATTCTCAACCGGCTCAACCTCGGAGAGATCAACGGGCTTGATATCCTTCTTGAATACCAACAAGTCACGCAGGGTTGCCACCGGGCGCTCGTTCACCAGGCCGGCGTATTCCTGATAGTGGCCGTAGTCGCCACTGATCACGGCATCCTGAAGCTTGGCAACCACATCCGGGTTGAAAGCGTGGTACTCCTGACCGTGAACGTATTTGAGCAAACCACCCTGAGACAGAGGCTTGCGGGGTTTCCAGGCAACGGCCGCGAGTTGTTCCTGATCCTGCTGGAAGTCAAAGAAGTCCGCCCCCTGAATACGGCTGGGCACACCTTTGAAGCACAGATCCACAACGTTATCGGCCAGACCGATGGCTTCAAACAGTTGGGCTCCGCGATAGGAGGTGATGGTGGAGATTCCCATTTTCGACAGGATCTTCAACAAGCCCTTGTTGATGCCTTTACGATAGTTGTTCTTGGCCTCGATCGGGTCCATCAGCAGCTCACCGGTGCGAATCAGATCGTTGAGGACCTGATAGGCCAGGTACGGATAAACCGCGGTGGCACCAAAGCCGAACAGTACGGCGAAGTGATGGGGGTCCCGGGCCCAGCCAGTTTCCACAATGATGTTGGAATCGCAGCGCAGGCCACGCTCAACCAGGTGGTGGTGCACAGCACCGGTCACCATCATGGCGTTGACAGGCAACTCGCCTTCCACCAGGTCCTTGTCGCTCAGAATCAGCAGTACCCTACCGTCGCGGACCGACTTTTCAGCCTCATCGCACATCCGGCGAACCGCCTCCCGAAGGCCTTCCTCCGGTCGGTAGCTCATGGCAATTCTGGCCACTTCAAAGCCCGGGCGATCGTTATTGCTGAGCTTGAGGAACTTGGCCGGCGACAACACCGGGGTTGTCAGAATAATCCGGTTGGCGTGTTCAGGGGTCTCCTCAAAGACGTTTTGCTCCGCACCCAAGCAGGTTTCCAGCGACATCACGATAGTTTCGCGCAGCGGGTCGATAGGTGGGTTGGTGACCTGGGCAAACTTCTGGCGGAAATAATCCGCCACATGCCGCACCTTGCTGGACAGCACGGCCATCGGCGTATCGTCACCCATGGAGCCCACAGCTTCTTGCGCGCTTTCAGCCAGCGGGCGCAACACCTGGTCGCGCTCTTCAAAGGAGATATTGAACATCTTCTGATGAACCAGAAGTTCGTCCGGCTCCATCAGTTTGAATTCAGGGGTGGCCTGGTTCAGCGTGGTTTCCACCCGCAGGGCGTTGTCTTTCAACCAGCGCTTATAAGGCTGCGCGGTTTTCAGGCGCTGATCGATATCCGCTGTGTGCAACACTTCCCCTGACTCGGTATCGATGGCCAGCATCTGACCGGGCCCCACACGGCCCTTGGCAACCACATCGTCGGGCGAGTAGCCGTAGGTGCCCACTTCTGATGCCAGGGTGATGAAGTCGTCCTTGGTGATGACCCAGCGAGCCGGGCGCAAGCCGTTACGGTCAAGCATACACAGGGCGTAACGACCATCAGACATAACCAGGCCGGCAGGGCCATCCCAGGGCTCCATATGCATGGAGTTGTATTCATAGAACGCCCGCAACTGGGAATCCATGGTGTCTACATTCTGCCAGGCCGGTGGGATCATCATCCGAACGGCACGGAAAAGGTCAACTCCACCGGCCAGCAATATCTCCAGCATGTTATCCATGCTGGATGAATCCGAGCCGGTCAGGTTAACCAGCGGCTGCAGGGTTTGCAGATCTGGCAGGTCCGGTGAACTGAATTTGGCCGCGCGTGCGATCGCCCAGTTACGGTTGCCGTCGATGGTGTTGATCTCACCGTTATGGGCCAGGAACCGGAACGGCTGGGCCAGCGGCCACTTGGGCATGGTGTTGGTGGAAAACCGCTGGTGGAACACACAGATGGCGGTTTGCAGATCCGGATCACCCAGATCCTTATAAAAGTTGGCGAGATCCGCCGGCATCATCAGGCCTTTGTATGCAAGGGTGCGATGCGACAAGCTGCAGATATAAAACTCAGAGTCGTCCGCCATCTCCCGCTCAGCATGGCGGCGACCAACAAACAGCGCAACGGCAAATTCCTGCTCGGTTTTTCCGCCCGGCTCAACAAAAACCTGTTCAATCCTGGGCAGACAATCCAGCGCCATTGGCCCCAGGCAACTGTCGTCCACGGGCACTTCTCGCCAGCCCATAATTTCCAACCCCTGATCGACGAGGTTTTTCTCAACCGCAGCACGACCGGCGGCCGCCTGGCTTTCGTCCCGGGCTAAAAAAACCTGGCCGACTGCAAATAAGTCTCCAGGTTTTTTCCCGAACGCCGCCTGAGCAGCTTTGTAGAGGAAGGCCTTGGGACTTTGAATAAGAAGCCCACAACCATCACCGGTTTTGCCATCGGCAGCGATGCCTCCACGGTGGGTCATGCAAGTCAATGACTCGATGGCCGTTTGCAACAGCTTATGGCTCGCCTCGCCCTTCATGTGGGCAATCAGGCCAAAACCACAGTTGTCCCTGAACTCATCGGGATGATACAAGCCTGTTGTCATAAGCGTTCTCTCGCGTGTAAATGCTTTCTCGCCAGCCCGAAGCGCACCAACTTAGTGCACAAAACGTACTGACACCGAAAAAAAGGGGGAAGCGATTTTACACACGTGAAACTACGTATACAATTTTTTTCGCTGTTTTACCGCCAGAACAGGCCGGAAATGCACCAAAATAGTGCGCCTAGTAGCTTTCGAAGGACCGCACCCAGGGCTCAGTAATTCCCAAAGCAGAGGGCAACCGTCCGGAGGCTTCCCGGGCGGATTCACGGCTTGGATACTCGCCATACACCAACATAAACCAGGGCTGACCCAGGCGCTCTCCGAGGGTATAGCTCAATTGGGGGTTGTCTGGCTGGCGATCAAGAACATTTAAAATCGTACGCTCCTGATGACCGGCGACAAGCTGGAGAGTCCAGCCTTCACGTTGTTGCAACTGCGCCAAAGGCACAAAGTTCTTCGGTCTTGCCGGAGTGAACGCTGGCTCTGGCTCTGGCTCTGGCTCTGGCTCAGTTTCGACTGCGGCACTGACGCCTGTCAACGCCAGGTTTTCCGGTTCCTGCTGGCGCGGTAACTCTGGCGACGGCCGCGCATCAGCGGCAGGCTCTTCAGCCGCCTCTCGCGCTGCTTCGGGCCCTATAGTAATGCTCCTTCGAACTGTCTCTTTCGGAGCCTCCAACCCACCTGCGCCAGCGACCGATTCGTCATATTGCCGTGCCACGAACCACCACGACACCAGCAATATCACCAATGCCAAGGCAGGCCAACGCAGTGATGCAAGGGGAGGCCAGCTACGGGCTGCGGCTCGGCTTTGTGGCGTAACCATGTCGAGCCAGACACCTGGTGCAACGCGCTTCAGTCGGCCGAAACTGCCCTGACTCAAAGCATGAAGCTGCTTAAGGCGCGATGAAGAAAGCAATTCATCCTGCCTGCCACCAGCCCTATGAACCCGAGGCTGAAGATAAGCGAAAACGTCATCACGGGTTAATGCGGGGAGATTGATATGATGGATGTGAACGGAGAGATCCTCGGCCCGAAACTGCTCCTCGAGCCCCTCGGCACCCGAAAATACCAAGGCTGCGGCCAATGACCGATCAGCCGCCAAAAATCCAGATAGCAACAGATTCAGCAACTCTGGCGCGACTCCGTCAGAGTCATCCAGAAGCAACACCAGGCGCCGGCCACGCTGGGCACGCGCTTGAGACCACCTGAAAAACTGGTAAACCAGTTCGCGGGGCTCTAAATCTCCCGGCAAGCCCGAGCCAGCGATTTTATGGAGATCCCGAGCCAAAGCTTGAGTACTCGTCAAAGCCGCTGTCGGAATGCGATGGAAATCGAGCCGGGAGGATTCGCTTCGAACCAACTCTGTGAGTATTCGCGTTTTTCCAGCACCGGGTGCACCCGTGAGCAGCAGCGCCATGTCGCCAAACCCACACAAATGACGCAATGACTCCAATGCATGATGGCGCATGGCGTCCGGGAAGAACGGTGTCTCCATCTCCAGCGGGTTGTCACGCAAGCCGTAGCGTTGCTGGAGGCGCGGAAACAATCCGCCACTGTCTATCGCATTGAGGTTATCCTGGGTCACAACTCATCCCTGCCTGTTGCTCAATCACCGCGTGATACGACGATTAATCGATAAATTCCAACAAGGTCTTTCTAAGGTTATCGGGCTGGGCATCAGCCGTTACGAAGGCATCCCCCAAGGCCCTCATCAACACCAACCGGAGGTTGCCATCCACATTCTTCTTATCAACGGCCATCAGCGACATGAAATCATCAGGCGTCATGCCTTTCGGGGCCCGCCCGGGCAATCCCGCGCGGCAAATCAACGCCACCGCTCTCTGATGATCGCTGGCACTGATCATACCTTCCCTCAACGATAGGTCAGATGCCATCATCATCCCTGTTCCAACAGCCTCGCCATGGAGCCAGTTGCCGTAACCTGCGTAGGTTTCAATCGCATGGCCAAAGGTATGGCCAAGATTCAGGATGGCCCGCAAGCCCCCTTCCCTCTCATCAACCGCCACAACGTCTGCCTTGCACTGGCAGGAACGGAAAATGGCCTCTCCTATTGCTTCGGGCTCCAGCCGGACCAACGCATCCATGTTCGCTTCCAGCCACTCCAGAAAAGGCACATCACGAATCAGGCCGTACTTGATAACCTCCGCAAGCCCGGCCGACACCTCCCTGGGAGGAAGTGTGGTCAGGGAATCGGTATCAATCAGGACGATGTTGGGCTGATGAAAAGCACCAACCATATTTTTGCCAAGGGGGTGATTGATCCCGGTTTTACCGCCAACGGATGAATCCACCTGGGAAAGCAGGGTAGTGGGCATCTGGATGAATGGTACGCCCCGCTGATAGCAGGCCGCTGCAAACCCCGCCATATCCCCGATGACGCCGCCGCCCAGGGCAGCAAGTGTTGTTTTTCTGGAGTGCCGGCGCTCCAGCAACCGGTCGAAAATCAGGTTAAGGGTCTGCCAATCCTTGAACTTCTCGCCATCCGGAAGCGTGACCACATCAACCGATTTTCCTGGGAAGCAAGCCTTCGCGCGCTCAAGATACAAAGGTGCAACCGTCTCGTTGGTGACAATCATCACCTGACTGCCGGAGACCCAGGGTGTCAGATCATAAGCCCCCAGCAACCCCTGACCAATAACGATGGGATAGCTGCGGTCACCCAGCTCTACGTTAAGCTCTTTGAGTACCTGGTACATGTTGACGACCTTCTTTTCGTCTCTGCCGTTTATGTCGTGGGGTTTTCGGATTGATTCGATTCACCAGCTGGCGCACCACCAATCTTGGACTCTTGCGATCGGTGAACATCACGATATCAGCGAGCTTGGTGTATAGCGGGTCCCGGACTGCGAACAGCCTTCTCAACACACCCTCAGGGTCATCGTTCTGAAGCAGAGGACGATTTCGATCTTTTCGGGTGCGCTCTACCTGCTGCTCAATCGACGTTTTGAGATAGATCACCACTGCATTTTTCCGCAACAATGCATGGTTTTCCGGGCGCATCACCGCACCACCTCCGGTCGCCAATACCGTTGACCGCGTTTCTGAAAGCTCATCCAGCATGGCGGTTTCGCGCTGCCGGAATCCGTCTTCTCCCTCGACATCGAATATCCAGGGAATATTGGCTCCGCACCGCTCTTCGATTATCCGGTCTGAATCAAGAAAACGATAACCCAGCTCTTTGGCGAGCATACGGCCAATCGTACTTTTTCCGGCTCCCATAGGGCCGACCAGGACAACACGTTCGGGCAAAGACATAATTTCCGCTCAACAGGGTTCAAGCGCGTGAGAATAGCACAGGGTAAGACATTCCATAAGCCAGAGGCCGACACAAAGAAAAAAGCCGCCGGGGTTAGCGGCGGCTTTTTGCGTGCAGAGCGATTACTGAATCAAGTCGTTCTTGATGATCTTGGGTGTGATGAAAATCAGCAATTCGCTGCGCTCATCGATGTGTTCCGTGCGCTTGAACAGGCGACCGAGGTAGGGAATATCCCCCAGGAACGGCGTCTTGGTGGTTTGTGTAGCCACTTCCGACTGGAAGATACCGCCCAATACAACAGTTTCGCCGTTGGCCACCAAGACCTGCGTGGTCACGGAGTTGGTGTTGATAGAGGGTATACCAGCCGTTACCTCGCCCCGGGAATCCTGGTTTACCACCAAGTCCATGATGATCTTGTCATCCGGAGTGATCTGCGGGGTTACCTCCAGTGAAAGAACCGCTTCCTTGAACTCAACGTTAGTCGCGCCACTGGAGGTCGCTTCCTGATAGGGAATCTCCTCACCTGACTTAATGGACGCACTCTGGCGATCTGCTGTCACCACGCGTGGCTGAGAGACAACCTCGGCGCGACCGTCTGTTTCCAGAGCAGAAAGCTCAAGGTCGATCAGGAAGTCGTCACTACCCCAGCCAATGGCAAAGGATGAGGCACCGTCGCCAGAAACCCCCAGATCGACTCCCAGGGCGCCGGGGAACGAAATCCCACCGCCACCACCGGCTGCGGCATCACGGGCCTCCTGGAGGGTACCCAACGATCCGCCGATACTGATGACATCATTACCACTGACATCGTAAGCGGCGCCGCCCCAGCGAACCCCGAGATTCTCAGCCACATTGGTCTGCGCGCGAACAATTCGGGCTTCGATGGACACCTGCCGTACAGGCACATCCCAGGTGCCGACAAGGCGACGAATCTCTTCCAGCTTCTGCTGGGTCTCACGAACACTGATGGTATTGGTGCGAACATCGGAAGATACGAAGCCACGGGGTGAAATCAGCTCTTCATCCGCGCGAATCAGCGCCACAACATCGGCCGCCTTCGCGTAGTTCACCTGAATGATATCCAGGCGCACCGGGGCCAGTTCTGCAATCTGCTTACTGGTCTCAAGCTCAAGCTTTTCGCGGGCGGCGATTTCCTCTGCCGGAGCCACCAGCAGAACGTTGCCGATCTGACGCTTGTCCAGACCTTTGGTCTTCAAAATCAGATCAAGCGCTTGATCCCAGGGTACATTCTGCAAACGCAGAGTGATGCTGCCACCAACGGTGTCACTAGCCACAAGATTCAGGCCGGTAAAGTCAGCAATCAACTGGAGAACCGAACGTACCTCGATGTCCTGGAAGTTCAAGGACAGCTTGTCACCGGTGTATGGGAACTTCTCTTCCCGACGAGTTTCTGCTTCTTCCTCCGTGATCGGCTCTACGCTGACGGTGAACTCACGGCCAGACTGATACGCGATGTAGTCATAGTTGCCCTCAGGGCGAATCTCAACAACCGCATTGCCATCCTCAATAAAGGTATCGATGCGGGTGACCGGCGTTGCAAAATCTGTCACGTCCAGACGGCGGCGAAGGTCCACGGGAACCTCAAGGCCGGGCATGGTGAGACGAATGCGACCAGCTTGTTCCGTCAGGTTCACGGCCGTCGACGCTCTACCCAAATCAACAATCACACGCCCCTCGCCCTCTTTACTGCGGCGGAAGTCAACGCCAGCCAGTGCGTTAGACGAAGCGGCATGAGTCGTGCCGGCCTGGCCCTGTTGAGTCCCTGCCGCGGCAGTTGTGGCGGCGCCGGAGCCACCGATGGTCATGACCAGCGAATTATCCTGGCGAACGGTTTCGTGGGGTGCCAACTCAATGAGATTGAAAATCAGGCGGGTGCGGTCTTTGGTTTCCACCACCGTAACGCTTTGGGCGTTTCCAGAACCAAGCGGAATGCTCCGCTGATTAAGCCCACTGGTGGTGTCCTTGAGGTCCACGGCGATGCGCGCCGGACGCTCAATCGTGTAACCCGTTGGCTCCGGCGGTGGCCCGTCGAATTTCATGGTCACTTCCAGACGCTCTCCCGGCAGCGACGAAAACGACACGTCTTCCAGCGTGACCGCGCTGGCCAGGCTGCTCCATAACCCGATGGCGATCACGCCCACGCAGACACTGAGTTTTTTGAACATCGCTAGCCTCGACCTTAAACCATTTTGTTCGTGCATGTTTTTTTCGTTCATCCTTTATCGCTCCCGGCCTTATCCTTCATCCAAAGACAGGGAACGCGGGCGCTCGACCCAACCACCCCGGCCATTTGGAACGATTTCAATCAATTCAATGCGGGTTTCACTGATGCCGACAATCCGGCCGTAGTTCTGCCCCATGTAATTACCATTTCGTACCCGATGGATGCCGCCAATGCCATCACGAATCAATGCAAACAATCCGCCGCTGCCCCCCTGAAGCGTACCAACCATGGTCAGAGATTTAAGATCGAAGTTCTCCAGAACCTCCCTCGGCCGGTCGAGGTCTGGCTCAACATCACTGATCGGCTGCTCGTCCACCATGGTCAACTGAACGTCGACCGGCGGCTCAAAGGGTGCCCGGCGATCTGCCGCGGAATAACTGAACGCCTCGTAGGCCTTGAATTCTGGCAGGGGCTCTACGTGCCCCCGGGGCTTGGCCCGGGTATCGGCCATGAACTTGTCCAGATCCGAGAAACCGTTGCCCTGGGAACAAGCCGTCAGCAAAGACGCCAGACACACACCCAGCCAGGCTTTTCCCGCATGCTTTCCTGTCATGCTCACTCTCCAGCCCGGTAGCGGTAGGTACGTGCAACAACTTGCATATCAAGCCGCTCACCATCTCCGCCAATTGGTTGAATGGTTAAATCGTGCAATGTCACAATCCGCGGCAAACTTGCCACACTGCTGACAAACGTCGCCAGCTCGTGATAAGCACCAGACACCCGGATATTGATCGGCAGCTCAGAGTAGAAATCCCGCCGCTGTTCAGGCTGCAGCGCTACTTGCTGCAGAGACAGACCACTACCCAATGCGGTATTGGTAATGTCCTCCAGCAGGCCTGGCACCTCAGTCTCGCTGGGCAACTGGCGAACCAGGGCGCCAAACGTCTCTTCCATCTCGGCCATTTGAGCCTTGAACACGTCAAGGTTGGCCACCTGATAGGCTTTACGCTCATATTGTTGCTTGAGCTCCTGCTCGGTGCGCTCGACCCTGTCTAGCTGGGCATACTGATCCTTAATAAAGAACCAGTATCCGCCGCCAAGAATCAGGCCAAAAATAATCAGAGCAACAATCGCTTTTATCGGTGCAGGCCAGATACCGGCGTTATTGATATCGAGGTCGTTGATATCAAATTCGTTCAAGCTCTTGAGTGAGTCCGCGAGGCTCATTAATTATCCTCCCCTTCGGGCTCCGGTGTCTGCTGCTGCACAGACAGGTTGAACTGACTGTAACCTGCACGACGAGCGTCGGCTGCAGCCACGTTAGTGAGATTGGGATTTGTGAACCAGTCAGAGTCATCAAACTGGCGCATCAGATTGGAAATGCGGCTATTCGACTCTGCCATACCCACGATCTCTATGCGTTCGCCAGTCCGCTTAAGATCGGTGTAGAAGAGGCCGTCCGGCAAGGTACGTACCAGCTCATCAAATACCCGAACGATGACCGGACGAGTACCCTGCAGATCCTGGATTACCTGCATTCTCGCCAGCAGTTCATCGCGCTGACGTTTAAGGTTCTCGATTTCCTTAATCTGCTGATCAAGCTGTTTTGTAGCAGTTTCGATATAGGCATTCCTGGACTGCTGATAGGCAATCCGGCTGTCAAGATCGGATTTCCAGAGGAACGCCAGGCCGGCAGCGACAATGGCTGTGCCAAGTATCATGACCACGAACTGCTTCTGCTTCTCGGCTCGCAGTTCCTCACGCCATGGTCTGAGGTTAATCTTTGCCATCAGTCGAAACTCCTCATTGCCAGGCCGCAGGCAATCATCAACGATGGAGCATCATTGCTCAGGGCTGATGCATTCACTCTGGAACCCACGGCCATGTCGGCGAATGGATTCGCAACCAGGGTTGGCGTACCGATCTTCTCCTCCACCATCTCGGTCAGGCCCTGAATGGATGCCGTACCGCCCGCAAGAACGACGTAATCAACGGCGTTGTACTGGCTGGCGCCAAAGAAGAACTGGAGAGCGCGTGCAACTTGCTGCACAACCGCCTCACGGAAGGGGGTAAGCACCTCCGGCTCGTAGTCGTCCGGGAGCCCGCCCTGTTTCTTGGCCAGGCCGGCTTCTTCAAGTGATAAGCCGTAGCGGCGCTGAATTTCCTCAGTAAGCTGCTTGCCCCCGAAAATCTGCTCACGGGTATAAACTGTCTTGCCCTCAGCCAGCACACTCAGCGTGGTCATGGTTGCGCCGATATCGACGATGGCAACCACCAGCTCTTCCCCCTGGGACTCCAACTGGGGTTCAATCAGTTTGTACGCCCTTTCCAGTGCATAAGCTTCGACATCGACGATCTTGGTAGTCAGGCCGGCAATCTCGAGAGCGTCCTCACGGATATCCACGTTCTCTTTTCTGCACGCAGCCAGCAGCACGTCGACCTGGTCCGGATTCGTCTCAGACGGACCCTGCACCTCAAAATCGATAGCTACTTCATCCAGCGGATACGGGATGTACTGATCGGCCTCGAGGGTGATCTGGTCTTCCATCTCGAACTCGTTGAGGCCGCCATCCATCTGGATGAGCTTGGTGATAACCGCAGAACCTGACACAGCCACGGCAACCTGCTTGACGCCGGTACGGGATTTAGAGGCCACTCGCTTGAGCACCTCACCCACCGCTTCTACATCAGTGATGTTTTTCTCGACAACTGCGTTGGCCGGTAACGGCTCAACCGCATAGCTTTCAACCTTGTAACGGTCGCCATGCTTTGACAGTTCCAGAAGTTTGACCGAGCTGGAGCTGACATCCACGCCCAGCACCGCACTGGATTTTTTTCCTAGCAATCCGAACACGCGCTCACCCTATACCTGGTTTAATGCACCCGGCTAAGGCGCCTCTGAACCAATCCCTGATACGGCAATCATGACAGAGACGCTTTATGTGTTTTTTATGTAAGAGAATTCTTCAAGTTTTCCGTCTACAATGCAGGCTCTTCGTTATTCAAGAGATCTTGCATTCAGGGAAGCAACTCAACCTTCCTAAAGCAATTTCTCAAATAATAGACCTATATCCAACTGTTGTCAGAAAAAAATGTCTCATTTGCTGCGCACATCTCGTGTTTTCGCCTGGTTCTTGCTCACCGGCCTGAGTGTCGCCATTATTATCGCCTCGGCCTTCTATTTATACCTTCGGCCCGGCCTGCCTCCTGTTCAACAGCTGCTGGACGTCAAACTTCAGACGCCGCTTCGGGTATACAGTGCAGACAACAGATTAATAGCAGAATTCGGCGAAAAGAGAAGGGCACCGATCACAATCGAACAGATCCCTACAATTCAGTTACAAGCCTTTCTGGCTGCGGAAGACGCCCGATTCCATGATCACTTTGGCGTCGACATCAAAGGGTTGACGCGGGCTGCCATCGAACTGGTGTCCACCGGCAGTATCCAGTCCGGCGGTAGTACGATCACCATGCAGGTTGCAAAAAATTACTTTTTGTCACGCGACCGCACCTTTATTCGTAAGTTCAACGAGATACTTCTGGCTCTTCAGATCGAACGTGAACTTGATAAAGACAAGATCCTGGAGCTATACCTGAATAAGATCTACCTGGGCAACCGCGCATACGGCATCGCCGCCGCCGCCCAGGTCTATTACGACAAACCCGTCAACGAGCTTACCCTTGCCCAGATGGCCATGCTGGCTGGACTGCCGAAGGCGCCCTCTGCCTACAACCCTCTGGCCAACCCTGAGCGAGCAATGATACGTCGTAACTGGATTCTTGGAAGAATGCGGGATCTCGGCTACATCACACAGGAAGACTGGTCCGAAGCAACCAATGCCCCCCTCACCGCCACTTATAATATGCGTGAGGCAGAGGTAGATGCGGATTACGTCGCCGAAATGGCTCGAACCGAGATGGTGCGTCGCTTTGGTGAAGCCGCCTACAACGACGGCTACAGCGTGACACTCACCGTCGATGGAACCAAACAACAGGCGGCGACCGAAGCCCTGCGCACCGGTCTCGAGAACTACGACCGCCGGCACGGTTTCCGTGGCCCCATCGGCCAGCTTGACATTGCCGGCATGTCTGCGTCGGATTTATCCAACCAGTTACTTAATTACCCAAGGGTAGAAAGCCTGATTCCGGCAGTAATCACCGCAGTGAATGATGACGAAGGCGCGGCGCGGGTGCACACCCGCCATCTCGGCCCCGGCAAGATGGACTTCGACACCATGACCTGGGCCAAGCGATACCGCACCGAGAACCTGACAGGCCCAACCCCCGAAAAACCTTCGGACGTGGTCAGCGCTGGCGATGTGGTCTACGTCAAGGTGGCACAACTGCCACAGATTCAGGAACAGGACGGCGAAGCAGACAGCAACGAGCCCCGGCTTGAACTACAGGTTGCGCTCTCTCAGGCCCCAAGAGTGGAAGGCGCAGTGATTTCCCTGTCCGCGAAAACCGGCGCTATTGAAGCCCTTGCCGGCGGCTACAGCTTCAGCCAGAGCAAATACAACCGAGCAACCCAGGCCAACCGCCAGCCGGGGTCCACCTTCAAGCCATTCCTTTATCTTTCAGCACTGGAGAGCGGCAGGACGCCCGCCACTATTTATAATGATGCCCCCATTGTATTCGAGGACTCGGAGCTCGAAGGCGTCTGGCGCCCCCAGAATTCATCGGGCCAGTTTTATGGCCCCACCACACTCAGGGAAGGCCTCTATCGCTCCCGCAACCTGGTTTCAATTCGACTGCTGAGAGATCTTGGCATTCGCCAAACACTGAACTACCTGGATCAACTGAAGATCCCAACCGCCAACATGCCAGCCAACCTGTCACTTTCCCTCGGGGCTGGTCAGCTGACGCCAATGGAACTGGCCCGCGGCTTTGCCGTTATTGCCAACGGCGGCTACGACGTGGAGCCGTATCTGATCAAAACGATTCAGGAACCGGATGGCACCATCGTCTACGAGGCACCCGAAACCGTGCTCTGTGACGACGACTGCGAACAGCAACTAACAGAAAGCACCAGTGAAGGCCCGCTCACAGAGAACACCAGCGAAACACCAGAGACTGACGGCATACTGTTGCCGGCAAGCGCCCAGCAGATAGCGGAGAAGCGCGTGATGGAGCGTCTGGCTGACGAACGCTCGGTTTACATCATGCATACGATTCTTCAGGATGCTGTCCGCAGAGGCACCGGCCGCCGTGCATTGGCGTTGAACCGCAATGACCTGGCAGGCAAGACCGGCACTACAAACGAACAGAAAGACACCTGGTTTGCCGGCTTCAATCACGACACGGCGACAACCGTCTGGGTAGGCTTTGACCAGCCCGCTCCCCTTGGTCGAAGGGAATTTGGTGCAAGCACAGCCCTGCCAATCTGGGTTGATTACATGAAAACGGCCATGCAAGGTGCACCCGAATCTACCATGCCCAGACCCAACGGCATCGTGAGCATTCGTATCAACCCCAGAACCGGCGAGCGGGCACGCCCCGGAGAGGACGGCACGTTTGAAATCTTCAAAGAGGAAGAGGCCCCGGCGCCACTCTCACAAGATGCCAACGGCAACGGATCAGGGGACGGCGGTTCTGACAGCCTGCCAGGACAGATCTTCTGACCGAGCGCAGGCGGCGTCTACAAAGAGCAGGCGTAAAAAAACCGGCGGGATCTCCGCCGGTTTTTTTGTTGAAGCCGAACAACTACACCCAGATCAGATGATGTCGTCCATGGACTTCAGCGGGTAGTGCGCCGGGTAAGGATTGCGCGCCACACCAGAATCTACTGCAGCACGAGCAACCGCAGCAGGTACCACTTCCAGAAGACGAACGTCCATCGGCTTCGGAATAATGTATTCCTTGCCGAATTCCAGGCTGCCTACACCATAAGCGGAGCAGATTTCCTGGGGTACAGGCTCCTTGGCCAGCTCACGGATGGCGTGAACAGCAGCTACCTTCATTTCCTCGTTGATGGCGGTTGCACGAACGTCCAGCGCGCCACGGAAAATGAACGGGAAGCCCAGAACGTTGTTTACCTGGTTCGGATAGTCGGAACGGCCGGTTGCCATGATCAGATCATCACGGGTTGCCAGAGCAACTTCCGGGCTGATTTCCGGATCCGGGTTGGAGCAGGCAAATACGATCGGGTTTGGAGCCATCTTCGCCAGCTGCTCAGCAGTCAGCAGGTCCGGACCAGACAGCCCCAGGAACACGTCAGCGCCATCAATGGCGTCATCCAGTGTACGCTTGCCCGTTTCGTTGGCGAACATCGCCTTGTACTGGTTCAGATCGTCACGACCAGAGTGGATCACACCCTTACGGTCGAGCATGTAGATGTTCTCAGAGCGAATGCCGCAGCTGATCAACAGCTTCATGCAGGCAATGGCAGCCGCACCGGCGCCCAGACAAACCACCTTTGCCTCTTCAATTTTCTTGCCCTGCAGCTCAAGGGCATTGATCATGCCGGCCGCAGTTACAATCGCCGTGCCGTGCTGGTCATCATGGAAGATGGGCACATTGCACTTTTCGATCAGCGCGCGCTCAATCTCGAAGCACTCCGGTGCCTTGATGTCTTCGAGGTTGATACCACCAAAGGTATCCGCGATACGCTCTACAGTTTCAATAAACGCTTGCGGGCTTTCGGAATTGACTTCGATATCGAACACGTCAATACCAGCAAAGCGCTTGAACAGTACGCCCTTGCCTTCCATTACCGGCTTGCTTGCCAGGGGGCCGAGATTACCCAGACCCAGGATCGCAGTACCATCAGAAATCACAGCTACCAGGTTGCCCTTGGCCGTGTACTTGTATGCGTTCTCGGGGTCCTTCGCGATCTCGCGGACCGGTTCGGCAACCCCGGGGCTGTACGCCAGGGAAAGGTCGCGGGAAGTTTGGGTTGGCTTGGTGATTTCAACACTCAGCTTACCCGGCCGCGGTTTGGCGTGATATTCAAGGGCTGCTTCTTTCAGATCTTGAGACATTGCCACTGTTCCGTTTGTCACGTTTAAAGGTAATAACCGCCGGGGCTCGCCCAACGGAGCGCGACATTATGGCGCGACCGCCCCGAAACGACAAGCCAAAACCGAATATTTTATGATCAGTCAATAGTGCATTTTGCGTATAAGACATCGAAAAAACCGACGTCCGGACACAAAAAAAGCGCCCTCAGGCGCTTTTTTGCAACATTTCGGTGCAGATCAGGCTTTCTTGCCACCGATACGGCTACCGAAACGCTTCTGGAACCGATCGATACGACCGCCGGTGTCCATAACCTTCTGCTTACCGGTGTAGAACGGGTGGCACTGGGAGCATACGTCCAGCTGCAGATCTTTACCCACGGTGGAACGGGTCTTGATCACGTTACCGCAAGAACAGGTGGCGGTAATGTCTTCGTACTTCGGGTGAATACCTTCTTTCATGGCGAACCTCTGTCGGTCATGCCGCTACCTGATCACCCGCCGAGAAACGGCCTACATGCCAGGCACCGCATGTTTGAATCAATTGGAAAGACCGTGCACAATCATGCCCGGCCAGAAACAGACCGCGAATCTTACTGACAAACCCGGCCACAGGCAAGTATCTTGACTCCTCACAAGACTCCAGAACACAACGCCCGGCGCCAAACGGCCCGCCATCAGGATACGCAGATACCGTGACACGGCCAGCTATCGCCCGCATCGCCCTGAACCGCCCCCTGAGGCGCCTGTTTGACTACCTGATTCCCGACGGCCTTGAGCTCGCCCCCGGCCAGCGGGTTACCGTGCCTTTCGGCCGCCAGACTTTGACTGGCCTGGTAGTAGAGATTGGCGTTGAGCCCCCGCCCGGTGTCAACCTGAAGGCCATTAAAGGCACATTGGAAAGCTGGCCAGCCCTGCCAGACAAAACTTTTAAACTGCTCACCTGGGCCAGCGACTATTACCAGCATCCGCTGGGGGAATGCCTGTTTACCGCCCTCCCCCCAGCCTTGCGACGGGGCCGACCCGCTCAGGAGAAAGCGGATGAAAGCTGGCACCCGGCGACAACAGAGGCAGCCTTACCAGCCAACGCACATCGGCAGGTCGCCCTATTCAATGCCATTAAGGAATCACCTGGCATTAGCTCCAGCGCGCTGGTGAAATCCGGCTTCAGCCGGGCTCAGATTCGTAACCTGCAACAGAAAAAGCTGATCGCCGAGGGCGCCAAAGCCGTTACTGCGCCGGCCACCAAAGATCTGCCGGCCCCGACCCTGTCCGTCGCCCAACAGGCAGCGTCAGCTCAAATGCCGGAGCATACACACGAATTCTCTGCCACCCTGCTCTACGGCATCACCGGTAGCGGCAAAACCGAGCTCTACCTGCATTATTTAAAAACGCACCTTAAAGCGAACGAACAGGCGCTGGTGCTGGTGCCCGAAATCAACCTGACACCTCAAACCCTGGCTCGCTTCCGCCGCTACTTTGGCGACCGCATTCAGGTATGGCATTCCGCCCTCAATGATGGCGAGCGCCTCAACACCTGGCTGAAAATCCGCAATGGCGAACCAGTCATCCTGATCGGCACCCGCTCGGCAGTGCTGCTTCCTTTTAGCCACCTTCGCACCATCATCGTCGATGAGGAGCACGACAGCTCCTACAAACAGGGCGAAGGTTTTCGGTATTCCGGGCGGGATGTTGCCGTCTACCGAGCTCACCTGAACCGGTGCCCAGTGATTCTCGGCTCGGCCACACCGTCCCTGGAATCCTGGCATAACGCGCAACAGGGCAAATACCAACTGATTCGACTGGAAGAACGGGCCGGCAAAGCAAAACCACCCCAGCTTGAATTGCTGGACATCCGTAGTCGGCCACTTGAAGCGGGATTGTCCCGTCCAACCCTGAATTCGATCAAAGAAACGCTTGCGAGGGGCGAGCAGGCGCTGGTCTTCGTCAACAGACGGGGGTTTGCCCCTGTAATGATGTGCTTTGATTGCGGCCATCTTGAAGAATGCCCACGCTGCGACACCCGCCTGACCTACCATCGGCGCGACCACGCCATGCGCTGCCATCACTGTGACTACCAGATGGCAGCAAGCCACACCTGCCCCAAATGCCAGAGTGAAAACTACAAACCGGTTGGCCAGGGCACCGAGCGCACCGAAGATACCCTTGCCGAGCATTTTCCGGACACGCCAATCGTGCGGGTAGACCGCGACAGCACCCAGCGTAAAGGCAGTATTCAAGCCATCCTTAAAAGAGTGAACACTGGTGAGCCGTGCATTCTTGTCGGCACCCAGATGCTGGCCAAAGGCCACGACTTCCCTAACGTCACCCTGGTGTGCGTGGTAAACGCCGACGGTGGCCTGTTCAGTGTTGATTTCCGGGCGCCGGAACAGATGATACAGACCCTGCTGCAGGTCAGTGGCCGCGCCGGCCGGGGCGACAAACCGGGAAAAGTGCTGATCCAGACCTGCCACAGCGACCACCCGTTTCTCACCAACTTGTGCCGGGGCAACTACGCTGCAATCGCAGACCAACTCCTGGCTGAGCGTGAAACAGGCGCCCTGCCACCCTACCGCACTATGGCGATCGTACGGGCCGAAGCCGACACCATGCAGAACAGTCTGCAACTTCTGGACACCCTGAAACCCATGGCACAAAGCCCAGGCATCGAAATCTGGGGCCCGTTACCCGCCGTTATCGCCCGCAAAGCCGACCGCCACCGGGCCCAACTGATTCTGTGCAGCGATAGCCGTGGCCACCTGAACCGCGTGCTGACACAGCTCTGCCAACACCTGGACCAAGCCAGGCTGCCCTCCAGTACCCGATGGGTGGTTGATGTAGATCCGCAGGAAACCGGCTAACCGTTTCAGCCAACAAAAATGTGACGCAGTCGATAACCTGCAAATCGTTACAATCTTTTGCAGAAATCCGCACCCGTAAGCATTGCGTTCGCGCCGACTGTGCTATGATTTTCAGCAAACTACCTAACAAAGCTGTAATAACACCTGAGGTTGCGATTCTCATGCAGGGAATGCGCAGCGAAAAGGCTTTTGCTGTAACGAAAACTGGAGATATAAAAATGTCAGGGAAATTCCTTGCGCGTGCGTCAGCGTTGTCGCTGGCTTTTGTTTTGGCCGCTTGTGGAGGTGATGACAGCTCATCGTCTTTAAGTGGCGTTTCTGATCAGACAGGCAACGGCTCGGGAACCCCGGGCAGTGGCAATGGAGACCCGTCGTCAGGTGGAACAGACGACGGGATTACTGTCGGTTCGCTGCGCCTGAGTGCATCTCCGGTGCAGCTCGGCACTGGAGATACTGCCGAGTCGACAATCATTGCATTTGCCAAGGATGCAGACAATATTCTTCTCACCGGCGTGCCTGTGGCATTCAGCGTAGATAACGATGCAGCTTTGGCTGCGAAAGTGGTTGAAACTGATGAAAATGGACGTGCAGTTAATACTCTGACTTCACCATCAAATGCCCAGAACCGCGTCGCAACAGTAACTGCAAAAATAGGCGACCAAGAAGCGACAATTGCGATAACCATTAACGGCACAAATCTTTCACTGGAAGGCCCAGCTAGCGTTTCTGCCGGTGACACGCCGCAATTCACAGCGACACTTGAAAACTCTCAGAATACAGGAGTCGCCCTTGAGCAAATTGCAATATCCAACAGCAACCCACAGAATCAACTGACGTGGGAAACGAATACCACCTCAGATAACGGAACAGTAACGTTCAACTATATCGCCAATCAGGCAGGAACCGACACCATAACGGTTTCAGCGTTTTCCGGCGAGAACACAATCACTTCTACCAAAGAAGTAACAGTAGCAGACAACACCTTCAGCTTTACTGGGCCTGCTGGCGATGAAATCGATATCGATACTCTCACCACAGTTACCTTGACTTGGGAAGAGAATGGAACCCCCATTTCTGGACAACCGGTACAGTTTTTCAGCTCCAGAGGTTCAATTATTGGGGCAAGCCAAGTCTCCACTGACGGAGCTGGCAATGCATCAGTA
The DNA here is from genome assembly GCF_052380025.1 of Marinobacter sp. NSM. NCBI lineage: Bacteria > Pseudomonadati > Pseudomonadota > Gammaproteobacteria > Pseudomonadales > Marinobacteraceae > Marinobacter > Marinobacter sp. NSM. The sequence continues at coordinate 77,368 of NZ_JBQTCK010000007.1, forward strand.
ACTGTGGAGTCCCAAACAGCCGGCCCTGCAATTATCCAGGCCAAAGCGACAGACCCGTCCACTAGCCTAGAAATTTCAACCGATAAGCGATTTGAGTTCGTAGCAACGACTCCTTCAGCGCTCAACATCCAAGCCGACCGAACACAACTCCAAGCTAACGAATCCTCTAGACTGACGGCTGTTGTCCGGGACAATGCGGGTAACCTTGTCAAGAATCAAACAGTGTCTTTCAAAATTTTAAGCGATGTGAGCTCGGGTAATCTCTTTCCACCTGCGGTAACCACTAACTCACTTGGCCGCGCATCAACAACATTTACGGCTGGAGCTAGCCCATCTGGTAGAGATCAAGTTGAGATCGGAGCAGAAGTTGGGGCCCTGAATGAGACTTTTGAACTCACTGTTTCCGGTGGCGCATCGCGATTGACCATAGGAACGGGCAACGAGATCACGGAACCAGACTCGGATCATTACAGCAAGCCTTGGTCTGTATTTGTTAGCGATGTTAATGGCCAACCAGTAGAGAATGCCGAGGTTGAACTCGCGGTAATCCCCGTCAGTTTTGGCAAAGGCGAGTTTATTCAAGTTGACACAGATGGGGACGGTGAGCTCGACACGTGGAGTCCTGACCGGTTGATTACCTGCCCGTCGGAGGACATTAACCGAAACGGAATACTTGACGCTACGGAGGTTGACGTAAATGGTAACGGCAAACTTGACCCAACCAATGAAGCCGTTGTTACAACCGCAGACAACCAAACAGATCAGGACGGCGCAGTTCATTTCGACATTAAATATCCACAGAGCAGTTGCGCCTGGACGGAAGTGCTAATCGAAGCGCGCACACGAGTCAGCGGCACTGAATACAAAGAATCAGCAACTGTAACCTTATCTTGCTCTTCAGAGGACTTACTCAATCTGGAAGTTACACCGCCATCCTTTAACGGCGGCAGCAAATATGGCAAAACTGCCGACTGCAGCACAGACGAGTAATTCGACCAAAAGCCCGGCCCCAGCGCCGGGCTTTTTGCTTACACCCCAACTTTCCGCGATAATACGCCTCTTCTGATTTCATGGGCGCCCTGCCCTGTACCCATTCTCCTGAAAACCGAGTCATCTGACGCATGAAAGAGACCGTATCCGAGCTTCTCCAGTCCGCACTGGCTGCCCTGCAGTCTGAAGGCACCCTGCCGGCCGACCAGGCCTTTACCCCGCAGGTTGGCAACACCAAGGACAAATCCCATGGCGATTACGCCTGCAACATTGCTCTGATGGCCGCCAAGGCGGCTGGCTGCCCGCCGCGAAAGCTGGCCGAAGCCCTGGTGGCGGCGTTGCCGGAGAGTTCAGCGGTGGAGAAGGTGGAGATTGCCGGGCCGGGCTTTATTAACTTTTTCATGAGCACCGCCAGCGCATTCGGGATTGTGGATACCATCCTGGGTGAAGCGGAACAGTTTGGCCGCAACAAATCGGGTAAAGGCGAGAAGGTTCAGGTGGAGTTTGTGTCGGCCAACCCCACCGGCCCCCTGCATGTCGGCCACGGCCGCGGTGCCGCTATTGGCGACTGCCTGTGCCGGCTGCTGGAAGCCAACGGTTACGATGTTACCCGGGAGTTTTACTACAACGATGCCGGCGCCCAGATCAACAATCTGGCGCTGTCGGTTCAGTCCCGGTTGAAAGGCCTGACGCCGGAGCACGAAAGCTGGCCGGAAGACGGCTACCGGGGCGATTACATTGTCGATGTGGCCAACGCCTACCTGGCCGGCGAAACCGTGATTGCCGACGACCGGGAAGTGACCGCCAAGGCCGACCCGGACGACCAGGACGCCATCCGCGACTTTGCCGTGGCCTACCTGCGCCGGGAGCAGGATCTGGACCTGAAAGCCTTCGGCGTTCAGTTTGATGTGTATTTCCTGGAATCGTCCCTCTATGAAGACGGCAAGGTGGAGGCCACCGTTGAGCGCCTGAAGGCGAACGGCTTCACCTACGAGCAGGGCGGCGCCATGTGGCTGAAAACCACCGAGTTTGGCGATGATAAAGACCGCGTTATGCGTAAAAAAGATGGCGGGTATACCTACTTCCTGCCGGATGTGGCCTACCACCTGGACAAGTGGCAACGTGGCTTTACCACCGTGATCAACGAACAGGGTGCAGACCACCACTCCACCGTCACCCGCGTGCGTGCCGGCCTGCAGGCACTGAAAGCCGACATTCCCCAGGGCTGGCCGGACTACGTTCTGCACCAGATGGTGATGGTGACCCGCTCCGGCCAGGAAGTGAAAATCTCCAAGCGGGCCGGCAGCTACGTAACCGTACGGGACCTGATCGACGAAGTCGGTCGCGATGCCACACGTTTCTTCCTGGCTGCGCGCCGTGTCGATTCCCAGTTGACCTTCGATATCGACCTGGCCCGCTCCCAGACCAATGAAAACCCGGTGTATTACATTCAGTATGCCCATGCCCGTATTTGCAGCGTATTGCGTAAGCTGGCAGCGGAAGGCGTACAGCGGGGCATAAACGAATGTGTTGGCGATCTCAGCCTGTTAACACTGGACGAAGAGAAAGAACTGGCCAATCAGCTGGCCAAGTATCCGGAACTGATCGCCAACTCCGCCGCCCAGCGGGAGCCGCACCACCTCACCCATTACCTGCGTGAGCTGGCCGGCCAGTTCCACACCTATTACAACGCCCACAAGGTGTTGATTGAAGACACCGCCCTGCGGGATGCCCGTGTCAGCCTTTATCTGGCCGTGCGCCAGGTAATTGCCAACGGCCTGGATTTGCTGGGCGTTAGCGCGCCAGAGGAGATGTAAACAGACCATGGCCAGAGACTACGCCAAGAAGGACCGGCCCGCGGGAAAAGGAGCGGCCTCGTCCAGAAAGCCCGCGCCGAAGCCCCGTAAAGCTTCTCCCGCCAAGCGGAGTGCGCCATCGCACTCCCAGCATGGGGCGCTGTCGTTCAAGTGGATTCTGTCTCTGGCTGCGGTTGGTGGTTTTGTCGGCTTTATCGTGTATCTCAACACGCTGCCTACAGGCCAGGAATCCGCCAGGCCGAGCCAACCCGCACAGCAGTCTGCCGAGACCAAAACACCCGCGCCCAGCACCGCCAAGCAGGAGCATAGCCGGCCACGGGAGCAGAATTTCCGATTCTACGATATGTTGCCGGAATCGGAAGTGGTGCCCCCCACCGTTCAGGAGTACTCCCCTAACCCTGCTCAGCAGGACTTCAACTACATTGTTCAGTCCGGGTCTTTCCGCAGCCAGGCGGATGCCGAACGGCAGCGGGCTCAGATCGCATTCCAGGGTTTGCGGGCGCAGGTTCAGCGCATTGATCTGGAAAGTGGCAGCGTGTGGTATCGGGTAAATGTGGGGCCGTTTGAGTCTCGCAGCCAGATGAATGCGGCGGTGGATAAGCTGGTTACCATCAATATTCAGCCGCTGGTTCGGAAAATCCCGAAAGAAGGCTAGACTGTTGGAGTTGTCGGGGCTCAGGAAAGCTGGCCTCCACCTCAAGCCAGCCCTCTTGAATTCCCGCCAGAAGCCTCCATAAAGCTCCAAGATACTTTTACATCAGGCAACTGGAGCCAAAATGACTACCATAGTTTCCGTCCGCCGGGACGATGAAGTCGCCATGGGCGGCGATGGCCAGGTTTCTCTGGGCAACACCGTCATGAAAGGCAATGCCCGTAAAGTTCGCAGGCTCTATAACGGTCAGGTGATTGCCGGGTTTGCCGGCGGTACCGCCGATGCGTTTACCCTGTTTGAACGCTTTGAAGCGCAGCTGGAGAAGCACCAGGGTAATCTGACCCGCGCTGCCGTTGAGCTTGCCAAAGACTGGCGTACCGATCGCGCCCTGCGAAAGCTGGAGGCCCTGCTGGCCGTGGCCGATAAAACCGCCTCGCTCATTATTACCGGCAATGGCGATGTCATCGAGCCTGAACAAGGACTGATTGCCATTGGCTCCGGTGGCCCGTTTGCCCAGGCCTCGGCGCGTGCGCTGCTTGAAAATACCGACCTGAGTGCACACGAAATCGCCGAAAAGGCGCTCGAGATTGCCGGCGATATCTGCATTTACACCAATCAGAACCGCACTCTGGAAGTGCTGTCCTTCAAAGACTGACCGGAGCGACCATGTCTGCAATGACTCCCCGTGAGATTGTCCACGAGCTCAATAAACACATCGTGGGTCAGGATGAAGCCAAGCGTGCCGTAGCCATTGCCCTGCGCAACCGCTGGCGCCGTATGCAGCTGGACAGCAGCCTGCGTGACGAAATCACCCCCAAGAACATTTTGATGATTGGCCCCACCGGCGTGGGTAAAACTGAGATTGCCCGACGCCTGGCCAAGCTGGCGGATGCGCCCTTCCTGAAGGTGGAAGCTACCAAGTTCACCGAAGTGGGCTACGTGGGCCGGGATGTGGAATCCATTATCCGGGACCTGGCGGATATGGCGGTGAAACTGCTCCGCGAGAAGGAGATGAAACGCCACGAGAACCGCGCCCTGGACGCCGCCGAGGATCGCATTCTCGATGCCCTGCTACCGCCGGCCCGGGACTTTAACGAAGACAGCCAGCGCGCCAGTAACGATTCCGCCACTCGCCAAATGTTCCGCAAAAAGCTGCGGGAAGGCGAGCTGGATGACAAGGAAATCGAGATTGACGTTCGCAGTGGCGGCGCCGGCGTTGAAATCATGGCTCCTCCTGGCATGGAGGAGATGACCAACCAGCTTCAGAGCATGTTCTCCAACCTGTCATCTGACAAGCGTAAGACCCGTAAGATGAAAGTGGCGGACGCCATGAAGCAGGTTAAGGACGAGGAAGCTGCCAAACTGGTGAACGAGGAAGAGATCAAACACAAGGCCATTGATGCGGTTGAGCAGAATGGTATCGTGTTCATTGATGAGATCGACAAAGTGGCCAAGCGCTCGGAGAACACCTCATCGGATGTCTCCCGCGAGGGCGTGCAGCGGGATTTGCTGCCGTTGATTGAAGGCAGCACCGTCAGCACCAAGTATGGCGCGGTGCGCACCGATCACATTCTGTTTATCGCCTCCGGGGCCTTCCACCTGTCCAAGCCGTCAGATCTGATCCCGGAACTGCAGGGCCGCTTGCCAATCCGGGTTGAACTCCAGGCGCTGACACCGGACGACTTCAAACGCATTCTGACCGAACCAGATGCCTCTCTGGTACAGCAATACGAAGCCCTGATGGGCACCGAAGGTGTGAAGCTCAACTTCAGCGAAGATGCTATCGCGCGGATCGCGGAGGTGGCGTTCAAGGTGAACGAAACCACCGAGAATATCGGTGCCCGTCGCCTGCATACGGTGCTGGAACGCTTGCTTGAAAGCCTGTCGTTCGATGCCGGTGACAAAGTAACGGATGGCTTCGAGATTACTGCGGAGTACGTAGATGAGAAGCTGGGCGAATTGTCTGAAGACGAGGACCTGAGCCGGTATATTCTGTAACCGGCTTCGCCCGAAACTGAAAAGGCCGGATGTGTTTAACGCATCCGGCCTTTTTTTGTACCCTGGCGTTTACTTACTGGGCTTTCGAGAACAAATGAGTCACGTTGCCGATACTTGCGGCTAACTTGCCCTTCTCCGCCTGCTTCTTGCGCCCCTTGGCCACATAAAGAGGCAGCATTTCGCCATACAGGCTGGTACTGATGGTGCGCTGTTCGTCTTCCAGGCGATCCCGGCGCAGTTTAATGCCATACTTGAGCAGCTTTGGCTCCAGCTCATCGGCCCGGTTCAGCAGGTCTCGGCGGGTCATCTGATAGGCGTGCTCACACACCATCCGCCGGCTCTGGAAGCTGAACACATTGGAGAAGAACAGTTTGGCGTCGTCCCGGGTGGGCTCGAACAGCAGGATGTCTTTGTCCGGGTAGTCACGGCCGTACTGGGCAATGCCGGACTGCATCCGTGAGTAAACCATGGTGCGGAACGTCTGGGACAACAGGTTGGGCATGCCGGAACGTGTGAGTTCGCCCGGCTTCATGGTGCCTGCACGCACCGCTGCACTGGCATCGATAGGCACCTGAGGGTTCACCGCCAGCACCAGATCGGCGCCGTCTTCGAAGGCAACCGAGGCATGCAGCCCCTTACGCAAGGTGCCGTCTACATAGTAACGCCCATCGATGTCTACCGGCACGTACAGCCCCGGTGAGGCCGTGCTGGCCTGGACCGCCTTGGAAATAGGCACATGGTCGTACCCAGGGGCACCAAAGCACACCGCTTCCGTACTCTCCACATCCGCAGCCACTACGTACAGGCTACGCTTTAGCTGACGAAAATCGTTGGTGCGGCCAAGCATGGTAAACGCCCGCCGCAGGTATTCGTGCAGCCCCTCATTATCAAACAACCCGGCTGGCGCAGCCTGGGCCAGAATGGTCAAGGCTTCCAGTAAGCTCTGGTCGTAAGGGTTGTTGATGAAACGGCTGACAGCGGAAGACAGCAAACCCGGAACCGCCAGCAAGCGACTACCAATCTCCCGAAACGCAGGGCGATAAAAGACTTCCGGGTGGAATGGGTGAACCTCGGCTTCATTGCGCACGAAGATACGACACAACTGGGCCGTGGTCATCTGATTGGCCAGGTTGGCGGCCACAAAAGAACCGGAGTTAACCCCAACATAAACATCGATGTTATTGAAATCCAGGCCATCCAGGGCTTCGTCAAGCGCCCTTAGCGCGCCGATCTCATAAATGCCACCCAGTGGCCCACCGCCCCCAAGGGCGAGGCCAATGCGCGATGCTGGCTTGAGCTCGGTCGCTTTGGTCATAGCCTGTCCTTCGTAGGTACTGCCATAAGAATTACGTTACTAACCTATCAACGGATTTTAGAGTACGCACCCTATTACTGTCACAGTCGGTCAGGAAACCGCCTGCTCTGCCATCGCAGCGCTGGAGGACTTCACCGGTCGCAAATACCGGCCAAACCCTGCATTACGCAGGGCCAGGTCTACACAGCTCTTGATCACGTGGGGGGAATCCAGCAGCAGAACATCTTCCAGCAACTGGATAGCCCACTCCCTATCAATGCTGCGGATAACGGATTTCACCTTCGGCAGACTGGCCGCGTTCATCGACAGGGAATCATAGCCCATCGCCATTAACAGCAACGCGCCACCCGGGTCGCCGGCCAGCTCGCCACAGATGCCCACCGGCTTACCCACGGAGTGGGCATCCTGGGCAATGCGCACCAACGCCTGCAACACGGCTGGATGATAGGAATGGTAAAGCTGGGCAACACGCGGGTTGTTGCGATCTACCGCCAACAGGTATTGCGTCAGGTCGTTGGAACCCACCGAGAGAAAGTCCACGCGCTCAGCCAGTTCACGAATCTGGTAAACGGCAGCCGGCACTTCCACCATCACGCCCACTTTGGGCATGTGGATGTCGTAGCCCTCTTCGCGCACTTCGTGATAAACCCGGTAAATCAGGTGCAGGGATTCCTCCACCTCGGAAATGTTGCTGATCATCGGCAGCATGATCTGCAGATTGTTCAGGCCTTCGCTGGCCTTCAGCATGGCCCGTACCTGAACAAGAAAGATTTCGGGGTGATCCAGGGTAACCCGGATGCCCCGCCAACCGAGGAAGGGGTTTTCCTCCTCAATCGGGAAATAGGTCAGGGCCTTGTCACCACCAACGTCCAGCGTTCGCATGGTCACCGGATTAGGCGCAAAGGCTTCCAGTTGTTCCCGGTAATACTCCCGCTGCTCCTGCTCAGACGGAAAGCGGTCCTTGATCATGAACGGCACTTCGGTGCGATACAGCCCAATGCCTTCGGCCCCGTGAGACAGCGAGCGCACCACATCGGTCATCAGGCCGGTATTTACCAGCAGTGATACCCGATGGCCATCGGTGGTTTCGCAGGGCTTGTCCCGCAGCACCTCAAGCCCACGGATCAGTTCGTCTTCTTCCTCACAGATGGCCTGGTAGAAAGCGCGAAGATCCGATGACGGCGAGGCGAAAATCTGCCCTTCAAAGCCGTCCACCACCAGTTCGCGGCCATCCAGCTGGTTGACCGGAATATCCACCAGCCCCATCACCGTGGGCACACCCATGGCGCGGGCCAGTATGGCCACATGGGAGTTACTGGACCCTTTGACGGACACCAGGCCCACCAGCTGCCCTTTTGGCACTTCGCCCAGCATGGCCGGCGTCAGTTCTTCACTGACCAGTACCGTGTGTTCCGGGTATTCCTGAAGCTTTTGCTCGCCTTCCTGCATGTGGGACAGCAGCCGCCGGCCGAGATCCCGGATATCCACCACCCGCTCTTGCAGGTAGAGATCATCCATCATCTCAAAGTGGCGGATGTATTGCTGGACCACCTGCTTCAATGCACCCTGAGCCCAGATGCCTTCGCGAATTTTGATGGCCACTTCGCCTGGCAGGGCACCGTCATCCAGCATCCGCAGGTAAACGTCAAACAGGGCCTGTTCTTCGGGGCGCAGTTGCGACGCCAGGCGGTTCGCTACCCGCTCGATGTCTTCCCGAACGGCCTGCACGGCAGACTGGAACAGCGCCAGTTCCTGCTCAATGTTCTCGGTCGGTTTCTCCGGCACCACGTCCAGATCGGCGGACGGATACACCACCACACCAGTACCAATAGCGACACCAGGCGAGCCCGGCACACCATTGAAACTGACATCCTGGGTTTCTTCCCCGGTCAACGACAAGCCACTGATGGCCCCGGTGGCCTCACTGTGGGCAATGACACCCGCCAGCTGGGCCGAGACCGTGACTAGAAAGGCTTCTTCGCCCTCGTCAAAACAGCGGGAGCTCTCCCGCTGCTGAACCACCAGCACGCCCAGCACCCGGCGGTGGTGAATGATGGGCACACCCAGAAATGAACGGAAGCGTTCCTCACCGGTCTCCGGGAAGTAACGATAGCGGGGATGAGCAGGGGCATCTTCAAGATTGATAGGTTCCTCACGGGAGCCCACCAGGCCCACCAGGCCCTCAGAATAAGCAAGACTGACCTTGCCAATAGAGTCTTTGTAAAGACCCTCGGTAGCCATCAGGATGTAGCGGTTGGACGCCGGATCTAACAGATAGACGGAGCAGACCTCGGTATTCATGGCTTTCTGCACCCGCGAGACAATGATATCCAGCGCCTCCTGCAAATCGCGGGCGCTGTTTACCTCTTGTACTAGACTTCGCAAGATGCTCAGCATGGAGTCAGTCCGTCATTTCTGGTGTTCCTTCAAACGCCGGTTCTGCTCACTCCGTTGCCACTGTTCCATGTTGTGGAACAGCCTGGGAGCCAGTTCTCTCAGCGCGCGCCTATACACTTCTCTCTTGAATGAAACTACTTGTCCTAACGGATACCAGTAGCTTACCCACTGCCACCCGTCGAATTCCGGTGAATCGGTACCATCCACGCGCACATGCGCGTCTGGCGACATCATCCTCAGAAGGAACCATTTCTGTTTTTGCCCCACACAAACGGGGTGCGAGTTATGGCGTACCATCCTCCTCGGAAGCCGGTAACGCAGCCAGCCCCGGGTGCAGCTGATGATTTCCACATCGCTGGCACTCAGGCCGATTTCCTCTCCAAGCTCCCGATAAAGCGCATCCTCCGGTGATTCGTCGTGCTTGATACCACCCTGTGGAAATTGCCAGGAGTCCTGCCCTATTCGCCTTGCCCAGAGAACCTCTCCCCTGTGGTTGGCCAGAATGATTCCGACGTTGGGTCTGAAACCGTCTGAGTCGATCACGGCACAGTCCTCATAAAAGTCGGCACCGGTTATTTTCTAACCGGCGAAAATTGTCCAAGTTGCTCTCATTCTTACAGAATCCCAAGGCTTCGGCAAACGGAGCCGTTAGCGGCAGGTCATGGTAGACTGTGGCTCCTGCTTCAGAGCCTGTCACAATGGGAGGAAACGGCTTGACGCTCGCAATATTTGATCTGGACAACACCTTGCTGAACGGTGACAGCGACCACGCCTGGGGTGAATTTCTGGTGGAAGAGGGCATGGTGGATGCCGAAGAGTACAAGCGCGCAAATGACCGCTTTTACGAAGAGTACCTGAACGGAGAGCTCGACGTACTCCACTATCAGCGCTTTGTCCTGGCGCCACTGACCCGGCACAACCTGGACGAACTGAAACGCTGGCGCGAAGCCTTCATGGCCAAGAAAGTGCAGCCCATGATGCAGGAAAAAGCCAAGAAACTGCTGGATGATCACCGCGAGCAAGGCCATACCCTGATGATCATCACCGCCACCAACCGCTTCATTACCGAACCAATTGCTGAAATAATGGGCATTGAGCACCTGATCGCCACCGAGCCGGAGCTGGTTAACGGCAAGTTCACCGGTGAAGTGGCTGGCACTCCGAGTTTTCAGGAAGGCAAAGTGGAACGGCTGAACGACTGGCTGGCTGCCCATGGCGAAAGCCTGGAGGGCGCCTGGTTCTACAGCGATTCGCACAATGACTTGCCGCTGTTGCGGAAGGTGGAGAACCCGGTAGCCGTGGATCCGGACCCGACCCTGGAGAAGACGGCTTTGGAGAATGGCTGGCGGGTTATGTCTTTAAGGGTCTGACCCCGAACGGGGTCTGACCCACTTTTGCCCGTCTGTTGCACCTAACACGAACCACGTGCGTGGATTCCAAGATGGGTCAGTCCCCGTTCGGGGACAGACCCTTAAACAAAGGTGCTGGAGTCCAAGATGGGTCAGTCCCCGTTCGGGGACAGACCCTTAGACTATGGCACTGGATTCCAAGAGGGGTCAGTCCCCATTCGGGGACAGACCCCTTCAGACCCTATAAAAACCCTGTCAGAGACCGCACAAAGCAGGATTTGATGTAGTCGGTCTCCGGAATCCCCGGCACAATCGGATGATCCGGCGCCTGGTGTCCCTGCTCCAGAAGTTGCACAAACCGGTCAATCTTGCGGCCACTGCCACGGATAATGTCGATCAGTTTTTCCTGGGACAAATGCATGGAGCAAGACGCCGATACCAGCACCCCATCCCGCTCCAGCAAACGCAAACCCAACTGGTTCAGCCGGGCATAGGCCTGCTCCCCGGCCTTCTGGTCACGGCGGCGGGGAATCAGTGCGGGCGGGTCCAGCACCACGATATCGAACTTCTCCTTCTCATCTGCCAGGGCTTTCAGCGCATCAAAGGCATCGCCTTCAATGGTGTCGACGTTCTCCAGCCCGTTCAGTTTGGCGTTGTGGTGCACCGCATCCACCGCCGATGAGGACGCGTCCACACACGTCACCTGGGATGCACCGGCACACGCGGCCTGAATACCCCAACCACCCACGTAACTGAACACATCCAACACCTTCTTGCCGGGCGCATAGGCCTGCAGGCGCTGGCGATTCATGCGGTGGTCATAGAACCAGCCAGTCTTCTGGCCACCGGCAAGCGGCACCTCAAAACGGGCACCGTTCTCTTCCACCAGCACCGTGTCCGCTTCCGGCCCATGGGCAAATTCCACGTAACTATCCAGCCCCTCAACCTTGCGCATCTTGCCATCATTCTTCAACACAATAACCCGGGCATGAGCCAACCGCTGAACGGCACGCACGATGGCATCCTTCATCTGCTCCATGCCCGCAGTGGAAATCTGCACCACAACCACATCATCAAACCGATCCACCACCAGGCCAGACAACCCGTCACTGTCACCAAACACCCAGCGATAGAACGGCTTGGCAAACAAACGCTCCCGAAGACTCAGCGCCGCCTCCATCCGGTCCGTCAACCGCTTCGGCGTCATGCCGTGGTCCGCATCCCGACTGATCAGCCGGCCGCAAATCAATGCGTGAGGGTTCACAAACGCCACGCCCATCGGCTTATCGTTCGAGGCACGCACCTGAACCTGCGCACCGGGCTCAAACCCTGGCAGCGGGCAACGCTGGGTGTCCACCTCATTGCTGTAAACCCACAAGTGGCCGGCACGGAGACGGCGTTCTGCGCCCTTGCGCAGGTAGAGAACGGGAAAATCCATCGAATAGTTACCTGAGAGTTCGATTAAATAGGAGACCGCGCCATTGCTTGGGCGTGCTTCCGGGGACAGGCCTCACGAAACTGTGCGGAGCCATGGATGGCGGAGCCCAAGCGCCACATGGATGTGCCGAAGGAGCGTGTTTCGGGAGGCCTGTCCCCGGAAACACGCTTACACCAGGAGCGGATTTTACTCTTCCGCTGCCACATGCTCACCATAGGCTGCCGCATCCATCAGGCCATCAAGCTCGCCTTCGTCCGCCAGCTTCACCTTAAACATCCAGCCATCGCCATAAGGATCTTCGTTCACAATCTCCGGCTCGTCCTCGAGCTTCTCATTAATCTCGATAACCTCACCAGTAACCGGACTAAACACATCAGACGCCGACTTAACAGATTCAGCCACGCCAGCCTCTTCACCGCCATTCACAGTCGCACCCAACTCAGGCACGCCGATGTAAACCACATCGCCCAACTGCTCCTGGGCAAAATCGGTAATTCCCACGGTGGCCGTGCCATCGGCATCCACCCGAACCCACTGATGAGTTTCGATGTATTTCAGATCTGCAGGAATATCGCTCATGATTTTGTGTGTCCTGTTGAAATTTTTCGCGCAGTTTAACCGAAGATCCTAGCGCCAGCGAACCTCACGCGCCAACTTCACAAACTCGGAAAGGTAATCCACCGACTCATCCCGCTCCCGGAAGCCCAGAAAAATCTGCTTGGGCATACCCTCTTTACCTAGTTTCAGCGCAGTGATTGGCAGGTTTCTGGCGTACTCGTCCACCAGCCAGCGCGGCAACGCACTCACTCCCCGGCCCGCAGCCACCATCTGCAACATGATATCAGTGGTTTCGATGGTCTTGTGCCGGGCGGGCGCGCAGTGGGCCGGCAGGAAAAACCGGGTAAAAATATCCAGCCGCTCCACCGCCACCGGGTAAGTAATCAGGGTCTCTTTCTCCAATTGGTGGGGCTCTACCCACGCTTTGCCCGCCAGCGCGTGACCTTCCGGCACCACCAACACCTGCTCGTAGTCGAACACCGGCTCAAAACATACTCCCGGCTTGTGCAGCGGATCTGGCGTTACCAGAAGATCGATATCATGGCCGAACAGCGCCCCCATACCGCCGAACTGGAACTCCTGCTTTACATCCACATCCACATCCGGCCAATGCTTTAAGTAAGGACCCACTACCTTCAAAAGCCACTGATAGCAGGGATGGCACTCCATTCCCACCCGCAGACTCCCGCGTTGCCCCCTGGCAATCTGTCGAACCTGCATTTCCGCATGTTCAAACTGGGGCAACAGGCGGTTTGCCAACCCCAGTAGCTGACTGCCCGCCCGGGTAAACCTCAGTTGCCGGCCCTCCCTCAGCCAGACCGGCGTGCCGAGTTGCTGCTCCAACTTGCGAACCGCATGGGACAGTGCGGATTGAGTCAGGTGCAACTGTTCCGCTGCCGCCGTCAACGAGCCATGGCGCTCCACCGCTCGCAATATCTCCAGGTGATGTCGTTCAATCATGGCCAACCCGTGAATTATTCTCATGAATAGGTGAAATAATACCATTTTTATTCATGCCATCATCCACCTAACCTTGAAGGCCTTTAACAAACCACGGAATTCAAGGACTCAATCATGGCAATCACCCACAACCTGGGCTTCTCCCGCATTGGCGGCCAGCGGGAGCTGAAATTCGCACTGGAAGCCTACTGGGCTGGCCGGCAGACCGAGCAAGAATTAGCCATCACAGCCGCCGACCTGCGCCGGCGCCACTGGCAGCAGCAAGCCGGGCTGGACTATGCGCCGATAGGCGAATTTTCCCTTTACGACCAGGTATTGGATATGTCCGTCACCCTCGGCAACCTGCCAGCACGGGCCAAAGACAAAGAAGGCTCGGAACTGGACGCCTACTTCCGTGCCGCCCGTGGCCGGGGCGCCAACGATAGCCCCTGCTGCGCCACTGCCGCTGGCGAAATGACCAAGTGGTTCGATACCAACTACCACTACATCGTGCCGGAGCTGCATGCCAACACCCAGTTCGAGCTGAATCCCGAACGCCTTCTGGCCCAATTGGCTGAAGCACGGGAACAGGGCGTTAATGCCAAGCCAGTGATCATCGGGCCCGTTACTTACCTGTGGTTAGGCAAAACCTCCGATGGCAGTAATCGCCTGGATTTGCTGGAGCGCCTGCTGCCAGTCTACTCACAGCTACTGGAAGCCCTGGTCGATGCCGGTGCCGAATGGGTGCAGATTGATGAACCGGCCCTGGTGACCGATTTGGATGCCAACTGGCGCTATGCGTTCAACCTGGCCTATCACCAGTTGAAGGCCAATCGCCCGAAGCTGCTGCTGGCTACCTATTTCGGAGAGCTCCGGGATAACCTGCAGCTGGCTTGCGAATTGCCGGTGGCCGGGCTGCACATCGATGCTGTGAGCGCCCCTGCTGAAGTCAGCCGCGTGGCAGATTGGCTGCCCAACCACAAGGTGCTTTCCCTTGGTGTCATCAACGGGCGTAATATCTGGAAATCTGATCTGAATAGCATCCTGGAATGGCTGGAGCCGCTGAGTGAGAAACTGGCCGACCGCCTGTGGCTGGCGCCGTCCTGCTCGCTGCTGCATGTACCGGTAGACCTGGATCGTGAGCAGGAGCTGGATACTGGAATCCGCAGCTGGCTGGCCTTTGCCGTGCAGAAGCTCGATGAGCTGAGCACGCTGGCGCGGGCCCTGAACGAAGGCCGCGCCAGTGTTCGCGCCGAGCTGGCCGCAAACCAGCGGGCCATTGACAGCCGCCAGAACTCCGACCGTGTTATCAACTCGGAGGCTCGCCGTGCCATCGCCGCAGTTACGAAGGAACTGGGCAACCGTCAAAGCCCCTACCCCCAGCGCATCGCCAGGCAACGGCAGATTCTGAACTTACCGGCCTTCCCGACCACCACCATTGGCTCCTTCCCGCAAACCCCGGAAATCCGCCAAGCGCGGTTGCAGTTCCGCAAGGGTGAGTTAAGCAACACACAGTACACCGAGCAGATGCAGGCAGAAATTGCTCGCTGCATCGAAGAGCAGGAAAAGTTGGGACTGGATGTGCTGGTTCATGGTGAGCCAGAGCGTAACGACATGGTGGAATACTTCGGTGAGCAGCTGGAAGGCTATGCCTTTACCCGCTTCGGCTGGGTGCAATCCTACGGCTCCCGTTGTGTAAAACCGCCCATCCTGTTTGGGGATATCCGCCGGCCAGCGGCGATGACGGTGGACTGGATACGTTTTGCCCAGTCCCTCACCGACAAGCCGGTAAAAGGCATGCTGACCGGCCCGGTGACGATTCTGAACTGGTCCTTCGTGCGGGACGATCAGCCAAGGAAAGACTCCTGCCTGCAACTGGCCCTGGCCATTCGTGAAGAGGTACAGGACCTGGAAAAGGCCGGCGTGAACATCATCCAGATAGACGAAGCCGCGTTGCGGGAAGGCTTGCCCCTGCGCCAATCAGACTGGACAACGTACCTGGACTGGGCGATTAACAGCTTCCGCATCGCCGCCAATGGCGTGGACGACAGCACCCAGATTCACACCCACATGTGTTATTCGGAGTTCAACGACATCATCGAGGCCATCGCCCACATGGATGCCGACGTGATCACCATCGAGACCTCGCGGTCTGGCATGGAGTTGCTGGATGCTTTCCGGAACTTTGAATACCCGAATGACATTGGCCCAGGCGTGTACGATATTCACTCCCCCAACATTCCGGACAAGCAACACATCATCAATCTGATGACCCTGGCGGCAGAACGGATCCCGGCAGAACGATTGTGGATTAACCCGGACTGCGGTTTGAAAACCCGTAAATGGGAGGAAGTGACGCCGGCGCTGGAGACAATGGTGGCAGCGGCCCAGGCGTTGCGGGCCTGACACTCGGACAGGTGCTGTCCCTATATAATCACAGGCCGGCGAACAGGCCGGCCATTGGGAATATGAAGGGACATATTGATCGGCTAGTAACCGGCGCTCTTCTCGTCCAGATCAAACTCGAACTCATTCGCCCGGCATACTTCCGTGGAGTACTGCCCGGAAGGTTCAAGCTCAAACCAACGGTATCCAGGCGCCAGCGGCTCTACGGCAAATTTACTGGAGCCAGTGGCGAACTGGATGCAAGTGGAAGGCGTGGCAAGCAGCTGCACGCTATTGCGCTGCTGTTGGAGATCCTGGTGAATATGCCCCCAGAGCACGACTTTCACTTGAGTGTGCCTGTCGATCACCTGCCAGAAAGCATCGCGGTTCTTCAGGCCGATTTTTTCCATCCAGTCGGAGCCAATGTCCACCGGGTGATGGTGCAGGCACACCATGGCAGGTAACTCCGGGTGCTGCGACAGCGACTCGTCCAGGAAAGCAAGCTCCGGCGGCGAAAGCTCACCGAACACCTTGCCGTGCACGGAAGAGTCCAACATCACAAAATGCCAGCCGCCCTGCACGACCTGTTTTTGCTCGGCCTGAAACTCCGCTGCGATGGCGGCCAACAAATCGGAATCGTCATGATTGCCAGCAATCCAGAGCGAAGGACAGTTAAACGCTTTCAACTGCTCGCCAAAATACCGATAGGCCTCAGATGACGCATCCTGAGTGAGATCACCGGTCGCGAGGATCAGATCCGGCTGGCCATGGTTACGCAATACTTCATCAATCACAGCCGCCAGGCTGTCCCGGGTATTGACCCCAAGCAACGCGCCATCTGCCGACGCCATCAGGTGCGGGTCAGTCAGCTGCAATACCTTCAGGGGGCGAGCAGTATGCGCAGTGGTCATTCAGGGCCTGTTGTCTTGAGTGCAACCGTTTGATATTTCTGACAAGTGTACGACGGCTGCGTTCCGTTTTATCAGTTTTAAATGGTAGGTAGGTCACATTCTGGCCCGCCACCACAAAGATTTTGCAGTTTTTAACAACTATGGCACAGGCAAAGCCGGGAGCAAGTCAGACTTTCAACACACTACGACGCAGCTCATGACAGAGACAACGAATTCAGTCGCAGCCTTCGCCCGCAGACCAGGCAGCGTGCTCCATAGGCAGGTGCCCAAACCGCAGGCAGTAATCCAGCCAATCAGCCAGGAACCCGTTGACCTGCACTTTTTCATCAGGATGATGCATAAACCGGTTCGGGTAATCGTTTACCGGCGCAATCTGGCGCTGACGGTAGCAACTGATCACCTCGGCAATGAGGGCGTCGTGGTAGACCCGCACCGTCATTTGCGGGTTGTTCAGCCACCGGCCACTGTTGTGCACTTGCTCGAGCAGCAGGGTTTCGGTGAACTTTGCGTTTTGCAGGACTTCGATGCGCACCCGGCCCAAATACTGGTTTTCCCGGTGCAGCTCAAACTCGCAAACGGGCTTACCATCCGCCTCCAACTGGCGCAGTTTGCGCAGGCGCTGGTAGTTTCCATCACACAGCGCGCCCAGCTGGCGCAGATCCGGCACATACGGCTTAGGCCTTTTTACCCACTCGGTCATGCCCGCCACCCCCGGCGCAGCCTGTCACGGTTCAGTTGCAGCCACTGTATCGCAATGATGGCGGCGGCGTTGTTAATACGGCCGTCGGCGACCATGGTAAAGCACTCTTCGGCGCTGACCACGTGGCTGAGAATGTCTTCATGTTCATGCTCCACGCCGAAAACTCCACCCGCCTCGGCCGTACTGACCTGGCCACAGTAGAGGTGAATCATTTCGGTGGTGCCGCCAGGCGAGACCAGGTAATCGCAAATTTTATCGAGCCGACTGAAGCTCAACCCGGCTTCTTCCTGCCCCTCGCGCTGGGCCACGTCTTCCGGGCTTTCGCCGTCTTCGTTCATGCCGGCCACGAGTTCCAGCAACCAGGGGGACTGGTTACGGCCGAGCGCGCCGAGGCGGAACTGTTCAAGCAGCACCACTTCGTCCCGTTCCGGGTCGTAGGGCAACACGCAGGTGGCGTCGCCTCGGACGAACAACTCACGAGTGAAGGTGGGCATGTCGCGGCCGTCAAAGCGCGGGTGGGTCAGCCAGAGCTTGTCCATGCGGAAGAAGCCCTGGAAGACGGTTTCGCGTTTTTCGACGGTGACGTCGCTGGCGTTGAACTGGAACGGTTTCGGCATTCGTGTTTCCGGTTTGGTGTTCGGCTTGGAACGATAGCCCCTGACGTTGCTTGGGTGCAAGTGTCTTACGGTTGGCTTTGAGTTACGGTTCTGCCGCTAGTCTGCCAGGCTTGGGAGGTGGGGTGGTGGCCTTGTTCAGAAACGTGCGGAGCCAGGGATGGCGTAGCCCGAGACGCACAGGGACGTCTCGAGTCGCTTTCTGAACAAGGCCACCACCCCGGCTCTAAGCACCCAGCCAGAAGGCCAGGCGATCACGAACACCCAGCTCAAACCTTGTCGTAAAGCTTGGAGCCAGACTCCACGAACTCCCGCGATTTGGCCTGCATGCCAGCATCAATTGCCGATACCTCATCGATGCCCTGCTCTGCCGCGTAATCCCGCACTTCCTGCGAGATCTTCATGGAACAGAACTTCGGCCCACACATGGAGCAGAAGTGAGCCACTTTCGCCGATTCCTTGGGCAGGGTCTCATCGTGAAAAGCGCGTGCGGTGTCCGGGTCCAGGCCGAGGTTGAACTGGTCTTCCCAACGGAACTCGAAACGGGCCTTGGACAAGGCGTTATCGCGGATCTGGGCCCCCGGATGGCCCTTGGCCAGATCGGCAGCGTGGGCGGCGATTTTGTAGGTGATGATGCCGGTTTTTACATCATCCTTGTTCGGCAGCCCCAGGTGCTCCTTCGGGGTGACGTAGCAGAGCATGGCACAGCCGAACCAGCCGATCATGGCCGCGCCAATGCCAGAGGTAATGTGATCATAGCCCGGAGCAATGTCGGTGATCAGCGGCCCAAGGGTGTAGAACGGAGCCTCGTCACAGCATTCCAGCTGCTTATCCATGTTCTCTTTGATCAGATGCATGGGCACATGGCCCGGGCCTTCGATCATGCACTGTACATCGTGTTTCCAGGCAATTTTGGTGAGTTCACCCAGGGTTTCCAGTTCGCCGAACTGGGCGGCGTCGTTGGCATCCGCTATGGAACCGGGGCGCAGTCCGTCGCCGAGGCTGAAGGACACGTCGTAGGCTTTCATGATTTCGCAGATGTCTTCAAAGTGCTCGTACAGGAAGCTTTCCTTGTGGTGCGCCAGGCACCACTTGGCCATGATGGAGCCACCGCGAGATACGATACCGGTGGTGCGTTTCGCAGTCAGCGGCACGTGATGGAGCCGCACGCCGGCGTGAATGGTAAAGTAATCCACCCCCTGCTCTGCCTGCTCAATTAACGTGTCGCGGAAGATTTCCCAGGTCAGGTCTTCGGCCACGCCGCCCACTTTCTCCAGGGCCTGGTAGATCGGCACGGTGCCAATGGGCACCGGAGAGTTGCGGATGATCCACTCGCGGGTTTCGTGGATATTCTTGCCGGTGGACAGGTCCATCACCGTGTCGGAACCCCAGCGGATACCCCAGGTCAGTTTCTCGACTTCGTCTTCGATGGACGAGGTGACCGCCGAGTTGCCAATATTACCGTTGATCTTCACCAAGAAGTTACGGCCGATGATCATCGGCTCTGTTTCCGGGTGGTTGATGTTGGCGGGAATAATCGCCCGGCCCCGGGCCACTTCGTCGCGAACAAACTCGGGGGTGATCTCTGGTGGCAGATTGGCACCGAAAGACTGGCCTGGGTGCTGGTCCGCCAGCAGACCATTTTCGCGGGCTTCCTGCAATTTCATGTTCTCCCGGATGGCGATGTATTCCATCTCCGGGGTGATGATGCCCTGGCGGGCGTAGTGCATCTGGGACACGTTTTTACCCGGCTTCGCTCGCAGGGGTTTACGCTCATCCATAAAACGCAACGGGTCGAGCTGCGGGTCTTTCATCCGGCGACGGGTGAATTCGGAGGTGTAACCGTCCAGCTGCTCCACATCGCCCCTCTCGGCGATCCAGTTGGCGCGAACCGGCGGCAGGCCTTTTCTCAGGTCAATGGAGGCCTCAGGGTCGGTGTAAGGCCCGGAAGTGTCGTACACAACGACCGGTGGGTTCTTTTCGCCGCCCATTTCCGTGGGGGTGTCTCCCACAGTAATTTCCCGCATAGGCACACGCAGATCAGGTCGGCTACCCTGCACGTATATTTTTCGTGAGCTTGGTAATGGTTTGATTGCTGCGGAGTCTACTTTCGCGGAGTCGCTGAGGTAAGCTGGCAAGTCCGTCATGATCTGCTCCCGTTTGATCTGGTGATATCGGGTCGCGTATGACGGAGCTATGCCAGATTCACCCATTAAGGGCGGCTTGGCACGGTTCGTACGGTCTTAATCCCTACGCCGGTATTATCCGGATCAGGTCGCGGGTTCTGCGTTGCAATCTCAGCCGACCACCGTTTGGTGGTTTAGCACCCCGTCAAGACGCGATAAGTAATCTGTTTTGCTCACAAATTGAGTGAGCTTTGCAAGTGTAGAGGCCGGGCTGATTATTGTCCATAATGAGCAACCGATACCTTTGGGTCATTGCCGGGCAGATTCCCGGAGTTAGTTTTTCAGGAGAAACAATGAAGAAACGTCTACTTCCAGGATTGATCACCCTGCTCGCAGCCCAGCCCGCTTTTTCTCTGGATTTGATGGAAACGTACGAGAAGGCGCTATCTTACGATTCAGGCATTGCCTCTGCATTGGCCCAGTTCCAGGCCCAGCAGGCTGCCAGTGACGTTAGCAGGAGCTCGCTACTGCCACAGGTTGGCGCGTTTGCTGAGGCCAATCATACCGATTTCGACGCCAAGAATGGTCCGGGAGACAGCTATAAGTCCCTGAATTATGGCGTTCGACTTACCCAACCGGTGTTTCGTGCCGACAGCTGGTTCCGCTACGACGCCAGCCAGTTCCAGACCGAAGCTGCTCAGGCCCAGTACAATCTGGCCCAGCAACAGCTGATTCTGGATGTAGCCACCGCCTACTTCAACGTGTTGCGCGCCCAGGACACGGTAACCACGGCACGTGCCACCGAGACGGCCATTCAGCGGCAATATGAACAGGCTCAGGAGCGGTTTGATGTTGGCCTGATTGCCATCACAGAGGTCTATGAAGCACGGGCCAGCTACGATGACAGCAAAAGTCAGCGCATCGCCGCTGAAAACCAGCTCAACGTTGCCCGTGAACAACTGGCGCGTTTGACTGGCGAATATGCAGAGGATCTGGAAAACCTGCGCGAGAACTTCCCGCTTGGCCGACCGGAGCCGATGGACCCTTCCGCCTGGGAAAACACCGCGCTCGAACAGAACTGGGTTATTCAGTCTGCGCGATACCAGCTGAATGCCAATGAGGCCAACCTGAAGGTGGCAAAATCTGGTCACCTGCCCACCCTCGATCTTTTTGCTTCTTACGGCAAATCTGAATTGGACGGTGTAAACTCGCCCCAACAGCAGGAGGGTACACAAGGGGTGATTGGCTTGGAGCTGAACGTTCCCTTGTATATGGGTGGCGGAACCCAGGCCGGTGTGCGCCAACAACGTTCTTTGGTCACCGCAGCCCAGGAAGACTTGAATACCACGCGCCGGGATGTTCGAGTTAACACCCGAAGCCTGTACCTGACCGTAAACAATAACGTTGAAACCGCCTCGGCTCTGGAGCAGACCATCATCTCCCGCCGCAGTGCGCTGGACGCGACACGTGCCGGTTACGATGTGGGAACCCGGAACATTGTGGAAGTGCTGGATGCCGAGCGGGCGTATTACGTGGCCCTTCGGGATTATGCCAATGCCCGTTACGATTACGTGATCAACACGTTACAGCTGAAACAGGCGGCAGGCACTCTGAGCCCGCAAGACCTGATTGAACTGAACAACTGGCTCAGCGCCAACGCCAGGGGCATCGAAGCTCTGGCAGAAGAAGATCTGACCCTGGACGACCCCACGCAGTAATGGCGCCGTCGTCCGTGTGATTCCGGTGGCGACTGCCCCGGAATCACAGCCTTTCTATAATCCCCTCAACCACGCGGTCTAATGCGCCCCGGTTTTTGTTAACCACCGCCAGCGCCCGCTCTCCATAGGCTTTGCGTTCCATCGGGTTGGCAAACAATAGATTGATCGCCCGAGCCAGATCGTCTGCCCCCTGAACCAACTGCACCCCCTGGTCTGCCAACAACCGTTCGTAGATGGTCTCGAAATTGAACACATGAGGCCCGGAAAACACCGGGATACCCCAGGCTGCCGGCTCTAGCGGATTGTGACCGCCCCGTTCGATCAGTGAACCACCCACAAAGGCAAGGTCGCTGGCTCCGTAGAGCATCATCAGCTCCCCCATGGTATCGGCCAGATAAACCTGCGCGCCCCAGGCACTCTGCCCCTGAGATCGCCGTGCAACCTGAAAGCCCAACTCCTGTGCCATGACCGCCACGGCGTCAAAGCGTTCCGGGTGGCGCGGCACAATAATCAACAGGGCGTCAGGGTGTCCCGCAAGCACCAATCGGTGAGCCTGAAGCAGCTGTTCATCCTCGCCACAGTGTGTGCTGCCGGCGATCCAGACCGGACATGAGCCAAGCGTGGTACGAAAACTTTCAGAGGCAAGCCGGACATCCTCCGGGATGTCGACATCGAACTTCACACTGCCCGTCACCTCAACGTGGCTTGCAGCAACCCCAATTCGACGAAAGCGTTCTGCATCAGGTTCTGCCTGGGCAGCCACCCAGGTGATACTTTTCATGATCGGCGCCGCCAGCCCCCTGACCCGCTCGTAGCCCCGGGCCGAGCGCTCCGACAGCCGGGCGTTGATCAGAAACACCGGCACGTTTTTGCGGCGGCACTGGCTGATCATATTGGGCCAGATCTCGGTTTCCATGATGACCAGAATGCGGGGATTGACCCGCCGCAGAAATCGACGGATGGCGCCCGGTGTGTCGTATGGTGCGTAGGCATAGGTTACCCTGTTACCGAACATTTTCCGTGCCTGGGCAAGGCCGGTGTCGGTCATGGCGGTCATCAGAATGGTGGCCCCCAGATTTCGCGCCAGCAGTCGACGCACCATGGGGCCGGCGGCGATGGTTTCACCCACAGAGACCGCATGCACCCAGATGACGGGCCCGGGTATGGAAGGCACACGGCCCAGGCGATGCTGCCAGTCCTGCCTGAGCGCCGGCGCCTTGCGGCCCTGCCACCAAAGCCGGATGAGAATAAACGGCAGCGCCAGGCGAATCAGCAGCGAATAGATAAACTGGAACACGCAGGACTCCCGGCAAAACAGTGCGTTATCATAGGGCGAAGAATGTCGAGGGGTTGCATCTTGCCCCCGGGTTAAACGTTTGTCGATGCAGGATTCACGATTTTGAAAAAGAAGTACCGCAAACTTCCAAGGAACACCGACTATTCAGCTTACCGTCATCCTCGCTGGTGGCCAACCTGGCTGGGTATTGGCGTGATGTGGCTGGTTGCCCAACTGCCCATCCGGTTTCAATGGTGGCTGGGCAAGATGGTGGGATTGCTCGCCTGGAAACTGGCGAAAAGCCGGCGACACATTACCGAGGTCAACATCCGGCTGTGCTTCCCGGAGCTGAACGAACAGCAACAGACCGCCCTGGTGCGCAACTCCTTCATTGCCAATGGCATCGGTCTTTTGGAGATTGGTATCGCCTGGTTCCGGGACCCAGCAAAATTGAGAAGTATTACTCGAGTGCATGGCATTGAGCACTATCACAAGGCATTGGAAGCTGGCCACGGAGTGCTATTGCTTGGTGGGCATTACAGCACTCTGGATTTGGGCGGAGGCCTGACGACTGAGTTTATTGAGGCTGATGTGATGCAACGGGATCACAACAACCCCCTAATGAATGCGGTAATGACCCGCGCCCGAGGCCGTCGATACGGTACTGTGTTAGGCGCACGCGACCTTCGCGGTTTGTTTCGCTGCCTTAAAAAGAACCGAACCGTTTGGTACGCCACCGACCAGGACTATGGCCGCAAAGACATCGTGTTTGCCCCTTTCTTCGGCATTCCCGCTGGCACCATCACCGCCACCTCGCGCATTGCCGAACGCAGCGGATGCAAAGTGGTGCCCTTCAGCCATTTTCGCCGCGATGACAAACCCGGCTATGACATCTATTTCCACCCGGCCCTTGAGAACTTCCCGAGCGGTGACGACCTGGACGATGCAACCCGGATCAATGCCGTCATCGAGCAGGAGATTCGCAAAGCGCCAGACCAGTACCTGTGGATGCACCGCCGCTTCAAAACCCGCCCGGACCGCGAAGACCCCGGCTTTTATGGGCGCAAGCGCAAGGAATAACCCGTGAGCAATCACTCGCAAGCACCGGTTGTCTGGCTGTTAACTGACAACAAGCCCGGCCACAAAAACCAACTCAAGGGGCTGGGCAATCGCCTGCGGGTGCTGACCGGGGCCAGCCTGTACTGGATTAACGCTGCAGATTACCCGGTGCCACTATGGCGGGCCTTTCTGGGCGTGGCACCGGCCATGGATGCCGCATTCCCAAAACCAGACCTTATTGTGGCCGCAGGCACTGGCACCCACCGCCTGTTACTGTCGCTGCGGCGCCGGGGCAAGACCCTGGCACTGATGAAACCGGCCTTCCCGCTGGGCTGGGTAGATGGCGCGATTATCCCGGCCCATGATGAGGTAAAAGCCGCTAACAACATTCTGCAGACCGAGGGCGTGATCAACACCATTACACCCCTCGCCAGGCTGACCAGCAAACCGGAAGCCCTGATTCTGGTGGGTGGCCAATCCGAACATTTTGACTGGGATGGCGATGCCATACTCAACCAGATAACCGACCTGATTGCCCGCTACCCACAATGGCGCTGGACCATCACGGACTCACGCCGGACACCGGAGAGTACTACCGAACGGCTGGCAGAACTGGAAAGCCCGAAAATCTCCGTGGTACATCACTCTCGCACCCACGACGACTGGCTGAGCCATCAGCTTTCCGCATCCCGCGCCGTTTGGGTAACCCCTGACAGCATTTCCATGGTGTGTGAAGCCGCTACCTCTGGCGTACCCACCGGCTTGCTGAATTTGAACCCACGTGCCAACAGCCGCGTTGCCAATGGGATTAAACGCCTGGCGGACCGAGGCCTGGTGGCGCACTGGGCCGACCATGCCAGCGTGATGGCAGAGCAGGCCGAAAGGCATGAACAGCTATGGGAAGCCGACCGTGCAGCCCGATGGGTGGCCGGTAGATTTCTGGCCTCTTTCCAGAAGCCGCCCAAGGAGCCCCGGCCATGAGAATTCTTCAGGCATTGCCAGCACTTTACAGCGGAGGCGTGGAGCGGGGCACCGTGGAGTTCGCCGCAGAGCTGGTGAAACGCGGCCATGAATCGTTTGTGGTGTCCAACGGCGGCCCGATGGCAGAGCAAGTACGCGGCCAGGGTTCTAACCATATCCACCTGCCCATTCACCGCAAGACACCGGCGTCGTTCGGGCAGATTCTGCCCATGCGCAAATTGTTGCAGGAGCTGCAACCAGATATTGTGCATGTGCGCTCCCGCATGCCCGCCTGGATTGTCAACCTGGCCCTGAAAACCCTCCCTGCCGACCAGCATCCGGCGGTTGTTTCAACGTTCCATGGCATGTATTCGGTGAACCCCTACAGTGCCATCATGAGCACGGCCGACCAGGTTATCGCCGTTTCCAACTGCGTGCGGGATTACGTGCTGGCGCATTTCGACGTACCCGAGCACAAGCTGACCGTGATCCAGCGGGGCGTGGATATCGACGCCTTCCGCAACCGCGCCATAAATGATCAGTGGCTGGACATTCTCCTGTCCCGCTTCCCCCAACTGGCCGGCAAGAAAATCATTATGATGCCCGGCCGCATCTCCCGCTGGAAAGGCCAGCTGGACTACCTTGAAGCCATGGCCCGCATTGTCCGCCAGCGGCCGGATTGTCACGGCATCATCGTAGGCGGGGCCGAACCGGGAAAAGAACGATTCCTGCAGGAGCTTGAAAGAGAGCGGTGCCGGCTGGGCCTGACCGATAAAGTCACATTCCTCGGCCAGCGCAACGACATGACCAACCTGTATCTGTTCGCCGATGCGGTATGCCATATGTCTACCAAACCGGAGCCGTTTGGCCGCACAGTGACCGAAGCGTTGGCGTCCGGTACGCCAGTGGTGGCCTACAACCGGGGCGGTGCGGCGGAAACTCTGCAAGCCTGCTTTCGGGATGGGCTGGTGACCCCGGATGATACCGGGGCATTTGCCAGTGCAGTGCTGGGATTACTGGACAAACCAAGGCCGGAGATTGAGCTGCCGGAGCGGTTTTTGTTGCGGGCGCAGACGGAGGCGACGCTTCGGGTATATCAGCAGGCCCTGAACGGGAGGCCCGATTGAAGGTCGCCCTGATACTCGCAACGCCTGGTAGTTCCTGGGGCGGCATGGAAAAACATGTGGCGGACCTGACAGAAGCCCTCACGAGCCTCGGACATGAGGTGCACATAATCGCCCATCCCGACTACCGCACGCACTTCCCATTCGCCGAGTTTCACCCGTGCCCAATGAAGCTGAGCCGAAACAACCCTTGGCTTCGCTGGTGCGTTTCCCGAATATTGAAGCGGGTTTCTCCCGATATCGCCCACGCCCACGGCAATAAAGCCGCCCTCATACTGGGCAGGTTGCCTCATCAGACCTGGCAAACCGTAGGGACGATTCACGGAAGCAAATCAAACCTTCGCCCTTTTCTTCTGCTGGATAAAGTCATTGCCGTCAGCGGGTCGATCTACGAGGGCCTTAGTCATCCGTCCCGTCATCTGATTTACAATGGAATCCGGAAGGAAACCCCGAAATCGCCCCACGGCAACTATCCACTCCCCGAAACAACGAACGTCATTGCTGCCGGGAGACTGGAGCCAGTCAAGGGGTTCGACATGCTAATTCAGGCATGGAGCATGATCCATGACCGTTTTCCGACGGCACACCTCACCATCTTTGGTGACGGCTCCGAAGCCAGAAACCTGAATCGGCTGATTGGCGATGAAAGCCTGAGACACTCGGTGACGATGGCAGGACACCAAACAACACTGGCATCGGCATTGTCCAATGCAGACTTGATGGTTCTCAGCTCAAGGAGGGAGGGGTTTCCTTACGTTTTGATCGAAGCCTTGATGGCCGGACTGCCGGTGGTCTCAACCCCGGTTTCCGGCAGTGTCGACCTACTTCCAGACAACGCGCTCGCCGATGACATTTCTGCACAGGCTATCGCCGCTGTCATCTCCAGCGCACTTAATAACCTGGATGGGCTTCGAGAATCTGAGCAATCGGCATTTGACTATACCAAATCACACCTCACCCTCAGGAGCATGGCTGAAGCAACGGTCAGGGTGTATCAAGCCGAACAGAAACCGTAAGGGTGCCTTACCGCTCCCGATCATCGGTATGACTGACCCGTTCTAACATCTGCATTTCCCTCGCCTTCGCCAATCGCATGAAATTACGGTTTGCGGCCACGATGGAAACACTGAACCCAAACCAGCCATTCAATACCTGGCGGTGAATCAGGTAATACTTCAAAAACTTTAAAGGAAATTCGACCATCAAGCGCGGGGTCGAAATTCGCCGGCCTTTCTCATACAGAAACCTGGCCTGCTCGTTGGACAGCTGCAAGTACTTTCTCTCCATTTGTTCCAGAGAGATCAGGGTCCTGTGCAGAACATTACCTTTGAGCTCTCCCACAATACCCTCATGCACTCGAGGCCGATCGTCGTTGCTGTATTTTTCTGCATTAATCGAAGCCCGCTTTCGGTTATAGAGCCGCAGAATTTTCTTGGACTTGTCATGCCTGAAAGGATGCTGCGGGTTGGGAGGTGACAAAACCCAACGCATACGATAGCCCGCAATATCCGGAGAGATCGGCTTGGAGAACAGCTGCTTGATGTTTCGTACCAAGGTATCGGAAAGCACTTCATCAGCATCCAGATCAAGTACCCAGTCGTTCGCACACAAGCTGGCGGCATAAGCCTTCTGGCTCGCAAAGCCTTCCCATTCCCGATAAACCACTCGGGCGCCGGCGGCCACTGCTAGTTCACAGGTTCGGTCTGTGCTACCCGAATCAACAACGATGATTTCATCAGCCCAGTCCTTCACCTTCTCAAGAGATTCCGGCAGCCTCTCCTCTTCATTCAACGTGATGTAGTAAACCGATAACGGCAGTTTCATCATAAACACCTGCAAACTGGACCCTGCTCGGCCCCAAACACTGCCGAGTTAGCGCACCTGTGATAATATTCAGCCATCAGAAAAGGACAATGCTGACCGAAAGCTACGCGTGGAGCAAACACATGATTCACCCCGTCGTTATGGCCGGAGGCACCGGCTCTCGCCTTTGGCCGTTATCCAGGCAACTGAACCCCAAGCAGTTCCTGAAACTGACGGACCAACATCTATCCATGCTGCAACTGACCGTGGCCCGGCTGGATGGTATGGAATCCGCCGATCCACTGCTGATCTGCAACGAAGACCACCGGTTTCTGGCGGCGGAACAAATGCGCCAGGCAGGCTACAACGATGCCCGAATCATTCTGGAACCCTGCGGGCGCAACACGGCACCGGCCATCGCTCTGGCAGCCCTGCAATTGGTCAAGAACATTGACGAAAACCAGAACCCGCTGATGCTGGTTCTGGCGGCAGACCACCTGATCAAAGACGTCGGCGCGTTCCAGAACGGTATCCAGAACGCCATCCCCCTGGCGCAGCAAGACAAACTGGTGACTTTCGGCATAGTGCCCGGCCATGCGGAAACCGGTTACGGTTATATCCAGCAAGGCCCGGCACTGGCCGAGGACAGCTTCAGCGTCAGCCGGTTTGTGGAGAAACCCGACCAGACCACTGCGGAAGAATACCTTGCATCCGGTGATTACCTCTGGAACAGCGGCATGTTCCTGTTCGGTGCCCGCACCTATCTTCAGGAGCTGCAGAAGCATCGCCCGGACATTCTCGCCATCTGCCAGGCAGCCCTGGACGACGCCAGCGAAGACCTGCATTTCACCCGTGTGAACGAAAGCGTGTTTGCCGACTGCCCGGAAGATTCCATCGATTACGCTGTGATGGAAAAGACGGACAACGCCGCCGTGGTGGCGCTCGATGCCGGCTGGAGCGATATCGGTTCCTGGTCCGCGCTCTGGGAAGTTTCCGAGAAAGACGGCAACGGCAATGCATTCAGCGGTGATGTCATCGCCCACCACACAGAAAGCACACTGGTGCGGGCAGACAGCCGACTGGTGGCCACCGTTGGCGTGAAAGATCTGGTGATCATCGAAACGAAAGATGCCCTGCTTGTCGCCCACAAGGACCAGGTGCAGGACGTCAAGAAAGTGGTTGAACGCATCAAGAACGACGGCCGGCACGAACATATGAACCACCGGGAAGTCTACCGGCCCTGGGGCGTTTATGATTCCATCGATAACGGGCACCGCTATCAGGTGAAACGCATCACCGTGAAGCCCGGCGCCAAGCTGTCTGTGCAGATGCACCACCACCGGGCAGAGCACTGGATTGTTGTCAGCGGCACCGCCAAGGTAACCAATGGCGAGGACTCATACCTGGTCACTGAAAACCAGTCCACTTACATCCCGGTCGGACAGGTCCATTGCCTCGAAAATCCCGGCGTTATTGACCTGGAGCTGATTGAAGTGCAGTCCGGTTCATACCTGGGTGAAGACGATATCGTACGATTCGAGGACCGGTACGGCAGATCATGAGCAAACTCAAGTATTACCTGATTGCCGGCCTGTTGCGGATAGTTAGCTTTTTACCCCTCGGAGCCGCACAGTTCATCGGCAAGTGGCTGGGCCTTCTCGCCTGGAAACTGGGCGGCAGGCCAAAGAAGATCACCGACATCAATCTGGACATCTGCCTGCCGGAACTCACCGAAGAGCAGCGCAGGGACCTCTCCAGAGATTCCCTGGCCCACACCGGCATGACGGCCCTGGAAATTCCGCTGATGTGGGAGTGGCCCGTAGATAAGTGCCTCGGATTGATCAAGCAAACCGAAGGCCTGGAGCTGGTTGATGAGGCCCTGGCGACCGGCAAAGGATTGATCTTGCTCGCGCCCCACCTTGGCAACTGGGAACTGGCCGGTCTGTTTTTCTCCTCCCGCTATAAAATGGCCGCGCTATACAGCCCTCCGCACATCAAGGAATTCGAAGATTACATGATTCGGGTGAGGGGGCGCCTGGGCTCCGAACTGGTACGCGGCGACCGCAAAGGCCTGATGCGCCTGATGGGCATTTTGAAGGAAGGCGGCGTAGCCGGTATTCTTCCCGACCAGTCTCCCCGGGGCAAAACCAACGCCTACGCGCCCTTTTTTGGCATGGACGTGATGACCATGACACTGGTGGGCAAATTGGTGCAGAAAACCGGCGCCAATGTGCTCGTCACTTACGCTGAGCGGCTGCCGAATGGCGAAGGCTTCAAGATTCTGGTCACTCCGGCGGAGCCCGGCATCGGTGCCGATGACACAGTGGCCGGCGCCACCGCCTTGAATCAATCCGTGGAAAAGGTGGTGCGAATGGCCCCTGAGCAGTACCAGTGGGAGTACAAACGCATGCGGCACCGGCCACCGGGGAATCCGAATCCTTATAAGCCCGGGCAGATTTGCGACTAACCGCCCGGCTGTCAGGAACCCCCTTGGGATTGCAAGGTTGCGGAGTAGAGGCCCAGGTAACGCTCCGCCACCGATTCAGGGCTGAACGCCGTTAAGCCTGCCAGGGCAGCGTCTGCGAAAGCGGCGGCCTGCTCTGGGTTATCGAGGATATACTGAATCGCCGAAGCCAAAGCCTCCGGGTCACCCGGGGATACCAGAAGGCCATTCGTTTTATCTGAGATCAGGTCAGAAATGCCTCCGGCTTTGGCCCCAACCACCGGCACATGGTGTTGCATGGCCTCAAGAATCGTTGAGCCAAGCCCCTCGGAGAGTGAGGGGAACACGAAGACATCCAGAGCTGCCAACCAATCCCCAACGCTATCCTGGTGCCCCAGAAAACTGACGTTGGGCAAATCCTGTGCCTGGGATTTGAGCCATTGTTCATCTGGCCCTTCTCCCAGAAATACGAACTGCACGTCTGGCCTGAGATTGGCCATTAAACGCGCTGCCTCAATCGTGATGTGATAACCCTTGTGCTTCAGGAGGCGGCCCACCTGACCGACCAGACGTTTGGCGGGATACTGCTGTCTGATGGCTGCTACGGCCTCTGGTGCGGCCGGGAAGCCTGAAAAACTTGACGGGATGATGACAGTGTCGACATCGCCCAGCCGGTGCTGCACAACAGATTCAATGGCAGAGCTCAGGCAGGCGATGGTCGCGGCTCCACCATAGGCCGCAGCCGTCAATCGCCCTGTTCCGATGGGATTATCGACTCGCCTGGTGATGACGTAAGGCGTTCCGCGCAAGCGGGATTCGATCCAGGCCCAGTAGACTGCTTTGCCGTCGTGGCAATGAACGAGGTCCCAGCTTCCCTTGCCGTGGCCCAACAGAAAATGTGCACACTCGCGCCTTCCGAGCGACTGGGTGTCTTCCAGCTCTGCCCATAGGCGACTCCCAGGCCTGGCCACCAGCGTTTGCTGAATACCGCGCTTCGCCAGCTCCCGAATCAGGTTTACAGTCTGTCGTTCGCCACCGGAAAAACCTCCGGCCAGGTTTACGTGGCAAATGTGCATACCAACTCGGCCCCGTCGATGTTTTAATGGCGGCAGTGTAAGAGATCGACCATGAAAAGGACATAACACTGTGAAGCTACTTGTAATCAGCTCCTATGTAGATACCTGGAACTCTGTTCGGCCAGAAGCCGAAATGCTGATCGGGCTGGCAAAATTGGGTGTCGAAGTTGAGCTGATGACACAACCGGATGCGGAGTACCGCTCCCGTTTTGAAGAAAACGGCATCAAGGTACACGGTTTCCACCCCCGAAAGAAAATAGAGCCTGAAGCCATTCGTCGAATTCGTCACCTCCTGATCGAAGGCAAGTTTGACGCCGTGTACTGCTTTAACAACAAAGCCATCGCTAACACCAACCTTGCGGCAATCGGCCTGCCAGTCAAAGTTATGACCTATCGAGGCCAAACCGGCAATATCAGCCGCTGGGACCCAAGTGGCTACCTTACCCACCTAAGCCCACGGGTGGATCGAATTATCTGTGTTTCCAAAGCAACCCGCGATGACCTACAAAAGCACGTATGGGGCAACAAAGACAAAGTTTGTACGGTCTATAAAGGCCACGATCTCGACTGGTACCAGGATACTCCGGTAGACCTCACACAATTCGGCGTACCGGATGGCGCCTTTGTGGTTGGGTCGGTGGCAAATATCCGCCCCAGAAAAGGACTGCCAATTCTGCTGAAAGCCACACACCTTTTACCCGCGGACAGCAACATCCACCTATTGCTCGTGGGCCGGGGAATGGACAATCCAGAGGTTCAGGCTCTAATCCAGGCCAGCCCGATGGCCGACAGAATTCACCTGACTGGATTCAGAAAAGACGCGCCAGCCATCATTGCGTCCTGCCAGGTATCCGTGCTGGCTTCGACCAAACGTGAGGGGCTTCCAAAAACGGTGATTGAAGCTATGGCCTATGGCGTTGCACCAATCGTCAGCGATACCGGAGGAAGTGCGGAGCTCATTGAAGATGGCGTTTCCGGCATACGCGTAACGCCCGGTAGCGCTGAAGAAATTGCTGCAGGCATTCAGCGGCTGCATGAATCCCCAGAACTATGCGCAAATATGGGCCAAAGCGCTCGAAATAGAATCGCCTCGCACTTTCACGTACAGCAGTCGTCTGAAGCTCTTTTGAAGGTGCTGAGTGAAACCGTCAACGGCGAGTTTTAATCCAGAGTGCTGCGTATTTGTTGAAGGCATAAATGGCGGTGGTGACGGCCAGCAAAAACCCATGCCGGCCGTCCAGAAAACCTCTTTGAAGCAGATACTTCCGGACAAATGCGCCCAAACTGTGGGTGCAGGCGGAGAACAGTGATGCTTTCTTGCCACGGCGAGCCCGCCCCTCGGCCCAGTCCTCCGCATAGCGGACGGATTTCGCCATGTAGTCCGGGAAATTGGTCGCGGTGTAGTGCAGCAAATCCCCAGCCAATGTCTCCACGCTGGCTTCTGGGCAGTGCACCTTTTCATGCACCAGCGCATCGTTATACCCGTATTCTTCATGGCGGTACAACCGGACCACTTTGTCGGGATACCAGCCAGAGTGCCGGATGAAACGGCCAAAAAACCACGACAACCGCTTTACCTGAAACACCTGCTTCGCCGGCGCTTTCTCGATGGCGTGCTTAATGGACGAGGCCAGTTCCGGGGTGACCACTTCGTCGGTATCGATCCAGAGCAGCCATTCCCCACGGGCATGGCTTTGAGCTCTCTGACGCTGCGGACCAAAGCCTGGCCAGTCGTCCGATTGGAAAATGCGCGCCCCGAATTGCTCGGCGACGGCCAGCGTATCGTCTTTAGAGCCGGAGTCCAGCACTACAATCTCATCGGCAAACGCTAGACTCTCCAGGCATTTGGCAAACTCAGGCCCTGCATTTTTAGTGATCAGTACCGCGCTGAGTTTCACTGGCACGCCTCCAGAACCCGCTGCACGGAAATACCCATCAAGCAGTTGTAATGGCCAAAACGGCAGGTTCGCTCAAAGCAGGGACTACACTCCACCGGGTGCCGGACAATCGTCGCCTTATCCGTCAGCGGCGGCGTGAAACCCGGGCTGGTGGAACCGTAGATGGCAACCACATCAGCACCAGAAGCGGCGGCCACGTGCATCAAGCCGGAATCGTGACTGACCACTTTGCGGCAATGACTGAACAGATCCACGGTATCTTCCAGGCGGGTTTTGCCACAAAGATTGAAAACGCCTTCCTGACCATTGGCAATCTGATCACCCGGCTCCACATCTTTCGGGCCGCCCATAACCCAGACTTGAAAACCCTGCTGCACCAGTTTTTCGGCCAGCGCCCGGTGGCTTTCAAGAGGCCACTGCTTTGCCGGGCCGAACTCCGCACCAGGGCAGATGGCAATGGCGGGGCGTTCCGGGTCCAGGCGCAGTTTGCCCATCACGTCGTGCAGGTTCGCTTTGTCAATCGTCAGTGACGGTTGTGGCACATCAAACTGATAGGTTTCGTAATCCGCCTTGCTCGCCCCAAGCCCCATGTAACGCCACACGGTTTTGTCTGTGATGGTAGAGCCGTCTCGGGTCGGGTGTCTGCGCCGGGCATCGGTCAGCAGAATCGAGCGTCCTTCCCCACTGAAACCAACCCGCTCGGGAATGCCAGCAAAGAAAGGGATCAAAGCGGACTTGAACGAACGCGGCAGGACAATGGCTTTATCATACCCTTTCAGTGTTCTGGCCAGTCGCCACTGAGCCTTCAGGGCCAGCTCGCCACTTTTCCAGGGTGCCGCAATGCCTGTGTTGACCTCAGGCATACGGGCGATGATCGGGAGCGACCACCCGGGCGCCAGCACATCGACTTCAGCTTGCGGGTCCTGCTGTTTTAGGGACATGAACAGCGCCTGGGCCATCACCATATCGCCCACCCAGGACGGGCCAACCACAAGGTATTTCATCGATCCAGCCAGGCCAGGTATGCAGCGACACCAGCAGCAACGTCAGTGAACGGATCGGTATAGCCCGCATCACGCAATGAACTGACATCCGCCTGGGTAAAGCTCTGATAGCGCCCTTTCAGCTCATCCGGGAAGGGAATGAACTCCACTTTGCCCTTGCCGTGGTACTGGATGACCGCCTCGGCCACCTCCAGGAACGACTGGGCACGGCCGGTGCCCAGATTGAAAATGCCGGACTGATCCGGATTATCAAAGAACCACAGGTTCACCTTGCACACGTCGTCAACATACACGAAATCACGCTGTTGCCCACCGTCGGAGTAGCCATCCCAGCCCTCGAACAGTTTGGGATTCTGGCCGGCCTTGATCTGTTCATGCAGGTGATAGGCCACGGACGCCATCTTGCCCTTGTGCTGCTCCCTGGGGCCATACACGTTAAAGTAACGGAAGCCCACGATCTGGCTACGGGCAGACGGCAGGATCTTGCGTACGTACTGGTCAAACTGCCACTTGGAATAGCCATACACGTTCAGCGGCCGTTCGCACTCGCGCTCTTCCCGGAACTCATCACTGGCACCGTAGACCGCCGCACTGGAGGCGTAGAGGAAAGGTACTTTGTGATCCAGACACCAGTGCAGCAGCACTTTGGAGTAGGTGTAGTTGTTCTCCATCATGAACTTGCCGTCCCACTCCGTCGTATCTGAGCAAGCCCCCTCGTGGAAGATGGCGCGGATACCTACCGGCAGGTCATTCGCTTTGACCCGCTCAAGGAACTCGCCCTTATCCATGTAATCGGTGATATCGAGCTCCGCCAAATTACGGAAATAGGTGCCATCGGTCAGATCGTCGACAACCAGAATGTCTGTCTCACCCCTCAGATTAAGTGCGTGGACAATGTTCGCTCCGATGAAACCGGCTCCGCCAGTGACGACAATCATGATAAGACTCCTGAAAATTCCGCGCGGGCGGGCCTGGGTAGCGGCCCGGAATATGGCTGTCATCTTAACCCCTTTTGCCCATCGCTAAAACCGCCATATCCGTTCACACCACCGTCGAAAACCACCGTGAACGCTGCATTAACAGCTGGTTAGTACGAAAAAAAGCATATGGGACGCCTCAGGCCTCCATGGTACACTTTGCGCTTTCAGCCGGTACCAAGAAACGCCGGCGCGACCAGATGACAGCTCACACCGGAGGCTCCCATGTCCCAGCCAAGCAGTTACCTCGCCACTCTGGAACGGCACCGCAAGACCTTCGCCATTCTGGAAAAGCATCAGGAAGCGGCGGAACAACTGCTCGAGCTTACCCGGCAGTGCCTGAAAAACGGCGGCAAGGTCATCTTTCTGGGCAACGGCGGCAGCGCCGCCGACTCCCAGCACCTGGCAGCAGAATTCATGGTGCGCTACAAGAAAGAACGCGGCCCGCTGGCGTCCATCGCGCTGACTACTGACACCTCGATTCTGACTGCACATCCGAACGACTACGAGTTTGAGACGGTGTTCGAGCGGCAAGTTCTGGGTTTGGGTAAGCCCGAGGACCTGGTAATCGGCCTGACCACCTCCGGCCAGAGCGAAAACATCAACCGCGCCTTGAAGGCCGCCAATGATCTGGGCGCCGCTACCGTGGCGTTGACCGGTCGGGACGGCGGCAAAGTCAAAGACATCGCCAAGTTATCCATCATCATCAACAGTGACGAAACCGCCCGCATCCAGGAGGCCCATATGTTCTTTGGCCACTGGCTGTGTGAAGCGATGGATGAGGTGGTGCTGTCCGGAGGCCTTGACTGATGCTTGACCTGGCCCAGCTGAACCAGCTTCAGACCGCCTCTGTGCTGGTGATTGGCGATGTCATGCTCGACCGCTATTTCATTGGCGACACCAACCGCATTTCACCGGAAGCACCGGTGCCGGTGGTCCGGGTTGCCCACACAGAAGACCGGGCAGGCGGTGCCGCCAACGTTGCCAGAAATATTGCCCACCTTGATGGCCAGGCTGCCATTCTTGGCATCATCGGCAACGACACTGACGGTCGTTTGCTGAAAGACCTTCTGGTCAAGGAAAAGGTCCATTCCGAGCTCCTGGAACTGGACGACGCACGCACGATATCCAAAACTCGCATTATCTCCCGCCATCAACAGATGGTTCGGCTAGACATGGAAGACACCTTCCCCGTCGCCCAGGCCGAAAGCGTCAAGCAGCGTTACGGAGAACTGGTTGAGCAATACAATACTGTCATCATCAGTGACTACGCCAAAGGCACACTCGCCTGTGTTGGCGACCTGATTCAGGCCGCGCGAAAGGCCGGCAAGCAGGTGCTGGTGGACCCGAAAAGCAAGGATTTCTCCCTCTATCGGGGCGCCACGGTGATTACCCCGAACCTGAGCGAATTCAAGGCCGCCGGCGGCGATGCCTCCTCAGATGACGCCATGCTGAGTTCGGCACGGGCCATGCTGGCCGACGCGGGCATCGATACCATGCTGCTGACCCGCAGCGAGCAAGGCATGAGCCTGATCACCCCGACGGAGCACCATCACTTCCCGGCGGAGGTTCTGGAAGTGAGTGACGTCACTGGCGCCGGCGATACAGTGATTGCCACCCTGGGCACCTTGCTGAGCGCCGGGTTCGCATTGAAAGACGCCGCCTGGCTATCCAACCTTGCGGCTGGCATTGTGGTGGCCAAACTGGGTGCCGCCACCGTCTCCCCGGAAGAGCTGGCTGCCCGCGCCAGCCACCAGTGGTCGGCCAAGACCAGCGGCTACCACCCCAGTGTCGAGCAGAGCCTGCTGCACATTGATTACGCCCGCCAACAGGGCGAACGGATTGTCTTTACCAACGGTTGCTTCGACATCCTGCATGCCGGCCATGTGCGCTACCTGGCCCAGGCCCGAGCGCTCGGTGACCGACTGGTTGTCGGGCTGAACTCCGATGCCTCCGTGCGTCGCCTGAAGGGCGAAGAACGCCCGGTAAACTCACTGGAAGACCGTATGGAGGTGCTATCCGCCCTGGCCTGCGTGGACTGGGTCATTCCCTTCGGTGACAACACTGAGGAAAACGACACCCCGGAGCAACTCATCAAACGGGTGAATCCGCAGGTGCTCGCCAAAGGCGGCGACTACTCAATCGACACCATCGTCGGCGCGGACTTTGTTCAGGACAACGGCGGTGAGGTTGCCATCCTGCCCACGGTTGAAGGCCGCTCCACTACCGGGCTGATCAAGAAAGTACGAGGCTGAATTGTCTGCGCCACGCTCCATATGCCTGCTGCGCCTGTCGGCCATTGGCGACACCTGCAACGCCGCTGCGGTAGTGCATGCAATTCGGCAATATTACCCGGACACTGAGATCACCTGGGTGATCGGCAAGGCTGAAGCCGCACTGATGGCGGGCATGGACGACGTCAACTTTGTCGTGTTTGACAAGAAACAGGGCCTGGCCGCCTACCGCAACCTCCGGCACCAGCTCCAGGGCAAACGATATGATGCCCTGCTCTTGATGCAAGTCGCCCTGAGAGCGAATCTTGCCAGCTTGTGTATTTCCGCCAAGCGACGAATCGGCTACGACAAAGCCAAAAGCAAAGAGCTGCACAGCCTGTTTATCAATGAGCGGATCGAGCCAACGGACAAGGTCCACGTGCTGGACAATTTCCGACAATTCCAGGAATCGCTGGGAGTGCCTCTCGAGGCGCCCGCCTGGAACATTCCGGTTAATGCGGAAGACCGGGACTGGGCCATAGCCCAGCTCGACCCGGGCACCCGCAAACACCTTATTATCACACCCGCCGCCTCCAACGCCGAACGGAACTGGCTACCAGACCGCTACGCCGCGGTAGCTGACTACGCCGCCAGTAAGGGTTTTTCCGTGTATCTGTGTGGCGGCCCGGCCGATCATGAAAAGGAATTGGCCGCCAGCATTCAGGCACACGCCAGACACTCCCTGCATAACCTCGTTGGGCAATCGAACCTTAAGCAACTGTTCGCCCTGATTGGCGAAGCCAGCCTTGTGCTAGCACCAGACACCGGCCCGGCCCACATGGCCGTCGCTGCAGGCACACCCGTTATTGGCCTCTACGCTCACAGCAACCCGAAACGCACTGGCCCCTACCTGTGGCAGAACTATGTGGTGGACGCCTACACCCCCGCTCTGAAACAGATGCGAGGGGAAACGCCGGAGCAAAGCCGCTGGGGCCAGAGGCTCAAGGGTGAGGAGTTGATGGAAAACATCTCGACGGAACAGGTTATCGAGATGTTGAGCTGCTGTATTCAGGAACAGAACCTATGACCAACAAAGCCGTATTTCTGGACCGGGATGGCGTGATCAACGTGGATCATGGCTATGTGTACCGCAAAGAGGATTTTGAATTCGTAGACGGTATATTCGAGGCCTGCCGGCACTTCCAGGAACAGGGTTATCTGCTGATTGTCGTCACCAACCAGTCCGGCATTGCCCGAGGCATGTACTCAGAAGCTCAATTCCAGGAGCTAACAGACTGGATGGTAGAACGCTTCAAGGAACAGGATGTGACCATCACCAAGGTTTATTATTGCCCCCACCATCCGGACTTTGGGCCTGCTGATGAGCGGGATTGCGATTGCAGGAAGCCTAAGCCGGGGATGATCTTGAGGGGGATTGAGGAGTTTAGGCTTGTGCCAAAGTTTTGCCTGATGGTTGGTGACAAAGTCTCTGACATGACCGCTGCAAAATCAGCAGGCTTAGGCGCTGGCATTCTCCTCAACAACCAAGTGGAAAATTTGAGCGAGGGCAACCATTACTGCCACATAAACAACCTGAAGCAACTACTTACACTTCCTGAAGGCGCCTTTAATTGCTCTGAAGAATATTGAACCGGTTTCGAGGCTATTGTAATGAAAAAATTGATTGTCGATCTCGACGGGACCATCACGAAGGGTGACACATCCGATTACCGGAACGTATCACCGAACCTGGACGTAATCGATAGGCTTCGCTTTTATAAAGAACTCGGTTACGAGGTGATTATTCAGACAGCTCGAAATATGAGAACGTTCGAAGGTAACGTGGGGAAGATCAACATACATACGCTACCGATCGTGACGGAATGGTTGGATCGTCACGATGTGCCTTATGACGAAATTCATGTAGGCAAGCCCTGGTGCGGTTTTGAAGGGTTCTATATTGACGACCGCGCAATACGTCCGTCAGAGTTCACCCGCCTGACTCCGGAAGAAATCAAGGCGCTCATCGAACAGGAAAAGCACTGATGTTCCTGATAATGTCTGCGGCCTATATAACCCAAGAGCTTCGATCAGAATTCGGAGCACTGCCTCCCAGCTTCCTGCCTCTGGGCAACCGGCGGCTTTTCCAACATCAGGTGCGCCTCGCACCAGAGAACACTCCCGTGTTTCTTACCGTTCCTGAGTCGTTCAAGATTTCGTACTTTGACCAGGCATGGCTTGACCAAAATAAAATCACTATTATCCCGCTCCCAGACGGCCTCAGCCTTGGGGCTTCTTTGGTTGCAGCGCTGAACCTGATTGAACAAGGGCTTGAGACACCTCTGCATGTGCTCTTCGGTGACACGCTGGTTGATCCACTGCCTCACGGGGATGATCTGGTTGCAGTGGCCAATGTTGAAGACAACTACGACTGGGCAATCGTAACGGAAAATGACGACAACTGGCTCACCAGCTGCCAAAACACCCCTGTACAACAGGAACATGAGGTTGTCACCGGATACTTCAAGTTTAGTAGCCCGCGACAATTGATCAGATGTATCACCCAGTCCAACTGGCAGTTTCTCGAGGGGTTAGGCCGATATCGAAAAGCAGTTGGCCTCAGCACTAGCAAAGTTCCTAACTGGCTGGATTTCGGGCATGCAAACACTTATTACCGATCTAAATCGGCACACACGACCCAGAGGGTCTTTAACCACCTCAAGATAACACCTGACTGGATCGAAAAATCTGGTAACCACGGTGACAAGATTGAAGCAGAGGCAAACTGGTTTGAGAGCCTCCCCCAAATGGTTCG
This sequence comes from Marinobacter sp. NSM, assembly GCF_052380025.1. Lineage (NCBI taxonomy): Bacteria > Pseudomonadati > Pseudomonadota > Gammaproteobacteria > Pseudomonadales > Marinobacteraceae > Marinobacter > Marinobacter sp. NSM. The sequence continues at coordinate 117,923 of NZ_JBQTCK010000007.1, forward strand.
CCGTTTCACGCCCCAGTATCTTGGCCGACCGGAAAACACAGAGAGCGGAGCCTACCGGCTCGAATACCTGCACCATACCGCACTCAACGAGCTTTTTGTCTTTGCAGATGTCCCTGCGCTTTTGTGGAAGAAAATCTTTAAAGAATGCCTGAACTTCCTTACCACCTGCGTTTCACATCCAAAGCCTGAAAAGGATACCCCCACATCCGACTTGAACACACTTTTTACCGTCAAAACGGAAACCAGATTGCGGACCTTTTGTGAAGACCGAGGATTATCTGCCGATAATCTGTTTACATACCGCCCCCAGGGATCGAGTGGTCGCAAACGGAAGTTATCTATTAATGACCTTGTTCGAGGCAGCCAGGCGAATCTCCCAAAGCATGACGTACACACCACGCTCATCCACGGCGACTTTTGCTTCAGCAATATCCTTTACGAGTTCAGAACCAATCGAATCAAAGTCATTGACCCCAGAGGAATGACCCCTGATGGAACAATCAGCGCTTATGGAGACATTCGCTATGACCTGGCCAAACTCAGCCACTCCATTCTGGGAATGTATGACTGGATAATCGCGGGCTATCACAACACCTGTTTGAGCGGAAATGACATATCGATCACACTACCGGAATCAGCGAAGCACCACGACGTTCAACAGCTTTTCCTGGGAATGCTAGACTCACGGTTTTCCATAACACACTCCGAACTCTACGCCATGCAGGTACAGCTGTTTTTGTCTATGCTGCCGCTGCATGCAGATGACCCTAATCGACAGAATGCCCTGTTTGCCAATGCCTTCAGGCTTTACGACTTGATGGAGCGACACTCGCAATGATTGTAATTCCAATGGCAGGCCTCAGCTCTCGATTTTTCAAAGCGGGTTACGACAAGCCTAAATACATGCTCGAAGCCCACGGACAAACCCTTTTCGATCACTCCGTCCTGAGCTTCAAAAAATATTTTGACTCTGAGACATTTCTTTTCGTAATCCGCGACGTTCACGACACTCTGAATTTCGTCACTGATAGGGTTAAAGCCTTGGGTATCAAGAGCTACCAAATTGTTACTCTTGATGAAGAAACTCGAGGACAGGCTGAAACGGTTTATCTCGCGCTAAAACAGTCCAAGAATACCAATCAGTCCCTGACGATCTTCAATATTGATACATTTCGACCCAACTTTACTTTTCCAGCTGAAAGTAAAAAAGGGAGCGGGTATTTAGAGGTATTCCAAGGACCAGGAGACCATTGGTCCTTTGTTGAACCGAATTTATCAGAGAATGGACGGGTGCGCAGAACAACAGAAAAAGTCCGCATTTCTGACCTTTGCAGCACCGGACTGTATCACTATTCAAACCGCCAGGATTTTATCGACGCTTTCGAGTTATACAGCCAAATGCCCAAAAGTCAGTGGGCCAAGGGAGAGCTTTATATTGCGCCGCTGTATAATCTGACCATCAAACAGGGAAAGAATGTTTATTACCATTTGATCAACGGAGACGATGTCATCTTCTGCGGCACGCCGTCAGAGTATCAGGAATTTGCGACCTCCAGACCAAATACACAATCATGATTAACCACAAAGATATTACCGTTGTCGTGCAAGGACCTGTCCAAACGTTCCAGGACAGAGCCCAGGAGCCAGGGATCACAAAAAAATGTCTCGAATCGGTTCGCTCGCAGCTCCCAGGAAGCCGCATTATCCTCTCTACTTGGCCATCCCAAGACTTGAGTGGATTGGACTATGACGAGCTGGTGATTTCAGAAGACCCAGGACCCAACGTAAGATTTCTAAAGTCGGACGGCAATCCTCAGTATTTCAATAACAATCGCCAAATTGTATCGACTCGTGAAGGATTAAAAAAGGTAACCACTCGCTATGCGATAAAGCTTCGAAGCGACAATTTCCTCACCGGAAACTCCTTCATAGAACTTCAGCAAAAGTATCCCAAGCGGAGTAAATCTCATTGTTTGCTGGATGAACGGGTTGTTGTCGCTAACGTATTCACACGGCAATATGCGAAAGGCTTCCGCGTACCATTTCATCTATCCGACTTTTTCTACTTTGGCCTGAAGAAAGACCTGTTAGCGCTTTGGGATTTGGAGTTATTTCCTGATGCCACGGACTACGAAACTGACAGAGAGAACGTGCTATTCGACGGATTCGCAACTGATTGTACTCAAGCGTTCTGGGTTCGAGCCCTTCAGAAGTTTGACTCCTCGATCTACATCAATGGTCTCCTGGACAACAGCCCAGAAAACCTTGAAATATCCGAGCAGTGTTTCGCCAACAACTTGGTAATAGCCTCCCCTGCCGAGCTCGGTTTGGGGCTTTGCCAGAAGTTTCTAGGAACCGCCCGAATCTCACGTACCAAAGGGCAATGCGCCCAGTGGCAACACTGGGAATGGCAAGAGATTTATCGCTGTTACTGTGCCCCGGATTTCCCTAAAGCACCAGCTTCAGTGAAGGCAAACCTGTTTCTGAAACGCTTGGTCCATGTGCATCCTGTCAAGCTGGAGACCCTCGTCAAGCTCTACAAAAACAGACACAGCAGTAAGTCAGGCGGCATCAAATGACCCCAGCTCAACCTGGCCTGGCATCCGCCCTCAAATATTTACTGCTTATCGTCATTGGCACCTTCCCTGCACTCAGCGTCATCGTTGATGGGTACGGCAGTGCCCTTTGGTACTTTTTGGGGCTCGCCGGAATCGCCTCATTTGCGATCAGCGCCAACGTTCGCAGGAGACTTTGCTTTGAACCAAAGGCCCTGCTATTCGTTGCCACACCGTTTCTCTTCTTTGTGTGGTCAATCATTATTTACTGGCTCGTTGATCCCAGCGATTTCGCGAAATCCCGTGTGGAGCGACACGCCCTGCTATTGATCAGCATTCCTGTCATCGCACTCCTGTTTCATGCGCGGTTCCGGGCAAAAGATCTGTTACTGAGTTTTTCCCTGAGCGGTCTGGTGTTTCTGGCGTATTGGATCGTGCACGACGGCGCGGGCAGGTTAGATGGACTGGTTCATGCCATCCATTTTGGCAATATCGCCCTTGTTACCTTGATACTCTGCGTTGGGGGATTACTCACCCAGAGCAAGCGTCACTGGTATGTGATAGCCGCGATGGGAAGTGTTGGTGCACTGATAGCCTTTATGGAGTCCGGATCCCGGGGCGGCCTGGTTGCTTTGTTTCTGGCGCTCCTCGCTGTTGGGTTCTGGTTCAGCGTTACTCGAAACCAAATTCGCTACTTCGTCATTACGCTCGCGCTCGTCGCGTCTGCTGCCATCGTCTCAGTCAAGTATGTTGACCCTATCTCCGAACGATATGAGCTAACCCTGAGTGAGCTGGATAAATTTTCAGAAGGTCAGTTGTACACCTCCATGGGAATGCGCTTGCTCATGTGGGATGCAGCATTGAATGTGATTACCGAGGCACCTGTTATTGGTTCGGGTTTCTCTGGATACCGAACCGAAATCCTTACCCGGATTTCAGAAGGGCATCTAAAACCACTCATGTCCGATTTTTCTTCCGAGCCTCACAATCAATACCTGTATCAGCTTGCATCTCACGGCCTAATAGGTCTGTTTCTTTTGCTATTAATGCTGACTCTTCCCTTGTTCTACTTGACCACACCTCGCCCTGGCAGCCATCGGAACCACCATATTCTGCGTGTGACACTGGCTGTGATTTTTCTATCCTTCATCTTCTTTGGGCTTACAATCACCCTGTTTGATCAGAGGAGAGTTATTCAGAACTATGGTTTGTATTATGCCGTTGCTGCGTGGTTCATCTGTAACACTCACAGGAAGAGTCTAAATTGAAAGCCGTCATCGCTATCAGACAAATTCAGCGGTACACGGGTGCTGTTCGGAATGTTATTGAACACTGCCAGTACCTCAAGGCGTTGGGCTATGACATTACGGTCATCGCAGAACGCTATAACCGAAAAATCCTGGATGAATGTGGAGCAGATTTCGTTCGCATCATGCGATGGCCAATCAAAGGAGTCTATCGCAGAACCTGGTTTGATAAGCGAGTACAACGCTGGTTAAGAGCAAACCCTTTCGACCTCTTTTTCAGTCATGGTGACAGCCACAGCAACGACATCCTGGTGATGCACAACTGTGTCAGGTTGCATGAAGAAAAATGCGGCACTCCGGAGCTTGATGTAGCAGCCTTCCACGACTCCGTTATCTCCGCTGGAGATTACCGGGTACTCATCACCAACTCCAAACTTATGGCCGATGATTTCCATCGCCGATATTCAGTACCCGAAGAGAAGCTACGTGTTTTCTACCAGGGCGTTGATACCAGTCTGTTCAATACATCGGGCAAAGATGAACTACGGAGGATAGCTCGCCGAGAGTTGCAGATCCCGGAAACCTCCACGGTTGTTGGGCTGATCACGTCCGGAGACTTTACCAAGCGAAACGTTCACTTCTTTCTGGAGATCGCCGGATTTCTCACAGCAAACACATCTTTGCCGATTGAATTCCTTGTCGTGGGAAAATCAGACAGTACTCGTTTTGCCGAACAAATATCTGCACACGACTTGCAGTTCCGGATTCGATTTATTGACCCGGTACCAAACGTTCACGAATTGTTTCATGCCTTGGATTTACACATCTTCCCCGCCTTACTGGAAGAGTATGGCCGTGTAGTCCTGGAGGGATTGGCTTGTGGAGTACCGACGATCGCAAGTGACAACGTCGGCGTAGCTGAGTTGATGCGGGACCACTCAGTGCCAGAAGTAATAAGCGGATACAACCTGGAGGACTGGGGGAAAACCGCGCAAAACATTCTGACAGACCCCGTCGCCAGCAAGCGGGCCAGTCAGGCGGCGGCAAGTCTTGCCCAAACGTATTCAATGGTGAATCAAAAACACGCTATGGAGGATCTCTTGAGTTCTCTCATTACACGTTAGTGGAGACGTTGTACCCCTCAAGGAAAAACTGCCATTGGCGCTCCAGTCCGTCACCATAAGCCTTGCTCAGGGAACGCTTCAACCGACCTACAGTATTGCCTTTCCAGGAGGTGCGGTACAGTGATAGAGGAGCTCGAAGCTCACCTTTATCAAAATCGATCAGGTGGATTGAGGCCTCTCCGACCAGAATATTGAAACAGTTCAAATCCGCGTGATACACACCCGCATCATGGAATTGGCGAATCACTTGCCCGATTTCGCGCCAACGGTGTTTGTCCAGGGCTAGAGCAACATCCCCTAATGGGCGAACACCGTGAAGGCGTTCGATGATAATGGCCGAGGAATAAAACAATCTCCTGCGCTGGTACATAACAGCTACAGGCTCAGGTACAGGCAGTCCCAAAACACGAAGCTGGATTAACAGCCGGAATTCAGCAAACGAGCGAACGTGCGCCTCGCCTGCGTAAAGGTACCGGTCATGTATCAGCTTTCCAACCAGTCCTCCCCGACGATAATGACGAAGAACCCAATGTTCAGGGCTGCGCTCAATAAACCAGGCACTCCCACGCCCACCCGATGATACCGGCACGGCGCCCTCACCCCAGTAACCAGGGTCAAACCAATCAGGGTCGAACTGTTTTGCCCACTCAGGCACCACCAATGCGTTGATGCCGTCGCGTTCTATGTGCACTTCCGTATCTGAGCCCACCACTGAACCTCTCAGAAGGTCATTCACCAACAACACTAATAAAAAAGCCGCCCCACGGGAAACTTCAGGGCGGCTCCTTTAGTGATCGAAAACTCTTTACTGGTTAGCGAACTGCCGTCAGCCACTCCTGATGCGCAGCCAACTTCCCCTTAACCGCATCAAAATACATACTCTGCAGCTTTTCGGTAATCGGCCCGCGCTTGCCTTCACCAATCTGGCGGCCATCCAGCTCGCGGATGGGCAGTACTTCGGCGGCGGTGCCGGTGAAGAAGGCTTCTTCGGCCACGTAAACTTCGTCACGGGTGATGCGGCGCTCTTTCACCTGCAGGCCCAGATCTTTGGCGAAGTCGATGATGGTGGCTCGGGTGATGCCTTCCAGGCAGGAGGTCAGCTCCGGAGTGTGGAGTACACCGTCACGCACGATGAAGATGTTCTCGCCGGAACCTTCAGCCACGTAGCCTTCGTTATCCAGCAGCAGAGCTTCTTCAGCGCCGCCGGATATGGCTTCGTTCAGGGCCAGCATGGAGTTGATGTAGTTACCGTTGGCCTTCGCCTTACACATGGTGATATTCACATGGTGGCGGGTGTAAGAGGAGGTGCGCACCTTGATGCCCAGCTCTTTGGCTTCCGGCGACATGTAAGACGGCCAGCTCCAGGCGGCAACCATTACGTGCACTTTCAGGTTATCGGCGCGCAGGCCCATGCCTTCGGAGCCCAGAAACGCCATGGGGCGCAGGTAGGCTTCGTCCAGGTTGTTTTCACGCACCGCTGCACGCTGGGCTTCGTTGATCTCATCCTTGCTGAACGGCATCTTCATGTTCAGGATATGAGCAGAACGGAACAGGCGGTCGGTGTGCTCTTTCAGGCGAAAAATCGCCGGGCCGTTCGCGGTGTTGTACGCACGCACGCCTTCAAAACAGCCCAGGCCGTAATGCAGGGTGTGGGTGAGGACGTGGGTCTTGGCATCACGCCAGGGAACCATTTCTCCGTCCAGCCAGATAACGCCATCGCGGTCAGCCATCGACATTCTGTTCTGCTCCTAAAAAAAGCGGTTTTCGGGGAATCGGCATTCTAGCAGGATTCTCCGCCGGAATTGAATGTTGCTTAACCGGCGAGCATCACTTTTTCCCACATGGATCGTATGTAAGCCCGCTCATCGGGAAAGGCGTCTCCCTCCACCTGGCTGTTCAGGTTCTGCAGCGCCCGCCGATGGATGGTGGATCTCAGGGTTATGAACACCTCCCTGAGCTTTTCAGTATCCTCCACCGCCATCACACCGGCACGGCCCAGCTCTTCCATCTGCCGGATGTTGTCACTCCACTGGGTCAGCTCAGGATGCTCTCCGCTCCAGGCCAGCATCAGGTATTGCACCAGGAACTCGATGTCAACAATGCCGCCGTTGTCGTGCTTGATGTGGAACACCTCTGCCCGCCTGGCCTCGGGCGTACCAAGATTGCCACGCATTTTTTCCCGCATATCCACCACTTCGTTGCGCAGTGCCCGCTTATCTCGTGGCTGGCAAAGAATGTTATGGCGAATGGCTTCAAAGGCTTTCAGGGTATCCGGGCAGCCGGCCACCCCACGGGCCCGGGCCAGAGCCTGATGCTCCCAGGTCCAGGCATCATTCCGCTGGTATTTCTCAAAGGCCTGCAAGGTGCTGACCAGCAACCCGGAATTGCCCGAAGGGCGCAGCCGCATATCCACTTCGTACAACTGGCCGGACGGGGTCTGGGTGCTGAGGATGTGGACAATGCGCTGGCCGAGGCGGGTATAGAACACAGCATTGTCGATGGGCTTGTCGCCGTCAGTGGCCAGTTCAGGGTCTGCCTGGTGCACAAAAACCAGATCCAGATCTGAGGTGTAACCCAACTCGATGCCGCCGAGCTTGCCATAGCCAATGATGGCGAAGTCGGTATCACAGGCGGAGCCATCAGCCCGGCGCGGATAGCCGTGCCGGCTCACCAGGTTTGCGAACGCCACGTCCACCACGTGGTCCAGCACCACTTCGGCTATCCAGGTGAGGTAATCACTCACTTTCATCAACGGCAGGGTGCCTTTGATCTCAGAGGCAGCCACCCGCAGCACATGGGCCTTTTTGAAATACCGCAGCGATTCCATCTGCTCTTCCAGGTCTTCATAGGGAATCCGCAGCATTTGCTGGCGCAGGTCATCCTGCAATTCTTCCTTGGCCGGAGGGGTATACAGACTTTCCGTGTTCAGCAGTTCGTCCAGCAACAGCGGAGTTTCCGCCAGCAGGCTCGCAATCCAGGGGCTGTCGCTGCACAGGCGTACCAGTTGGGTCAGGGCTCCGGGGTTCTCCAGCAACAACACCATATACGCGGTGCGGCGAAGAATGGCTTCAACAAGCTGTAGCACTCGCTCCAGTGTTTCTGAAGGATTCTCTACATCGGTCAGGGCACTCAGCAGCAATGGCATGAATTCATTCAGGCGCCGGCGCCCCTGGGTTTGCAGGGTTTGCACTGTGCGGCTGTCACGCAGGTCGGTCAGTTTCTGGCAGCTGTCTTCGGGGCGTTCGAATCCCTGCTCCGCCAGCCATTCCGCAGCAGCGGGCGCCTCCATTTCTGCCAGCCAGAGCTCGAACCAGCCATCCTCGATGCCAACATCGCCTTCCTGCTCGTCTTCATCCGACGCAATGATGTTGGAAAAATGCGTGGCCACCCGCTCGCGATGATCATTCAGTGATTGCAGGCAGTCCGACCAGTCTGCATACCCCATAATCCGGGCGACCCGGGCCTGTGACAGGGCATCGCCTGGCAGCTCCTGGGTTTGCTTGTCTTCCATGCCCTGCAGGGCATGCTCGAGATTCCTCAGGAACACATAGGCATCCCGTAGCTCCCGGACCACGGCAGAGGGCAGCAACTCCAGCTCCTCCAGCTCTTTCAGGATTACCTGCAATTCCCGCTGCTGGAGTTCCCGGTCGCGGCCGCCCCGAATCAGCTGGAACGCCTGCACAACGAATTCAATTTCACGGATGCCACCGCTGCCCAGCTTGATGTTGTTTTCAAGCCCCTTGCGGCGCACTTCCCGGCTGATCATGGCCTTCATGTTTCTCAGCGACTCAAAGGCGCTGAAATCAATGTACTTTCGGTACACAAAAGGCCGCAGGCTGGCCATCAGCACTTCCCCGGCCCGCTGGTCGCCCGCCACTACCCGGGCCTTGACCATGGCATAGCGTTCCCAGTCTCTGCCCTGATCCTGATAATAGGTCTCCAGCGCGGCAAAGCTCAGGGCCAGGGCGCCGCTCTGGCCATAGGGGCGCAAGCGCATATCCACCCGGAACACGAAACCGTCGGCGGTGATCTGGTCCAGCGCCTGTATCAGCTTCTGGCCAAGGCGGATAAAGAACTGCTGGTTATCCAGGGCCCGCCGGCCTCCCCGGGTCTCGCCCTTGCCCGGGAAGGCAAAGATAAGGTCAATGTCGGAGGAGACATTCAGTTCGCGGCCACCGAGTTTGCCCATGCCCAGCACCACCATTCTCTGGGGAGCCTCCTCGCCGGTTACCGGGTCTCGGCCCCAGGGCGTGCCGGATTCCTCGCAGGCCTGCTCGTACAGCCAGTCCAGCGCCCCATCAATACAGGTATCGGCAAAGGCGCTGGTGGCCGAAATGGTTTCCTGAAGATCGGCCCACTTCAGCAAATCTCGCCAGATAATCCGGAACTGAACTTCACGCCGGAATTGCCTGAGGGCTGCATGCAGAGCCGGTTCAGAGTCGACAGAGTCTCGAAAACAAGCCCAACGCTCCACCAGCCAGGCTTCGGTGGTGGGTTCCTGCAATGGCCTGGCCCGCACCGCTGAGCGAACCTGCTCCGGGTGCCGCTCAAGGGTTTGCCGCAGGAACAGGCTCCGGGCAAAGGCTTCGGCAATATCCGCGTCAGAGAGGCCCGCCTCATTGGCCAACCAGCCCGGAGTTTCATCCGGGAATATCGATGCCCAGCATCCCGACACATCGTTGACCAAATCCGCCGGCAATGAACCCCAAGGCTCAGACATAACGCAAACCCCTGTCTCTCTGATATATTTCCGGTACTGTATAACGAACTCGCCAAGGACTGAACAGGCACGCCAACTCTATGATGCGCAATCGCCGCCCGCTGAATCCGGAACATGCCCAGTCTCACCTGCCCATGGGTAGCCTTATCCTCAGTCGCATGCGTAGACTGTTTTTCGTCCTGGGTAGCCTGCTGGTCGCCCAAATCCTGATTATCTGGGCGGCGGAGCCGCTTTCACTGTTTGAAGCCACATGGATGACCATGACCACTCTAGTTACCGTGGGCTACGGCGATTTCGCCCCGGAAACCACCATCGGCCGCCTGAGCACCATCCTGCTGATGTTTATCAGTGCCATCACCCTGCTGACACTGATTGTCAGCGATTATATTGAATACCGGTTCTACCGCCGTGAACGAATCCTGACCGGACGCTGGATTTACAACATGAAAGATCACATCGTAATCATCAACACCCCACGCAGTGGCGGCAAGCAATACTTTATGCGCTTTGCCTCCCAGATCCGCTCGGTACCCGAATACCATACGGTACCCATCATGCTGCTGACCCGGCAGTTTCCGGGGGGGTTACCTGCAGAACTCTCCGATTGCGGAATGGTGCACTTCCACGGTTCGGGAAACGATCCGGAGGCCCTGAAAGCGGTCCATGCCGGCAGCGCGAAACACATCATTGTGCTCGCCGCAGACGAATCCGATCCGTTCTCGGACAGCCTGACCTTCGATATCGCCCACAGGTTGGTAGAATCCAACCTGGGCGGGCGAACCACGGTGGAATGCGTGAGCGATCACAACCGTGACCGGTTCAAAGCCCTTGGGGTGCGCACTACCATCCGTCCGGTCCGCACCTACCCTGAGATCATGGTTCGCTCCGTGGTGGCACCAGGTTCCGAGAAGGTGCTGGAGGACATGTTCAATTACGAACGCGACCACCCCCACCGTTATGACCTGGAACTGGACGACCTTATCTGGGCAGACATTGTCAGCGCTCTTGTGCGGCATGGTATTGGTACGGCCCTGGCCTACATCGACCACGACAACGAAGTGATCTGCCACCCGGAAACAAACAAGGAAGTCGAAGGCAAAGGGTTGATTGTATTGGTCCGGTCAACCGACACGCCAGAGGTGGCAGTGGTTGAGGAAGCGTTGGACCGGTATCGGGAATTTCTCAAACAGTGGCGAGAACTGCACAAGGACAACGAGCAGAAAGCCGAAACAAGCGACCCGGAAGAGTAAGGTCAGCAATGTCTTACCTGGACTCCGAATTCTATCAGCCCCTATTTGAGGCCATCGCCACAGACGACCAGGCGCAGATTCAGGCGGCAGCGGCCACGTTCAATGCCGCCGACCTCGCGGAGTTTGTTGAGGAAAACCCGGACAACGAGGAAGGCGTTCGCCTGCTTAGGGCCCTGACAACAGAGCAAAGCGCCAAAGTCTTCGGGTATATCGGCCCCAACACCCAAACGTTGATCGCGGAGCTCTTGCCCACCCGAGACCTGGCGGAGCTGGTAACCGCCATGCCCTCCGATGAACGGGCCGACTTCTTCAACCTGCTGGATGAGAACCGTCAACACACCCTGTTCCAATCCCTCGCCAGCAAGGAACGCGAAGACCTTAGGCGCCTGGCAAGCTTTGAGGAAGGCACCGCCGGCGCCCTGATGAGCTCGGAATACGCGGTGATCAGCACCGGCATGTCGGCCAGCGCGGCCATTAACCTGCTCCGAAACACCGCGCCGGATAAAGAGACCATTTACCAGGCCTACGTGATCGACAATCAGCACAAACTGGTGGGGGCTGTCTCCCTTCGGAACCTGATTACCGCCATGCCTGGCACGCCCGTAGACGACCTGATTGCCACTGGTCTCGTGACCGCCAGCACCGACACCCCTCAGGAAGAAGTGGCCCGACTGATATCACGCTACGACTTGCTGGCACTGCCAATTCTGGATCACGACGACCGGCTGGTGGGCATTGTCACCTACGATGACGCCATGGATGTTGCCGAAGAAGAAGCCACCGAAGACATTCACAAAGGCGCCACGGTCGGCAAGCTCGAAACCAGTCTGAGAGACGCAACACCGTTCTCTCTTTATCGATCCCGGGTTCAGTGGCTGGTAATTCTGGTGTTTGCCAATATATTCACCGGCGCGGGCATAGCCTACTTTGAGGAGATTATTTCCGAGCACATTGCCCTGCTGTTCTTCATGCCCCTGCTGGTGGCCAGTGCCGGTAACGCCGGGGCGCAGTCCGCCACGCTGATGGTACGGGGTATGGCCACCGGCGATGTCACGGTAGCCGACTGGGGCAAACTGCTAGGCAAAGAAACCCTGGTAGCCAGTGCTCTTGGCATTACCATGGCCATTGCGGTGATGGCGGTTGGCTTTCTGCGGGCAGGGCCGGAAATTGCATTTGTGGTAGCGGTCACCATGATCGCCGTGGTGATGGTGGGCAGCCTGATCGGCATGCTGCTGCCTTTCCTGCTGGACAAGCTGAAGTTTGACCCGGCAACGGCCAGTACCCCGCTGATTACCACCATTGCCGATGTTAGTGGTGTGCTGATTTACTTCAGCGTGGCCACGGCCCTGCTCGGACTCAGTTAGTGGCAGACGCTGCCAATGCCAACTGAAGCGCTCCAAGACGGGGCGCTTTATCTATCAGCTCTGGCAAAGCGTATTGGCCTATTATTGGCTGAATTTCATCCCACAGCGCTTGCACTCCCGCTTGTATAGCCGCGTTTTTTACCCTCAGCAGAGCAGGCTCTGGACAGTTTAGCGGTTTTTGCAGAAGCCAACTGAGACTGAGTTGTTGGAGAAACTCCGTGACAGACAACTCGCCAGGGTGCGGGTCCAGTTCCGGCCGATAGATTCCGGCCAGGTAGTATCCCTGCTCGGCTTTGCTCACCAGGTTCAGAAACACTGGCACTTCATCTGCCAACATCCGGGCCCAGGACATCAGTGCTGCTGGGTTTCCGGATTTCAGCTCGAACTCCACTTCGTGGAGCGCTCGAGACTTCCCGCCGCCCATAATCTCGCCGGAGTCTGCCGCCACTTCAACAACCGCATCCGCGGTTTCCAGCATGACCACCTGACGGTTGAAGTTGGTTTCGAAAGCCACTTGGAGTTTCTGTAGATCCAGCAGTTGTTTCAAGGGCGTACTTTCGAGCAGCGACAGATCCAGCTCAGGCCCCGGCAGCGACCACTCCCACTCCTGCCGGCGATGGGCGCCATCTACAAATTCGCCCTGGGTTTTCAGAGTCTGAATGTAGCGATTTCCGGATTGCCTTACACGAAGTGCCGCCCTGGCCCTGTTGAGCGCTGCGTCCGGCGTGTCGTAGTAGCGATTCGCCAGGAGTTTTTGACCACCAGGCTTGGCCTCAGGCTGCGCAAGCAACCACTCCAGGGCTTGCGCCTGCGCCCGTTTCGATAGGGTCAGCTTGATTTCAAGTTCGACGGCCATGACAGACTCCAAGAAAACGGGCTCCTAAAAATACAAAAACCGGTGACCTGAGTCACCGGTTTTTGAGACTACTTGATTAGCTGGTTAGCTGATCAGAAGTAGTAAACAGCACCGATAGCGGCGATGGACTTCTCGTCACCAGCGCCCGGCTCACCGGCAATATCGTAGATTTCTTCGTCGGCATTGCTCAGATAGCCTTCAAAGTATACGTACATGTGATCGGACAGGTTATGCAAAGCTTGCAGCGTAATGGTGTCGTTCTTGTCACCAGAGTCCAAATCTCTAAGCTGGTAAGACAGTGCGAATTGGTTCGCGCCCAGAGTGTAAACGCCCATCACACCAAAGGTGTCTGCAATGTCCTTACGGGTCTCGAACTGACCGGTCAGGCGCAGGTTGTCGAGGTTATAGCTGGCACGCAGACCGTAGGAGTTTTCGTTGTTGCCATCACCGTTGTCATTTGAGTCAACTGCAAAGGCCAGTTCCAGTGCATCAACGTTGTACATCGCCGCCAGCTGGTACGGGTATGATTTCTTGCCAGTACCCTTGGTGTCGTTGTCACCGTTGACTTGAACCGCAGCGCCCAGTGTCAGCCCACCAAAGCTCGGGGACAGATACTGAACCAGGTCGCCTTCGCCAGTGCTGTAGTTGTTGGAAATGTCAGAACCGATCTCGTAAAATTCCCCAATCTCGTCAACCGCACTCTCGTAGATAGAATCGTCAGAACCTACCCAAAGTTGACCGAAGCTGTCACCTTTTACACCAATGTAAGCCTCGTCCAGCGTCGCAGACGTCTCTTTGTCTTTGTCATCGGCATCAAAGCCATCAAGCTCAAGCTTGAAAAAACCGGTTATTCCTGGAGCGATTTCGTGGTCATGCACTACGCCCAGCGTTGAGCCATTGTCGAAGTGCTCAATCTTTGAGCCGGCACCATCGACATTCTCATGGGAGATAGCGTACTGAATATTACCGTAAACAGTCGGCAGGTTGCTTTCCTGGGCCAGAGCAGCGCCAGAGAAAGTTGCAGCTGCGATAGCAGAAGCAAGGATAGTTTTTTTCATGTTGCGTCTTCCTTTTTGAGTTAACTCAGGTTTTCGACGGGTTCTAAACCCCGATTTTTGCTGGCAAAAACAGTCTTCACTGCACTTGCCGGACTCCTGATCGCCTCCCGTTTGTATCCTGCGGGGCACGACATTTTTTCTTTTTATGAGACCCAATCGACTAGACTGAGCCTTTACATCTCAACCACTTAACAGCTTTTCTTAAAGCTCTTAGTGATGAACCTGTTTTAATACAAAGGATGTATTTTTGCAAATTTTTAGTAGCCGGTTTTTAGCCTTTTTGGTGCCTGCAAGGCAACCCTTTATGTCCAAAAGTTCTTCCGCTTTTCGGTGGGCACATCACTCAAATTCGAGGCCAGAACTATTTTTTCTTTTCCGAAACAACCGGTTAAATACAACCAACCTGCATCATGGCAACTTTGGCGAATCGTATATCCCACAAACCAGCACCACAAGCGCGCACTCAAACGCTGGATGCAACATTTCAGGGCATTAATGTTTCCGGGCAACCTCCAACAAGAAAGTGACCGGCCCGTCATTGGTCAGGGACACTTTCATATCGGCACCGAACTCTCCCTCCTCCACACGCTCACGCCCCATCTGTTTACGAGCACTCAAAAGGAACTCGCAATACAATGAATCCGCCAGCTCTGGTGCAGCGGCCAGGGAAAAACCCGGACGCGTACCTGAGCTGGTGTCAGCCGCAAGCGTAAACTGAGGAACAACAAGGATTGAGCCACCCGCATCCTGAACGTTAACATTCATACGGCCTTGTTCATCCGGAAAAACCCGGTAGGAGAGAATTTTTCGGCACAGTTCCTTTGCCTCATGGGGTGTGTCATCCCTCTCAACGCCCAGCAGCAACAGAAGCCCATTGCCAATGCTGGCAATTTTCCGGCCGTCAACCGTTACGCTGGCTTCTGATACTCGCTGGATAAGTCCTTTCATTCAATCCCTTGAGCAGCAACTTTGAGGGTTAAAAATCAGAAACGTCGAGAGTGTATCGGCGCGCAACACCGGCCGCAACCCCTCAAATCAAGAAAAGACAATCCAGTCACCCGGCGGGCGAGTCAGTTTGTGACACCACATCCTCAACAGCCCGAATCAGTGCATCGACAATGGCAGGCTCAGACGCGGAGTGCCCCGCATCGCGGATAATGCGAAGGTCTGCTTCCGGCCAGGCCTGGCTCAGCGCCAGAGCGTTATCCAGCGGGCACACCATATCGTAGCGGCCGTGGACGATCACAGCGGGTATGCCTGAAAGCCTCGCGGCATTGTGCACGATCTGGTCTGGCGTCAAAAACGCCTGATTCACAAAGTAGTGGCATTCAATTCGCGCCAGAGCAATCGCTACATGGGGGTGCGCGAAACGCTCAACCACCCGAGGGTTGGGATGCAGGGTAGCGCAACGTCCTTCCCAGACTGACCAGGCCTTTGCTGCCTGAATCTGCTCCAGCTCGTTGGAACTGGTCAGCCTGCGGTAATAAGCCGACACCAGATCCTCGCGCTCAGTTTCAGGGATTGGCGAGACGAAATCCTGCCAGTAATCCGGAAACACCCGGCTGGCGCCTTCCTGATAAAACCAGTGGATGTCTTGGGGCCGGCACAGAAAAATCCCCCGGAGCACCAGCCCGGAGACCCGCTCCGGGTAGGTCTGAGCATACACCAGGCTTAACGTTGAGCCCCAACTGCCACCGAACAGCAACCAGCGATCAACACCCAGAAACTGGCGAACGGTTTCCATGTCCTCCACCAACTTGTCGGTGCTATTGCCTTCCAGCTCCGCCAACGGGGTGGAGCGTCCCGCTCCACGCTGGTCCATCAGAATGATGCGGAAGCGTTCGGCATCGAAATATCGCCGGTGATTATCCTCACATCCGCCACCGGGACCGCCATGAACCACCAACACAGGGATACCCTCCGGGTTGCCGGATTCTTCAAGGTAAAGCTCGTGGGGCTCTTCCACCGTCAGGTGATGACGGGCGTAAGGCTGGATTTCGGGATACAGGCTCAGCATGACGAACTCCGTTTCAGGGATAACGGTAGTCTAGCTGAGATTAGCGAAGGGAATCACGGTAACGCTTGAGGAAACACGAAAAACCAAAACAAAGAATATCAGCCACGGACAACGCGGACGTTCACGGACGAATGAGCAGTTCTTTCCTTAAAGTGTCCGTGTGCGTCCGTGTTGTCCGTGGCATAAAGTCTTTTACTTCTTACCGGCGCGCTTACGCTCGTTCTCGGTCAGCAGTTTCTTGCGCAGACGGATCGACTTGGGCGTTACCTCTACCAGTTCGTCGTCATCAATGAACTCCAGCGCCTGCTCCAGGGTGAACTTGATGGGCGGTACCAGGCCGATCACTTCGTCTTTACCAGAGGCACGCATGTTGTCCAGCTTCTTGCCCTTGGTGGGGTTAACCACCAGGTCGTTGTCACGGCTGTGAATACCACACAGCTGGCCTTCATAGATCTCTTGGCCCGGGTCGAGGAACAGCTTGCCACGGCTCTGCAGGGTTTCCAGCGAGTAGGTCAGCGCTGTGCCCGTGGCCATGGAGACAATCACACCATTCTGGCGGCTGGTTACGTCACCCAGTTTGATCGGGCCGTAGTGGCTGAAGGTGGACGTCAGTATGCCAGTACCAGAGGTCATGGTCAGGAAGGTGTTCCGGAAACCAATCAGGCCACGGGCGGGAATGGTGTATTCCAGGCGGATACGACCCTTGCCATCCGGGATCATGTTGGTCATGTCGCCCTTGCGCAGTCCCATCTGTTCCATAATGGAACCCTGGTGCTGCTCTTCAATGTCAATGATCACGTTTTCGTACGGCTCCTGCTTGACGCCGTCGATCTCCTTGATTACGACCTCCGGGCGGCCCACGGCCAGCTCGAAGTTCTCACGGCGCATGTTCTCGATCAATACGGACAAGTGCAGCTCACCCCGGCCGGAGACCTTGAACTTGTCAGCAGAGTCACCTTCTTCTACCCGCAGCGCCACGTTGTGCAGCAGTTCTTTTTCCAGACGTTCCTTGATGTTACGGCTGGTCACGTACTTGCCTTCTTTACCGGCAAACGGTGAATCGTTGACCTGGAAGGTCATGGATACCGTGGGTTCGTCAACGGTCAGCGCCGGCAGGGCCTCAACATTGGCGGGATCGCATAAGGTATCAGAGATGTACAGCTGATCCAGACCACTCACGCACACAATGTCGCCAGCCTGGGCCTCTTCCACTTCCACGCGCTGCAGGCCGGAGTGGCCCATGATCTTCAGGATACGGCCATTACGCTTCTTGCCATCGGCACCAACAGCCACCACCGGAGTGTTGGTTCTGACCTTGCCACGCATAATGCGGCCGATACCGATCACGCCCAGGAAGCTGTTGTAGTCCAACTGGGAGATCTGCATCTGGAATGGGCCGTCCAGGTCTACGGAGGGCGCGGGCACGTGGTCGACAATCGCCTGGAATACGGCGTCCATGTTGTCGTCCAGGTTTTCGTGCTCCATGCCGGCAATGCCGTTCAGGGCGCTGGCGTAAACAATCGGGAAGTCCAACTGCTCGTCAGTGGCGCCCAGGTTATCAAACAGATCAAACACCTGGTCCACCACCCAATCCGGGCGCGCACCCGGGCGGTCAATCTTGTTCACTACCACAATCGGGCGCAGGCCAGCGGCAAACGCCTTCTGGGTTACAAAACGGGTTTGCGGCATGGGGCCGTCAATGGAATCCACCACCAACAGCACGCTGTCTACCATGCTCATGACTCGCTCAACTTCGCCACCAAAATCCGCGTGCCCCGGGGTGTCCACGATGTTGATGTCGTAGTCTTTCCATTTCAGCGCGGTATTCTTCGCCAGAATGGTGATGCCACGCTCTTTTTCCTGGTCGTTGGAGTCCATAACGCGCTCGTTTTCGAGCTCTTTACGGTCCAAAGTTCCAGACTGGCGCAACAATTGGTCAACCAGGGTGGTTTTACCGTGGTCAACGTGGGCAATAATGGCAACGTTTCTAAGCTTATCAATCACAACGGGTATCCTGCAGAATTTAGCGGCGAGCAGTATATAGAAAAGTCCATGTCGATAATATGAAGAATAGTGCCTAATATGTAACCAATCGACTAATGCACCGTTATCAGGCAGGATAATAATCAATGCACCAATAAAGTGCACACGTTCAGTGCAACCAATGCCTGTAAGCTGCACTCCGGTGCGCCAGAATCGCCCCAAAGCCTTGCCGCTGCGCTGTTCTGGCGCAAAAACGAAAAACTGGCAAGCCCCTTGCTTATCGTTGAGCAGCCGTAATTGAAAGGTAAGAGCCAACAGCTTCTGTTAAGCTGCCCTGACCTGAAAAAGATCGGGCTTTAGCCCGCTGAACGATCCGGCACAACGAACACGACATCACTACGGAGCATGCACAATGTCCAAGACGATTGATTTGATCAAAGAACACGAAGTGAAATGGATTGACCTGCGCTTCACCGACAGCCGCGGTAAAGAGCAGCACGTTACCCTGCCCGCCACCGAGGTGGATGAGGATTTCTTTGCAGATGGCAAAATGTTTGATGGCTCCTCCATTGCTGGCTGGAAAGGCATCAACGAATCCGACATGATCCTGATGCCGGACGACGAGACCGCCGTACTGGATCCGTTCACCGAAGAAACCACTGTCAACATCACCTGCAACATTGTAGAGCCGTCTACCATGCAGGGTTATGAGCGCGACCCCCGCTCTGTTGCCCGTCGTGCCGAAGAGTACCTGAAGTCCACCGGCATCGCCGATGGCGCACTTTTTGGCCCGGAGCCCGAGTTCTTCGTGTTCGATTCCGTTAAATGGAACGTGGACATGCAAGGCGCGTCTTACCACATCCATTCTGAAGAAGCTGCCTGGGTTTCTGGCGAAGACTTCGATCGCAACAACATCGGCCACCGCCCAGGCGTGAAAGGCGGCTATTTCCCGGTTCCACCGGTCGACAGTCTGCACGACCTGCGTGGCGCCATGTGTGCAGCTATGGAATCCATGGGCCTGGACATCGAAGTGCACCACCACGAAGTGGGTACCGCCGGCCAGTGTGAAATTGGCGTTGGCGCCAACACTCTGACCCGCAAGGCTGACGAAGTTCAGATCCTGAAGTACTGCGTGCACAATGTGGCCCACGCCTACGGCAAAACCGCCACATTCATGCCCAAGCCGGTTGTGGGTGACAATGGTTCCGGCATGCACGTACACATGTCCCTGAGCAAAGACGGCAAAAACCTGTTCGCTGGCGACAGCTATGCTGGTCTGAGCGAGGCCGCTCTTTACTACATTGGCGGTGTGATCAAGCACGCCAAGGCCATTAACGCCTTCACTAACAGCTCTACCAACTCCTACAAGCGTCTGGTTCCGGGCTTTGAAGCTCCGGTTATGCTGGCTTACTCTGCCCGTAACCGCTCTGCCTCTATCCGTATTCCGTACGTCAATAGCCCGAAAGCGCGTCGTATCGAGGTTCGCTTCCCTGACCCGTCTGCCAACCCGTACCTGGCATTCGCCGCTCTTATGATGGCCGGTCTGGACGGTATCCAGAACAAGATCCACCCTGGCGATGCCATGGATAAGGATCTGTATGATCTGCCGAAGGAAGAAGCCCTCAACATTCCGAAAGTTGCAGAGACTCTGTCTGAAGCCCTGGACTGCCTGGAAGCAGACCACGAGTTCCTGACCCGTGGCGGCGTGTTCACCGAAGACATGATCGCAGGCTACATTGACCTGAAACGCGGTGAAGTTGAGAAGCTGAACATGACCACTCATCCGGTTGAGTTCCAGCTTTACTACTCCTGCTAATGCAATGCACCAATAAGGTGCATTGCATCTAGGCTTGAAAGCCCCGCCCCGTGCGGGGCTTTTTTGTGCCGTTTTTCTCAAATCCCACCAAACACCCCGCGCCCTTAACGATATGTAACCAAGGGATCGCCCTCCGGCGTTGAAATGCCCGCATCCGCCGCCGATAATCGAGACAGTTCACTACCGCAGGTTATTGTCATGAAAGCACCTCTCACGCTCGCAACCGGCTTGTTACTGCTGGCCACCGCATCCGCCCATGCAGAGGTTTACCGCCATGTGGATGCCCAGGGCAATGTAACCTTCTCGGACGAGCCCATGCAGGGTGGGGAAGAAATCGAGGTTAAACCGGTAACCACCATCACACTGCCAAAGCCTGACGCGGTGCGTGAGACCGAACAGCTGCTTGAGGAAGTGGAGCGCGAAGGTGCAGCCTATGAGAGCCTTTCCCTCGTCTCCCCTGAGAACGACCAAGCCTTCCACAGTGGCAACGGCGACGTCACCTTTGAAGTGCGTAGCACCCCCAGCCTGCGGCGCGGTCATCGATATGAGGTTACCCTGGACGGCCAACCAGTTGGCCAAAGCACTTCAGGCTCCATTACTGTCCGTAACGTTGACCGAGGCACGCACCAAGCGGGCGTTCACATTGTTGATCGCGACGGCATACAGGTGAAAAGCGGCCAGCCAATCACCTTTACCATTCACCGACCTTCGCGCCTGAACTGATATATACGCACTACTTTAGTGCAACCGCACCACGATAAAGCCATACTTTGGGCAGCGAAGGGGCAAAACCCCGGCTGCCTGTAGCGACAAGCTCCCCATCTGCACCAACCTACAGCACCCGGATGCCCTCCGGGCCCTGCTGTGCCCGGACTTAGACCATCGTCTTATCTCAGCAGGCAAAACTGGTTCGTTTTTTGCAAAATCGGTGTAACCATTATGAGTTTAAAACGGAAACCAAGCATGTCGTTCCAACCATCCATCTCGCTGGGAAGCGGTTATAAGAGCATTCTGGACAGCCTGACCACGGCCGTTCTGGTGTTGGGAAACGACCTGACCATCCGTTACCTGAACCCCGCCGCCGAAAGTCTGTTTGAAACCAGCATGACCCGTAGCCAGGGCCTGCCCCTGAAAGACGTTCTGCTTGATTCTGAGGACGCTCTGAAAACCTTGTATGCGGCAGCAGGCAATGGCCAATCCTACACCCGGCGAGAAGCGGAGTTCGCTTTACTGAGCGGCTCAAGGCTGACGGTGGACTATTCGGTGACACCCATCAGCCTTGAACCCATGGAGCTGTTGATCGAGATCCAGCCCCGGGACCGGCTGATGCGCATCAGCCGCGAGGAAGACATTATCTCCCAACAGGAGACCACCCGGATCCTGGTTCGCGGCATGGCCCACGAAATCAAGAACCCATTGGGCGGCATTCGAGGCGCGGCTCAACTGCTTGACCGGGAGCTGAACGACGAAGACCAGCGCGAATACACCCGGGTAATCATCGACGAGGCAGACCGCCTGCGTAGCCTGGTCGATCGTATGCTCGGCCCCAACAAGGCGTTGAAGATTGCCCCCACCAATATCCACGAGGTGCTGGAACGGGTTCGTACTCTGGTTGAGGCAGAGAGCAAAGGCCGGGTCCGCCTGAAACGGGATTACGACCCCAGCATCCCCGAGTTCCCGGGCGACAAGGAACAACTGATCCAGGCATTCCTGAACATCGCCCGCAATGCTATGGAAGCCGCCTTCGAGAACGAAAGCGGCACGCCTTCCGATGTACCGCCGACCATCACTTTCCGCACCCGTGCGCTTCGCCAGTTCACCATCGGCCACCGTCGTCACCGGTTGGTGTGCCGAGCCGACATCATTGATAACGGCCCGGGTATTCCGGCGGATCTTCTACAGAACATCTTTTATCCCATGATCAGTGGCCGGGCTTCAGGAACCGGCCTTGGCCTTTCTATTACCCAAAGCATCATCGGCCAGCACCGAGGGCTGGTGGAGTGTGAGAGCGAGCCCGGAAGAACCGACTTTATCATCTTCCTGCCTCTGGAGGACAACTAATGAGCCAACCGGCAAACGTCTGGATTATCGACGACGACAAGAGCATTCGCTGGGTGCTGGAACGCGCCCTGAACCAGGCCGGTATGCAGCCGCGGGTTTTCGACAGCGGCGAAAGCATCATGATGAGGCTGGAGCACGAACAGCCCGATGCCATCGTCAGCGATATCCGCATGCCCGGAGTAGACGGTATCACCCTGCTTTCACAGATTGTCGACAAGCATCCGGATGTACCGGTGATCATCATGACCGCCCATTCGGACCTGGAGAGTGCGGTCACCAGTTATCAGACCGGTGCCTTCGAATACCTGCCCAAACCCTTTGATGTAGACGATGCCGTGGCCCTGGTGAAACGCGCTGTGGCCCATAGTCATGAAAAGCGGGCTGCTAGCGAACCCCTGGCCGACAGTGCCCAGCGCAACACCGAGATCATCGGTGAAGCCCCGGCCATGCAGGAAGTGTTCAGGGCCATCGGCCGCCTGTCCCACTCCAACATCACGGTATTGATTAACGGTGAGAGCGGTACCGGCAAGGAACTGGTGGCCCAGGCTCTGCACAACCACAGCCCCCGGGCCCGCAACCCGTTCATCGCCCTGAACATGGCCGCTATCCCCAAGGATCTGATTGAATCTGAACTGTTCGGCCATGAGAAGGGTGCCTTCACCGGCGCCGGCGCAGCCCGCCAGGGGCGGTTCGAACAGGCCAATGGCGGCACCCTGTTCCTGGACGAGATCGGCGACATGCCAGCCGACACCCAGACCCGTTTGCTGCGAGTATTGGCCGATGGCGAATTCTATCGGGTAGGCGGCACCACCCCGATTAAAGTGGATGTGCGTATCATCGCCGCCACTCATCAAGACCTGGAAAAACTGGTGCAGGCAGGTAGCTTCCGGGAAGATTTATTCCACCGCCTGAACGTTATCCGCGTGCACCTGCCCAAGCTGGCGGAACGGCGGGAAGATATTCCCCGCCTGATGCAGCACTTCCTGAAACGGGCCGCCAAAGAACTGGCGGTAGAGCCCAAGTTGTTGCGCCCGGATGCCGAAGAGTACCTGACTACCCTGCCGTGGCCCGGTAACGTCCGCCAACTGGAAAACACCTGCCGCTGGCTGACCGTGATGGCCAGTGGGCGCGAGATTCACGTAGATGACCTGCCCCCCGAACTCCTGCACCAGGCGGAAAGCGAGCACAGCGCCACCGGCCAGACCTGGCAAGAAGGCCTGAAAAACTGGGCAGAGCAGGAACTGAAGCGCGGCAAGAAATCGATCCTGGACACCGCCGTGCCAGAGTTTGAAAAAATCATGATCGAAGTGGCCCTGAAGCACACCGGCGGGAGACGCCGGGATGCGTCTGTGCTGCTGGGTTGGGGCAGGAATACGCTGACCCGGAAGATCAATGAGCTCGGACTGGACCATCCAGAGGGAGAGGAGGATTAACCTCCCTCCCCGCCCGCTGGCTATCAGTTAGCTGTCACTTCGCGCCAGTAGATGATACGGTCGTTGCCTCGGTAGACGCCGAAGGTGGCGGTGGCGGAGGGGTCTGCCAATACCCCATCGTTGTTCCAATCATCTTCCAGCCACTCCGGTACATCCCAGGTCACCAGATCGGTGCCCTGGGTACCAAGAGGTTCCAAGCGCAATGGCCCGGCTGTGCCCTGGTCGAAAACCCCGGAATCCGCCAGCAGCGCATGGTGAGTTTCGGCCGAATCAATATCGGTCGTTGTCCATGTGGTGCAACTGTCCGCATCATGGGTAACAAACCGCCCGCCCTCAAAAGACTCCACCCTGAACGGCATAAACAAGGCCTCCACCGTTTCCGGGCCATAAACGTTCTCCATGATCAACCGGCCGTAGCGGATCTCAAAAGAGGCCTCCGGCTCGAAGTCATAGGGGGCGGCCTCCGCCTGAACACCGTCGGTATCCTGAACCGATGTGACTGTAAATTCTAACTGCGGCAAGAATGGCTCTATACGCGTGGCCGGGTTCTTCGGATACTCGAACTGATCGTTCGGGTTGAACGAGAACAACATCAGTCCGGGTTCCTGTACGCTGAGTACGGCCGCCTCCTGAGTGACAGAAAACGTCATTGGGTCGCCATTGGCATCGGTTGCAGCAAGGTCATTGATGGGAACAAGTGTTGAGACGCCGGCCACCGATAGTCGCCTGAAGCCGTCGGATGTGTAGTTTCGGGTTCGCCCACCCTGCACAGACAATGGCTCGAGCAGCGCGGTGGGCGCCATCAGCCAACCGAACGGTTGTCCCGTGTAAGTGAACTGCCCTGCCCCGCACTCCGCTGCAAAGGCGCCAGGGTCCACCGTAACCCGGAAGCGATCAGGATAGAAGCGCCCAACCGGAGCACTCCGACCCTGTGGCAGATCCCGCCCCAGGTAAGCGCCTGGCGCGGGGCTTGTGAGAAAGCGGAATACACCCACTTCGGACTGATCTACAGATACCGTGGTTTGCGCATCAACGGCTCGAGCATGATCGTAACTGCCAGGAGAAACCACACCGGTCTCGCCACCGGCAGGGGCCACCAACTCCACTTGTAAAGGAATGCCAGGCCGCTCGAAGTTTGGCGTGATCGGATTACCAACACAGAAATCCACATCTGTGTCACTCTGCCAACCTGCTGCGGTAATGGTCAGGTCAAAGGATTCCCCTGCCCTACGGAACAACGGGCAGGTCTCATCACCCTGGGAACAAGACGATGCCGCAGAAACGCAAAAGCCGGCGGGTACGCTCACAAAGCTGTCCGCACCTGGCATCAGCAGGCCGGCATCCTCGGTTGCCTCGCTGCCTTGGTACAGGGCGTTGAGCTGCATCTGACCCGCATCCGGGTAAATGATATCCACTTCGGCTATGCCCCCCGCGCCAAACCTCAGCTCCATGCTGGTCGGTGACGAAGAGGTGTTCCCAACGGCTACCCCATTAATCTCTACCATTCTGCTGACAGGCCTATCCATGTCGTCAGGCGATATGTAGGTTGACCAAAACTGGACTGTTCTGTTGACGTCTTCGAATGCCGGGACACAAGCCTGAGTTTGATCATCCCGGCGTACCGCACGCAGCTGAACCGGACCAGAGGCTCGATGGGACACAAGATCCGGTACTTCGAAGGCCAATCCTGAATCAACAAAGTTCAGGGTACAGTTGTCTGGCGCCAGCGGACCGTTCCCGATTCGACAAAGCGTTTGTGACTGCGGCCGAGTGGAGGGCTGGGAACCGATGACGTTCAGAGTGATCGCACCGGCGACTGTGTTCTGCAGTGCCACCGTTCCTGCACCACCAGTAATGCTGACGACGTTACCACCAACCCAACCATCCTCCGGGGCCAGCGTTGCAGTGACCGGATCGGAGAACAGCTGGTTGCAGTCAGCGTCAGCACAAGCACGAATCGTGACCGCTTCAGGCTGGCAGGTTAATGCCACACCGTCATGATCAATTTCGAAGTGATCAACTTGTACCCCGACAGGATTGAGCTTCAGTGCGCACAACTGCAACTCATCCAGCTCGTGGATATTGCTCGAGTCACCCGTGGACCCCGTAAGCGATAACAGGAAGTTTTCAGGCACCGCCGCTTGTCCGGCTGCACTCAGAACATCGAACGGCGCAATTAATTCTTCAAACCCACTGCCGGTATTTCGCTCAACAGCCACAATGGCCTGGCCAGGCAGCCTGGAATCCACCGTTATTCGATACCGGTGCGGATTATTCGGCCCGGTCGAATCTATACCCGGGCTGAGTGTTCCCGTACCTGCCAAATATCGATATCCATCTGCACCCGAGCCAGACCCTCGGATTGAGACCGAATCGGTGATCTGACCAACTCCTCCCTGCCGACCGTCAGCTTCAGCAGAAAAGTTTCCAAATTCATCGATGCCAATCCCCAGCCAACCACCGGCAAACCCGGCATCTCCATTATTTCGCTGGGCATAACCGAGCGACCCACCAAAACTGCCAGGTTGTGGTGTAATGGCGGCATCTGAGAGCACCACTGCAATGCCATCAGCGCCGTTGCCCCCATACGCATAATAATCAAACTCCAGAACCACAAGATTTTCAGCTCCGGGAATTTCTCTCTGCAGCGTGGCTGCCGTTGACTGATTGCCAACAGCCTCCGTCATGCGAAGCCGACCGCCTACGACACTCGGAGTGAAATTTCCCGAGGATACTGACGTTACCCAGTCGCCGAGATTTAGCGCCGAACCGTTGAAGTCATCGGCAAAACACTGGTCTGGCTCCTCCACAACATAACTGATACGAATCTTACCTGGCGCGCCAGAGCCGCCACTCGCATTGAAACAAAAAGAAACGAAACCACAGTCAGCGCCACCGCCCCCTCCGCCGGGCGAAGCTCCCTGTGCGCCTGAAGAGTTTGAACCACCATTTCCACCAGCACCGCCTCCGGTAACGGCAGTTCCGCCGCTGCTTCCCGAGCCGTTATTCCCCGGAGATCCAGAGCCTGCAGAACCTCCGCCACCACCTCCACTTGCGGAAGCATTCGCGCCACGCCCACCACTGAATGTCACATCACCAACACTGCTAGCTGCGCTTCCACCAGCTCCCCCCGTGGAGTTATTTTGGCTCACTCCGGCACCACCCTGAGCGATCAATACTGACGGACTATCAAACCAAGTGCTGGCACCAGCATTATTGCTCCCACCGCCGGCACCAATACTGAGATTAAAAGTCTGGCCAGCCGTCACCTGGAATGACCGGGAGGCGTAAGCCCCACCGCCACCGCCACCCGCTTCAACTGCACCTCCCAAGAAACCACGTGACACAGAACCGCCCCCGCCGCCGCCACCCCAGACCTCAACAGTGATATTCCTGACATTATCTGGAACCGTAAACTGGTCTGGGCCTGGCTGATTGATCTCTACCACTTCCTGAGCCAACCCGTGAGCTGCAAAAAGAGCAAGACTCAACAACAGCATCATTCCGCGCATCACTGAACTCTCTTTCTTACGTGATCGGAAGCTCAAAGTAGCCTGACCTCAACCGCTCTTTTCCCTTCACTGGGTGTCGAAATACCGCACCGGCCTTCGCTGCGAATGACAACCCCCTGACCAGGCGCGTTCGTAAAGCAACTCACTATCGCGCTGCACTCTTTCAATCCGCCTACTGTGAAGGAGAAAGTACCAGAGAAACACTGGGGGCCACTAATCGGTTGGAGCGCCCTGCCAACGCCAAGCTGCGCACCACTTTCCGCGGCCAGAAAAGCCCGCTGTGATTGAATCTGAAGACTAACACTGTTGGCCGAGCTCTCCTGAAGCTGGGCCATGCCTGTTACCAGCAGGGCCAACACAGTGATCACGAAAATGGCTACCGGCAAACCAGCGCCGGTTTGTTGTTTAAAAGACAGTTCAGGGTACATTGCGAATTTGCACCTCCTGGCTTATTCGAGTGGTCTCGTCACCGTTCAGGTTTGCCAACTCAAATTCAAAATTCACCACCGCCGCCCGTCGCAACGAGGGTGGCGTTACTTTCAGATTGAACGAACCGCCGACCAGGTTGGCACTCATAACCTCCCGAGTTCCACCGGCTCCGTTCAGGGCAGCAGCAGAAGGCTGAGTGGAACCTGGAGGGTACCCGCTGAATCGATAAAGCCATTGCCCAACCTGACAAACACTGACCGGACCAGTGATGGCGTAAACGCGTTTTTCCGGTGAGCGCTCGCGAAAACGATGACTGGCGGACAGTTCAATGGTTGTATCACTATCCGCGACCGCATTAATGGCCGGTGAAACCGGCCCTGGATCGGAGGTGCCGTACAGATCGGACTGGGCCGAGCCATAGCCGTATACCACCAGCCGGGCACCGGCGGGGACTGCTCGGCCGAAGGGTACTATGCTCACTCCATCAAAGCCTGGGCCTGTTGTCAGGGATTCATAGCCGGTGCCGGCAATCACCGGCAGCCATTCCAGACATTCGCCGTTCTCGCGAACGGACAGGGGAAACGCTTCGCGCACCTCCCGGGTGATTTGCTCACTGATCACCACGCCTTTCAGCGCACGTTGTTGCCGTTCACTGACATCAAGGGCTCCACGTGTGGACAGGGAGACAAACTGTACCGAGATGGTGGCCACAATGCCCAACAGCACGATGACCATCACCAGCTCGACCAGGGTGAATCCCTGTTGCCGGCGCATCAGAAATTCCCCCGGTAGGCGCTGAAAAGATAGGTGTTCCCGGAAGAATCGGTAACGGTAATATCGATGCGTTTGGCTTCATGATTGCCCAGGCCCACTTCGGTGCCTGCACACGCCACCGAAATAGACACCTGAAAATTGTTGTAGCCCGGAAGCGTTTCTTCCTCGCTGTTCTCGGGCGGCGCGTTATTCAGGGTGTGATAATCGTCCACATCATTGAACGTGCGCCGTGTTTCGCCATCCGGCCCAAGGTTGTTGCAATCCGCGTCGCCGGCATCCACCGCTCCGCCGCCCACTGGCGAATCATGGGCAAAGGATTTGGAGAGGATTTCGTCCATGTAGAGTTGCGACAATGCCACCGCACGGGTCTGATTCAAGGGATCAGCGCTTCGGCCGGTAATCAAGGCAAAGGCACCAACGACGCCGGCGATGGCAATGCTGATAATGACAATGGTCATTACCAGCTCCACCAGGGTCGCGCCCTGCTGGCGAACACCGGGTCGCCGGAAAAACCTCATGAACAAGGCCCCTGATACACGGCGCCAAGGGAGCTCAGGCACAGGATAAAGTCACTGTCGCCTGAGATCTGGAATTGGAGACTTTGACCACTGAACGGTGCCGCCAGGCGCCCCATTCGGTCGAAGTTGATGGTAAACCCGCCGCCAGGAATCGGTGTGAGCCCGGATTGACCGGCTACCTGATACGCCACACTGGCGCCCTCACGGCGGATGGAAAACAGGGAATCCGCCGCCTCGAACTCAAAAGCATTCGAGGTTTGGCGGATGGTCACGGAATTGGAGGGATTGCCCGCCAGCGCTGCTTGTTGGGCAAGCAGCGTGGCGGAGGCTAGTTGTTGGGTGGCCAACAACGGAGAGAAAGCGGTGTTTCTGGCAAACAGGCCAACTCCCAAAACGGTTAGTGCCCCAATGAGGACGATAACCATAATGAGTTCGACCAAAGTGAAGCCCGCACTTCTTCCAATCAACGTTGTTGTAACCTTCAGAAATTCACAGCGTTAGTCACATGTGTCATTTGTGGCGTTCCAAGTCTCCGTTACGGGCGAAAAGGCCGGCGCAACATTCGCTCCGGTTGAGCCCGTGTATGTGAAACATGGACTGTTATCGGAAGGATTCGAAACCGTCACATAGGCATCTGTACCATCTTCTTCAACCGTGAAATCCGACAATTGTGCTGCATCTTGAAGTGACGTAGAGGCGAGGAAACCATTCAGCAAATCGATATCAGTACCCTCGAGTGAGAATACTGCCGAACCCGTTGTGTCAGATTCTCCTGCTGCGAGCGCTTTAGAACGAACAATAGCTGACGCTGACTTTGCACTACCAAGCGCGCCTTGAACGGTTGCAAGCTCGGCTTCCCCGCCCAAATCCGCAAACCGCGGCAAAGCAAACGCCGCCAGAATACCCAAAATCACAATCACCATAACCAGTTCGATCAGGGTGAAACCTTTCTGCTTTCTTGTCTGAATTGCGTTCATCATTGTCATTACCTCTTCTGGGGTCTACTTAAAATCGTTTTTCGATATTAGTTGATGACGGTCACTATGGAGCCGTCAGTGGTGTCGTAGGTGATGGTGCTGTTCTGGCCATCAAGCTGGTACTCGTATTCGCATGCGGTTGTGTTGGTCACAGCGGCCCAGTACTCCGCGTTGGCATTAGCCGCTGATTGCTGGTCGATGGTGGGAGCGTTGGACTGCATCAGGCCTCGCCAGATCTGCACGCAGCGCGCCTGGTTTGGTGCGGTGGTTGTTCCGTCAGTTGAGGTGGCCCAACCATCTTCATTAACTGCCACATCGCCGTCGCCAAAACCATCAACAGCACTCACGGCTCCAGTCTGGCCATTCGCCACCCACTGAGCCTTAGCCAAAGCCACACCCGCGCTCAACGCACCAGCGGTACCCTTTATACTCGCCTGATGCGCCTGCTCCGAAAGCTGCGCAAACCTCGGCAGCGCAAACGCCGCCAGTATCGCCAGGATGGCAATCACCACCACCAGCTCGATCAGGGTAAAACCCTTTTGTTTTTGCTTGCTGTTGTAGTGCATCATTCGTCGCCTCTTGCCTGTGATCTGTCGTGTTATCCCGTCAGCGGCTGGCGTCCTGCCCGCTCACTGTGGTTTCTGTAAACGGCACCGGTACCAGTTTCAGGCCGGTTGGCCGCTGTGCTTGCACCCGTAGGTTGTTCCGGCTGCGGTTTGCAAATTCGGTTGTCAGTGCCCAGGCGAAGGGGTGACCGGGTTCTGCGAGCTGCCCTTCAATGGTTATCGGCTGCTTTGGGTTATAAATTAACCAACCCTTGCCATCTTCGCCTGTTTCTTTTTGTTGCCCGGGACGAAAGCACCAGTCACCTTGCTTCGGCTCCCCATCGCTACATTCGCCCGCGTACATGGGCCATTGGTGATCCAGCCAGTCGAAGGGGTTACGCCCTTCCAGTTCTTCCAGACTGCCCTGCCGGCTCAGCATGGTTTCGGCCCCTTTCACCACCAGTGCCGCCCGTAATTGGCTCAACACCATGTTCACGCTCTGTTGTTCCGCCCGCTGCAGTTCGCCTTCCAGTTTGCCCAGTAACACCCACCAAAGAATGAACAGCACCAGCAGGGCAACAAACAGCCGCATGCGCCGGGCGTTGGCCAGCCCACTGGCGGAAGACCAGGCCGGTTGGCCCACTAGCCGCGCCCCATGGCGGCGGCTCCCAGGTCCCATATGGGCAGGAACACGCCCAGCGCCAATATCAGTACCAGGATGCCCATGGCCACAATCAGGATCGGCTCTATGGATTCCGCCAGCCGTTTAAGGCCGTAGTCCACGTCTTCGTCGTAGAAATCCGCCACGTTGTTGAGCATGTCATCCACCGAGCCGGTTTCCTCGCCCACGGCGATCATCTGCAAAATCAGCGGGGTGAACATTTCGCTGGCGCGGGCGGTGCGCAGCAGGCTTTCGCCGCGCTCGATGCCCAGGCGCATATCCTTGATGTGGTGGGCAATCCAGGCGTTGTCGGTGGCGTCAGACACTACCGTCAGTGCATGGGTTACCGGCATGCCGGCCTTGAGCATGGTGGCAAAGTTGCGGGCGAACCGGCTCAGGGTAATCAGTTCCAGCAGGGGGCCAATGATAGGAAGCTTCAGCTTGTAGCGATCCCACAGTTCCCGACCCTGCTCTGTCTGCCTCCATTGGCGCACAACCAGCCCGCCGGCCGTCGCACCAAACAACATGATGTACCAGTAATTCAGCAGGAAGTTGGAGGTGCCCACCAGGACCTGAGTAAGGAAGGGCAAGTCGGCCCCCATGCGGCTGAACACCGATGCAAACCGGGGAATGACGAGAAAGTTCACCACCATCAGGGCCGCCAGCAGAGCCACCACCACAAAAGTGGGGTAACGAAGGGCCTGTTTTAACCGGCGTTTGGTGTCCCGTTCCAGTTCCAGGATTTCCGACAGGCGCTTGAACGCGTCGTCCAGCATGCCTGTGTTCTCACCCACGTGGATCATGGCAATGAACAGATCGGAAAACACCTTCGGGTGCGCCTGCATGGCCGTGGCCATGGTGTTACCACCTTCCAGGCGATTGGTGATGTCTTCCAGTACCTCCGCCAGCGCCGGTGAACGGGAGGTTTCCGCCAACCCACGCATGGTACGGATCAGCGGGATGCCCGCTTTGGTGAGTGCGTGCATTTGCCGGCAGAACACAATCAGTTCATCCAGCGTCACTTTTTTCCGGAAGATGGCCAGGTTGTTTACCCGGTCCATGCCGGATTGGGTTTGCACCTGTTCCTGAATGGCCAGAGGGGTAATACCGCGGCGCATCAGTTCACTGGCGGCCGCGTCCACATTGGCGGCGGTCAGTGAACCTTGCTGGACAACTCCTCGGTTGTCTTTACCCCGGTAGCTGAACTGCATCAGTCGTCCACCCCTATGGCGCCGTCGGCTGCCAGGTCGTCACCTTCCAGCAATGCTCCTTCAGTGGTTGCCGCCACCCGTGCAACCTCTTGTAAAGAGGTCACACCCTGCAGGGCATAATCCATGGCGCACTGGCCCAGCGGTCGGAACAACGGGCTCCTGCGGGCAGCCCGTGTAAAATCAGACACGTCCTTTCTACGCAGGGCATCCAGCATGTCTTCGTTCATTTCCAGCATTTCGTACACGCCGACCCGCCCCTTGTAACCGGTGTTGCTGCACTGGTAGCAGCCACGGCCGTGAACGAATCCGGCTTCGATATCCAGCGGGTCCAGGTCGAAGGACTGCAGCCATACCAGTTCCTGCTCGGTGGGCTGGTAGGTTTCCTTGCAGTTATCGCACACCCGGCGCACCAGGCGCTGGGCCACCACGCCCAGCAGGGAGCTGGCCACCAGGAACGGCTCAGCGCCCATGTCGATCAGACGCATGGCACTGCTGATGGAATCGTTGGTGTGCAGGGTGGACAGTACCAGGTGCCCGGTCATGGCGGCGCGCAGGCCGATTTCCACGGTTTCGTGGTCCCGCATCTCACCCACCAGGATGATATCCGGGTCTTGCCGCAGGGCGGAGCGCAACACCGTGGCAAACTCCAGCCCGATTTTCGGGTTTACCTGCACCTGGGTGATGCGCGGCAGCCGGTATTCCACCGGGTCTTCGGCGGTAATGATCTTCACTTCCGCCTTGTTCAGTTCGGTCAGGGCACCGTAGAGGGTTGTGGTTTTACCACTACCGGTGGGGCCGGTCACCAGAATCATGCCGTGAGGCTTCTTGATCAGCTTGCGGAAACGTTCCAGCAGGTGCGGCGGCATGCCAGTGCTTTCCAGGTCCAAGGTGCCCTGGCTCTGATCCAGCAAACGCATGACCACCGATTCGCCGTACTGAACCGGCATGGTGGATACCCGCACGTCAATGCTGCGGCCTTTCACCCGCACATTGAAGCGGCCATCCTGGGGCAGGCGCTTCTCGGAGATGTTGAGCCCCGCCATCAGCTTCAGGCGCAACACCAAGGCGGCGTTTACGCGCTTTTCTTTCATCACCTGTTCTTGCAGTACGCCATCCACCCGTTGGCGAATGCGCACTACGGTTTCATCCGGCTCGATATGGATATCGGAGCTTCTGGCTTGCACCGCATCCTCAAACAGGGTCTGCAGAAGTTTGACCACCGGGGCGTCGGCGCTTTCTGACTCGGCTGACAAATCGGCAAGATCGAAGGCATCGTCGCCCAGTTCGTCTTCGAGTTCTTCCGCCAGGGAGGCGATTTCATCGGTGCGGCGATAGACCAGGTCGAGTGTATTCAGCAGCTCGCTTTCCCGCACCACCGCCTGTTTGATGGGCTGCTTGAGCACCCGCACCAGTTCGTCGTAGGCGAAGATATCCAGCGGGTCCGCCATGCCCACCAGCAACTCACCGCCCTGATCCGCCAGCACAATGGCCCGGAACCGGCGGGCCATGGCTTCCGGCAGTCTCTTTACGAGCTCGTTGTTGAACTGGTAGTGGCGCAGCTGAACAAAGGGCACGTCTAACTGGCGGGACAGGATGTTGAGCAGGTTGTCCTCGTCCACGTACCCCAGGTCAATCAGGGTACGCCCGAGTTTGCGGCCGGTGCTTTTCTGCTCACGCAGGGCGGTCATCAGTTGTTGTTCAGTGATGACGTCATTCTGAACCAGCAGGTCGCCTATGCGGATTTTCTTTTTCGGTTCCGTGGTCATGATTCCGCCTGCAGTACTGAGATGCGTTGCCGTGCGTAGTCCGCCAGCGAGGCGGATAATCCGGGCATGACCGCGGCCTGAGCGTAGGCCTGCAGCGCACTTCGGTTGCGCCCACCGGTTTCCAAAGCAATGGCCAGGCCCAGCCACCAGGCGCCCTGGCTGTCATCGTGGGCGATCAATTCAGACCAGTGGCCAGCGGATTCGTCTGCCTCACCGGCCTGCTGTAACAGGGTTGCCAGGGTAATGCGATATTCCACCTGTTCAGCCACCGGGGGCACCCGGGCCTGCAACGTAGCCAATGCCAGGTTAAGATCGCCCTGCGCCAACTGGGCGCGGGCTTTCAGCAATCTCAAGCCGGCATACTCGTTGGTCACGGAATCCGGCAGCCACTCCAGGGCTCGCCCGGGCCTATCCAGAACCAGCATCTCCCGGGCAAAGACTTCCCGACTTTGGGGAGCCGATTGTCGGGTGGTCAGTGCCGCCAGCACACGCTCAGCCTCACCATTACGGCCTGACGCCAGCAATCTTTCCAGCTCACGGCTAGTACGCAGGTCCACCGCTTCCGGTGTTTCCCGTTGCTGTTTTACCGATGTTTCCGGGGCCCGGCTCTCGGTGTTCGCCTCAGGCGCAGCGGGTTGTGGCTGCGTTTGCGCCAGCTGGATAACGTCGGGCTCATTCTGGGCCGCCGCGGGCTCCATATCGGCAGGTTTCAATTGCTCGGGCGCAGTCTCGGTTACCATCGCCGCCTCAGCAGTGGGAGCATCATCAGGCGTTGATGGTTCGGTTCTGGTTGCAGGCTCAGCAGGCAACGGTTCAACAATGACCTGTGGCTGAGCGGGTGTCTCCGTGATCTCTTGTATTTCAGGCATCGGTTCAACGCTGGCGATTTCGGCGACAACCACCTGCTCTTCAGAATCACTAGACAGCAACCACCAGGCGCCCGCGCCACTGATCAGCGCCAATACCAGAATTAACAAAAGCACGACCGGCGCCCTGGACCGCCCTGTATCCTGAGCCATCGGCTGGCCAGTGTAGGCACCAGCCAGTCGAGTATGATTCTGGCGCTCCTCAGCCGCTCGCAGGGCATCGTTCAACAAGCTCATACCCACCTCCGGATCCAGGAAACGGGGCGAGCACTCTCTGTGTCTTTCACCGCTTGTAAGGCGTGCTTCCTGGTCACCTGCCGCTCTCCCCGGCCCCAGGCCGCCAGCATGGACTTATGGGCCAGGACATTGACCAGCCGGGGAATACCACCGGAGGAGCCCCAGATGACTTTCAGCGCAGCCGGGGCAAAAATGTCTGCTCCGTTGTAGCCGGCCTGGGCCAGGCGGTGCCGAAGATACTGGGCTACGGAATCCTGGCCCAGTGGCTGCAACCGGGTCTGGAAGGTGATTCTCTGGCGCAACTGGCGCAGGCTGTCCCGCGCCAGCAGGGTGTCCAGTTCCGGCTGGCCAAACAGCACAATCTGCAACAACCGGGTGCTTTCGGTTTCCAGGTTGGTCAGCAACCGCAGAGCCTCAATGGTTTCTTCGGGCATGGCCTGGGCTTCATCAATCACCAGTACCGCCGGGCTTTGTTCCATGGCCAGGGCAATCAATCGCTGGTTCAGCGCCTTGAGAATCTGGTGGCCGTTACTACACCCGGCCACGTCGACACCCAGTTCCTCGGCAACCGCCTCATAGAGGGTCTCCGGCGGCAGGTTCGGATTGGGTATGTAAGCCGTGCAGGCGGTCTTATCCAGTTCGTTGAGCAGCAAGCGGCAGAGCAGGGTCTTTCCGGTGCCCACCTCGCCAGTCACCTTGATAAAGCCTTCCCGTTGCTGCAACGCCACCAATAACAGCTCCAACGCATCGGCATGACTGGGCGCCCGGAGGAAATATCGGGTTTTTGGCGTCAATGCGAACGGTGCTTCCTGCAGTCCAAAATGGCTTTCGTACATCAGCGGGGGGCCGTCTCCGCCTGGGGTTTAACCGACTCTGCCGAGTTCAGCAGATCTCTGAGCACGTTCATCCGCTCCCGGCTGGCCTGCACATCCGCCTGCATTTGGCCAGCATTGGCCACCATGGGCCGTATCAGGATGACAAGTTCGCTCTTGCGGGATTCGAAGCGGCGCTGCTTGAACAATTCCCCCACCAGCGGAATATCGCTGAAGAAGGGTACGGCAGAAGTAGTGTCTTCACTGGTGTCCTGAATCAAACCACCAATCACCACAATCTGACCACTCTCTGCCCGAATCACGCTGTCGGTTTCACGCACCGTGCTGCGAGCCAACGGCAGGGTGACATCCCGCTCGCCAATGGTGATGACCTTTTCCTGATCGTTCACTTCACTCACTGACGGGTGTACGTGCAGTGTTATCGCGCCGCTGTCGGAAATCTGCGGGGTAACATCCAGGGAAATACCGGAGAAGAAAGGTGTCAGCTCCACCGAGGTCGAGGTTCTGTCGGTGGCCGTCACGGCCGAGTTGTTATCGTCGAAATCAATATCGGTTACGAAGAACTCGTCAGTACCCACCTTGATAACGGCTTTCTGGTTGTTGATGGTGGAGATGCGCGGGCTCGACAGAATCTGCACGTTGCCCTGCTGTCCCAATAACTGAATCACCGCCGCAAAGTTTCCTTCGGTAATGGTGGCAGAGAACAGCCCGCCAATATCACCGGCCCGAATGGCTTGACCTGTCAGCTCTTGGGCCAGCACGTTAGCGCCCGCGGAGTTGGTTTGCAGATCTGCCCAGTTGATACCCTGCTGGTAGCCCTCATTCAGGGTGACTTCCAGAATCTTCGCTTCCAGAACAACCTGGCGCTGCATGATCAGTTCAGTCCGGCGCAGGTAATCCTCCACCATTCGCAAATCTTCAGAACCCGCCCGAACCATCACCAAGCCAGCACCGGGGTTGACCACCACCTGGCCATCATTACCAACAATCATAGCCACCGTCTGGCGAATGTCCTGCCAGAAATCGGATTCGGTGTCGGTTGAGATAGTGGTACCTACCAGGTTTCGGGTTTCGGTACCGGTACCCGAATTGCCGTTGGCACGGGCGCTACTGACCTGTCCGGAGCTCACACGGGTTTCAGAACCGCCACGGCGCTTGAAGTGCAGGTAATCGATAGGAAACAGCCTCGCCTGCATTCGGTCTTCCGCCACCCGGAACAGGCGGCCATTACGCTGGATATCCAGGCCGTACAAGTCCGCGGCTATGTCCATTACCTCCGGCACAGTGACATCGCTCAGGCGCAAATCAATTGGGGTCGTAACACCCGGATGGACCACTACGTTGTATCGGGTGCCCTCCACCAGCGCTTCGAAGAAGCTGGCAGCCGGGATACCCCGGGCATTCACATCAAAGCGTTCGTCCTGCTCCCGGGCGCTGGACAGTGGTGGCAACAGCTGACTGCTGATATCCGCAGCCGAGGCCTGATCAGATTCACCGGAGGCGGCGCCCGAGCCAGGGGTTTGCGGCTCTGCCTCAGCCAGCGCCTGGTCAATCTTATCGGCAACGTCTGTTGAGGTTGCTGCAGAAGTGCGCATCAAAGGGTTGTTGGCACAGGCAACCAATGCCAATGAGAGCATGGCGGCTGCGAGAGGTCTGAGTGTTGTCATCATGGTCCGACTGTCTGTCATGGCGTTCTCCGCACCTGCGGGAGCGGTTCCGGATACAGGGTTCTGGGCAGGCCTCGATCGGTCACTTCCACCCGGTCTTTAAAGATACGGCGCACGCGTATGTTGTCGTGGCTGTCGCCTTCTTGCAGGGCCACACCGTCAATCACCGCAATCCGCCGTTCCTTGCCCAGCAGGATTGAACCCAGCTGAATGTTCCGGGCGGGCGACACCACGGCCGGTTGTGATTCAGCGCCGGGAGGCCGGGTCGGATCCTGTAAGGCATAGGCCTGAGACGAACTCAGCGCCGCCAGCATGATCATCAGATATCGGAACAACGGATGTGTCATTTCAAACTCCCAGCCAGGCGGCATCAAGGCTCAGGGTGCGCACCCGAATGGTGGCCTCACCTTTGGGCCAGGCACCGGTCTGATAGTCCAACTGCATCCACCCCAGGCGCTCATCCATGGCTTCCAGCCGCTGCAGGTACGCCAGCACATCCAGATAACCACCTCGGACGGTCAGCTCCACATCGTGGGCATAGAGCAGGGGTTCCGCGGCTTGTAGATTACCCGCCTCCGGCTGGGCACCGTCATAAACCGGTGTTGGCGTGCGCAATGTCATGGATTCCAACTGCAAGCCCTGTTGAGCTGAGAGCATGTCCCGCAACAGCGTGACCATGTCCCTCGGTGCGATCAGCTGCCCGGTAGTCTCGGTAATTTCCTGATCCAGCCGCTCCAGGCGGCTTTGTCGAGAAGCCAGTCGCTGGCGCAACGCCTCCGAAGGGTCACCGGCCAACTGGCTGTTGAGGGTTTCCTGCTGGCTAAGCAAACTGTTCTGCGTAGCCGTTAGTGCCTGCACACGGTTGTTGAGTTGCTGCTGCCGGGTTTCCACTGGGGTCATCAACAACTCCCAGGCCAGGACAAGCGTGAGCACACAGGCAGTCACGACAATCAAGACCCGCTCACGGACCGGGCGGTCGTTGTACCATTGCGCAGTGGTGGCCAGGGAGTCTGTCAATCTACTCATCGCCCCGACGCCTCCCCCGGTTGTGTTGCAACACGAAATTCCACCCACTGATGATTGGCTTCGTCGTCTGGCCGCTGCAACCGGAAATCGCCAAAGGTTTCACCAACAAACGCCGGCTCGTCACCCAGGCGCGCAAGGTAGCTGGGCACCAGTTCTGCCGCCCGGGTTCTGCCCTCGAGACGCATGGCCGAGGGAAGCGATTGCAAGCGCACGGCTGTCAGCCAGAGGTCCTCTGGAACCTGGCGCGCCAGGGCCGAAAGCCGCCCGGAAAAACCACCGTGGTTGTGGGTTGCCAGGCCTTCCACCCGTTCGAGCAGACGCTGCCTGCGAGCAATTGTCTCAGTAATCCGCGCCAGCGAGGCTTCGAGCTCAGGGTCTGGTTGCCTCGCCTGCACCTGGTTGGCCATGGTGGCAACCGCCGTTTCCAGATTCCGGTTCTGCTGTTCCAGCCGCTCTATCTGTTGCTCCAGTGTCTGATTGTGCCAGCGGCCAAAAGCCATGACGGCCACGAGTATCACCAATACGATCCCAACCAAGGCTCCGGCCGTACCGGCATGCAGCCGCTGACTTGTTGGGCGAAGTTCCTGGGTATACAGGTTCACCTGTTGCCTGATCATGCCTGATCCCCTTGGCCAAGCGCCGCACTCCAGGCGGGCAGGCATCGGCTATCAAGCGCGTCAGACAAGCCAAACTGGCTCCACTCAGGCACCTCAATACCGGCCGCCATGTACGATGAGAGCATGGAGTTCAACGGCAATACCGAATCCTGGGCCACCAGTTGGATGGTTGACGGTGGCACCTGGCCGAGCTGGCTCTCGAAATAGTCCATGGAACGCTGCATCTCCAGCGCCAGGGATTGCACAGCATTCTCCTGACTGGAGGCGTCCCGCAGATCATCATAAGAAAGCTCAAGACGGCGGGAGAGATACAGGGTATCGCCCTGGCATATGACCATCTGGCCATAGCGATCACGAAGATGAACCAGCGCCACACCTCTATTCGATTGATCCAGCCGGGCCGCCAGATTCCGCATGGCCAGCTCGGCAATATCGATTCGATCCAGCTCAAGGCCTGCATCCGCTACCAGACCAATCAGCTCGCGAACCAGTGATTTCCGGGCTGCAACAACGTTCACCAACGGGCCACGCCCACGGGACGCGTCTTCCGGAAATGCAAACACATCCGACACGGCGTCGGCCGGGCTGAAATCGAGAAAGTCCTTGAGCTTCCATTTGAGCGCATCGGCCAGCTCACTGTCCTCAACACCCTCCGGACGCTCAACCTGAAACACCTGATATTGATCAATGGGCAGAACCAGAACCGCAGGAACACCAGCCCAGCCCTGGTCGTCCACCAGCTTGCTGAGTGTTTCCTGCCGTTGTGAAGGAACACACTCAACAAAGCCCAGCGACTGCCCGGGCGTAGCAGCGGCTCTGGCCCAGGCAATGCCATCCGGGCGCACCTCAAGACAGACAAGCTGTCCCGAAGGCTTGCGGCGGATCAGTTTTTGTAGCGTCGTAACAAGATTCAGGATCATGGATTCCCAGGTCGTGACCACAGCTCTGCTGCCGGCCGGCGTGCACAAGGTGTTTAAATTATCAGCACTTTTAACACAAGCTTACATGATAGTTTAGAAAGTGAACGTAACTCTACGTTTCACCGACTGATTTCACGGAGATTTTGCAACTCGTTAACAAAAAAACCCGCGCAAAGCACGGGCTTTTTGATTGTCGATGAGCTGGATCACATTCAGAAGGGAATGTCGTCATCAAAATCATCAATCGGTTCCGGCATGCCACCGCCCTGCTGCCCTTGTGGGTTATACCCTCCGGACGGCTGCTGCGCCTGACCACCCTGCTGCTGGGGCGGAGCATTATACTGAGATTGGGGTTGCTGCTGCGGACGGCCCTGGGGAGCGCCCTGGTTCATGCCACCTTCGCCACCGCGGCTGTCGAGCATCTGCATCTGGCCGTTGATGTCTACCACAATCTCGGTGGTGTATACGTCCTGTCCTTCTTTATTCTGCCACTTGCGGGTTTGCAGGCGACCCTCGATATACACCTTGGAACCTTTACGCAGGTACTGGCCGGCCACTTCCGCCACCTTGCCGAACAGCACAACCCGGTGCCATTCGGTTCTCGGTACCATCTGGCCAGTCTGGCGATCCTTGTAACTTTCATCGGTAGCCAGGTTGAGATTCACAACCGCGTTGCCATTCGGGGTATAGCGGGTATCCGGGTCCTGGCCCAGATTACCAATGAGAATTACCTTGTTAATGCCTCGTGCCATCATCTGCTCCTGATCGATTTTCCGGAACGCGTGCGGTCCATGCACGCATCCTTTGTTTAAGAACCTTTACCCTGCCGCACAAATTCAAAGTGCGCAAGCTGATCTTCATGAAAATGCTGACGGTCCACTTTTAAGTAAGCGGTTGCCGCATCTTCCACAATCACCACGTCCTGCACACCGGGCAGGCGGCGCAATGTCTCATCAATCTCATCAAAACCGGCAGGCAGCACCTGCTCCAACTCAACCACAAAGCTCGTGGTGTAATTCGGTGCCGGCATCGTCAGCGCTACCAGAAACCAGGTAGCCAAACCACCGGCCATTAACCAGAGAACGCCTTCCAGGCCGGCCGATTGTAGCAAGTAACCGCCCAGGGCACCGCCGAGAAACGCACCAAAAAACTGCGACGTCGAGTAAACTCCCATCGCGGTCCCCTTGCTGGCGGCCGGAGCTTCTTTGCTGATCAATGAGGGCAGGCTCGCTTCCAGAAGGTTAAACGCCATAAAGAAGAAGAACAGTACGCCCCAGGCCAGCCAGAGACTCTGCTCCACACCGGTCAATGCGGCCGTTGCCAGCGAAAGCAGGGCGATGGCACCGCAAAGCACCGGTTTCATCACCCGCTTTTTCTCACCAATGATGATAAACGGCACCATGGCGAAGAAGGATGTCACCATCACCGTCAGGTAGAACCACCAATGGGAAGCACTGGCCAGCCCCAACTGGTCCTGAAGCATGGTGGGAAACACCAGAAACAGCGCCGTCAGGGCAAAATGGAGGATGAAGATACCGAAGTCCAGCCGCAGCAGGCGACCGTCCCGCAGCACCCGCCCGACCATCTCCCTCGCGGGATGGGTATCCGCGCTGACTCTGTGGGCATGGGGTGTTGGCACCACTCTGGCTACGATGAACAAGGCCACCATGGCCATGGCTGCCGTTGCATAGAAAATGCCGGACAATCCCCAGAGCGAGCCCAGCAGGGGCCCAACCACCAGTGATACCGAGAACGACAGACCAATGGAAATGCCCACCATAGCCATTGCCTTGGTTCGCTCTTCCTCGCGGGTCAAATCGCTTAACAGGGCCATCAACACGCTGGCGATCGCGCCTGCCCCTTGAAGAATCCGTCCGGCAATCACAACGTATATGGAATCCGTGGACGCTGCCAGCAGGCTTCCAACGGCGAACAGCACCAGCCCGATATAGATCATCCGCTTGCGGCCAACCCGGTCAGAGAGCAAGCCGAACGGAATCTGCAACAGGGCCTGACTCAAACCATAGGCCCCAATCGCCAAACCAATGAGCGCAGGCGTTGCGCCCTGCAGATCACTACCGAGCAAAACGAACACCGGCATGACCATGAACAGGCCAAGCATACGCATTGCGTACACCGAGGCCAAAGCCGTTACAGAGCGTTTTTCAAGCGCGTTCATGCTTACCTGTGCCGGATTGAACAAATTGGGAAGGCAGCTACTCGCTGCGAGCGGCGCATTGTACCAGATGCGCCCCGGGTGAGGGACTACCCAAGACCGCATACCCCAGGCGGCACAACACCAGTTTCGCCGGGGGCTACCGAAAACGATATAATGGTGGTTTTACTCAAGCGAGGTGTTATGGACCATATCCAGATCAAAGGCGCACGCACGCACAACCTGAAGAACATCGACCTGGATATGCCAAGAGACAAACTCATTGTCATCACCGGGCTGTCAGGTTCAGGAAAATCCTCACTGGCCTTCGACACCCTCTACGCCGAGGGGCAGCGCCGGTATGTAGAGTCTTTGTCCACCTATGCGCGGCAATTCCTGTCGATGATGGAAAAGCCCGATGTTGACCACATCGAAGGCCTGTCACCCGCCATTTCCATTGAACAGAAGTCCACATCCCATAACCCCCGCTCAACCGTTGGCACCATCACTGAAATCTACGACTACCTGCGACTGCTTTTTGCCCGGTCCGGCGAACCCCGCTGCCCGGACCACGGTCAGCCGCTGGAGGCCCAGACCGTCAGCCAGATGGTCGATCAAGTCCTGGCGATGCCTGAGGGCAGCAAACTGATGATCCTGGCGCCGGTGATCAGGGACCGAAAAGGCGAGCACCTCCAGGTGATTGATACCATGCGCAGCCAGGGCTTCATCCGCCTTAGGGTCGACGGCACGGTTTATGACATCGGTGATGTTCCGGCACTGGACAAGAAACGCAAACACCAGATTGATGTCGTGGTAGACCGCTTCAAGGTCAAAGAGGGCCTGGAACAGCGATTGGCGGAAAGTTTCGAAACCGCCCTTGAGTTGGCCGATGGCATCGCGCTGGTCGCCCCAATGACCGGAGACGGCGAAGAACAGACCTTCTCGGCACGCTATGCCTGTACCCAATGCGGATATTCACTGAGCGAACTCGAACCCAAGCTCTTCTCCTTCAACAACCCGGCCGGCGCATGCCCCACCTGTGACGGTCTGGGAGTGCGCCAGTTCTTTGATGCCGAAAAAGTTATCCAGAATCCGGAAGCCACACTGGCCTCCGGCGCGATCAAGGGATGGGACCGGCGCGCGGTCTATTATTTCCAGATGCTGACCAGCGTGGCCGAACATTACGACATCGACCTGGAAACGCCGTGGGAAGACTTGCCAGAACCGTTTCAGCGAGCACTGCTGTATGGTTCTGGCAATGAATACATTAGCTTCCGGTACGTCAACTCCCGTGGCCAGATCATGGAGAGAGCCCACCCCTTTGAGGGCATCATCCCGAACCTGGAACGCCGCTACCGGGAGACAGACTCCCAAAGCATGCGCGAGGAACTGGCCCGCAACCTGAGCACCCAGCCGTGCAAAGACTGCGGTGGCACCCGGCTTCGCCGCGGCGCGCGCAATGTCTTTATCGAGGAACGGACACTACCGGAAATCACTCACCTGCCGGTAGGCGACGCTCACCGTTACTTCAGTGAACTGACACTGCCAGGCCGAAAAGGTGAAATCGCCGAAAAAATCCTGAAAGAAGTGCGGGAACGCTTACAGTTCCTGGTCAATGTCGGCCTTGAGTACCTGACGCTGGAACGCAGCGCAGACACTCTCTCTGGTGGTGAGGCACAGCGGATTCGCCTGGCAAGCCAGATTGGCGCCGGGCTGGTGGGCGTCATGTATATCCTGGACGAACCATCCATCGGCCTGCACCAGCGGGACAACGACCGCCTGCTGGCCACCCTCACCCACCTGCGCGACCTCGGCAATACCGTAATTGTGGTTGAGCACGACGAAGACGCCATCCGTGCTGCCGATTATGTCATTGATATTGGGCCCGGTGCCGGCGTACACGGTGGTGAAATCGTTGCCCGCGGCACCCCTGAAGAGATTATCGCCAACCCGGCGTCGATGACGGGCCAATACCTCAGCGGCGAGAAAGAAATTGCCGTACCACCCGCCCGCAACAAGGGTAACGGCAAACACCTGGTGTTATCGGGCGCCACGGGCAACAACCTTCAGGACGTCACCCTTACGCTGCCACTGGGCGTCATGACGTGCGTAACTGGGGTCTCCGGCTCCGGCAAATCCACCCTGATCAACAGCACCCTGTACCCGGTGTCTGCCGCCAAACTGAACAAGGCCACCAGCCTGAACCATGCCCCCTATAAAAACCTGAAGGGCCTGGATCACCTCGATAAGGTCATCGACATTGATCAAAGTCCGATCGGGCGCACCCCCCGGTCGAATCCGGCGACATACACCGGCCTGTTCACCCCCATCCGTGAGCTCTTCGCCGGCACCCAGGAAGCCCGGTCCCGCGGCTACAAGCCCGGCCGATTCTCCTTCAACGTCAAAGGCGGGCGCTGTGAAGC
Source organism: Marinobacter sp. NSM (assembly GCF_052380025.1). NCBI lineage: Bacteria > Pseudomonadati > Pseudomonadota > Gammaproteobacteria > Pseudomonadales > Marinobacteraceae > Marinobacter > Marinobacter sp. NSM. The sequence goes on from NZ_JBQTCK010000007.1 coordinate 162,544, forward strand.
CTGCCAGGGCGACGGCGTAATCAAAGTGGAAATGCACTTCCTGCCGGACGTCTACGTGCCCTGCGACATCTGCAAAGGCAAACGCTACAACCGGGAAACCCTGGAAGTCCGCTACAAGGGCAAGAACATCAACGAAGTGCTGGAGATGACCGTAGAGGAAGGGCGAGAGTTCTTCGACGCCGTCCCCTTTATCGCCAGAAAACTGCAAACCCTCATGGACGTGGGCCTGTCCTACATCCGTCTTGGACAGAGTGCGGTCACCCTGTCGGGCGGCGAAGCCCAGCGGGTAAAACTGGCCAAGGAACTGTCCAAGCGCGACACCGGCAAAACCCTGTACATTCTCGACGAGCCCACCACCGGCTTGCACTTCTACGACATCCAGCAACTGTTGAACGTCCTTGAACGCCTGAGGGATCACGGCAACACCATCGTGGTCATCGAGCACAACCTGGACGTGATCAAAACGGCCGACTGGATTGTCGACCTGGGACCAGAGGGTGGCTCTGGCGGAGGGCAGATTATTGCCCAGGGAACGCCGGAGGAAGTAGCGGACAATCCGGCATCCCATACGGGGCGTTATCTGAAGCCTATGCTCAAGTAGGTTTTAGCCACAAAAAAACCGGGAACCTTTCGGAACCCGGTTTTTTGTAACTAGAGCGAAGATTTTACTCTTCGCCTTCGTCCACTTCTTCAGCTTCGATGTCCAGAGGACGGCCGACCAGCTCAACGAATGCCATAGGGGCATTGTCGCCAGCACGGAAACCGCACTTCAGAATACGAAGGTAACCACCCGGACGCTCGCTGTAACGGGGACCCAGCTCATTGAACAGCTTGGCTACCGCAGCATCGCTACGCAGGCGTGAGAACGCCAGACGACGATTTGCAACCGAATCATTCTTTGCGAGCGTGATCAACGGCTCGGCTACACGACGAAGCTCTTTGGCTTTCGGCAGCGTTGTCTTGATCAGCTCATGTTCAACCAGTGACGCAGTCATGTTACGGAACATGGCCTTGCGATGCGCACTGGTCCTGCTGAACTTACGACCACTCTTACGATGACGCATTGCTCTGATTCCTTACCTTAAACTAATCGGCGATCAACCGCCCAGAACCCGGTCATCACCACGAAGGCTTGCCGGCGGCCAGTTATCAAGACGCATGCCCAGAGACAAACCACGGGACGCAAGAACGTCCTTGATCTCGGTCAGCGACTTTTTGCCAAGGTTAGGCGTCTTCAGCAGCTCCACTTCGGTGCGCTGGATAAGATCGCCGATATAGTAAATGTTTTCTGCCTTCAAGCAGTTAGCTGAACGCACAGTCAATTCCAGATCATCAACCGGGCGCAGCAGAATCGGATCGATTTCTTCCTCTTCTTCAACACGCTCTGGCTCTTTCTCATGATCGAAATCTACAAACACAGCCAGCTGCTGCTGGAGAATCGTGGCCGCCCGGCGAATCGCTTCTTCCGGATCGATGGTGCCATTTGTCTCCAGATCGATAACAAGCTTGTCGAGATCTGTACGCTGCTCAACCCGTGCGCTTTCGACGGCATACGCCACTCGGCGAACCGGGCTGAACGTAGCATCAAGCTGCAAACGTCCGATGGCACGAGTTTCATCCTCGTCCAGACCACGCTGGTCAGCCGGCTCATAGCCGCGACCGCGGGCAACACGCAAGCGCATGTTGACTTCGCCGTTCTCGCTCAGGTGACAGATCACGTGCTCGGGGTTAGCGATTTCCACATCGTGGTCCAGCTTGATATCGCCGGCGGTCACTACACCCGGGCCCTTCTTGCTGAGCGTCAGCTCAGCATCGTCACGGCCGTTCATCTTTACGGCGACGCCCTTGAGATTCAGAAGAATCTCGATGACGTCCTCCTGGACACCCTCAATGGCGCTGTACTCGTGCAGGACACCGTCGATCTGTGCTTCAGTCACGGCGCAGCCCGGCATCGAAGACAAGAGAATGCGACGCAGTGCGCTACCCAAGGTATGACCGAAACCGCGCTCAAGCGGCTCCAGTGTCACCTTGGCGCGCGTGGCGCTGGATTCTTTCACGTCAATGGTACGAGGTGTCAATAACTCATGTACTGAACGCTGCATAGACGCCCCTATCTGCTATCGTTGCTAACTGGGCTTTACTTGGAGTAAAGCTCGACGATGAGGTTCTCGTTGATGTCGGCCGGCAGTTCAGTACGCTCAGGTACTGACTTGTAAACGCCGGACATCTTGTTGGCGTCAACCTCTACCCAGCTTACCGGTGCGCGGCTACCAGCCAGATCCAGTGCACCTTTAACGCGCAGCTGGTTTTTGGCTTTCTCACGCACACTCACAACGTCGCCCGGCTTGACTTGATAGGACGGTACGTTGACCGGCTTATCGTTCACCAGGATCGCCTTGTGAGAGACGAGCTGACGGGCTTCTGCACGGGTAGAACCAAAGCCCATGCGATACACAACGTTATCCAGACGACCTTCCAGAAGTTGCAGCAGGTTTTCACCGGTTGCTCCCTTCAGACGAGCGGCCTCTTTGTAGTAGTTGCGGAATTGCTTCTCAAGTACGCCGTAGATACGACGAACTTTCTGTTTTTCACGAAGCTGTACGCCGTACTCGGACAGACGACCGCGACGCGCGCCGTGCATACCCGGCGGAGTCTCGATGTTGCACTTCGAATCGAGCGCGCGTACGCCGCTCTTCAGAAAAAGATCTGTCCCTTCACGACGAGACAGCTTGCACTTCGGGCCTATATAACGAGCCATATTTCACTGTCTCCTGTGTTAGACGCGGCGCTTCTTGGGCGGACGACAGCCGTTATGGGGAATCGGCGTCACATCAGTGATGTTGGTGATCTTGTAGCCACACGCATTAAGCGCGCGAACTGCAGATTCACGTCCGGGCCCAGGACCCTTAACCTCTACGTCCAGGTTTTTAAGGCCGTATTCAGCAGCCGCATTACCGGCTCTTTCAGCTGCTACCTGCGCAGCAAAAGGTGTACTCTTACGTGAGCCGCGGAAACCGGAACCACCTGAGGTGGCCCAGGACAGGACGTTGCCCTGACGGTCCGAAATGGTCACGATGGTGTTATTGAAGGACGCGTGAATGTGCGCGACGCCATCAACAACCGTCTTTTTCACCTTTTTACGGGTACGTGTACCTGGCTTTGCCATGTTTGCCTACCTGTTACTTACGAATAGGTTTGCGAGGACCTTTACGGGTGCGGGCGTTGGTCTTGGTGCGCTGGCCACGGACCGGAAGGCCATGACGATGACGCAGACCACGGAAGCAACCGAGATCCTTCAAACGCTTGATGTTCATCTGTACTTCACGACGCAGATCGCCTTCGACGGTGAACTTGCCCACTTCGGTACGAAGTGCTTCAAGCTGCTCGTCGCTCAGGTCTTTGACCTTGACGTCCGGCTTAACGCCGGTTGCATCGCAAAGCTTCTGGGCTGTTGTCTTGCCAACACCAAAGATGTAGGTGAGCGAGATAACAGCATGTTTGTGATCGGGTATATTGACACCGGCTATACGTGCCATCCAAATTACTCCGCGTTCAAAGCTTTGCTGTGTGAATTTTCCGCCACAAAAAGGGCGCGAAATAATAGCGCCTGACCCGCTCGCGAGTCAAGCGCTACTATTCCGAACCCCTTTTACAATGTCAGAGCGATTTCTTGGAAATCAGCCCTGGCGCTGCTTGTGACGAGGCTCCGTGCAGATGACTCGAACTGAGCCATTGCGACGAATTACTTTGCAGTTACGGCAAATTTTCTTTACCGAAGCGCGTACTTTCATTGTCGACTCCAGTTTTCAAGGGGAACGGCTGTATCAGCCGTTCCGACCATAGCCCTTGAGATTGGACTTCTTCATCAGCGATTCATACTGATGCGACATCAGGTGCGACTGAACCTGAGCCATGAAATCCATCACCACGACTACAACAATCAGCAGTGAGGTACCACCAAGATAGAAAGGTACATTACCTGCCACCATCAGGAACTGAGGGAACAAGGACACTGCTGCAATATACATAGCCCCGAACAACGTCAGACGAGTCAGTACACCATCGATGTACTTGGCAGTCTGCTCTCCTGGGCGAATGCCCGGGATGAACGCGCCGGAGCGCTTGAGGTTATCCGCAACTTCCTTCGGGTTGTACATCAGCGCTGTGTAGAAGAAGCAGAAGAAAACCACTGCTGCTGCGAACAGGATGATATACAACGGCTGGCTCGGAGCCAATGCCTGGGAGATGTCACTCAACCATTCCATGCCCTCGCCCTGACCGAACCACTGGCCCAACGAGGCCGGGAACAACAGGATCGAAGAGGCAAAGATCGGCGGAATAACACCGGCCATATTGACCTTCAGCGGCAAATGACTGGACTGCTGGGCGAATACCCGGCGGCCCTGCTGCCGTTTTGCGTAATTGATGGTCAACCGCCGCTGGCCCCGCTCCATGAACACCACGAAGCCAACCACTGCGATCGCCAGCACGCCGATACCGAGCACTACCAACAGGCTCATTTCACCGTTACGGGCCTGCTCCAGAGTCTGCCCGATGGCGCCAGGCAAGCCGGCTACAATCCCTGCAAAAATCAGCAGTGATATACCGTTACCAACGCCACGCTCAGTGATTTGCTCACCGAGCCACATCATGAACACGGCACCACAAACGAAAGACACCACCGCCACAAAATGGAAGCTGAAGCTGTCGTTGAAGGTGACGCCCTGTGAGGCCAACCCTACAGAAATACCAAAGCCCTGAACCAGGGCCAGGACAACCGTACCATACCGCGTATACTGGCTGATCTTACGACGACCTGCCTCGCCTTCTTTCTTCAGCTGCTCAAGCTGCGGACTAACCGCAGTCATGAGCTGCATGATAATAGAAGCCGAAATATACGGCATGATACCGAGTGCGAAGATACTCATGCGCTCAAGCGCACCACCGGAAAACATGTTGAACAGACTCAGGATAGTTCCCTGATTCTGGTCAAACAGTGCCGCCAACCGGTCCGGGTTGATGCCTGGTACCGGGATGTGGGCACCGATCCGGTACACCAACAATGCCAGAAACACGAACCAGAGCCGCGAACGCAGCTCTGCAAATCCTTTTCCGGCGCCCGCAGGCAATGATGCTGTCTTGGCCATTTAGTCCTCGACTCGTCTTAGTCTTCGACTTTCCCACCCGCGGCAATGATTGCCTCGCGTGCGCCTTTGGTGACACGTAGCCCTTTAACGGTTACCGCGCGATCCAGCTCACCGGACAGCATAACCTTGGCTTCGCGAATTTCTTCGCGAATGATGTCAGCCTTCTTCAGTGCAGCCAGATCGACCACGTCGCCTTCAACCTTCGCCAGTTCGTTCAGGCGAATTTCGGCAACATAGCGCTGCTGGCGGGAAGTGAAACCAAACTTGGGCAGACGACGAGCCAAAGGCTGCTGACCACCCTCGAAACCAGGCGCTACAGAGCCACCGGAACGAGATTTCAGACCTTTATGACCGCGACCACCAGTTTTACCCAGACCGCTACCGATACCACGACCAACACGCTTGGCGGAAGGACGTGAACCAGGTTCCGGAGCAAGTTCGTTCAGACGCATCTTAGTTCTCCTCAACCTGCACCAGGTAGTTAACCCGGTTGATCATGCCGCGAATAGAAGGTGTATCTTCCACTTCAACGGTATGACCGATTTTACGAAGACCCAGGCCTTTCACACACAGCTTGTGCTTGGGCTGACAGCCGATCGGGCTGCGGGTCAGAGTTACTTTGATCGTTTTCGCGTTCGCCATGACTTCAACCCAGAATATCTTCGACGGATTTACCGCGCTTGGCTGCAATATCTTCAGGCGCCTTCATGGCCTGCAGACCCTTGATGGTAGAACGTACTACGTTCACCGGGTTGGTAGAGCCGTAGCACTTGGACAGTACGTTCTGTACGCCGGCCACTTCCAGTACCGCACGCATCGCACCACCGGCGATAATACCGGTACCTTCGGATGCAGGCTGCATGAACACCTTGGAGCCACCGTGCTGGGCACGAACTGCGTACTGCAGGGTGGTGCCGTCAAGGGCCACGTCTACCATGTTCTTGCGAGCAGCTTCCATCGCCTTCTGGATGGCAACCGGGACTTCCCGAGCCTTACCACGACCGAAACCAACGCGTCCTTTGCCATCACCCACTACAGTCAGTGCGGTGAAGGCAAAAATACGGCCGCCTTTAACTACCTTGGCGACGCGATTGACCTGAACCAGCTTTTCCTGGAGCTCAGGCGCCTTCTGTTCGTTAACGCTCATCTTCTCCACCTCTTAGAATTGCAAGCCAGCTTCACGGGCTGCGTCGGCCAGAGCCTGTACACGACCGTGATAACGGTAACCTGAGCGGTCAAAAGCGACCTTCTCAATGCCTGCCGCCTTGGCACGCTCAGCAATCAGCTGACCGACCTTCTTGGCAGCGTCCACGTTACCGGTTGCACCCTGGCGCAGTTCCTTATCCAACGTGGAGGCAGTGGCCAGCACTTTGCTGCCATCTGCAGTCGTAACCTGGGCGTACATATGACGCGGCGTGCGGTGAACGCACAGACGGTCGGTACCCAGCTCACGGATCTTCATGCGCACTTTGCGTGCGCGACGCAATCTTTCGTTATTCGCGCTCATAGTCCCGCCTTATTTCTTCTTGGCTTCTTTGCGTCTGACCTGCTCATCCGCATAACGAACACCCTTGCCCTTATAAGGCTCGGGCGGACGGAACGCGCGGATTTCAGCAGCGACCTGGCCAACCTGTTGCTTGTCGATACCGCGAATCACAACTTCCGTATTGGACGGAGTTTCAGCGGTAACACCCTCGGGCAGCTCGTACTCAACCGGGTGAGAAAAACCCAGTGTCAGATTGAGCTTCTTACCTTGCGCCTGCGCACGATAACCTACGCCCGTCAGCTGCAGCTTACGCTCCCAGCCTGTGGATACGCCGGTAACCATGTTGTTAACCAGCGCACGAGTAGTACCAGCAAGAGCGCGGGACTGTTTCGCACCATCGCGGGCCGCAAAGCGAAGAGAACCCTCTTCCTGCTTCACTTCAACCGCTTGGTGAATGGTGAATTGGAGAGCTCCCTTGGAGCCCTTCACATTAATTTCCTGTCCGTTCAGCTTAACCTCAACACCGGAAGGCAGCACGACAGGATTATTGGCAACCCTGGACATGTGTATCTCCTAGAATACGGTGCAGATGACTTCGCCACCCACGCCTGCAGCACGTGCGGCGCGGTCTGTCATAACGCCCTTGGACGTTGAGACAATCGCGACTCCCAGACCGCCGGAAACCTTCGGCAGTTCCCCAGCGCCTTTGTACTGGCGCAGACTCGGACGGCTGACCCGCTTGATCTCTTCGATAACCGGCTTGCCGCCGAAGTATTTCAGAGTGATGGTCAGCTCGGGCTTCGCGTCAGCTGAAACAGAAAAATCTGCTACGTAGCCTTCATCCTTAAGGACCTGGGCCACGGAGACCTTCATTTTTGAAGACGGCATCGTCACATCAGCTTTCGATGCCATCTGGGCATTACGGATACGGGTAAACATATCCGCAAGCGTGTCTTGCATACTCATTAGTATGAGGCTCCTGATCTTTTTAGTTGTGCAGCGGCGTGCCGCACCGCTTACCAACAGGCACCTGACCGAAGTCAGGCGGCCTATCTTACCAGCTTGCCTTGGTCAGGCCCGGAACGTCACCGCGCATGCCGTACTCACGGAGTTTGATCCGTGACAGTTCGAACTTGCGCAGAACGCCGTGGGGACGACCAGTCACCTGGCAACGATTCCGAAGACGTGAGGGACTCGCATCACGAGGCAGCTGCTGCAGCTTCATTTGCGCGTTCCAACGATCTTCTTCGCTGGTATTCGGGTTTTTGATAATCGCCTTGAGCTCGGCGCGCTTGGCTGCGAATTTAGCCACAGTCTTTTCGCGCTTGAGCTCACGGTTTTTCATTGAAACCTTCGCCATGTCACTCGTTCCTTATTTCTTGAACGGAAAGCCAAAGGCTTTCAACAGTTCGCGACCTTCGTCGTCGGTACCGGCAGTGGTGGTGATGGTGATATCCAGTCCGCGGATCTTGTCGACTTTGTCGTACTCGATCTCAGGGAAGATGATCTGCTCACGAACACCCATGCTGTAGTTACCGCGACCGTCGAAGGATTTCGGGTTCAGACCGCGGAAATCACGAATGCGGGGAACCGCAATGTGCACCAGGCGATCAAAGAAATCCCACATACGCTCACCGCGCAGGGTCACCTTACAGCCAATCGGCCAACCTTCACGGATTTTGAAACCCGCTACGGATTTGCGTGCCTTGGTAACAACCGCTTTTTGACCCGCCAGGCGTTCAAGATCCGCCACAGCGTTTTCAATCAGCTTTTTGTCACCAACCGCTTCGCCAACACCCATGTTCAGGGTGATTTTCTCGATACGCGGCACCTGCATAACGTTCTTGTAACCGAACTCTTTCTGCAGGGCGGGTACCACTTCCTTAGTGTACTGCTCTTTCATGTTAAGCATCGTAACCACCACCGCTTACTGGTTATCGACAGCTTCGTTCGTGGACTTGAAGATCCGCACTTTGCTGCCGTCTTCCTTGGTCTGGAAGCCAACACGATCGGCTTTGCCGGTCTGCGGATTAAAAATAGCCACGTTGGAAGCCTGGATAGGCGCTTCTTTCTCGACGATACCACCCGGGGTGCCAAGCATCGGGTTCGGCTTGGTGTGCTTCTTCATCATATTGATGCCAGAAACAATCACACGGCCGTCGTCCTGAACCTTCAGGACTTTACCACGTTTGCCCTTGTCTTTCCCCGTGGTGACGATTACTTCGTCATCTCGTTTGATCTTTTTCATAACCGGCCTCTGGTCCTTTAAAGTACTTCGGGTGCCAGTGAGATAATCTTCATGAACTTCTCGTTACGCAGTTCACGGGTAACCGGTCCGAAGATACGGGTACCAATGGGAGCGTCCTGATTGTTCAGAAGTACCGCCGCGTTACCGTCAAAACGGATCAATGAACCGTCCGGACGACGCACACCCTTACGGGTACGTACTACAACAGCCTTGAGGACCTGGCCTTTCTTCACCTTACCGCGGGGGATGGCTTCCTTAACGGTTACCTTTATGATATCCCCAACGCTCGCATAACGCCGGTGAGATCCGCCCAGGACCTTGATGCACATAACCTGACGTGCACCACTGTTATCCGCGACTTCAAGCATTGTTTGAGTCTGAATCATGGTTGTTCTCCGGGCGAATTACACCTTGGACGCGCGTTCGGTGACTTCCACCAGGGCCCAGCTTTTGGTCTTGGAGACCGGGCGGGTTTCCTGAATGGTTACGATGTCGCCGATGTTGCACTGATTGCTTTCATCGTGCGCATGGATCTTGGTCGAGCGCTTCATGTACTTGCCGTACAGAGGATGTTTCACCTGACGCTCAACCAGGACCACGATGGACTTGTCCATCTTGTTGCTCACGACCTTGCCGCTCAGAGTTCTGGCAGTTTGGGTAGCTTCGGTCATGTCACTGTCCTGCCTTTTCATTCAATACCGTTTTAACGCGAGCGATATCGCGCTTCACCTTGCCGAGGAGGTGAGACTGATTCAGCTGACCTGTCGCTTTGCGCATGCGCAGGTTGAACTGCTCCTTCAGGAGGTCGATCAGCTCTTTGTTCAGCTCCTCGACTGACTTTTCACGCAGCTCTGTTGCATTCATCACATCACCGTCCTCGTTACAAAGGTGGTCTGTACCGGCAGTTTGGCCGCTGCAAGAGTGAAGGCCTCGCGAGCGATTTCCTCCGAAACACCTTCCATCTCGTACAACATACGGCCCGGCTGAATTTCAGCCACCCAATACTCGACAGAACCTTTACCTTTACCCATCCGTACTTCAAGCGGCTTACCGGTGATCGGCTTGTCCGGGAAGACCCGGATCCAGATCTTACCGCCCCGCTTGATACGACGTGTCATAGTACGACGTGCCGCCTCGATCTGGCGCGCAGTTATACGCCCGCGACTGGTCGCTTTCAATCCGTATTCACCGAAGCTCACCTTGTTGGCGCGGTGAGCAAGACCGGTGTTACGGCCTTTCATTACCTTGCGGAATTTGGTGCGTTTTGGTTGCAGCATAAGAGTGCCCCTTTACTTAGAACCTTTCTTCCCAGAGGCTTTCTTGTCAGCACGGACCTGCTCCATACCACCAAGAATCTCACCTTTGAAGATCCATACCTTTACGCCGATAACGCCGTAAGTGGTGTGCGCTTCATAGGTTGCATAATCAATATCTGCACGCAATGTGTGCAGAGGTACACGACCTTCGCGATACCACTCGGAACGTGCGATTTCAGCACCCCCAAGACGACCGCCAACCTGAATCTTGATACCCTTGGCACCCTGACGCATGGCGTTCTGAACCGCACGCTTCATAGCGCGACGGAACATCACACGACGCTCCAGCTGACCGGCAACGTTTTGCGCTACCAGGCGGGCATCCAGGTCCGGCTTGCGGACTTCTTCGATGTTGATGTGCACGGGCACACCCATCATGTCGCTGACTTCGCGACGCAGACGATCAACATCTTCACCCTTCTTACCGATAACAATACCGGGGCGGGCGGTATGGATCGTGATCCGGGCGTTCTGAGCAGGGCGCTCGATCACGATCTTGCTGACAGACGCCTTAACCAGACGCTTGTCCAGGAACTCGCGAACCTGAATATCATTCAGCAGATTCTTCGCGTAGTCCTTCTTGTCGGCATACCACACTGAGTTGTGCTCTTTGATCACACCCAGGCGCATGCCGGTTGGATTTACTTTATGACCCATCTGAGCATCTCCTACTTGTCGGCGACCTTGACGGTGATATGACAGGTGCGCTTGAAAATACGGTCAGCGCGCCCCTTGGCTCGAGCTTTGATTCGCTTGAGCGTTGGGCCCTCATCCACCATGACGGTGGAAACCCGCAGATCATCTACGTCCAGACCTTCGTTGTGCTCAGCGTTGGCAATGGCGGATTCAAGAGCTTTCTTGATCACAACCGCTGCCTTCTTAGGGCTGAAAGTCAGAATGTTCAGGGCGTCCTCAACAGCCTTGCCGCGTACCTGGTCGGCAACAAGACGTGCTTTCTGAGCTGAGAGGCGAGCGCCCTTGTACTTGGCTGCTACTTCCATTTCTATTACCTCACAATCAGCGTTTAGCTTTCTTGTCGGCCGCATGACCACGATAAGTACGCGTTGCCGCGAACTCACCCAGCTTATGCCCGACCATATCTTCGGTGACATAAACCGGCACGTGCTGCTTGCCGTTGTGGACTGCAATGGTCAGGCCTACCATCTCCGGAAAGATTGTTGACCGGCGGGACCAGGTTTTGATCGGCCGCTTGTCACTTGTTTCCAGAGCTGCCTCGACCTTCTTCAACAGATGCAGGTCTATAAAAGGACCTTTCTTCAAAGAACGTGGCACAGCATTTACCTCTATGTAGTCGTTTACTTGGCTGAACGACGACGTACTATCATCTTGTCAGTACGTTTGTTCTTACGAGTCTTATGCCCTTTGGTCGGAACACCCCACGGAGTAACCGGGTGACGCCCGCCAGAGGTACGCCCTTCACCACCGCCATGTGGGTGGTCAACTGGGTTCATAGCAACACCACGTACTGTTGGACGTTTACCGCGCCAACGTGATGCACCCGCTTTACCAAGCTGCTTGAGGCTGTGCTCGCTGTTGGATACTTCACCCAGCGTTGCACGGCAATCTACAAGCACCTTACGCATTTCACCTGAACGCAGGCGGATGGTGGCATAAGCCCCTTCCCGAGCTACCAGCTGTACGGATGCGCCCGCGGAGCGAGCCAGCTGGGCACCTTTGCCAGGCTTGAGTTCGACGCAGTGGATCACAGAACCAACCGGAATGTTCCGGAGTGGCAAAGTGGAGCCCACCTTAATCGGCGCGTCGACGCCGGACCGCACAGGATCACCTGCTTTCATACCTTTGGGAGCGATAATGTAACGACGCTCGCCGTCGGAGTACTTTAGCAGCGCGATGTGCGCAGAGCGGTTAGGATCATATTCCAGGCGCTCAATAACCGCCGGGATACCATCTTTGGTCCGCTTGAAATCGATTACACGGTAGTGCTGCTTGTGGCCACCACCAATGTGACGAGTAGTAATGCGGCCAGCGTTGTTACGACCACCTGACTTACTCTTAGTTTCTACCAACGGCTCGTAAGGACGTCCTTTGTGCAGATCCGGGTTGTAAAGTTTTACAACGTGACGGCGTCCGGCAGATGTTGGCTTGGTTTTGACGATCGGCATATTACGACCCCTTTACCTTATTCCACATCCAGAAAATCGATGTCCTGACCTTCTGCCAGCTTGACGTAAGCCTTACGAATGTCATTACGCTTGCCGAACCCGCGGATAGTGCGCTTGAGCTTACCCTTACGGTTCAGAACCTGAACACCTTCGACGGTGACGTTGAACAGCTGCTCAACGGCTTTCTTGATCTCCGGCTTGGTGGCGTCTGGTGCTACACGGAATACCACCTGACCACGCTCGGCTGCCAGAGACGCTTTCTCTGATACGTGCGGTCCCAGCAGGACCTTATAAATACGTTCCTGATTCATCCCAGCATCTCCTCGATCTTCTTCAGAGCGGGAACAGTTACCACGACGTTCTCGTAGGCAACCAGGCTGACCGGATCCAGACCTGCCACGTCGCGAACATCCACGTGAGGAATGTTGCGGGAAGCCAGGTGCAGGTTCTGCTCAACGCTATCGGAAAGAATCAGAGCGTTAGATACGCCCAGATCCTTCAGCTTGGCGGTGAACGCCTTGGTCTTGGGACTGTCAACGTTCATATCGTCAACAACCACCAGACGCTCCTGACGGACCAGCTCGGAAAGAATGGAACACATAGCCGCACGATACATCTTGCGGTTAACTTTCTGTTCGAAATCACGGGGCTTGGCTGCAAACGTTACGCCGCCTGAACGCCAGATCGGGCTGCGAATGGTGCCCGCACGAGCGCGACCGGTGCCCTTCTGACGCCACGGCTTCTTGCCACCGCCACTGACTTCCGAACGTGTTTTCTGAGCCTTGGTACCCTGACGGCCAGCTGCCATGTAGGCAGTTACCACCTGGTGCACCAGTGCTTCATTAAAATCTTTGGCAAACGCAGCGTCGGAAACAGAAATCCCCTTGCCGCTACCAGTAATTGTCAATTCCATCGCACCGCTCCTCAGGCTTTAACTGCAGGCTTGATGACAACGTCGCCGCCAGTCGCACCAGGTACGGCACCACTTACCAGCAGCAGGTTGCGCTCGGCATCGACACGGACGATTTTCAGGTTCTGCACAGTGACCTGCGCGTTACCCATCTGACCGGCCATCTTTTTACCCTTGAATACCTTGCCCGGAGTCTGGTTCTGACCAATGGAACCCGGAGCACGATGAGACAGGGAGTTACCGTGAGTAGCGTCCTGCATAGAGAAGTTCCAGCGCTTGACACCACCCTGGAAGCCCTTACCTTTGGACTGACCAGTGGCATCAACCACCTGACCGTCTTCAAACACAGAGACTGTCAGCTCGCCGCCTGCAGCGAGGTCTTCACCTTCGCCATCAGCCAGACGAAATTCCCACACGCCACGACCAGCTTCAACACCTGCTTTCGCAAAGTGACCAGCAGCAGCTTTGCTAACGCGGGAGGCACGACGAGAACCTACGGTTACCTGCACAGCGCGGTAGCCGTCGTTTTCGAGAGTTTTCAGTTGGGTAATGCGGTTGGGCTCAACCTCGATTACCGTTACGGGCAATGCCTGCCCCTCATCCGTAAAAATACGGGTCATACCGGCCTTACGACCGACAACACCAATTGCCATGTTTCACCTCTTAAGTGTACGGGGCTTGCACCCTCTATGGCCTGTGACAGTTACACAGACTAATACCGGGCGGTATTAGCCGAGGCTGATCTGAACGTCTACACCTGCTGCCAGGTCCAGTTTCATCAGAGCATCCACTGTCTTCTCCGTTGGCTCAACAATGTCGAGCAAACGCTTGTGGGTACGAATTTCATACTGATCACGCGCGTCTTTATTGACGTGCGGAGAGATCAATACCGTGTACTTTTCCTTGCGCGTCGGCAGAGGAATAGGACCACGCACCTGAGCGCCGGTCCGCTTGGCGGTATCGACGATCTCCTGCGTGGACTGGTCGATCAGGCGATAATCAAACGCCTTCAACCGGATTCGAATCTTTTGGCTTTGCATGATGCACCAAACTCCACTCGTAGCAGCTACTAGTTAGCCGACCTTCAAAAAAAGGAGCCGCATTGTATGCATAATACCCAACCCTGTCAACATCATTGATATTGACGGAGGCCAGGCAGACTTTGCGGCTTAAACAGAAAAAGGGGCTGAACCAGTCAGCCCCTTTTTCCTGATCAAACGAGCAGATTACTCGATGATCTTGGAGACCACGCCGGCACCAACGGTACGGCCGCCTTCACGAATCGCGAAGCGCAGACCATCTTCCATGGCGATCGGAGCGATCAGGGTAACAGTCATTTTCACGTTGTCACCCGGCATTACCATTTCAACGCCTTCCGGCAGTTCACAAGAACCGGTTACGTCAGTAGTCCGGAAGTAGAACTGCGGACGGTAGCCCTTGAAGAACGGAGTATGACGACCACCTTCTTCTTTGGACAGTACGTACACTTCACACTCGAACTTGGTGTGCGGCTTGATGGAGCCCGGTACACACAGAACCTGACCACGCTCAACGTCGTCACGCTTGGTACCACGCAGCAGAACACCTACGTTCTCACCGGCACGACCTTCGTCCAGCAGCTTGCGGAACATCTCAACACCAGTACAGGTGGTCTTGGTGGTGTCGCGGATACCCACGATTTCCACTTCGTCACCTACCTTGATGATGCCACGCTCTACACGACCGGTAACAACGGTACCACGACCAGAGATAGAGAATACGTCCTCGATCGGCATCAGGAACGGCTGATCAATCGCACGCTCCGGCTCGGGGATGTAGTCATCCAGGGCTTCTACCAGCTTCTTAACAGCAGTAGTACCCATCTCGTTGTCGTCTTTACCTTCCAGAGCCATCAGCGCAGAACCGGTGATGATCGGAGTGTCGTCACCCGGGAAGTCGTACTGGCTCAGCAGGTCACGAACTTCCATCTCTACCAGCTCAAGCAGCTCTTCATCGTCTACCATGTCCGCTTTGTTCAGGAACACAACGATGAACGGCACACCAACCTGACGGGACAGCAGGATGTGCTCACGAGTCTGCGGCATGGGGCCGTCAGCAGCGGAGCAGACCAGGATAGCGCCGTCCATCTGGGCCGCACCGGTGATCATGTTCTTAACATAATCCGCGTGGCCCGGGCAGTCTACGTGTGCGTAGTGACGGGTCGGAGAATCGTACTCAACGTGAGAGGTCGCGATGGTGATACCACGCGCACGCTCTTCCGGTGCGTTATCGATCTGATCGAAAGCACGGCTCTCACCCGTACCCCATACTTCGTGACATACACGAGTCAGGGCGGCTGTCAGAGTGGTCTTACCATGGTCAACGTGACCAATGGTGCCCACGTTTACGTGTGGCTTGTTACGCTCAAACTTTGCTTTAGACACGGTTACACCTCTTCCTGTTTCTTAAGTCCTGGGGATCAACCCTTTTTAATGATCGCTTCGGCAATGTTCGAAGGAGCTTCCATATAGCGGGAGAACTCCATCGCATAAGACGCCCGACCCTGTGTTGCAGAACGCAGGTCGGTGGCGTAACCGAACATCTCCGACAACGGAACTTCAGCACGGATGACCTTGCCCGCCGGGCTCTCATCCATACCCTGCACAAGGCCGCGACGACGGTTCAGGTCGCCAACAACGTCACCCATGTAATCTTCAGGGGTAACAACCTCAACCTTCATGATCGGCTCAAGAAGGGCAGGATTCGCTTCGAGGGCGCCTTTCTTCATCGCCATGGAACCAGCGATTTTGAACGCCATCTCGTTGGAGTCAACGTCGTGGTAGGAACCATCGTACAGCGTCGCTTTGATACCCAACAGCGGGTAGCCGGCCAGACAGCCGTTCTGCATCTGCTCTTCGATACCCTGCTGAACAGCCGGGATGTATTCCTTGGGAACCACACCACCAACGATCTCGTTCACAAAGATGAAGTTCTCACCATCTTCCACATCCAACGGCAGCGGCTCCAACTTCACTTTTACGTGACCGTACTGACCACGACCACCAGACTGACGAACAAACTTGCCTTCAACGTCAACCGGCTTGCGGATGCACTCACGGTAAGCAACCTGCGGCTTACCGATATTCGCTTCTACCTTGAACTCGCGACGCATACGGTCAACGATAATGTCGAGGTGTAGCTCACCCATACCGGAGATGATGGTCTGGCCAGACTCCTCGTCGGTGCGAACACGGAATGACGGATCTTCCTGGGCCAGTTTACCCAGAGCAACACCCATCTTTTCCTGGTCGGCTTTTGACTTCGGCTCAACCGCAACGGAGATAACCGGCTCCGGGAACTCCATGCGCTCAAGAACAATTTTGTTGTTCTCGTCACACAGGGTGTCACCCGTGGTCACGTTCTTCAGGCCGATCGCAGCTGCGATGTCGCCCGCCAGAACTTCCTTGATCTCTTCACGGTCATTGGCGTGCATCTGAACCATACGGCCCACACGCTCTTTCTTGCCCTTCACGGAATTGAATACCGCGTTACCGGACTCAAGCTTACCGGAGTAAACCCGGAAGAACGTCAGCGTACCCACGAACGGATCGGTCGCGATCTTGAACGCCAGAGCGGCGAACGGAGCATCGTCGTCAACCGGACGGGTTTCCTCGGTACCCTCGTCATCCACCTCACCGCGGATGGCTTTAACCTCATCCGGGGCCGGCAGGAATTCGATGACCGCATCCAGCACCGCCTGCACGCCTTTGTTCTTGAACGCAGAACCGCAGGTAGCCAGAACGATTTCGTTAGCGATGGTACGAGTACGCAGACCCTGCTTGATTTCTTCGTAGGTCAGCTCTTCGCCTTCGAGGTATTTCTCCATGAACTCTTCGTTGGCTTCAGCGGCGGCTTCAATCATCTGCTCGCGCGCTTTCTCAGCCTCAGCAACCATGGACTCAGGAATATCGCGAAGCTCGTAGGTCATACCCTGATCAGCTTCATTCCAGTAGATTGCCTTCATGCGAAGCAGATCCACGATACCCTCGAAATCGTCTTCGGCGCCGATCGGCAGCTGGATGGGCACAGTGATAGCACCCAGACGGTTACGAATCTGCTCAACAACGCGCATGAAGTTGGCGCCTGCACGGTCCATCTTGTTGACGAACACCATGCGGGGAACTTCATACTTGTTGGCTTGGCGCCATACAGTCTCGGACTGCGGCTCAACACCTGAGGAACCACAGAACACAACCACAGCACCATCAAGAACACGCAGGGAACGCTCTACTTCGATGGTGAAGTCAACGTGCCCCGGGGTGTCGATGATGTTGATACGGTGCTCGGGATACTGCTTGTCCATACCCTGCCAGAAGGTTGTAACAGCGGCAGACGTGATGGTGATACCACGCTCCTGCTCCTGCTCCATCCAGTCTGTAGTGGAAGCGCCGTCATGGGTCTCACCCATCTTGTGACTACGACCGGTGTAATAAAGAATACGCTCGGTGGTAGTAGTCTTGCCCGCATCCACGTGCGCACAGATACCAATGTTTCTGTAACGTTTGATAGGAGTCTTGCGTGCCACGATATAAACCTCGGCTTGTTAGAAACGGAAGTGAGAGAATGCCTTGTTGGCTTCTGCCATGCGATGCACGTCTTCGCGCTTCTTCACTGCGGCACCTTTGCTATCGGCCGCATCAAGAATTTCGCCAGCCAGACGCTGCGCCATGCTCTTCTCACCGCGCTTCCGGGAATATTCAACGAGCCAGCGCATCGCCAACGCGTTCTGACGGGAAGGCCGAACTTCTACCGGCACCTGGTAAGTAGCACCACCCACACGACGGGACTTAACCTCAACCATCGGCTGGATGTTCTCCAGGGCCTTCTCGAACATTTCGATCGGCTCTTCTTTAGATTTCTCGGCAACAATATCCAGAGCACCGTAAACAATGCGCTCTGCAACCGACTTCTTACCGCTTTCCATCACATGGTTGATGAACTTGGCAAGACGTGCACTGCCGAATTTAGGATCGGGAATGATTTCCCGCTTTGCTGCAACTCTTCTTCTAGGCATCGATAAGCCCTTATATCTAAAAGGTCTTCAGGAACCCCTGAGATAGCCAAATGCTACTCAGCCTTACTCTTACCGTTCTTACAAGCAACGATAAAAGACACCCGCTCGGGACATCAGGACTTGGGTCGTTTTGCACCGTACTTGGAGCGGCCCTGCTTACGGTTCTGAACACCTTGGGTATCCAAAGTACCGCGAACAGTGTGATAGCGCACACCCGGAAGGTCTTTTACTCGACCGCCACGGATCAGCACAACACTGTGCTCCTGAAGGTTGTGACCTTCACCACCAATGTAAGAGGAAACCTCGAAGCCGTTGGTCAGACGAACACGGCACACTTTACGAAGTGCTGAGTTCGGCTTCTTCGGCGTTGTGGTGTACACACGAGTGCACACACCACGGCGCTGAGGACAAGCCTGGAGAGCAGGAACGTCGCTCTTGGCTACCTTGCGCTTACGAGGCTTACGCACCAACTGATTAATCGTTGCCATGTAAGCAAACTCCAAAAAACCATACCAATGAAACTTACCCCCTGTGCAGGGGGTAAAATTTAAGGGACGCAAGTGTAAGCCTGCGCCCCGACTCAGTCAAGATGACTGTTCTCTTTTTAACCACCCTCGGGATAAGTAACTACCCCGAGAATGGCACGCCGGCAATCAACCTTCTCGGTTGAGCTCCGCGCTCAGAGCTTCTTCAACATCTGCCGCGGTCACGCCCTGCTCTTCCAGGTCACGCTTGCGACGACGTTCGCTGTGGTAAGCCAGACCGGTACCCGCCGGAATCAACCGGCCAACCACAACGTTTTCTTTCAGGCCACGCAGGAAGTCACGCTTACCGGTCACCGCACCTTCGGTGAGGACCCGTGTGGTTTCCTGGAACGAGGCCGCAGAAATGAACGATTCGGTGGCCAGCGATGCCTTGGTAATGCCAAGCAGCAGACGCTCGAATCTGGCCGGCTCTTTGTCCGCCTGATTGGCCTTTTCGTTCTCTTCCAGTACCTGAGTGATTTCCACCTGGTCGCCAGACAGCAGGGTGGTATCACCCGGATCGGTAATTTCCACCTTGCGCAGCATCTGCCGAACGATAACCTCGATGTGTTTATCGTTGATGACAACACCCTGCAGGCGGTAAACGTCCTGGATTTCGTTGGTGATGTACTTGGCCAGCTCGACCACACCCAGCAGACGCAAGATGTCGTGCGGGTTGGACGGACCGTCGGAAATCACCTCACCCTTCTCAACCGTTTCACCTTCGAAAACGTTGAGCTGGCGATGCTTCGGAATCAGAACCTCATAGGCATCGTCATCTTTCGGCGTGATGACCAGACGCTTCTTGCCTTTGGTCTCTTTACCGAACGACACCACACCACTGATTTCCGCCAGGATGGCAGACTCTTTCGGGCGACGCGCCTCGAATAGGTCGGCAACCCGCGGCAGACCACCGGTGATGTCACGGGTCTTCGAGCTTTCCTGCGGAATACGGGCAACTACGTCACCCAGCTCGATCTTCGCGCCATTAGCCATGGTCACCAGCGCGTTAGCCGGCAGGAAGAAGATCGCGGTACCGCCGCCTGGCAGTTCTGCTTCTTCACCCGCATCGTCAATCAGCTGGATGGCCGGACGAATGTCCTTACCAGCCGCAGGACGCTCTTTCGGGTCAATCACTTCCATGGTGGACAGACCGGTCAGCTCGTCAGCCTGGGTGCGGACAGTAATGCCTTCTTCCATGTTGACAAACTTGGCCGTGCCTTTCGCTTCGGCGATGATCGGGTGCGTGTGCGGATCCCACTTGGCAACTACAACGCCGGCCTCAACCACGTCACCGTTCTTCACAGACAGAACGGCACCGTAAGGCAGTTTGTACCACTCGCGCTCACGACCCTGCTCGTCGGCAATCGCCAGAGCGGAAGAACGGGACACCACAACCAGGGAGCCATCGGTCTTCTCGATGGACTTCAGGTTGTGCAGGCGTACCGTGCCGCCGTGCTTGACCTGAATGTTATCCACGGCGGAGGCCCGGCTTGCCGCACCACCAATGTGGAAGGTCCGCATGGTCAGCTGGGTGCCAGGCTCACCGATGGACTGGGCAGCGATAACACCGACGGCCTCACCCACGTTAACCCGATGACCACGGGCGAGATCGCGGCCGTAACACTTGGAGCAGATGCCGTGGCGAGTCTCACAGGTGATCGCAGAGCGAACCCAGATCTCATCCACACCGGCGCGCTCGACCATCTCGACGGTTTTCTCGTCCAGCAATGTGCCGGCCGGAACAACAGCGTTGTCCTTGTCGGTTGGGGTGAATACGTCACGGGCCGTCACACGACCCAGAACACGATCACCCAGCGGCACAACAACGTCGCCACCTTCGATGTGCGGTGTCATCAGCAGACCTTCATCGGTACCGCAGTCTTCCTCGGTCACCACCAGGTCCTGGGACACGTCAACCAGACGACGGGTCAGGTAACCGGAGTTCGCGGTCTTCAGTGCGGTATCCGCCAGACCTTTACGAGCACCGTGGGTGGAGATGAAGTACTGGAGTACGTTCAGACCTTCACGGAAGTTCGCGGTAATCGGCGTTTCGATGATGGAGCCATCCGGCTTGGCCATCAGACCACGCATACCGGACAACTGACGAATCTGGGCTGCGGAACCCCGCGCACCCGAATCGGCCATCATGTAGACGGAGTTGAAGGATTCCTGCATCAGGTCTTCGCCGTCTTCACCCTTCACAGGCTGGCCGTCAGGACCAACAACCTGCTCTTTGGACAGACGCTCCATCATCGCCTTGGACACTTTATCGTTGGCGCGGGACCAGATATCGATCACCTTGTTGTACTTCTCACCCTGGGTCAGCAGACCGGATGCGTACTGGTTCTCAATGTCTTTTACTTCGTCAGACGCGGCATCAACCAGCTCATACTTCTCCGGCGGAATCTCGAAGTCGTTGAAGCCGATAGAGATACCGGAACGGGTTGCATAGTGGTAACCCATGTACATCAGTTGGTCAGCAAAGATGACAGTATCTTTCAGGCCGGCGTCCCGATAACAGGTGTTGATCAGGTTAGAAATCGCCTTCTTGACCATAGGACGGTTGACGATCTCAAACGGCAGGCCGTCAGGAACGATATCAAACAACAAAGCACGGCCAACGGTGGTATCAACCACACGGTAGGCTTCGGACTTGCTGCCATCTTCGGCATAGGCCACTTCCTTAACCCGCACCTTGACCTTCGCCTGCAGGTCAACCTTACCGGCACCATAGGCACGATGGGCCTCTTTGACATCAGCGAACACCATGCCTTCACCCAGGGCGGCGTGGCGCTCACGAGTCATGTAATACAGGCCCAATACCACGTCCTGGGACGGTACGATGATCGGCTCACCGTTCGCGGGCGACAGAACGTTGTTGGTGGACATCATCAACGCACGGGCTTCAAGCTGGGCTTCCAGGGTCAGCGGTACGTGTACCGCCATCTGGTCACCGTCGAAGTCGGCGTTGTAAGCCGCACACACCAGCGGGTGCAGCTGGATCGCTTTACCTTCGATCAGAACCGGCTCGAACGCCTGGATGCCCAGACGGTGCAGGGTGGGCGCACGGTTCAGCAGGATCGGGTGCTCGCGGATGACTTCGTCCAGGATATCCCAGACCACGCCTTCCTCGCGCTCGACCATTTTCTTGGCGGCCTTGATGGTGGTCGCCAGGCCTCGATGCTCAAGCTTGGAGAAAATGAACGGCTTGAACAGCTCCAAGGCCATCTTTTTGGGCAGACCGCACTGGTGCAGACGCAGGTACGGACCCACCACGATGACGGAACGGCCAGAGTAGTCGACTCGCTTACCTAGCAGGTTCTGACGGAAACGACCCTGCTTACCCTTGATCATGTCAGCCAGGGATTTCAGCGGGCGCTTGTTGGTGCCAGTGATGGCACGACCACGACGACCGTTATCCAGCAGGGCATCAACCGCCTCCTGCAGCATACGCTTCTCGTTGCGCACGATGATATCCGGAGCGTTCAGTTCCAGCAGGCGCTTGAGACGGTTGTTCCGGTTAATGACCCGACGGTACAGATCGTTCAGGTCGGAAGTGGCAAAACGGCCACCGTCCAGCGGAACCAGCGGACGCAGATCCGGCGGCAGAACCGGCAGAACGGTCATCACCATGTCGCCCGGCTTGTTACCGGAGTACAGGAACGCCTCAAGAATTTTCAGGCGCTTGCTGAATTTCTTGATCTTGGTCTCGGAGTTGGTCTGGGGGATCTCTTCCCGCAGGGCGTCAACTTCCGCTTGCAGATCGATAGCTTCGAGCAACTCTTTGATGGCCTCGGCACCCATACGGGCGTCGAACTCGTCACCGAATTCTTCGAGGGCCTCATAGTACTGCTCGTCATTCAGCAGCTGGCCCTTCTCCAGGGTGGTCATACCCGGATCGATCACGATGAAGGATTCGAAGTACAGAACCCGCTCGATATCGCGCAGGGTCATGTCCAGCATC
The DNA here is from genome assembly GCF_052380025.1 of Marinobacter sp. NSM. Taxonomy (NCBI): domain Bacteria; kingdom Pseudomonadati; phylum Pseudomonadota; class Gammaproteobacteria; order Pseudomonadales; family Marinobacteraceae; genus Marinobacter; species Marinobacter sp. NSM. The sequence continues at coordinate 185,339 of NZ_JBQTCK010000007.1, forward strand.
AGGCCAATACGGGACGGCAAAGACTTCAGGAACCAGATGTGAGCGACCGGGCTGGCCAGCTCGATATGGCCCATACGCTCACGACGCACGCTGGCCAGTGCGACTTCAACACCGCACTTTTCACAGATAACGCCGCGATGCTTCAGACGCTTGTATTTTCCGCACAAGCACTCGTAGTCTTTGATCGGGCCGAAAATCTTGGCACAGAAAAGACCGTCACGCTCCGGCTTGAAGGTACGGTAGTTAATGGTCTCAGGCTTTTTTACTTCGCCAAAAGACCAGGAACGAATCATGTCAGGCGAAGCCAGTCCGATACGGATGGCGTCGAATTCCTTGCTCTGATTCTGGCTCTTGAGAAGATTCAGCAAATCTTTCATCAGTAAAAGCTCCGGATGGCGTTAATCTCGGGCGGGCACACGAGGTGCCCGCTCACGCTGCCAAAAACAATTCGGCTCACTCGGATTCCAGCTCGATGTCGATACCCAACGAGCGGATTTCCTTGACGAGAACGTTGAAGGATTCGGGCATGCCCGGCTCCATACGATGATCACCATCGACAATGTTCTTGTACATCTTGGTCCGACCGTTGACGTCATCAGACTTAACGGTAAGCATTTCCTGCAGGGTATAGGCGGCACCATATGCCTCCAGCGCCCAGACTTCCATCTCACCGAAACGCTGACCACCGAACTGAGCCTTACCACCCAGCGGCTGCTGGGTTACCAGGCTGTAGGAGCCGGTGGAACGAGCGTGCATCTTGTCATCGATCAAGTGGTTGAGCTTGAGCATGTACATGTAGCCCACAGTCACCGGACGGTCAAATGCATCACCGGTGCGGCCGTCGTACAGCTTGACCTGACCACTGGTATCCATGTCGGCCAGCTCAAGCATACGCTTGACCTCGGCTTCCTTGGCGCCGTCAAAGACCGGCGTTGCCATCGGAACACCGTCACGCAGGTTACCGCACAGCTCCAGGATTTCCTTGTCGCTCAGGCTGTCGAGATCAACCTTGGTCACTTCGTCTGAGTGGTTGTAGATCTCATCCAGCAGCTTGCGCAGTTCAGCCACTTTACGCTGCTCTTCCAGCATCCGGCTGATCTTTTCACCCAGCCCCTTGGCGGCTGCGCCCAGGTGGGTTTCCAGAACCTGACCAACGTTCATCCGCGAAGGAACACCCAGCGGGTTGAGCACGATATCAACGGTGGTGCCGTTTTCGTCGTAAGGCATATCCTCGATCGGCATTACCGCAGAGATAACACCCTTGTTACCGTGACGGCCGGCCATCTTGTCACCCGGCTGGATACGACGCTTGATGGCCAGGTAAACCTTGACGATTTTCAGCACGCCCGGAGCAAGGTCATCGCCCTGCTGCAGCTTGCCTTTCTTGTCGTCGAAGCGCGCTTCGTGCTCATTCTTGCGATCTTCCAGACCCTGCTCGGATTTCTCCAGCAGTTCGTTCAGAGCTTCGTCTTTCATGCGCAGCTTGAACCAGTCCGGACGCGGCAGATCGGCCAGATAGGCTTCATCAAGCTTGGCACCCTTCTTCAGACCCGGGCCACTGATCACTTCCTGGCCGTTGAGTGCGGCAGTCAGACGCTCATAGGTAGCGCCTTCGACAATGCGGTACTCGTCTTTCAGATCCTTACGGTACTGATCGAGCTGCTCTTTCTCGATGGACTGAGCACGGGCATCTTTTTCGATACCGTCACGGGTGAACACCTGAACATCGATAACCGTTCCGCGGGTGCCGGTCGGAACACGCTGAGAGGTATCTTTAACGTCAGAGGCCTTTTCACCAAAGATCGCGCGCAGCAGCTTCTCTTCCGGTGTCAGCTGGGTCTCACCTTTCGGCGTGACCTTACCCACCAGAATGTCGCCCGGGCCAACTTCCGCACCGATGTAGACAATACCGGACTCATCCAGCTTGGACAGCGCGCTTTCACCGACGTTCGGAATATCCGCTGTGATTTCTTCACTACCCAGCTTGGTGTCACGGGCCACACAGGTCAATTCCTGAATGTGGATCGTGGTCAGCCGGTCCTCCTGAACCACCTTTTCGGAGATCAGGATGGAGTCCTCGAAGTTGTAACCGTTCCAGGGCATGAACGCGATGCGCATGTTCTGGCCCAGCGCCAGCTCACCCAGATCCACTGAGGGACCATCTGCCAGCACGTCGCCGCGGGCAATCACATCGCCCTGACGCACGATGGAGCGCTGGTTGATGCAGGTGTTCTGGTTAGAGCGGGTGTACTTGGTGAGGTTGTAGATATCCACACCTGCATCACCGGCCTCGGTTTCTTCGTTGTTTACCCGCACCACGATACGGGCAGCATCCACGCTTTCAATCACACCGCCACGACGGGCGGTTACGCACACGCCGGAATCCTGGGCAACGGTGCGCTCTACACCGGTGCCGACCAGCGGAACCTGTGATTTCAGCGTCGGAACCGCCTGACGTTGCATATTCGCACCCATCAGGGCCCGGTTAGCATCGTCGTGCTCAAGGAACGGGATCAGAGACGCCGCCACCGATACAACCTGGCGCGGAGATACGTCCATGAAGTTAACCGCTTCCGGCGGAGCGACGGTAAATTCATTCTGGTGACGCACGGTAACCAGCTCGTCGGTCAGGCGCTTACCATCGTCGGTAGCAGCACTGGCCTGAGCGATCACATAGTTGCTCTCTTCAATCGCAGACAGATACACCAGCTCATCGGTCACCACGCCGTCGACGACTCTCCGGTACGGACTTTCCAGGAAGCCGTAGGAGTTGGCACGGGCATAGGTTGCCAGCGAGTTGATCAGACCGATGTTCGGGCCCTCCGGAGTCTCGATAGGACACACACGGCCGTAATGGGTCGGGTGAACGTCCCGAACCTCAAAGCCGGCACGCTCACGGGTCAGACCGCCCGGACCCAACGCAGAGATACGACGCTTGTGAGTCACCTCAGACAGCGGGTTGTTCTGGTCCATAAACTGCGACAGCTGACTGGAACCAAAGAACTCCTTGACTGCGGCCGCAACAGGCTTGGCGTTGATCAGGTCCTGCGGCATCAGGCCTTCGCTTTCAGCCAGACTTAGACGCTCTCGAACCGCGCGCTCAACCCGTACCAGGCCTACCCGGAACTGGTTTTCAGCCATCTCACCAACACAGCGAACCCGACGGTTGCCCAAGTTGTCAATATCATCCACCTGGCCCTGGCCGTTACGAATGGCAATCAGGGTTTTCAGCACGTCGATGATATCGTCGTGGGTCAGCGTGCCTTCACCGGTGCTCTCGTCACGACCAAGGCGACGGTTGAGCTTCATCCGGCCAACACCGGACAGGTCGTAGCGCTCCTCGGAGAAGAACAGGTTGTTGAACAGGTTCTCCGCTGATTCCTTAGTGGGCGGCTCGCCCGGGCGCATCATCCGGTAGATTTCAACCAACGCTTCCAACGGAGTTCGGGTCGGGTCGATACGCAGGGTATCAGACATGAACGGACCACAATCCAGATCGTTGGTGTACAGCGTTTCAATATCCTTAACACCAGCCCCAAGAATCTTGGTGATGACTTCTTCGGTCAGCTCGGTGTTACATTCCACCAGCACTTCGCCGGTAGACTGATCGATCATGTCCTTGGCAAGAACACGGCCGTACAGGTATTCAGTGGGAACTTCCAGCTCGGTAATGCCGGCCTTTTCCAACTGCTTGATGTGACGCGCCGTAATACGACGGCCTTCTTCAGCAATGACGTTGCCTTCCTTATCCTTGATGTCAAAGGTCGCAATGTCACCACGCAGCCGACTGGGCACCAACTCAAGCTTGCAGACTTCTTCACCCAGAGCAAACTTACTGGTTTCGAAGAACATGTCGAGCATCTGCTCAGAGGTGTAACCCAGAGCGCGCAGGAGGATTGACGCAGGTAGCTTACGACGACGGTCGATACGAACGAACACGGAGTCCTTCGGATCGAATTCGAAGTCAAGCCAGGAACCACGGTAAGGAATCACTCGGGCCGAATACAACAGCTTGCCGGAGGAGTGAGTCTTGCCTTTGTCGTGATCAAAGAAGACGCCAGGCGAACGGTGCAGCTGGGAAACAATAACACGCTCGGTACCGTTGACCACGAAGGTACCGTTTTCAGTCATCAGGGGCATCTCGCCCATGTAGACTTCTTGCTCTTTGATGTCCTTGATCGCCTTGTTGGACGATTCCTTGTCATAAATGATCAAGCGGACTTTCACCCGCAGCGGCGCGGCGTAAGTAACGCCCCTGAGCTGACATTCCTTGACGTCAAACACTGGCTCGCCGATTCGATAGCTCACATACTCGAGCGCGGCGTTGCCAGAGTAACTGACAATCGGGAATACGGATTTGAACGCTGCGTGAAGACCGGTTTCCCGGCGGTCTTCAGGAGCGGCTTCCATTTGCAGGAAGTCCCGGAACGAATCCAGCTGAATAGACAGCAAATAGGGGACGTCCATCACGGAAGGCAATTTACTAAAATCTTTGCGAATCCGCTTTTTCTCAGTGTAGGAGTAAGTCATCTGCATTCCCCAGCTTTAGACCTGATACCTGGTATCAAGAAGCAATCAAATGTTCTGCTTCGGGGCCGAATTGCTCGGCTTATCGCGCCGTCTTGAACAAGACTCTGGCTGTAGGTTATAGATCTGACATTAACCCGTAAAAGCACACCAGACTCTATAGCATATACAACAGAAAAAGGCCGGTGGCACAGAGCCACCAGCCCATCCATGCTTAACGCACGGTGTCGATCAACAGCCGACTATTACTTGAGCTCAACAGAAGCGCCTGCTTCCTCAAGCTTCTTCTTGGCTTCTTCAGCCTCGTCCTTGCTAGCGCCTTCCTTAACAGTAGAAGGAGCGCCGTCAACCATTTCCTTGGCTTCTTTCAGACCCAGACCAGTCAGCTCACGAACGGCCTTGATGACGTTGACTTTCTTCTCGCCAGCGCCAGTCAGAACTACGTCGAACTCGGTCTGCTCTTCAGCAGCTTCGCCACCAGCGGCAGCAGCAGGTGCAGCGGCAACAGCAGCGGCAGCAGAAACATTGAACTTCTCTTCCATAGCTTCAACGAGCTCAACAACTTCCATTACGCTCATTTCAGCAATTGCATTCAAAATATCGTCTTTAGACAGAGCCATGACTTTCTCCGAAAATGTAAAAAATGGTGTTCAACAGAATCAAGCAGCGTCTTGCTTCTGGTCGCGGACTGCAGCTACAACACGTGTGATCCTGCCCGGAATATCGTTCAGGGTACGTGCAAGCTTGGTAACTGGTGCCTGTGTAACAATAGCCAGCTTGGTCAACGCTTCGTGCAGCGTCGGCAGCGTGGCCAGGCGATCGATCTGTTCTGCGCCCATCAGCTCACCGCCGACAGCCAGACCCTTGATCTCAAACGCCTCTTTCTCTTTGGCAAAATCCTTCAGCAGGCGCGCAGCGGCACCCGGATCTTCCATAGAGAAAGCCAGAATGGTCGGGCCAACCAGCGCCGGATCGATGCACTCAAACTCAGTACCTTTGATAGCAATCTTCGCCAGGTTGTTACGAACAACCTTCAGACGAACATTCTCGGCACGAGCTTTGGCACGAAGGGCAGTCATGTCACCGGAGGTGACACCACGGTAGTCAGCCAAAACCACAGACAGAGCAGCTCCAGCAGTCTCGTTGACTTCAGCGACGATCGCCTTCTTGTCTTCGAGTCTAATTGCCACTGGATTTCTCCTCGATTTCGCCAGCGTTATGCCGGCAAACCCATCATTGTCCTCAACGAGGACGCCTAACGGTGTTTGGGTTCAGAGAGAACGTCTTCACACCGTCTGCGCAGGCGTTGCTTTAACCCTTGCAGCCCTTGTTACCAAGGGCTTCGGGGGCCTGCGGTCTTTGACAGCCTTGGCTTCCGCCCAGACTACAAAGTAACTACCAATCAGAGACTCAGAGTACCCTGATCAATAGTCAGGCCAGGACCCATCGTAGAAGAGATGGTGATCTTTTTCAGATACACACCCTTGGACGATGCAGGCTTGGCCTTTTTCAGATCTGCCACCAGAGCTTCAAGGTTTTCCTTGATGTTCTGGGCAGAGAATTCAACGTTACCCAGCGGAGCGTGGATAATGCCATTTTTGTCAGTACGGTAACGAACCTGACCCGCTTTGGCGTTCTTAACCGCTGTCTCAACATCAGCGGTTACGGTGCCAACCTTCGGGTTCGGCATCAGGCCGCGGGGACCGAGGATCTGGCCCAGCTGACCAACAACACGCATGGCATCCGGAGTGGCGATAACCACGTCGAAGTCCATGTTGCCTTTCTTGACTTCATCAGCCAGGTCGTCCATGCCTACGATGTCGGCACCGGCCGCGGTCGCTTTCTCGGCATTGGCACCCTGGGTGAACACAGCCACACGCACAGATTTACCGGTGCCGTGAGGCAGAACAGTGCTGCTACGCACAACCTGGTCGGATTTACGTGCATCAACACCCAGGTTAACCGCAACGTCTACAGACTCTTTGAACTTCACGTTCTGACCCAGTTCGGCCAGCAGCGCAACCGCTTCGTCTACAGAGTAGGCGCGGGTGGCGTCGACTTTTTCACGAATCAGCTTTTGACGCTTGCTCAGCTTAGCCATCTTACAGACCCTCCACGTTCAGGCCCATGCTGCGGGCAGTACCAGCGATGGTGCGAACGGCTGCTTCCATATCGGCAGCAGTCATGTCCGGCTCTTTGGTCTTGGCGATTTCTTCCAGCTGAGCACGGGTAACCGTACCCACTTTGTCAGTGTTCGGACGACCAGAGCCACTCTTGATGCCAGCGGCCTTCTTCAGCAGGACCGGCGCAGGCGGGGTCTTGGTGATGAATGTGAAGCTGCGATCACTGTAAACGGTGATAACGGTCGGAATAGGCAGACCAGGTTCCATGCCCTGAGTCTTGGCGTTGAACGCCTTACAGAATTCCATGATGTTAACACCACGCTGACCCAGCGCAGGACCAACGGGGGGACTCGGGTTGGCCTGACCGGCAGCAACCTGAAGCTTGATATAGGCTTCAATCTTCTTTGCCATGATAGATCTCCTGTGGGTTCGAACGCCTTTCGGCTCCCCGGTTTTTTCACAACTGCTTTAAGCAGACACAAAAAGCCCGCGTCGCCGTAGCGCGCGAGCTTTCAATTTTCAAAGCTGCCATCAGTCTTTTTCGACCTGCCCAAACTCCAGCTCAACCGGAGTAGAACGGCCAAAGATAAGAACGGCAACCTTCACTCGACTCTTCTCGTAGTCGACTTCTTCTACCACACCGTTGAAGTCTGCAAACGGACCTTCAACAACGCGAACAATTTCACCTGGCTCGAACAGCGTCTTGGGCTTGGGCTTGTCTGCACCGCTTTCAACCCGACGCAGAATAGCCTCAGCCTCACGCTCAGTAATCGGAGCCGGCTTGTCTTTGGTACCACCAATAAAGCCCAGTACCCGAGGTGTATTCTTGACAAGATGCCACGAGGCGTCGTCCATTTCCATCTGGACCAGTACGTAGCCGGGATAAAACTTGCGCTCACTCTTGCGCTTCTTCCCGTCCCGCATTTCGACCACTTCTTCAGTCGGAACCAGGATTTCGCCGAACTTGTCTTCCATCTGCTCGAGCGCTACACGCTCTTTAAGAGTGCGCATTACATGCTTCTCAAAGCCAGAATACGCATGAACGACGTACCAGCGCTTAGCCATTGCCCACTCCCGTTAACCGATAAATCCGGCGACCAGCCAACTGATCAGCGAATCCATGCCCCACAAAATAAGCGCCACTACCAGAACAAACACAACCACAATGATGGTGGTCTGAATCAACTCTGGCCTGGTCGGCCAGACGACTTTCCGGATCTCGACACGCGCTTCTTTTAATAGGGTGGCAAAACGCCGCCCCCGCTCGGTTTGCAACGCCACAAACGCAGCAACCAAGCCCAGCGCAACAAGAGCCAGAACCCGATATAGCACGGACTCGGCACTGAAGTACTGATTGCCGACGACGCCGACGGCAATCAAAACGAAAACAACCAGCCATTTCACGGTATCGAAACGGCCGGCTGACTGTACGGCTTTTGACTCCATAGGAATCAACTTATGTATCCGGATGTTGAAAAATGGCAGGCCAGGAGGGAATCGAACCCCCAACCTGCGGTTTTGGAGACCGCTGCTCTGCCAATTGAGCTACTGGCCTGCACCGAAACAACTCAGCGCAACAAACAACGAGTAACCCGAAGGTTACTCGATGATCTTGGAGACCACGCCGGCACCAACGGTACGGCCGCCTTCACGAATCGCGAAGCGCAGACCATCTTCCATGGCGATCGGAGCGATCAGGGTAACAGTCATTTTCACGTTGTCACCCGGCATTACCATTTCAACGCCTTCCGGCAGTTCACAAGAACCGGTTACGTCAGTAGTCCGGAAGTAGAACTGCGGACGGTAGCCCTTGAAGAACGGAGTATGACGACCACCTTCTTCTTTGGACAGTACGTACACTTCACACTCGAACTTGGTGTGCGGCTTGATGGAGCCCGGTACACACAGAACCTGACCACGCTCAACGTCGTCACGCTTGGTACCACGCAGCAGAACACCTACGTTCTCACCGGCACGACCTTCGTCCAGCAGCTTGCGGAACATCTCAACACCAGTACAGGTGGTCTTGGTGGTGTCGCGGATACCCACGATTTCCACTTCGTCACCTACCTTGATGATGCCACGCTCTACACGACCGGTAACAACGGTACCACGACCAGAGATAGAGAATACGTCCTCGATCGGCATCAGGAACGGCTGATCAATCGCACGCTCCGGCTCGGGGATGTAGTCATCCAGGGCTTCTACCAGCTTCTTAACAGCAGTAGTACCCATCTCGTTGTCGTCTTTACCTTCCAGAGCCATCAGCGCAGAACCGGTGATGATCGGAGTGTCGTCACCCGGGAAGTCGTACTGGCTCAGCAGGTCACGAACTTCCATCTCTACCAGCTCAAGCAGCTCTTCATCGTCTACCATGTCCGCTTTGTTCAGGAACACAACGATGAACGGCACACCAACCTGACGGGACAGCAGGATGTGCTCACGAGTCTGCGGCATGGGGCCGTCAGCAGCGGAGCAGACCAGGATAGCGCCGTCCATCTGGGCCGCACCGGTGATCATGTTCTTAACATAATCCGCGTGGCCCGGGCAGTCTACGTGTGCGTAGTGACGGGTCGGAGAATCGTACTCAACGTGAGAGGTCGCGATGGTGATACCACGCGCACGCTCTTCCGGTGCGTTATCGATCTGATCGAAAGCACGGCTCTCACCCGTACCCCATACTTCGTGACATACACGAGTCAGGGCGGCTGTCAGAGTGGTCTTACCATGGTCAACGTGACCAATAGTGCCCACGTTTACGTGCGGCTTGTTACGCTCAAACTTTGCTTTAGACATTCGACCAATCTCCCTAATCAACCAGGATCGTAACGTTGACCGGATAAAAATGGAGCTCATGACCGGAATTGAACCGGTGACCTCATCCTTACCAAGGATGTGCTCTACCGACTGAGCTACATGAGCATTGAAACCAAATTGGAGCGGGCAGTGGGAATCGAACCCACGTCATCAGCTTGGAAGGCTGAGGTAATAGCCACTATACGATGCCCGCGAGCAATTAGTGGTGGAGGGGGCAGGATTCGAACCTGCGAAGCTTTCGCGTCAGATTTACAGTCTGATCCCTTTGGCCACTCGGGAACCCCTCCTGTACAGATCTGCAACCGCAAACCTGCTCAAAACTTAAAGTGGAGCTGGCGGACGGAATCGAACCCCCGACCTGCTGATTACAAGTCAGCTGCTCTACCAACTGAGCTACGCCAGCTCACATTCGCCTGTTCAGCGAGGGCGGTATACTACGGATTTTTTTCTGGTGATGCAACACCTTCACAAGCGTAGATTTCAACGAAGTCGAAATTGCTGTGACTTTCCGCCTCAACCGCCTGAACCACCTCGGTTTCCCTTGCTGGCTCAACATCAAAAACGAGGGCGTATCCTATACGATTTCGGGGGAAGTTGACTAGCACTACATTGAGATTCTGCTGTTTTTTTTCCTCCAGCACAGACTCTGCTGCCGCCCTCGACTCAAACAGACCAAGCGAGATGGCGTTTCGGTACTCACCCTCTGTCACCACATAAGACTCCACGCCACGACTAAAGAGATCGCGAAACTGGGATAGCGCCACCTCCCTGGGCTGCGGAGGGATCATCACCCAATTCAGGGGCGGCAACTCCCGCTCTCGCTCCTCAATGCGGAAATGCTCGCCAACCCGTTCTGCAATTGCAGTGGCGTCCTCGCGGGAGTCAAACCAACCGACCCTGACACACTCCGTGGAAAGTAGCGGAGCCTGCTCACTCGAATCGGACACTTTCAGACTAGCAACGCGAGGCAAAACACCACCGGCCGCCCCCTCATAGATGACCGGCGGAATCAAGCCGGGGGCAAACCAGACAGCCAGGTTGGCCAGCAACAACACCAGTGCGACCAACCTCATCCCCGCGATTCCTGCAGATCGACGATTTCCAGCCCCTCCAGCACCAGACCGGGCCGATGCTCCGCCTTCAGCCCCAACGACAGAAACCGCCCCGCATCTCCGCCGGTCAAAACAACTCGCTCCAGCCCGAGGCGACCAACATCACCAAGCAGACGCTGGACGAGACTCTCTGTCAGCCATGCAAGACCGTGGTTTGCGCACTCACCGGTGGACTGGCCCGGCGCAGCGTTGATCTGTTCGTCGTATTCGAATCCAATGCGGGCGGCATCCAGCTTGAGGCTCCGGCGCATCATATTCAGCCCTGGCAGAATATACCCGCCCAGGTGCTGGCCCTGGCCATCGACATAGTCAATGGTCACTGCACTGCCCGCATCCACGACGGCGAAACTGCGCCGGGCGCCAACCCAGGCGGCCACCATTGCGTGCCATCGGTCGGCACCCATTTTGGCCACGTCCTGGTAGGAATTCGTGAGCCCGTCCCGGCTTACCTCCGCCCAGTGGTATCGAACCGGGGCAGCCGTTACGGCTGCCAAACTCTCGTCCAGGCGCAGCCGGCTTTGCTCCGATGCGACTGTCGATACGGCAACACGATCTATCTTGCGGGCGTAGGGTGTTAACTCAGCAAAAGTCACTGTTTCTTCCAGGGCTCCGCCACCGTCATGCACGACGACTCCATCGGCCATGAGGCGCCATTTTAGCCGGGTGTTGCCACAGTCCAGCAAAAGAATCATGATCGCACCCGCAAGCTGATATCTCCTGCCCTGACGGGCACCAGCCCCTCAGGAGTAACAACCTGATAGTTGCCTGCGGTATCGATACCGGCACCCCTACCCTCAACGCCACCATCCCTGGCCACCAGATCTTTGTTGAAAAAGATATCCCGGGCCTGCCATTCATCCCTGAACGGAGCAAAGCCCTGACGCTCGAACTGCGCAATAATCTCTACTACCTCCGACACAATAGCGGCCACCAGAGCATTTCGCGTCCAGACGACATCCGGCCATGCCTCGGCGAGGCTTATCCATGGCTGGTCGACCATCTCAGCCTGCTTCATATGAACGTTAATCCCTATGCCAGCAATAACCTGCACTTCTCCGTCCTGAAGCTCTCCCTGAATCTCAACCAGTATCCCGCCAAACTTCCGATCACCGTAGAACAGATCATTCGGCCACTTCAAACCGGCGTCCGCTGCCCCAAAGGTCGACAGTGCCCGACTGACCGCCACCCCCAATACAAGGCTCATACCGTCGAGGGCAGAAAACCCGCCTCGAACACTCAACCCCAGGCTCAGATAAAGGTTTTCCCCCTGCGGACTCACCCATTGACGCCCCCGGCGGCCACGACCTGCAGTCTGACTGTCAGCCACCACTACCGGCACGCCTTTCAACCCCGAGGTCAACCGTCGCGCCACTTCCGCGTTGGTTGAGTCAACGGTATCCAGAACATCAAGGGCAATGACGTTATGCAGGCGCTCCGGCAGTGCTTTCCGAATGCGGTCACTTGCCAGAAGATCCAACGTAGAGATGAGCTGATACCCCTGCCCCCGGATGGTTCTGATTTCCACGCCTTCGACTTGCGCTTTGCGAATCTGCTTCCAGACCGCCGTTCGGGAAATACCGAGCGTTTGCGCCAGCGATTCGCCGGAATGAATTCGACGATCTTCAAGAAGGGATAACAGCGAACTGGATTTCATGAAACAACTTCCGGAGGCGACATGGAGCAGCCCGGATTAAACAACAGGACAGCCGAAAACACAAAAAGGACAGTCGCCTTGACTGCCCGTCTGCCATAACCGGACCCCTGAATCGTCAGGGTATGGGGGTTGCGGTCAGGTTCGCACGGATATCTACGTTCTGGAATTTTGCTCCGTAGACAATCGTTTGACTGCCGCCGACAGGATGGATCAGATCGATGTTATTGATTGAGAGCTCCTTGAAACGGGTATCTGCCTTTACCGCAAAACCAAGGGGGCGGTTAGCAATGTCTCCCGGGCCCGGATTGGCTACATACCGGTACCCAGCCGCCGACCCTGGGCTGATGATTTTCTCATCGCCGCGGCTTCCCACTACACCCTGGGCGTCAGGCCCATCCTCTTTTTTGGTAACCTTGGTTTGGTAGACATCCACCGACAGATCGGTTCGAATACCGAAGCGATTGTCTTCAACGCCATCACCGTCAAAGTCACCGCCATCACTGGTATAGATATCGTTAACCAACAACTTCATACCGGTGTTGTTTATTGGCCTTCCCTGACCATCCACGGCGCGATTACTCTCCCACATCAAAGCATTCTTCTTGTCGTCGCCCTCGGCCCGAGCCAGAACCTGAATCATGTCGATGGTCACACCCTCGCTGCCCCGAGTCTCCCACTGCCCGCCGGCGGCCACACAGGCCCCCTCAGAACTACCAGCACCCCCGACACAGATATCTCCGGCCCCTCCGGGCTTCACCAAAGCCGTGCTGCCGGTCTGATATTTTTGAATTCGTAACCGTCCCATACTGGCACCGTCGTCCTTGGTGCCCACTCGCACATTGCCGATATCCATGGTGCTCCAGGACTCCCCGGTGCCAACGGCCAACCCCTCTTCGGTCACATCCAGGGTCATATCCCGGACGTGACCGTCATAAGTCATTTCCGTCAGCCAAAGTCCCTTCTGGGCGATTTCGCCATTACCTTCATCATAGGGAGCCGCGATCACCGCGGCCTTACCATCCCGAATCTGGATGTCAGAATTAATTGTAAGCCCCTCTCCCGAGGCGCCGCCGGCACCCAGGGTTATATGCCCATCCAGTTCGAACTCATAGGCGGGATAGAATCCCAGTGCCAACAGCAGCTCGGTACCGCCCTGGAGCGGCGCGTCATCACCGCCCACTCGGAGCCCGTTGATACGATAACCCACTTCCAGGCCTTCAAAGCCAATTCGCAGACCATCGTAGAACCGTGTGCCATTACGCACTTCGTCACGCGTGACATTGACGGTGACATCCCCCGATCCCCAGGATTGCAGACCGCTGAAGATCACACGGTTGCCATCCTCCGTGTAGCTCAGATCCGCGAGGCGCAAACTCCACTCCGTTGCCATGCGAAGTCCCTGCGGGCCGGCGTCAGGATGCCCGCCACCCTGGAGATACAACTCATTGCGATAGGTTCGACCATTGAATATCTGGTCTTCCAGTAAAAATGACAAATTCAGCGAGCCAAAGCTTTGGCCGCTATTGCCGACCTCTATAGAGCCGATATTCAGATTACCCTCCAGTCCACCAAGGGTCAGCGCAACCGCAGGCCGGCCACGCCAGTCCTCTGAAACATCCAGGCGAAGGTCGTGTATGCGATAGTCACCGGTGATATCCCGCAAAGCCAAGCTGTTGCCATCATCCAGATAGATAAACGATGCCGTGTGTATGGTGGTTTCATTATCCAGCCTTAACCCCTCACCCGACCGGCCACCGGCCCGGATGTCGGTCACGGAGGAAAGCTCGTAGTGCCCCTGCAGCCCACCGTAGCTTGGCAAGGACAGCCCCGTGGCAGAACCATAACTTTGGCCAACATTGCCCGGTTCGTTGCTGTAGCGAATGGCACCAACGCTCCAGTTACCGATCACCTCCGGGGAAGCCAGCTGCAGCGTGTCCCCCACAACATCCAGCGTAACCCCAAGAGCCTGGACGTCCATGGTGATATCATCCAGGAAGACACTGTTGCCATTGGTTCGGTATCCCAATCGCCCCCCCGTCATGGTGTAGGCGGTATCGAAGGTGTAACCACTGCCACCCACAGCCCCACCTTGTCGAATACGCAGACTACCCTGCAGGGAGTGATCAAAGAATATCCCCCCCATACCCACACCGGGGGCGCCGGCCAGGCGTATATCTGAAAACTCGATTCTTCGATCCTCTACCAGATAATCGAGGTTCAATGATGCATCGGCCCCAATGTCTACCTTTACCCGATGGAACGCCCCCGCATTATCTCCCCTGGAAGATCCAACGCGCATACCCTCAAGATGCACACCCTTGCCATCATCATAATAAGAGAGGCGGTCGGCGGAGAGGTTCAACTCCATCTCCAATGTGATACCGCTCTGCCCCTGAATCTGTGACAGGGCGATATCATCCAACCGCTCCATGGCAGCCACAGGATTAACGAGCACGGGCACCATCGATACCAATAAAAGAGGACCCGGGGAAAGACGAGAATCTGTCATGGCCATTAGGCTTTTCCTCATGGGTTTCCGTCCGGAAAGACCAGCAGGTTGCCCTGCATGATGACATCACCCTGCATCTGCACCGCAAAAATATCGGTCTGGATGAATCCCGGATCGGTCGGCCTGGCGGTACTGCTGGCCGCGACCTTGAAATGCACATCGGTAAACCGAACAGTATCTGGCAACCCCAGCTCAATGACATCCCGATCAAACAGTTCGCCGTCGCCGCCAAACCCGGAATCGATCTTTCTTACCCTTAGCGTTAACCCCTCGAAAGCAAACAACCCCCGAATTTCATCAAGAACTATCCAACCGCCGTCTTCCTTCAAGCGGTAGGCAAACCGGGCGCCGCATTTTTTGTCGGTTTCATCGCAACGGCCAAAGTAAGCATTCTCTACCGGCCCGCCCATTTCATTGATGCTGATGTCACCCGACAGGTAAATTCCGCCCTGTCCTGCTACCTTCGACAAAGCTTCATCTCCCAGCGGGGCCATCTCCGCTCTGACCGGCAAGGTGAGGACTACCATCAGTGACAGCGAGAGCACAGGAACTGCGTATGGAAACGTCATGGCGCCAGGTCCTTTGTCTGTATTTGCAAATGCTGTATCAGCATGCCCTCAACCCGTGCAGCGCCGAAATCACGGTCGCCAACGCTGAAGTTGCCGATCTGGAGGTTACTTCGATACTCAGGGTTGCTGTAGTAATCCTGGTAGAAATCCCAGGTTTGGGCATTACTCCCTGCCCTCAGTCCGTTTGCAGCAATCTGGCCGGCTCCCGGGGAGCGAATGGTTTCCACCTCCAGGATGAAGTTTCCGCCGCCATCAACGTCGAAAAATACCGGCTGTAGACTGTTACCAATCGCCAGCTCCAATGCAAAATCCGACATGGTAATCCGGGAACCACAAGCAGTGCCGTCCTGCGTGCAGGCATTGATTGACACTTCGGGTGAATAGAAGTTGAGCTTGAATTGCCCCGCCATCTGTTTACGCTGGTCATCACCCCACAAACGCAGATAACTGCCGTCAATAACAGCACTTCGGGCATGGATATTGAGATTCGCTGAACGGTCATCGCCAACGGCGACATTCATCTGCATACCGATATCGGCGCGCTCGCCAATCCAGTCAGCTGTGGCTGGTCGACTGGAACATTGGCCGCTGCCGGCGGCGGCAGAGGCGCCCATGCAGTCGAACCCTTCCGCTCCCGGAATCTTGCTCGGCGCCGCCAGTTCAAGAACCGCCTTATCGGGAACACCAATGTCATTTCCGTCAACAATATCGATTCTCCACGGATTAACCAGCCTGCCAAGATTCACCGGCGTCAGGTTTTCCCCATAATTTGAGTTGGCGCCTGCGATATACAGGTGGTTGACAGTGATATCCACTTCCCGACCATCGGTACTCTTGATACCGGATATACGGAAGATGCGCGCCTGGTTGCCGTCAGTGTCCGGCCGGTCAGTGCCGTGGGAAAAGGTAAAGTTATCGAATACCAGGCCAATACCTGCCCCGTCGATTTCCGACATCTCTGACTCGGCAAGCCGCTCCAGCTCAGCCAGAGCGGAGGCCGGAGCAACAGCAACCAGGAGAAGAAACACCCCTGCACAGGTAGGCCGGAAGCCTGCTTTGCCCCACAGCATACGCGCGCTCATCAGAACAGCCCCCGGCCACGATCGATATACTCAGTACGATATCGATCAGTCCCATTCAGGGCTTCGTTCAGGTTAACCTCGGTGGCACCGTTCGGAATATTAAAGAAGGCACCTGAGGTCGCCCGGATAAAGTCCTCCACCGTTAGATCGCTTTTCTTAACGTCTTTCAGCCAATCCAGATCTTTGGTCTGGAAAGAAATGAACGCTCCGTTCGCCGGGCCGGTGAGCCTGCGCTCTCCGTTAACCTCTTCTACCTGCCCTATAGGGAAGCTGTTGTAGATATCCAGGTCAAAACAGGCGTCAATGCCCAACACCCTGCAGCCATCGGCATACACGTAGATATCACCGGAACCGCAGCTAAAGAATGAACAATTGGGAACTTCTATCTCCGAGCTCGAACCCCAGCCAATCAGGTTTTTAACCGACCAGCGGGTGAAGCTGCCTGCGTTCTCCAGAACGAATTTTTCGCCATTGGGGATACCGATGTACTCTGCTCTTATCGGGTCAAGCTCACCAACCCGAGGATCGTTATCATCGCCGTAGACCAGCTGCGCTTTGGTTGCCAGGGGACTGCCGCCTTCCAGAAGAGGGGTCAGCAAAACAATCAGTTGATCAAAGAAGTTACCGCTGGAACTGGCATCCCGCAGTCCTTCGCCCCGGTCAATGATGTCCACATTCACATTACCCGTCAGGGTTTCGATCTTACCCGACAGCACTCCCATTGCATCACCAAAGCCAAGGCGAACACCAACCACCTCGCTGGTCGCCTCATCAAATGCAAACTCGAAAAAGGGGTTATCGATCATAAACGGAACGATTTCGTTCTCGTTATAAGAAGAGCCATCCGGACGATATTGTCTCGCCACCTTGGGGTTACGTTGATAGTAGGCCTGGTTGTTGATATAGCCGAGCGCAAAATCCCTTATCAAGACGTCCGATGAGCCGGCTTTCTCACCTTCCCTGTCATAACGGCCAAGTTCCAGAACATCAACATTGGTCTGGATTTCTATATCCATGCCAAGGTTAACGCGGGTATAAGAGGTAGTGTTGTCCGGATCGGGATGGTATTGGCGATCAACCGATAGGAACGCTTGCCCGGTGACTTCCGACATCTGCTCATCGGAAATAGGCTGAAGACCTGCTTCGGTAGATACCGGCAGGGAAACAATGGCAACAACAAGTGCCTGCAGTTTTTTACTCATAGCCACACCCTGCGCCGTTTCTTGTTATTGACGGCATCGATTGAATGACTGATGAGTGTCTCTGGAGCTGGCTCTTTTTATATTCTGGGTCGGCCAGTCTTTACCGAATGTTAACTTTGTTTGCAGGTTGTAGCTGTGCGGCGAGTCATACTTTCGAGAACACAAATAAAAAAGCCCCAACATCAAGGATGCTGGGGCTTTTGGAATTAAGAGCC
>NZ_JBQTCK010000008.1:0-126982 GCF_052380025.1 Marinobacter sp. NSM
GTGTAGATCTCGGGTTCAATAAATCAGTGTTTGGCAATGGATAACCTGGCCAGACTAGCACGAAACCGAACCTGCGAATTACCCTCCCCACAATGGCGGCCATTGCCCGTGAGCTTTGATGTACTGCTCAATCGGCTCGCTGCGGTAACCGCTGTCGTAGCGTTTCTTGACGCTGGGGTGTACGTAGGTCAGGTTGGCCTCAGGTACGGGAATGGTGCGAACCAGTTTGCCCAGCAGCCGGTACTTGCCCTTGTATTCATTGTGCTGCTCTGCCGTTGGGTGGGTTTGGGAAGGCAGGTTGTGATTAAACAGGAGCTTCTGCTTCCTCGCCTCGTCTGCCATCCAGAGTAACGGGATATCTGCCAGTATCTGGTTCGCCTTATCCGGTCCGTAGCCGCCACCGACATCCGAGTGCACCCCGGCAAACCACACCTGCTGAATGTCTGTGCCTTCCCTCGGCTCCCACAGCGTCGGTTCAAAATCCTCACGCTGCTCGTCCAGTGACAACGCATGCCGGGCGATTGCGATGTTGCTGCCAATCTCCCTGTCGTAGAACAGGTCTTTATCTTTAATCAGCCCGAAAAACGTAAACGGCAGCCCCAGAGCGCCCACGGTATCCCACACACCCACAAATTTTATGGGAGTGCGCAGCTCCACCGAATGGGCTTTCTTCCACGCCATGGCATGTTCGCCATTGGCAGAGTGTTTTTTGGTTTTGTAGAGCCGGAATGCGTTTTCAATCTGATTGGCGTGAATCTTCTTCAGAATGCTGCAGTTATTGATCATGCCGCACAGGCTGCGAGCCGTGTAGGCACCGCGACTGAAACCAAACATAAAAATCTCATCACCCGGCTCGTAGTTGTGCACCAGAAACCGGTAGCCATCCATCACATTCTTCTCCAGCCCTTTGCCCGTGGCGCCGGCCCGAAGCTGATCGTGATAGGAGCCAATGCCCCAATCGTAGAACACCACCTGCTCCACGCCCTGGTCATCGGTGGGCCGAATAGCCCGGGCAAACTGCAGAACATTGGTGGGAAAATCTTCGCCGATGTTTTCTTCCGGTCGGTTCCAGGTACCGTCAAAGCAAATGGCGATGCGTTTCATGGTAATGACCTCCTGTCATGCCAACACCTTGCTGCCATACACCAGAGCCAAAACTCCGGCAGGCAAGTACCGCCTGGCTGTTGTGAATGAGTAACTCTGGTAATTAAAGCCGATGGGGGCGGGATATACGAATGTGTTCGTACGAGTCATTGTCGATAAGATGCCAATAGGCACACATTCTGCTAAGCTCGGCCCATGAAGCAAATTAACTGGAATGCTGAAAAGAACCAGCAGTTGATGAGCGAGCGCGGAATTTCCTTTGAGGATGTCCTGTTTGCTCTTCAGTCTGGTGCTTTGCTTGATGATGGACCTCACCCCAACAGGGACAAGTATCCGAATCAACGCCTGTTTGTGGTTAGGATTGACGATTACGCCTGGCTGGTGCGGTACGTCGAGAATGATAGAGAGATCTTTCTCAAAACGGTTATCCCCAGCCGCAAGGCCACCAAGACATTTCTAGGGGGAGAGTATGGCCAAGACTAAATTAGATCCCGAAGAGCAAGAGCTACTGGAGGCTTACGAATCCGGGGAGTTCGAGTCAGATCTGGATGCCGATCGTCGGGAGTACCTGACGAAGTCAGCGGAAGAAAATTTCAAGAAAGACAAGCGGATAAATATACGCATCTCCAGTCGCGACCTGGAGGCACTACAACGTCGAGCGTTGGAAGAAGGGCTTCCTTATCAGTCTCTCGTTTCTAGTGTCCTGCACAAGTATGTCTCCGGCGGCCTCAAGGACATCTCTGCCAACAAGTCAGGCCAGCGGACGCGCTAAAGCGCGCCGCTGGCGGAGAAGACAGCGCGTCAAATGGAGTTCACGTGGACGAAAAACATATAACGCAAACCATAGTTTCAGCAATCTGTGTCTGGTGGTAACGCGGATAGTACCTAGCATCGCCCCCTCCTAACCTTCCAAAATAATGACCGCTTCCCATGTTATGCGGCTCTCATTTAGCCAAAAGTTTACCTTTACGTAAAGTGAAGGTTGTGCTAAATCTGACTTAGGTTTGTACAACCAACAACGACAACAAACGGAGTGTACGATGAGCCTTCCGCAATACAATGATGTGTTCAACAAGTTTGATGCGGCCGCGCTGGAAGCGGACATCCTGGACGGACGCCTGGAGAGTGGTCTGAACGTATGCCACGAAATTTGTGACCGATGGGCCGTTGACCCGCAAAAGGTTGCGCTCTATTACGAAAAAATCGGCGGTGGCGATGGCGTTCTTACCTTCGCTGAACTCAAAGCCGCGTCTGCACGTTTTGCCAACTATCTGAAGTCCTTGGGCGTCACCAAAGGTGACCGGGTAGCCGGCCTTCTGCCCAGGGGGCCGGAGCTGTTGATTGTGATTGCCGGAACCCTTCGCTTGGGCGCGGTGTACCAGCCGCTGTTCACCGCCTTTGGTTCCGGCGCTATCGAGTATCGCCTGGAGAAGGCGAGCACCCGGCTGGTGGTGACCGATCCAGACAACTACCCCAAGCTGGAAGAAGTCAAAAATTGCCCGCCGGTACTGTGCCTGAACGCGGCAGCCGCCGGTACGGATGTGCGCGATTTTGATGCGGTGTTGGCCGAACAGTCGGATCAGTGCGAGCCGGCGATGATCACTGGCAACGATCCGTTCCTGCAGATGTTTACCTCCGGTACCGTTGGTAAGGCTAAAGGCGTGGCCGTGCCCGCCAAGGCGTTGTTGGCGTTCTACGTTTACATGAAATACGCCATCGATCTGCGCGAAGACGATGTGTTCTGGAATGTGGCAGACCCCGGTTGGGCCTATGGCCTCTATTACGCAGTCACCGGCCCGCTGCTGATGGGCCATGCCACCCATTTCAATCCCAACCCGTTCACCCCGGAATCCACCTACGAGATGATCCGCAAGTACCGGATCACCAACCTGGCAGCGGCGCCGACGGCCTATCGCCTGCTCAAGGCGAACGATCAGGTTCTGCCGGAAGGGGAGAATCTTGGCCTGAGGGTGTGCAGCAGCGCCGGCGAGCCCCTGAATCCTGAGGTGGTGAACTGGATTGCCCGTCGTCACTTCTGCCCGGTGAAAGACCATTACGGCCAGACCGAAACCGGTATGACCTGTTGCAACTTCCACGGCCTGGACCACCCGATTCGCCAGGGCTCTATGGGGTTCTCATCGCCAGGCCACAGAGTAGTGGCGTTGAACGAAAAAAATGAAGAGGTGGGAGAGGGCGAAATCGGCCAGTTGGCAGTGGATCTCAAGGCGTCGCCGCTGTTCCATTTTGATGGCTACACCTGGGGCGAGAAAGACCCGTTCGTGAACGGCTACTACCTGACCGGCGACATGGTGATCTGCCATGGCGATGGCAGTTTCTCCTTCAGCGGCCGTGACGACGACATTATCACCACAGCAGGTTACCGCGTAGGGCCAGCAGATGTTGAAAGTACCCTGCTGGAGCATGCGGCGGTGGCCGAATCCGGTGTGGTGGCCAAGCCGGATGAAAAGCGCGGCTCGATCATCAAGGCCTATGTGGTTATCAAATCTGGTCAGGAGCCGGCGGACGACGCCGTGCTCAAAGAAGAGCTGCAGGAACTGGTCCGTCACCGCTTGTCTACCCACGCCTACCCGCGGGAAATCGAGTTTGTGGAAGAGTTGCCAAAAACCCCCAGCGGCAAGATCCAACGCTTTGTGTTGCGCAACCGGGCCAAAGAGGAAGTCGCTGTATGAAGATTACCTTTGAGGAGCTGCGCTATTTCCTTGAAGAGCAGTTTCCGCAGGGGGCCTCATACGGCACCCTGCAGGAACTGGGTGATGGCTGGGCAGAAATGAAGCTGGAGGTAGATAAAGAACACCTGCGCCCGGGTGGAACAGTGGCCGGCCCCGCCATGATGGGGCTGGCCGATGTTGCCATGTATGCCGCGTTGCTCAGCAAGATTGGCCTGGTGCCTTTGGCCGTCACCACCAACCTGAATATCAACTTCCTTAGAAAACCCGTGGCTCATGCGCCTATCTGGGCCAGGGCGACCATTCTCAAGGTGGGGCGAACCATCGGTGTGGGTGAAGTGTTTGTGTATTCCGAGGGTTCGGAGGAGCCCGTTGCGCACTCCACCATGACCTATTCCATACCGCCGGAAAAATAACCAAGTTTGTTCTTGACGTTTACGTATACGTCAATCTAATCTGTGGGTTGATTGTTAAATACAACAATAACAAAAGGTGAAGTGGCTCATGAGTGAACAGTTCGTTCTCGAGACCCGTAACTTGGTCAAGGAATTCAAAGGATTTGTAGCGGTTGATAACGTCAACCTGCAGGTCCGGCAGGGTGATATCCATGCACTGATCGGGCCCAATGGCGCGGGCAAGACCACGGTCTTTAACCTGCTGACCAAATTCCTGAGCCCGACCAGAGGCCAGATTCTCTACCACGGTGAAGACATCACTTCGCTGAAGTCTGCCGCCATTGCCCGTAAGGGTATCGTCCGTTCTTTCCAGATATCAGCAGTGTTTCCCCATATGACTGCCCTGGAAAATATCCGCATTGCACTGCAAACCGCGGAGGGCACCTCATTCAGTTTCTGGAAATCCGGCGCTTCCCTGAACCGGCTGAACCAGCGCTGTATGGAATTGCTCGATTCTGTAGGCCTTATCGAGTTTGCCAACACCACCACTGTGGAACTGGCCTATGGCCGCAAGCGCGCGCTGGAACTGGCCACTACCCTGGCGATGGAGCCCAAGCTGCTGTTGCTGGACGAACCAACCCAGGGCATGGGCTCGGAAGACGTAGACCGGGTAGTGGAACTGGTGCGCAAGGCCGCCGCAGGGCGCACCGTTCTGATGGTGGAGCACAACCTGAGTGTGGTCAGCAAACTGTGCGACCGCATCACGGTACTGGCCCAAGGCGCGGTGCTGACAGAAGGTGATTATCAAGCGGTCTCTGCAGACCCGAGGGTGCGTGAAGTTTACATGGGCAGCGATGGCAGCGGAGAACGCGGTGGCAAGAGTCCCGCCGAGCAGGCGGAGGCAGCACAATGAGCCAGAACCCCCAGAAAGACTACGAACAGTTGCGGGTGTCTGGCCTGCACGCCTTTTACGGTGAATCTCACATTCTCCATGGCGTTGACCTGATGGTTAAGCGCGGCGAGCTGGTTACCCTGCTTGGCCGTAACGGCGCCGGCCGCAGCACCACCCTTAAGGCCATTATGAATATGGTGGGCCGCCGCACCGGCTCCATCATGATTAACGGCGAAGAAACCATGCAGTGCGCGCCGCATCATATTGCGAGGTTGGGAGTGGGGTATTGCCCCGAACACCGGGGCATTTTTTCCTCTCTCAACGTTCAGGAAAACCTCACTTTGCCGCCGGTGGTGCGCAGTGGCGGTATGAGCCTGGAAGAAATCTACGACATGTTCCCAAACCTGTATGAACGTCGGTTCAGCCAGGGCACCAAGCTGTCCGGTGGTGAGCAGCAGATGCTGGCGATGGCCCGTATCCTGCGCACTGGCGCCAATATGCTCCTGCTCGATGAGATCACGGAAGGGCTTGCACCCGTGATTGTCGAGAAGCTGGGTGAGGTGCTGATGGCGCTCAAAGAAAAAGGCCTGACCATCATACTGGTTGAACAGAATTTCCACTTTGCAGCCCCGCTGGCTGACCGGCATTACGTGGTTGAGCATGGGCAGATTGTGGAAGAAATCCACGCCGATGAACTGAGTGCCAAACAATCGGTGCTGGACGGCTATTTAGGGGTCTGAACTCCGGATAGAACGAGTGCAACAAAACCAATAACTCCAACAACATCAACCAACGCAAGACAGTAGCGGAGATACAATAATGACAATTACCAAAAAGCTTCTGACCTCAGCCGTTGCCTCAGCCCTGATGGTGAGTGGCGCGCAGGCGGCCATTTCTGATAATACCGTGAAGATCGGCTACCTGGCCGACATGTCTGGTACCTATCGTGACCTGGCGGGCCCCAATGGCCTCAAGGCCCTGCAGATGGCCATCAAGGATTTCGGTGGCACTGTGAACGGCGCCAAGATCGAAGTCGTCAGTGCTGATGATCGTAATAATCCCGATGCTTCTTCCAGTACCGTTCGCCGCTGGGTGGAAAACGACAAGGTAGACATGGTTGCGGGCCTGGTGGCTTCGTCTGTCACCATCGCAGTCAGCAAGATCCTTGAGGAGAGTGACCGGCTGGGCATTGTTTCCGGTTCTGCTGCCTCAAGCATCACCAATGAGCACTGCACCACCAACCACATTCACTATGTGTATGACACCTATCCGCTGGCCAACGGCACCGCCAGTGCAGTGGTTAAAGAGGGTGGCAAGAGCTGGTACCTGATGACCGCAGACTACGCGTTTGGTCACGCCCTGGAGGCAGACGTTACCCGCGTAGTGGAGGCCAACGGAGGTGAGATCGTCGGCTCTGTACGCCATCCGTTCCCGACCCAGGATTTCTCCTCCTTCGTGCTGCAGGCTCAGGCTTCCGGTGCGGATGTCGTTGGCCTGGCCAACGCCGGTTCAGACACCACCAACGCCATCACCACCGCCAGTGAATTCGGCGTCACCCAGGCCGGCCAGACCCTGGCCGCCTTGCTGCTGTTCCTGACCGACGTACACGCACTGGGTGTTGATACAGCCCAGGGTATCCAGCTCACCACTGGGTGGTACTGGGACATGAACGATGCCACCCGGGAGTGGTCAGACCGCTTCATGAAAGAAACCGGTGTTCGGCCCACCATGGTGCACGCGGGTATCTACTCCAGCACCCTGCATTACCTGAATGCGGTTGCCGCGGCAGGATCGGACGATGCCCAAACCGTTCGCAAGCAGATGATGGACACACCCATCAACGACATGTTCGCCACCAATGGTCGTATCCGTGCTGACGGCCGGATGGTGCACGACATGTATCTGGCCGAGGTGAAAACGCCGGCGGAGTCCAAGAATGAGTGGGATCTGTACAAGATTCTGCGGACCATTCCGGCCGATGAAGCCTACCGCCCACTCTCTGAGAGCAAGTGCAAACTGGTTACTAACTGAGGCTGAGGAAAGCTGAGGCACGCCCTGCAACAGGGCAGGGCGTGCCCGGCGTGTCACTGAGCCGACAAGCTCAATACCAATGTATGTGCTGCTTGTGGAGTTAAACCCATGACCATGATTTTCGGCGTCCCTCTTGCTGTGCTCTCCGGTCAGCTTTTGATCGGATTCATCAATGGCGCCTTCTATGCCCTGTTAAGTCTGGGCCTCGCGATCATCTTTGGCCTGCTGAAGATCATCAACTTCGCCCACGGTGCCATGTATATGTTGGGTGCCCTGTTGACGGTGGTTATGTTCAACACCCTGGGCGTCAACTATTGGGTCGCCCTGTTTATGGCGCCGCTATTGGTCGGCGTGTTCGGGGTGCTGATCGAATTTTTCCTGCTGCGGCGAATTGCCGGGCAGGATCACATATACAGCCTGCTTCTCACCTTCGGGGTGGCGCTGATTATTCAGGGCGTGCTCACCAATATCTACGGTGTGTCTGGCCTGCGCTATGCCATGCCCGATATGTTCAAGGGCGGCATTAAGCTGGACTTTATGTTCCTGCCTTATTACCGGGCCTGGGTGATTGTGGTGGCGCTGCTGGTGTGTTTTGGCACCTGGTTCATGATTGAAAAAACCAAGCTGGGGGCCTACTTGCGTGCCGGCACGGAAGATTCCCAGCTCATGCAGGGCTTTGGCATCAACGTGCCCCTGCTGGTCAGTCTCACTTACGGCTTTGGTGTGGCGCTGGCGGCTTTTGCCGGTGTGCTTGCCGCACCCATCTACTCCGTCACGCCCGGAATGGGCGCCAATACGCTGATTGTGGTGTTTGCGGTGGTGGTAATTGGCGGTATGGGCTCCATTGGCGGGGCGATTATCACCGGCATTCTGATGGGCGTGATTGAAGGCCTCACCAAAACCTTTTACCCACCCGCGTCGTCTGCCGTTATTTTCCTGGTCATGGTGGTGGTGTTGATGTTCCGACCCTCCGGCCTGTTCGGTAAGGAAGCATAATCATGAGCCAATCCTTTAATCCCGCCGATGTGCGAAAGGCGATCATCGACCAGCAAAAGGCCCAGGATCGCCGGAAGATGCTCCTCAACGGCGTACTGCTGCTCTTGCTGCTGGCAGTGCCTTTCGCGATGTACCCGGTCTTCCTGATGAAGATCCTGTGCTTCGCACTCTTTGCGGTGGCCTTTAACCTGCTGTTCGGTTTTACCGGGCTGCTGTCCTTTGGGCATGCGGCGTTTCTCGCCACCGGTGGCTACACCACCGGTTACCTGCTCAGCAACTATTCAGGCCTGACCACGGAAGTGGGGATTATTGCAGGCACTCTGGTGGCGACCGCTCTGGGCCTGGCGTTTGCCTTGTTGTCCATTCGCCGGCAGGGGATCTACTTTGCCATGGTCACCCTGGCCCTGGCGCAGCTGGTCTACTTCTTCTTCGTGCAGTCGGAATTTACCGGCGGCGAAGACGGAATGCACGGCATCCCGCGGGGCCACCTGTTCGGCCTGATTGACCTCTCGAAGAACCTGAACATGTACTACTTCGTGCTGGCGGTGTTCATCGGTTGCTACCTGCTGGTTCAGCGTATTGTCAGCAGTCCCTATGGCCAGGTACTCAAGGCCATCAAGCAGAATGAGCCCCGGGCGGTGTCACTGGGCTATAACGTGGACCGCTATAAAGTGCTGGCGTTCGTGATTTCGGCGGCGCTGGCCGGGCTGGCGGGTTCCATGAAATCGGTGGTGTTCCAGCTGGCCTCGCTTAATGACGCACACTGGCACATGTCCGGTGAGGTCATACTGATGACGCTGGTCGGTGGTATGGGTACCTTGCTCGGCCCGATAGTGGGCGCCACCTTTGTGGTCAACATTGAATACCAGTTGTCCCAGGGGCCACTGAGGGATTGGGTGGATCCGATCCTTGGCGGTATCTTTGTGCTTACCGTACTGGCGTTCCGTAGCGGGATTGTTGGTGAAATCCAGAAATTCCTGCGGAAAAACCTGGGGTGAATCCGGCCTGAGCGGCTGTTGGCAAAGAGGCCTGCCAACAGCCAGCAGGGCGTTAAAGTCAGGTTAAGGACAACCAGGGCGCCGTATTACTACAAAGACTTCTCAGTTGATGACCTGCTTCCGAATGT
Source organism: Marinobacter sp. NSM (assembly GCF_052380025.1). Lineage (NCBI taxonomy): Bacteria > Pseudomonadati > Pseudomonadota > Gammaproteobacteria > Pseudomonadales > Marinobacteraceae > Marinobacter > Marinobacter sp. NSM. Next base: position 9,232 of record NZ_JBQTCK010000008.1, read on the forward strand.
GGTCAATCACCAACCCATGCTCATGCTGCGGGCTGAACATTACAATGTCGGTGTCTTGCTCGGCGCGCACACTGTGGCCGGGTGGCCAGTAGAATAGATCCCCGCTACGGGAGGTTTCTTCACTGCCATCCAAATACAGGGCCGTGATTTCCCCTTTCACTACATAACCCCAGTGAGGGCATTGACAGCGGTCGCCCTCAAGCCCGTGTAGCAACTCGGTGATGTCGGTGCCGGCACCAAAGGAGAAGTATTCAGCTCCCATGGTGTTGTAACCGAATACATCGCCAAAATCGGTTTGTTGTCGTGCTTTTGCCCCCGGAACATCAATTCGAACAGGTATATCCTCTTTTGCGATACGCATAGAAATCACCTCCGTGGTGCTTCTTTCTGGCTGCTCCTACCTCATATATACATCTCGGCAGCTATTTATAAAGGTAGCAGAAAGAACCGAGGCGGGATTAATGCTCACTCTATCAGTGTGAATGCCGGGTGGAGCCAGCCGTCAGAACACAAAGGAATCCATTGAAAGCACTCCGTGCTCAATGCCGCCTTCTATTACCGTGCCCCGGGCATCAGAATCACCGGTACCAAGGGCAACCAGCAGTGGCAGGAAATGCTCAATAGTGGGGTGCGCGCGGCGAGCATGGGGAGCCAGGGCCAGGGCGTTGACGAGTCGCTCATGGTCGCCTGCAATTACAGCTTCCCGAACCCAGTGGCTGAATTCCCGGGCGTATTCGCTTGCCCGTTTGTCGCGCCAGCGGACCTCATACAGGTTATGGGTCAGGCTGCCGGAGCCGATGATCAGAACACCCTCATCCCTCAACGGGGCGAGCGTCTGTCCCAGGCGCCACGCAGAGTGGCTGTCGAGCCAACCCGGCAGGGACACCTGGAATACCGGTACAGACGCGTCCGGGTAAAGATGCCGCAACGGCACCCAGGCACCGTGGTCCAGGCCGCGTTGGGCGTCGGCGACGGGTTTCCAGCCCGCTTCCTCAAGGAGTGAAAGCGCCATTCTGGCAAAAGCCGGGTGGCCGGGAGCCGGGTATTCGAGTTCATAAAGCGCGGGTTCGAAACCGTTGAAGTCGTGGATGGTTGCCGGTGTTTCGGCAAAGCCTACCCGCAACTCGGGTGTCATCCAGTGGGGCGACACCACCAGCACAGCAGCAGGCCTTGGAAGTTGTTGCCCCAGCCGGGTAAGGGCCGGGCCTGCCAGGCCCGGCTCCAGTGCAAAGGTGGGGGCGCCGTGGGATACAAACAGACTGGTCATGGCGCATTGGTCCTTCTTCAGAATCCGATGTGTCGTTCAGCGAGCGGTCACAAGGCGGTCAACCGATGCGCGCCCGGCGCCACTGAACACCAGTGAAACAGACGCTGCCAATAAGGCCAGGCCAAATTCGTAGCCATTGTTGCTCATGAACAGGCCGTTCTGGATGTGCACGCTGAAAATAGCAATCACCATGGCGAAGGCCAGAGCCGCACCGGCAGGGCGAACCAGCAGGCCGATAATCAGCGCCAAACCTCCGAAAAACTCCGCTCCACCGGCCAGCAGGGCCATCAGGTAGCCAGGGCTCAGGCCAATAGAATCCATCCATTGCCCGGTGCCTTCAAGGCCGTAGCCTCCGAACCAGCCGAACAATTTTTGGGCACCGTGGGCGGCGAAGATAAGGCCCACCGGAATACGCAATGCGAGGGCGCCCCAGCCAGCGTTGGTATTGAGCAGTCTGTTGATGAGTGCGTTGTTCATGACCGTGTTTCCTTCTGTGTGATTGAGTATGGGGCTACTTTACGGAGATCTATTTTTGGGATAAACGTGCATAAAGAAGATTAACTGTCTCGAAAAGTGGAACAATAGGATGGATCGGTTACTGGAAATGCAGACCTTCTGCGCTGTTGTGGAGGCCGGCAGCTTTGTGGCTGCCTCCGAGACCATGGGTGTGTCGAAAGCGGCGGTGTCGCGCTACATCAACGAGCTGGAATCGCGCCTTACCGTGCGACTGCTACACCGCACCACCCGACGGTTGTCCCTGACCGCGGAAGGGGAAGTGTTCTACGTTCGTTGCCGGGAACTGCTGGCGGGGGTGGAAGAGGCTGAAGCGGAACTGACCTCGCGCACCAGCGTCGCCAAGGGTGTGCTGCGCATCAACGCACCCGTGAGTTTCGGCATTCGACACCTGGCCCCGTTGTGGGGCGAGTTCCACGCCCGGTTTCCGGATGTGGAGTTAAACATCGACCTGTCTGATCGCATCGTGGATATCGTTGAAGAAGGCTTTGACTTGGCCATTCGTATTGCCAGCCTGCGAACCTCCACACTGGTGAGCCGTCGCCTCACCAATACCCGGTTGATGGTGTGCGCCTCTCCCGAATACATCCGGGCGAACGGTGTACCCGAAACGCCTGAAGACCTGATGCACCACAAGGTCATTGCCTACAGCAATCTGGCCAGTGGTAACGAATGGCAGTTTCAGGGACCTGATGGGCCCGTCAGCACGCGGGTGCGCCCTTGGATGTACGCCAACAACGGTGACACCTGTTGCGCAGCCGCCATGGCTCACCAGGGGGTGGTGTACCAGCCGAGCTTCCTGTTGCGTGATGATCTGGACTCGGGCAGGCTGGTGGAGTTGCTGCCTGAATACTGCTCTGCTGAACTGGGGGTATATGCGGTTTATCCCACCCGCAAGTTTGTTACGCCCAAGGTGAGGGCGCTGGTGGACTTCCTGGTTGCAACGTTGCCAGACGCTGTGTAGTGCCGCCGTAAATTTACAGTAGCCTGCCGGAGGTGACATGAAGTTTCCTTCAAGTACCTCGTTTGCCCTCCTGGGTGCCGCCCTGATCGCGATCAGCTTCGGGCTGGCCCGTTTCGCCTTCGGCTTGTTCGTGCCGCCGATCCGGTCAGAGTTGGAACTGTCGCCAGATATGATCGGCATCATCGGCGCGATTCCCCTCATCAGTTTTATCCTGGCGACCCTGGTCGCGCCGCTGGCGGCTGATCGCTTGGGCGCCCGCAACACAGCGGTGCTGTCTGGTAGCTTTGGTGCGGTTGGCCTGGCATTGATCAGCCAGGCGTCGGGTGCGCTGTCGCTGGGTGTGGGCGTGTTCGCCTGCGGCATTTGTACGGGCCTGATGATGCCGGCACTGACCGCGGCCATGCAGGCACTGGTAAAACGCTCACTGCATGGGCGTGTGAGCTCGGTGATGAACGCCGGTACCAGTGTGGGGGTGGTGATCGCCGCGCCAGCTATTCTGTTACTGGCCGAGGCCTGGCGCTATGCGTATGGCTCCTTTGCGGTTCTGGCCGTTATTGGGGTGTTGGCAACCTGGTATTTAATCCCCTCGGTTTCACGAGTGATGCCGGCGAACGCTGCGCCGCCGCCCGCCATTACTACCCTGCAGTGGGTGCGCCTGCTGCGGCTCTCATTGTTCGCCTTCGTGATGGGCTTTGTGTCCGCCGCGTACTGGATTTTTGCGCCGGACCTGGCGGTTACTGTGGGTGCCTTACCATCGGGCTCTACCGGCTGGCTGTGGCTGGGGGTAGGTCTGGCAGGGCTGGGCGGTGCCGTGGTTGCAGACCTTGCCGATCGCAACAACCCACCCATCACCCAGGCGCTGATGCTGATGATGCTGTCAGCCAGCCTGGCCCTGCTCGCCGCCAGCCCCGGCAATATAGTGACAGCAGTGTTTTCCGCGCTGGTATTTGGCCTGGCCTACATGAGCCTGACCGGCCTGTACCTGATGACTGGCATCCGCCTGCTACCCGGTCGGTTGTCTGTGGGGCCGGTGCTACCCTTTATATCGGTATCCCTTGGCCAGGCCGTCGGCTCGCCCATCGTGGGTATGTTGGTGAACGAGTTCAGTTATGCGGATGCGTTTGCCATGTTTGCCGCCATCGGCATTCTGGCGGCACTGCTTTCGCCGCTTTACCCGCGCTCCCTTGAACAGGGCGCAGAAGAACAGGGCGAAGATGAAACCGGCCTGCAGGCGGCTTATGACTATCAGTTGCAGACTGAGGAGGGGGAGCCGTATCGGGCTGTGAAAATCGAAGCCCCGGATCAGGATAAGTAAACCGATGTCATATTAAAGGCTCAGCCCTGCCGCAAAACTGATTCCGGCTGGGATCAGTTTTGCAGGCGGATGTCATCCTTCCACAGGAATCCCACGCCACCGGCCTGCCAGACGCCATCTTTATTAAATGGGTGAGGCCCGCTGATATTGATGTATTGCGGCAAGCCAAAGTGTGGCGCCAGATCCTGTTTTGATTTGACCGTGACACGATCTATGATCCGCAACCCCTGCTTTTCAGCTGGCATGTGTGCTTCCGGTGCCGCTCTGTGGGCCAGTGCCCAGTTATCAATGTAGAGCAGATCACCCGTGTCGTAGTGGTAGCGAATCCCGTAACCCTTCTCGAACGACGCGTTCATCAGATCGTTGTAGTCATTGAAAAGCGCCTTCATTTCTTCTTCGTTCAACAAACCCCCGGTCATCCCCAGATGAAGCCATACACTCTTCCTTCCGGACACCGGGTGCGTGTGGACGACGGGGTGGGTTACGCTGGACGCGGAATTCACCGACACAAGGCGCTCCCAGAAGGCCTGCTTTTCCGCGGGCAGGGCATCAAAGGCCGCGCCCTGGTGAGCGAAGTGTGTGCCGCCTCCCTGTTCCGGCGCGCGAGCCATGTAGTAAGCAGAGTGCGAAAAAGTGGCAGCTTCAAAACTGCCATCGTTGTGCCACTGAGGCCCCACGCCCAGGATCCCGTGGCGGCTGTCATTGGAACAGCGGAAGATGTGCCTGTTTCGACCTGGTGTGGCAGGGTGAACCCCGTGGGTTGAGTGGATCTCGTGAGCGCCCCACCATTTGCTCACCTCGACCAGTTCATCGGCCGAAAGATCGGTCTGCTGCTTGAAGACGATGAACCCCCGATTCGCCATTTCCACTTCCAGCGCCTCTATGACAGGCTCGGGGAGCCCGGCGCGAACATCGGCCCCGTAGATCTCAACGCCAAGCGGTTCTAACTGTTTGACGGTTAACCCCGCCTGCTCGATCAACGAGACTCGCTCAGGGTCGAGTGAAGGAATGGTTGGCAGGCTGCTGCTGTATGTTTCGGATGTTTGTCCCATAGTTGCGAGTTACCTCACTGGGTGAATTCCGTCCAGCTTAACTGAGTGTGTTGCAGTGACAACCCCCAATGGTAAAGGATTCGTGATGAATGTGATGAGACCAGATTTGGAGCCTGCCCCGCTCATTTCGCCGATTGTTAAATCTTTGCCTGTACGGTATTCTGCACACGAACAACATCCTGTACAGGAGCAGTCTAATGGATGCCATTAGCTACACAGCCGCTAGAACCAATCTGGCAAAAACCATGGAGCAGGTCTGTGAAGACCATTCTCCTGTGATCATCACCCGGAGCAAGGCACAATCCGTGGTCATGATCTCTCTTGAGGACTATGAGGCGTTGCAAGAGACCGCATACCTCTTGCGCGCACCAAAGAACGCCCGCCGTTTGCTGGAATCCGTTGCCGAGTTGGAGCAAGGCGGAGGGCAAGAAAGGGAACTTCTTGAATGAAACTCATCTTCTCCGAGAACGCCTGGGAAGACTATCTGTACTGGCAGAAGACCGATAAAAAGATTCTCAACCGAATCAACAAGCTGATCAAAGAAACCAAGCGAGAACCGTTCGAAGGTGTTGGCAAACCAGAACCCCTCAAACACAGCCTCGCCGGATACTGGTCTCGACGGATCAACGAAGAACACCGCATGGTCTACAAAGTCACGGACGACGCTTTGCTTATCGCCCAGCTCCGGTACCACTACTGATTTAACGCCTTACCCACCGGTTTGAGGCCGCTAAGCGGCGGAAAATCGGTCACTGTGCAGCCGTTGGTTATGCCGTGTGCCCAATTTCCGATACAGCAGTCCACGGACGAATATTCTTTAACTGATCCTCCAGGGCATCTTCCGCAATCTCAGTGTCGTAGGCTGCCTGAGCTCGCAACCAGTAGCCGTTAGACAAACCAAAGAAGCGACAGAGTCGCAGGTCCGTGTCTGCGGTAATCGAACGTTTTCCCGCAATGATCTGGCCTATTCTCTGAGCAGGCACCCCAATTTCTTTGGCCAGGCGGTATTGAGAAATGCCCATCGGCTCCAGAAACTCTTCTTTCAGCAACTCGCCTGGCGTGACAGCATCAATGTTGCGCATGAGCCACCTCCTAATGGTAATCAACAATTTCGACATCTTCCGCGCCAGCCTTGGTCCAGCGGAAGCAAACCCGGAACTGTTTGTTGATTCGAATGCTGTGCTGGCCTTGGCGGTCACCATGCAATGGCTCCAACATATTTCCGGGCGGTACTTTCAAATCATCCAACTGGCTTGCAGCTTGGAGTTGCCGAATTTTCCTCAAGGCAACTCGCTCGAAATTGACGAAGCGCCTGACGCGGCGTCCACTTGCCAGTTTCTCGGTATCCTTACACTTGAACGATATGATCATGGTTCAATAATGACGCCCTTCGTCAATAACGTCAACCGTTATTATCTGGCAGGTAGGTCTGGAGAAAGGCATAACGCCTGCAGCAAGCGCGGTGATATTGCACCACTTTGGTGGACACTTTACGCACTGAGCTTTTCATAATCCTCCGGGGATTGGTAGCCCAGGCTCGAGTGCAGCCGCAATGAAAAAGCTGTCGCTGTGCCTGGGATTGTTAGTTCATTTTCCTAGATTCAGCTCTGAACGCATTTGGTTAATAATTTCGTCCTTAAGGTTCTTAATCTTTTGCCCTTTATCCTTCATTTTCTTAGCAATTGGCGTCTCGAACTCTTGCGACGCAAGGGCTTGCTGCATTTCACCCAGCAATTCAGAAGACATCTCCAGAATTTCTTGATTTAGCTGTTCAAATTCTGAGGTTAAATAGAAAAGCCTGTCAGACCCCAGAATTTTGAGCGTTGTAATTTCTTGAGTAGCCTTTCTATAAGAATCCTGAATCTGATGAGGAAATTTCCCAACTTCATCCTGAAATTTGATTAGGGCATCAGGAGAGCTTTTGGCTTCAAGGAAGTCTCGAAACGCATTTCGCAGCGTCACCTTTGAAAACTCTTCATAATCAACACCCACTCCTGCGGCAGCTTCTTCGAATTTTCGAAAGTATTCGGTATATACTTTTGTCCTTATTTCGAAGACTTTGTCTTCACGCTCCCTTTTCGCTTTTGAGTAGTGGAGCAAGACTGGCATTATAACGGACGCAAGCACAACGCTTACAGCCGGCACTACTATCTTCGGGTCTAGCCAAACCGCCATAGAAGTTGCCTCTACCACACCTTGTTCCACGAACTCTCCTTACGAACTAACGCCCGCAGCATGCGCGGCTTTGGAATGGAGGCGAAGCCGCAATGTAAAAGACGTCGCCGTACCTGCGATTGTTAGGGCTAGTGCGGCAATTGGTACGAAACATTGCCGTTATTCACCTTTATGTATTTACGCTGCTCAAGGTCCTTCACAATTGAGCTTAGCTGCTGTTCCGACAGCTTCTCTGTGAATAGCGAATTGATGGTGTTAGAGAGCGTCTTCACCTTGCGAGGGCGAGACTGCCCCCGGCCTGCCAGGTTTTTCACGATGGCGGACACCATATCGTCGGTAGAGGTAGCCGTGGACATTCTTACTACAGGAATTTCCGCTAAGTCTCGCTCACGCTGGATTTTGATGCCACGCGATTTGAGATGCTTGATCAGCGTGTCAAAACCGGTATCTCGGGAAATGATGTGGAAGTACGCACCTGAGTCCTTGGCAGCCAGCTCACCAATGTAATAGGCAATGTGGAAATCGAGAGCGTTTTTGCCTGTGCCCGTAATTTTTATATATCGTGCAGCATCACCAAGCCCCTGCATCGCAGCAGCTAGGTCAAACGGTATCTTTACCTGGTTCGCACCAACGAAAACCACCACCTTGAAAGGGTGCCGTTTGAGAACCTCCAGGTTACTCGGCTGCACATTTTCAAAATCTATCAAGACATAGTTTGTTGCCAAGCAGACTCTCCTTGTTTTTGGCCCTAGCAGCAATTAGGCAGCAGTCACACCGCCAACAAAAACGCGACCGCCTCACGATCACCGCTTGGTTTGTAAGCTAATCAACAAAATAGCCTATAAATCATGGTCCTGCAAAACAACTATCCAGAATTCTTGTAATAACGCCGCGCAAAAACGAAGAGCGCTTCATGATTGAAGCCCCAAGGCGAAGTCACCGCAGAAAAATAAAAACCCCGACACAAGGCCGGGGTCTGAAGGGTGTGACTGGCGCAGGGGGATGGCTTACTTCTTCAACCCCATCTCCTCAATCGAAATCTCCCGCATTTTGAACTTCTGAATCTTCCCGGTGACGGTCATCGGGAAGGAGTCGACAAACTTGTAGTTCTTCGGAATCTTGAAGTGGGCGATTTTGCCTTTGCAGAAGGCCTGCAGGTCTTCTCCAGTCACCGGGTCTGTGTCTGGGCGCAGTTTTACCCAGGCAATCAGTTCTTCGCCGTATTTCTCATCGGGTATGCCGGTTACCTGCACGTCTTCGATGGCGGGGTGGGTGTAGAGGAATTCTTCGATTTCTTTCGGGTAGATGTTCTCGCCGCCGCGAATCACCATATCCTTGATGCGGCCGACGATCTGGATGTAGCCGTCTTCGTCCATGGTGGCCAGGTCGCCGGTGTGCATCCAGCCGGCGTCGTCGATGGCTTCGCGGGTTTTCTCTTCGTTGTTCCAGTACTTCAACATCACGCTGTAGCCGCGGGTGCAGAGTTCGCCAATTTCGCCGCGGGGCACCACGTTGCCGGTGCCTGGGTCGACGATTTTGGTTTCCAGGTGAGGTTGTGTTCGGCCCACGGTGGTCACCTGTTTTTCGAACGGGTCCTGGGAGCTGGTCTGGGTGGAGACCGGGCTGGTTTCGGTCATGCCGTAGGCGATCTGCACCTCCTTCATGTTCATCTTGCTGTTGACCTTCTTCATCACCTCGGCCGGGCAGATGGAGCCAGCCATGATGCCGGTGCGCAAGGTGGAAAGGTCGTAGCTGTCGAACTCCGGGTCGGCCAGTTCGGCGATGAACATGGTGGGTACGCCGTACAGGGCGGTAGCCTTTTCCTGGTGCACGGCCTGCAGTACGGTTTTAGGGTCAAAACCTTCGCCCGGGTAGATCATAGCGGTGCCGTGGGTAATGCAGCCCAGGTTGCCCATCACCATGCCGAAGCAGTGGTACAGGGGCACGGGGATGACCAGGCGGTCGTTCTCGGTCAGGCGCTGGCTTTCACCCACAAAGTAGCCGTTGTTGAGGATGTTGTGGTGGGTGAGGGTGGCGCCTTTGGGGTTGCCAGTGGTGCCGGAGGTGAACTGAATGTTGATGGGGTCATCAAACTGCAGCTCGCTCTGGCGTTTGCTGAGATCGGCTTCGGACACGTCGCTGGCAAAACCGATGAATTCTTTCCAGGTCCACATGCCGTCGTGCTTGTCTTCGTGCATGTTGATGACGGCGCGAAGGTCTGGCAGGTGATCGGCTTTGAGTTTGCCAGGGGCGCTGCGTTTCAGTTCGGGTGCCAGCTCGTAGATCATTGCCCGGTAATTGGAGGCTTTAAAGCTGTCTGCGGTGACCAGGGTGGTGATGCCGGCCAGGTTGAGGGCGTATTGGAGTTCGTGCACGCCGTAAGCCGGGTTGATGTTTACCAGGATGGCGCCGACTTTGGCGGTGGCGAACTGGGTAACGGTCCACTCATAGCGGTTGGGGGACCAGATGCCTACCCGGTCACCGCGTTTGACGCCGATGGCCATAAAGGCGCGGGCGGCTTCGTTGACCTTGTCGACAAACTCTTTGTAGGTCCAGCGGATGTCCTGGTGCAGGCACACCAGGGCGTCGTTGTTGGGGAATTTTTCGGCGGTGCGGTCGAGCATGTCGCCGATGGTCATGCCCAGTAGCGGTTTATCGGCGGTGCTGCTCGTATAGCTGGGATTGGAACTTGGGAGAGTCTTGCTCATATCTCTGCCTCCATTTGTTTTTGTAATTGAGGGCTGGCAAGTCAACGCACTTGCTAGCGACTCTGGCTGTGGTATTCCGGGTTGGGTTGCATGTCGCTGGCGATGGCCACGCGGTTACTCATATTGTAAAAGCCGATCAGGTTGCTCAGGTCCCAGATGCCCCGGTCGCTCAGGCCGGCGTCTCGCAGGGCCTGGGTGTGTTCTTCGGTAACAAGGGCGGGTGTGCGGGTGAGCAGGGACGCGAAATCGAGCATGGCGCGCTGGCGTTGATCGAGTTTGGCGCTGCGGTAGTTCATCACCATGTGTTCGCCCAGAGCTGGGTCGCCGCTCAGTACCCGAACGGCGGCACCGTGGGCGACCAGGCAGTAGAAGCATTTGTTCTCTGAGGAGACCACAACGGCCACCATTTCCCGCTCGAGTTTGCTGAGTTCGCTTTCGCCGAGCATGAGTTCGTTGTAGAGGCGGGTGAAGCCTTCGAGCTGTTTTAGGTTGTGGCTGTAGGCGGTGAGTACGTTGGGGATCATGCCGAGTTTTTCCTGGCAGATCTGGAAGTACTTTTGGGTGTCTTCGGGCATGTCGCTGATCTCCGGGATGGGGAGATCCAGGGCTACCACGTTTTTGTTGCTCATTCTTGGGCTCCTAGCCTTCTTGCTTGGGCGTGTTGGGGAGCCGGTACACCTTCCCGGGACACGCTGTGAATACCCGTGAGCGGGTCCGGCCCGCAATCGCAGATTGCGGTCGTTCGGCTGTCGCAAGAAGCTTCGCTTCTTAAACGCTCGGCCGAACCCATGTACGTTGTCTGCAGCATCCATGCTGCAGACAGTCCCGGGAAGGTGTACCGGCTCCCCAATTCGATCATTGGCAGTGTCCGCCTAGTGCTTGTCCGACTTTGGAACCGTTGTGGCGGTTCAGCTGGTTGCTGATCCAGTCGCCGGTGGCTACTAACTTTTCGAGATCAACGCCGGTTTCTATGCCCAGACCGTTAAGCAGGTATAGCACGTCTTCGGTGGCTACATTGCCGGATGCGCCTTTGGCGTAGGGGCAGCCGCCGAGGCCAGCGACGGAGGCATCAATAACGCTCACACCCTCCTTCAGCACCGCGTACAGGTTGGCCAGGGCCTGGCCGTAGGTATCGTGGAAGTGGGCCGCGAGTTTTTCCATGGGCACGTGAGCGGCGACGGCTTCGAGCATGCGTTTGGCTTTTAGCGGGGTGCCTACGCCGATGGTGTCGCCCAGGGAGATTTCGTGGCAGCCCATGTCGTACAGGGCTTTGGCTACGATGGCGACTTGTGCCGGGGCGATGTCGCCTTCGTAGGGACAGCCCATGACGGTGGAAACATATCCGCGCACGGGGATACCGTGTTTGCGGGCTTCTTCCAGCACCGGGGCGAAGCGTTCCAGGCTTTCGGCGATGGTGCAGTTGATGTTCTTTTTGGTGAAGCTTTCCGAGGCGGCGCCGAATACGGCGACTTCGTCTGCCTTCGCGGCCAGGGCGCCCTCGAAACCTTTCAGATTGGGGGTGAGGGCGGAGTAGCGTACGCCGGGTTTGCGGGTGATGCCGGCCATCACCTCGGCGGCGTCGGCCATTTGTGGCACCCATTTGGGCGACACAAAGCTGGCGGCTTCGATGTGGCTCAGGCCGCAGTCGGCCAGGCGGTCGATGAGGCCGGTTTTGATGGTGGTGGCAATCACTGCGCCGGGCTCGTTTTGCAGGCCGTCCCGGGGGCTCATCTCAACCAGGCGCACCTGTTTGGGAAAGGCCATCAGCCTGCCTCCTCTTCGGTGACTTCGATGGCGATCAGCTCGGCGCCTTCGGAGACCTGGTCGCCTTCGGCGAAGAAGATGTCGGTGACAACGCCGTCGGCCGGGGCTTTGATGGCGTGTTCCATCTTCATGGCTTCCATGATCACCAGGCTTTGGCCGGCTTTGACCTGGTCGCCGACCTTCGCTTGCACGGCGACGATGGCGCCGTTCATGGGGGCGGCCAGGCTGCCTTCGCCGGCCATTTCCTCAAAGCCGTAGCTTTCTTTGTAGAGGGTGCAGTTGAAGGTGTCGCCCTCGTAGAAGAGCACCAGCTGGTCGTTTTGCAGATTGCCGTGGATGCTGATGCGATGGCCGTTGATGACCGCCTGCAGGTAGTCGTCGTCCAGTTTGGCCGTGAGGTTGTACACACTGCCGCCAACAAACACCTGGTAGCGGTCGTCCCGCTCCAGAATTTTCAGGTCGTGGACGTCTTCACCTACCTGCAACTGCAGCGGCTGGGCGTATTCGGAGTTCATGCGCCAGCTGTTCTGGCGGGCAAAGGGCGACCAGGGGTCGGTGCTGATCACTTCCCGGGATTTGCGTTGTTCCAGCACAAAGCCGGCAGCCAGCACCAGGGCTTTGTGGGTATCCAGCCTGGATTTCGGGAACAGCAGTGCCCGGTGGTCCTCGATGAAGCCGGTAGTCAGCTCTGCCTCCCGAAACGGCTGGGCGTCGGCCAGGGCGTGCAGGAAGCGGATATTGGTTTTCACGCCGGCAATGCGGTAGTGCTCCAGGGCCTGGACCATGCGGTTGATGGCCTGGTCCCGGGTTTCGTCCCACACGATGAGTTTGGCGATCATCGGGTCGTAATGGATGCTGATGTCATCGCCTTCAGTAACACCGGTGTCCACCCGCACATGGGCGCTTTCATCCGGCGTGCTCAGGTAGCGCAGGTTGCCGGTGGCGGGCAGGAAGTCCTGGTCCGGGTCTTCGGCGTAGATGCGGGCTTCCAGGGCGTGGCCCCGGGTTTTTACCTCGGATTGCTCCAGTGGCAGGGGTTCGCCCCAGGCCACTTTCAGCTGCCATTCCACCAGATCCTGACCGGTGACCATTTCGGTGACCGGGTGTTCCACCTGCAGGCGGGTGTTCATTTCCATGAAGAAGAAGGAGCCGTCTACGTCGTAGAGGAATTCCACGGTGCCAGCGCCCACGTAGTTGATGGCCTGGGCGGCTTTAACGGCGGCTTCGCCCATGGCTTTGCGGGTTTCGTCACTCAGGCCCGGCGCTGGGGCTTCTTCCAGGACTTTCTGGTGGCGGCGCTGCACGGAGCAGTCCCGTTCCGCCAGGTACACGCCCTTGCCGCTTTGATCACAGAACACCTGGATTTCCACGTGGCGCGGCTGGGTCAGGTAGCGTTCGATGAGCATGTCCGGGTTGCCGAAGGCGTTCTTTGATTCCCGTTTGGCGGCGGCCAGGGCGTCGTCGAAGTCTTCCATGCGTTCGACCACGCGCATGCCTTTGCCACCGCCACCGGCAACAGCTTTCAGCAGCAGTGGGAAACCGCATTTCTCAGCCTCCTGGCGCAGGGTTTCCGGGGATTGGTCGTCGCCGTGGTAGCCGGGCACCAGCGGCACGCCGGCTTTTTCCATGATGGCCTTGGCGGCGGATTTGGAACCCATGGCTGCGATGGCGGAGGAGGGCGGGCCGATGAACACGATGTTGTTGGCTTCGCAGGCTTCGGCGAACTGGGTGTTCTCAGACAGGAATCCGTAACCCGGATGGATGGCCTGGGCGCCGCTCTCTTTTGCAATTTCAATGATCTTGTCGGCTTTCAGGTAGCTCTCGGAGCTGGGGGCCGGGCCAATGTGGAAGGCTTCGTCGGCCATGGCCACATGCCGGGCGTCGGCGTCTGCATCGGAATACACGGCAACGCAGCGAATGCCCATGCGATGGGCGGTATGGATGATCCGGCAGGCGATTTCGCCGCGGTTGGCAATCAGAATTTTGCTGAACATTGTTGTTATTCCTCCGGAACCCAGTTGGCCTTGCGCTTGTTCAGAAAGGCGCTGAGGCCCTCCTGTCCCTCTGCACCCACCCGGATGTCCGCGATGCGTTGTGCGGTGTCGTCGATCACGTCCTGGCCGATCACCTTGTGGCTGACGGCAAATACCAGATCTTTGGCGGCTTTCATGGCTTCTGGCCCGTTGAGGGCAAGCTGCAAAAGCAGTTCGTCGCAGCGGCGTTCCATGGCGCTTTCGTCTTCACACACTTCGTGCACCAGACCGAAGTGTTCGGCTTGCCGGGCGGTGAAGACTTCGGCACTGATAAAGTAGCGCCGGGCCTGGCGCTCACCGATGGCACGCACCACGTAGGGGCTGATCACGGCGGGAATCAGGCCCAGTTTGACTTCGCTCAGGCAGAAGCTGGCTTTCTCGGTGGCCAGTACGATGTCGCAACAGGCGGCCAGGCCAACGGCGCCTCCAAAGGCGGCTCCCTGAACCAGGCCGATCACCGGCTTGGCCAGGTGGTTGAGCACGTTCATCAGCCGCGCTAGTTGCCGCGAGTCGTCCAGGTTTTCCTGTCGGCTGTTGTCCGCCATGCGGCGCATCCAGCCCAGATCCGCTCCGGCGGAGAAGTGTTTGCCTTCGGAGCGCAGGATGACAACGTGGGTGTTGTTGTCTGTGTCTACCTGTTCCAGCGCCTTGATCAGTTGCTGGATGATGACGTCGTCAAAGGCGTTGCGTTTGTCTGGGCGGTTGAGGACGACCTCGGTGACGCCCTTGGCGCGGTGATTGAGGCGAACCGCTGGTTCCTGATCGGTCATGGCGATGTCCTCCATCACATCCGGAACACGCCGAAGCGTGTTGGCTTGGCGGGTCGGTTGAGGGTGGCAGACAGGCTCAGGGCAACCACTTCGCGGGTCTGGGCCGGGTCGATCACGCCGTCGTCCCACAGGCGCGCGCTGGCGTAATAGGGGTGGCCCTGGTGATCATAAGTGTCGATGATCGGCTGCTTGAATTTGGCTTCTTCGTCGCTGCTCCAGTCCTGGCCTTTGCGCTCCATGCCTTCCCTTTTGACGGTGGCGAGTACGCCGGCGGCCTGTTCGCCGCCCATTACAGAGATACGGGCGTTCGGCCACATCCATAAGAAATCCGGGCTGTAGGCGCGGCCGCACATGCCGTAGTTGCCCGCGCCAAAAGAGCCGCCGATCAGAACGGTGATCTTCGGTACGTTGGCACAGGCTACCGCCATCACCATCTTGGCGCCGTGTTTGGCGATGCCTTCGGCTTCGTATTTCTGGCCCACCATAAAGCCGGTGATGTTCTGCAGGAACAGCAGCGGGATGTTGCGCTGGCAGCACAGCTCGATGAAGTGCGCGCCTTTTTGCGCGGACTCGCTGAACAGGATGCCGTTGTTGGCGATGATGCCCACCGGGTAGCCGTGAATGTGCGCAAAGCCGGTGACCAGGGTTTGGCCGTAGTAGCGTTTGAATTCATCGAATTCGGAGCCGTCGACAATGCGGGCGATCACGTCGCGCACGTCGAACTGTTTGCGTAAGTCAGTGCCAACGATGCCGTAGATTTCGTCCGCGCTGTACAGGGGCGCCTTCGGCTTGCGGATTTCCACGTCGACCGGTTTGCGGCGGTTGAGGTTGGAGATGCAGCGCCGGGCGATGTCCAGGGCGTGGGCGTCGTTTTCGGCGTAGTGGTCGGCCACGCCGGAGATTTTGCAGTGCACGTCTGCACCGCCCAGGTCTTCGGCGCTGACCACTTCGCCGGTGGCGGCTTTGACCAGTGGCGGGCCGGCCAGGAAGATAGTGCCCTGATCGCGCACGATGATGGATTCGTCCGCCATGGCGGGCACGTAGGCACCGCCGGCGGTGCACAGGCCCATGACGACGGCGATCTGGGGGATGTCGTCGGCAGACATTCTGGCCTGGTTGTAGAAGATGCGGCCAAAGTGGTCGCGGTCCGGGAAGACTTCGTCCTGCCGGGGCAGGTTGGCGCCGCCTGAGTCGACCAGGTAGATGCACGGCAGGCGGTTCTCCAGGGCGATTTCCTGGGCGCGCAGGTGCTTTTTGACGGTCAGCGGGTAGTAGCTGCCGCCTTTGACGGTGGCGTCGTTGGCGATGATCATGCATTCGGTGCCGGAGACGCGGCCCACGCCGGCGACGACGCCAGCTGCTGGGACTTCTTCGTCGTAGACGTTGTAGGCGGCGAACTGGCCGATTTCGAGGAACGGGGAGCCGTCATCGAGGAGGCGGTTGATGCGCTCTCTGGGCAGCAGTTTGCCGCGGGCGATGTGGCGTTCCTGGTAGCTTGGGCCGCCGCCTTGCTGGATGGTGGCGACTTTTTCTTTCAGGTCTGCGACGGCTTTGGCCATGGCGTTCTGGTTGGCCAGGAACTCATCGGACCTCGGGTTTATTTTGCTTTGGAGTATCGTCATTTTAATAGTCCGTGCATCGGCCCTTTTGTGGGGGCGCGGCGCTGGCAGGATGCCCTTCCGGGAAACGCTACGAGCACATCCATGTGCGCTTCGCTCCGGCCATCCATGGCCTTCGAGATTCCCGGAAGGGCATCCTGCCAGCACCTTGTCTGACTTTAGGTGCTGGCCGTCTGGGTAATTGTGCTTTCCGCAGGGCCTCGTTTGAGTTGGTCAGTGATTTCCGCGCAAAACGTTACTTGTTCAGGAACAATTCCCGCCCGATCAGCATCCGCCGGATCTCAGACGTGCCCGCGCCGATTTCATACAGTTTGGCGTCTCGCAGCAGGCGGCCTGTGGGGTATTCGTTGATGTAGCCGTTGCCACCGAGCAGTTGGATGGCGTCCAGGGCCAGTTTGGTGGCCATTTCGGCGGAGTAGAGGATGGCGCCGGCGGCGTCTTTGCGGGTGGTTTCGCCGCGGTCGGCGGACATGGCGACCATGTAGACGTAGGATTTGGCGGTGTTCATCCAGGTGTACATGTCGGCGACTTTGCCCTGTACCAGTTCAAATTCGCCGATGGCCTGGCCGAACTGTTTGCGTTCGCGGATGTAGGGTACGACCACGTCCATGGCGGCTTGCATGATGCCCAGCGGGCCGCCGGAGAGGACGAGGCGTTCGTAGTCGAGGCCACTCATGAGAACGCGGGCGCCGTTGCCTTCGCCGCCGAGGACGTTTTCTTTGGGTACTTTGCAGTCTTCGAACACCAGTTCGCAGGTGTTGGAGCCACGCATGCCGAGTTTGTCGAGTTTCTGGTGGCGGCTGAAGCCGGGGTAGTCGCGTTCTACGATGAAGGCGGTGACGCCTTTGGAGCCGGCTTTGACGTCGGTTTTGGCGTAGATCACGTAGGTGTTGGCGTCCGGGCCGTTGGTGATCCACATTTTGTTGCCGTTGAGGACGTAGTGGTCGCCTTCGTCGCGGGCGGACAGTTTCATGGAGATAACGTCGGAGCCGGCGTTGGGCTCAGACATGGCCAGGGCGCCGATGTGTTCGCCGCTGACCAGTTTGGGCAGGTACTTCTGTTTTTGTTCTTCGGTGCCGTTGCGGTGAATCTGGTTAACGCACAGATTTGAGTGGGCACCGTAAGACAAGCCAACGGAGGCGGAGGCGCGGCTGATTTCTTCCATGGCGATGACGTGCGCCAGGTAGCCCATGTCTGAGCCGCCGTATTGTTCGCCCACGGTGATACCCAGCAGGCCCATGTCGCCCATTTTCCGCCACAGGTCCATGGGGAACTCGTTGTTGCGGTCGATTTCTTCGGCACGAGGTGCGATTTCAGCGGCGGCGAAGCCGTTGATCTGTTCGCGCAGCATGTCGAGGGTTTCGCCGAGACCAAAATTGAGTTCTGAGTATTGTGATTTCATCGTTGGCTACCTTGTTGTTCTTGAATCGGGTCTGTGTGCTTCGTCACGCTCAGGTGGCGGTTTGTTTGGATTCTTTTTATCCTGTGCCCTGCTGTTTCTTCTTCTGCAGCTCTTCCAGTGCTTCGCGGCACCGGGTTTCGGCGGTGTCGATTTCCATTTCCGCCTGGGCGATGTCGTTTTTCTGTTGTTCTAGCTGGGCGCGCCTGTCGGCGAGGATTTCCAGCATTTTCAAAAGCTGTTTTTCGTTACCGGTGAGGGTTTCGTCCCACAGGTCGAACAATTCTCTGGTTTCCGCCAGGGAGAAGCCCATGCGCTTGCCCCGGAGAATGAGCTTCAACCGAACCCTGTCTTTGGTGCTGAAGATCCGGGTTTGGCCCCTTCGGGTGGGCTTGAGCAGGCCCTGATCCTCGTAGAATCGGATGCTTCGGGTTGTCACGTCGAACTCCTGGGAGAGCTCGCTGATGCTGAAGGTTCTTTTTTCGTTCATCACGATTTCCTTTTTAGACCAAGGTTAGATAAAGTTTACGTAAACGTAAAGTAGTTTTCGGGTCCGATTTTGAACAAATACAATCCTGAGAATAGGAGTGCATGATGGAATTCAAGAATGTGGCGGCCATTGTAACAGGCGGGGCTTCCGGGCTGGGCGAGGGCGCAGCGCGGGCTTTGGCGGCGGCCGGGTGCAAGGTGGCCATCCTGGATCTTCAGAAAGAACAGGGTGAGAAAGTGGCCGCAGACATCGGCGGGATCTTCCTTGAGTGCGATGTAAGCTCCGCACAAAGTGCCGAAGCGGCCATCAACGTCGCGCGGGAAGCCCATGGCCCCTGTGGTGTTGCAGTTAACTGCGCAGGCATTGCGCCGGCGGCGAAGATTCTGGGCCGGGAAGGTGTGATGCTGCTGGACAGCTTCAGCAAGGTGATCCAGGTCAACCTGATTGGTACCTTCAACATCCTGCGCCTGGCCGCAGCAGATATGGCCCAGCGTGAGCCGAACGCCGATGGCGAGCGAGGCGTGATCATCAATACTGCTTCTGTGGCCGCCTATGAGGGCCAGATCGGCCAGGCTGCCTACAGTGCCTCCAAGGGCGGGGTTGTGGCGTTAACTTTGCAATCCGCCCGCGAATTGGCCCGTGAAGGTATCCGCGTGAACACCATTGCTCCGGGCCTGTTTATGACCCCGATGATGGCCGGTATGCCGGAAGAAGTGCAGGACAGCCTGGCGGCGACACTGCCGTTCCCCAAGCGATTGGGTAAGCCGGAAGAGTTCGGCATGATGGTAGACCAGATGGTGCGCAACCCGATTTTGAACGGCGAAGTGATTCGCCTGGATTGCGCCCTGCGCATGGCGCCCAAGTGAATTGACGCAAACCACCCGTCACAAGCGGGTTCAGGCAACAGGATTCGCCACAAGCGAACAAATAACAACAGGTGAGTGATATGACCAACCACGTCGATCAAGAAGAATTGGCCATGTTTCGGGAGTCGGTGATCAAGGCTCTGGAAGCCGAGGTGAAACCGCACTACGAGGCCTGGGAGAAAAGCGGCATTGTGCCACGGGAGCTATGGAACACCCTGGGCAACGCCAGTTTACTGTGTGTCGACGTGCCGGAAGTCTGCGGCGGCATTGGTGCGCCTTTCCAGTTTTCTGTGGTGGTGGGTGAAGAAATGGCCCGCATGGGGTTCGGGGCGTTGTCCACCAATGTGATGGTGCATTCGGACATCGTCGCGCCTTACCTCAGCCACATCGGCAACGAGGCGCAGCGCCAGCAATGGTTGCCCAAAATGGTTTCCGGCGAAGCCGTCGGCGCCATCGCCATGACCGAACCCGGCGCCGGCAGCGACCTGCAGGCCGTGCGCACCAGCGCGGTAAAAGATGGTGACGACTACATCCTCAATGGCTCCAAAACCTTCATCACCAACGGCCAGCACGCCGACATGGTAATCGTCGCCGCCAAAACCGACCCCAAAGCCGGGGCCCGAGGCATCAGCCTGTTCCTGGTGGATACTTCGCTACCGGGCTTCAGCAAAGGCCGCAACCTGGACAAAATCGGCCAGCATTCTGGCGACACCTCCGAGCTGTTCTTCTCCGACATGCGTGTTCCCGCATCCGCTTTGTTGGGCGAAGAAGGGCAGGGCTTCATGTACCTGATGCGCGAACTGCCCCGCGAACGCCTGGTGATCGGCGCCCTCGGCGTTGCCGCCGCCCGTGGCTCCCTGGACCTGACCATTGCCTACGCCCAGGAGCGGGAACTGTTCGGCCAGAAACTCAGCCAGCTTCAGAACACCCGTTTCGAAATCGCCCGCATGGAAACCGACTACCGCATCAACAAGGCGTTTGTTGATCAGTGCATCCGCGAATACGAAGACGGCAAGTTGGATGCGCCCACGGCGTCTATGGCCAAGTACAGCGCCACGGAGATGCAGTGCCGGGTGGCCGATGGCTGCCTACAGCTGTTTGGGGGCTACGGTTACACCACCGAGTATCCGATTTCCCGGAACTTTATCGACGCCCGGGTGCAGAGGATTTACGGCGGTACTTCAGAGGTGATGAAAGAGATTATTGCCCGGTCGGTGCTTGGGCGCTGACTTCTTTGGTTGGTTTTGAGTGGGGCTCCAAGCCTTCCGGATGTGCGGGCGGGCTTGCGGGGTGGCTGTTGGATTTTTTTTTGGAAAAACAACTCGCTTCGCTCAGACATCTTTTTCCGGCAAAAAATCCAACAGCCACCCCGCGCCGACGGGCATTGGTGGGTAGTCGCTTGATAAAAGCCCTTGTCGTTTTTGCATTCAGGAAGGGAAAGGCTCGATTCGGTAAAACGGTCATGCGCGCTTCGGGATATTTTCTTTGCTTTTACCCTCGGTATTCCAGTGCTGCACGTCGGTAGGGGGGTATGGGGTATTTTTCTGGCAGGGAAAAAGATGTCTGAGCGAAGCGAGTTGTTTTTCCCAGAAGAAAAATACCCCATACCCCGCGTACCCGCCCGCACACCCGAAAGGCTAGGAGCCCAAACAAGACCGATCAACAAAACCAGTACACCAACTAGATTCCGTTGAAGGAGAACATAAAACATGAACAACGACATCGTAATAGCCGGCTCCGCAAGAACCCCGATGGGCGGGATGATGGGCTCTTTGAGCTCGGTGCGCTCCCCGGAGCTGGGTGCCGTTTCGATCAAGGCCGCCATTGAACGCGCAGGATTGCAGCCGGCAGACATTCAGGAAATTATCATGGGCTGCGTACTGCCCGCCGGCCTCGGCCAGGCACCCGCGCGCCAGGCATCCCGCGCCGCCGGTATCCCGGATAGCAGTGGCTGCACAACCATCAACAAAATGTGCGGCTCCGGCATGCAAGCCGTCATCATGGCCCATGACCAGATCAAAGCCGGTACCAACAACATCATGGTCGCCGGCGGTATGGAAAACATGAGCCAGGCACCGTACCTGCTCCCCAAAGCCCGCGCCGGCATGCGCATGGGCCACGGCCAGGTGATGGACAGCATGTTCCTTGATGGCCTCGAAGACGCCTACGAAGGCGGGCTGATGGGCGTCTTCGCACAGCGCACCGCTGATAAATTCAACATCACCCGCCAGGCCATGGACGAGTTCGCCATTGGTTCCCTGCAAAAAGCGCTGGCGGCCATCCAGAACGGCTGGTTCCGGGATGAAATTATTCCGGTGACCGTTGCCGGCCGAGGTGGTGATACCGAAGTCGACACCGACGAACAACCCGGCAATGCCAAGCCCGAAAAGATCCCGCAACTGAAACCAGCCTTCGCCAAAGACGGTTCGGTAACTGCCGCCAACTCCAGCTCTATCAGCGACGGCGCCTCTGCCCTGGTGCTGACTTCAGCGGCTGAAGCAGATGCCCGAGGCCTTGTTCCACAAGCCAGAATCGTGGCCCACGCCACCCATGCCCGCTTGCCGGCTGAGTTCACGCTGGCCCCCATCGGCTCGATCGAAAAAGTGCTGAAGAAAGCCGGCTGGACGTTGGATGATGTAGACCTGTTCGAGATCAACGAAGCCTTCGCGGTGGTCACCCTGGCCGCCATCAACGAGCTGAAATTGCCAGCGGAGAGAGTCAACGTGCACGGCGGCGCCTGCGCCCTGGGCCATCCCATTGGCTCCTCCGGCTCCCGGATCATCATCACCCTGATCAATGCCCTCAAGCAGCGCGGCCTGAAGCGTGGTGTTGCATCGCTGTGCATTGGCGGTGGTGAGGCTACGGCAGTAGCCATCGAGGTGGTCTGAGTTCCGCTCTGAGCTCTCTGACTGATTGGCGGGGGGCTTGGGCTCCCAGCCTTCCGGTTTGCGGGCGGGCTTGCGGGGTGGCTATTGGATTTTTTTGGAAAAACAACTCGCTTCGCTCAGACATCTTTTTCCGGCAAAAAATCCAACAGCCACCCCGCGCCGACGGGCATTGGTGGGTAGTCGCTTGATAAAAGCCCTTGTCGTTTTTGCATTCAGGAAGGGAAAGGCTCGATTCGGTAAAACGGTCATGCGCGCTTCGGGATATTTTCTTTGCTTTTACCCTCGGTATTCCAGTGCTGCACGTCGGTAGGGGGGTATGGGGTATTTTTCTGGCAGGGAAAAAGATGTCTGAGCGAAGCGAGTTGTTTTTCCCAGAAGAAAAATACCCCATACCCCGCGTACCCGCCCCTCAACCAGCAGGCCAGGAGCAGCAGGTTAGGAGCTCAAGCCCGAAGTCCAGGAACCAGGAACGCGTTGACCCCAGTCATGAACCTTAACGGCTGATTTGTTAGGCTCTGGTGCAGATAAGTCAGACCAAGGGAGCCAGGCAAAGGTGACCAAACGCCACGAGTTTATTGAAGAATCCAGAAAGCAATGGAGTTCAGAGCCGGCCTTTGTGTTCTCCATGGCAGCGGCCGCCGTTGGCCTCGGGAACCTTTGGCGCTTTCCCTACATGGTTGGGGAAAACGGCGGTGGGGCCTTCGTGGTGGCTTACCTGCTGGCGTTGGTGATTGTGGTCCTGCCCATTATGATTCTGGAGGTTGCCGCCGGGCGGTTGTCTGAGGGTAGTACCGTTCAGACCTTCCGACAGGTGAACCGGTTTGGCGCCCTTTATGGCTGGTTTGTGGTGCTGATCACCATGGCTATCACCAGCTATTACCTGGTGATCACCGGCTGGACACTGGGTTATGCGGTGGATGCGGCCACGGATGACCTGCGTGTGTTCAGTGAATACAGTGCCGGTTACAACTCGCTATGGTACTTCCTGATCGTAACCGTACTGGCTGCCATCATCCTGGCCCGAGATGTGAAGGCGATTGAAGTCTTCTCAAAAATGCTGATGCCCGCTCTGCTTGTGGTGATGGTCGGCCTGATGTTGTTTGCCTCGACTACCCCGGGGTGGGAGCAAACCAAATCCTTCTTTTTTGACGTAGACTGGGGCCGTCTTGCAGACGGTCGTTTGTGGGCGTTTGCCTTTGGTCAGGCGTTTTACACCCTCGCCATCGGGCAGGGATATCTGGTCACCTATGGCAGCTTTATTCCTCGAAAAACGCATGTGCCCCGGGCTTGTCTTGTGGTTGCCGGTACTGAGACCAGCGTTGCCTTGCTGGCGGGGTGGATGATCTTCCCGTTTGTGTTCAGTCTGGGCATGGAGCCTACCGAAGGCAGTCAGCTGGCATTTGTCACCATGCCGCAGGTGTTTGAGGATATGCGTGGTGGTTACTGGGTTGGCGTGCTTTTCTTCGCGTTATTCTTCATGGCCGCGTTTAGCTCCAGCCTGGCGGGCTTGAAGGTGATGATTGCCGCAGTGGCGGAGGAGTTCCGCCTCAGTAATGCGGTGGCTGTCAGTATCGTCACCGTGGTGATGCTGGTGCTCGGTACAGCATCGGCATTGAGTTTCACGCCTCTGGAATGGACCATTGCCGGTGAGCCTGTGCTGGATGTGATCGACCGGGTGGCTGGCGGTAACGTGATTATATTCTCCGGGGTGCTCGGGGCCGCCTTGTTCTGCTGGTTTATACCCCCGCAGCGAATCCGGACCGTTTTGGGCACCGAGAGCCGTTGGTGGGAATGGCGGATTTACCTGGTCGGTCGGTTTCTGCCGGTGCTGGTGCTGCTCTGGATTGTAGTCACCTACGCGCTCAGCCAGCTTGGCTTTAGCTCGTAGCCTCCCTTGCTGTGGAGGTGGGGGCTGGCTTGGGCTCCTAGCCTGCTGGTTTGCGGGCGGGCTTGCGGGGTGGCTGTTGGATTTTTTTTGGAAAAACAACTCGCTTCGCTCAGACATCTTTTTCCGGCAAAAAATCCAACAGCCACCCCGCGCCGACGGGCATTGGTGGGTAGTCGCTTGATAAAAGCCCTTGTCGTTTTTGCATTCAGGAAGGGAAAGGCTCGATTCGGTAAAACGGTCATGCGCGCTTCGGGATATTTTCTTTGCTTTTACCCTCGGTATTCCAGTGCTGCACGTCGGTAGGGGGGTATGGGGTATTTTTCTGGCAGGGAAAAAGATGTCTGAGCGAAGCGAGTTGTTTTTCCCAGAAGACAAATACCCCATACCCCCCGTACCCGCCCGCAAACCAAACAGGCTTGGAGCCCAAGCCAGAAGTCCAGAAACCCAAGCCAACACTCAGGAAGCCCGATACTGCCGAGCATCAAGCTTGAGCTTGCCCAGGCGTGAGTTCAGAGTCGTCGGCTTGATGCCAAGTAGTGCCGCTGCCCCGTCATCTCCGAAGATGCGCCCGCCGGTCATTCTCAGCGCCTTAATCAGGTTCTGCTTCTCCAGCTCCTTCAGATCAGCCTCAGTTAACAGCTCACTGTCGTAATGACGCGATGGCGTTGAGTTCGCTGCGGCATGCGCAGAAGGTTCGACACCCGGAAGGTCAAGGTCCAGGCGGCCATCGGCGGTAATCACCTGGCGCTCGATCACGTTTTCCAGCTCCCGGACATTGCCCGGCCAGTGATAGGCCTTGAGGGTAACCACGTCCCGCTCTGTCAGAATCAGTGGCGGTCGATTGAATTTCTGACACGCCCGGTTCAGGAACTCCTGGGCCAGCATCGGGATGTCTTCAAGCCTCCTGCGCAGGGGAATGGACTCGACCGGGAAGACGTTAAGTCGGAAGTACAGGTCCTCCCGGAAGGTCTTCTCCTGCACCTCCGTTTTTAAATCCCGGTTGGTGGCGGCAATGACTCTGACATCAACGGCCCGGGTTTTGTTCTCGCCAACTCTCTCAAACTGCTGATCCTGAAGCACCCGCAAGAGCTTGCCCTGAAGTTCCAATGGAATTTCGCCTACCTCATCCAGAAACAGGGTGCCTCCATCGGCCAGTTCAAAGCGGCCGATTCTGTCGTTAACGGCGCCGGTGAAGGCGCCCTTGATGTGGCCGAAGAATTCGCTTTCGAACAGGTCTTTTGGAATGGCGGCGCAGTTCACTCGGATCAGCGGGCGGTCTCGTCGGGTGCTGGCCTGGTGGATGGCGCGGGCAATCAACTCCTTGCCGGTGCCGGATTCGCCGGTGATCAGAACGTTGGCGTCTGTCGGAGCCACCATGCCGATGCGCCGCACGATGGCCTTGATGGCATCGCTCTGCCCAAGAATCTCGTGGAAGTGGAACTCCGCGCTGAGTTCTTCCTGTAGGTAGGCATTTTCCATTTCCAGCCGGCGTTTCAGGCTCTCTACTTCTTCCAGTGCTGACTGCAGTTCCTTCTGGGCTTGCAGTCTGGCGGAGATGTCCCGGAACACCACAACCGCACCCACCGGGTGGCCGTTGTCCATGATCGGGGTGCTGGTGTACTCCACTGGGAACCCGGTGCCGTCTTTGCGCCAGAACCAGTCGTCGCCAACGCGCTTGATGCTGCCATCCCGGAAAGCGCCGTAGATGGGGCATTCTTTCAGTGGGAACAGGCTGCCGTCTTCGTGGGAGTGATGCACAACACGGTGTATCACGCGCCCCATGAGTTCATCCATGCGCCAGCCCAGCATGCGCTCGGCGGCGGGATTGGCGAAGGTGGTGCGGCCTTCGGCGTCCACCCCGTAAATGCCTTCGCCAACGGCGTGGAGAATCAGCTGGTTTTCCCGCTCCATATCCTTGAACAACTCTTCCACACGCCGCCATTCCAACAAGCCGCCACGGTGATAATGGTTGGCTTCGTGGCGCTCCCTGAGTGTTCTCAGCTGCCGCCGGTCGCGCAGCAGTAGCAACAAGGTTTGTGCCTCTGCCTCACCCACGCAGGATGATGAAATCTCCAGCTCAATCGCGTGGCCGTCCCGATGCCTGATGTGGAAATCCCGGCTCCAGCCGTGGCTGCGGAACAAGGTTTCCTCAGTGAAGTTGATCAGCTGCGGCCGTTGGTCTGCAAACAGTTGGGTGCACGACTTGTTTGCGATGGAGTGCCGGTCTGTGCCCGCCATTCGCCCCATGGCGCTGTTGGCGGCCAGGATCAGATCCCGACCGGCATCTACCAGCAGGGCAGCCTCGGGCAGGTGGTCAATCCAGCGGTAACTGTCTGCGTGTTCAGGGTGGTTCATCTCGGGGGTCCATTTGGGGCATGGCACAGACCAAACAAAGCACGTGCCAACTACGAAAAATCGAAGCAGAAGCTACGAAAAATCGTTGAGTACGAAATGTCGTAGCGCGTCCGAATCATTGGGAATTTCTTAAAAGTCTATAAAAACAGTCGGATAGAGAATTTCTGAAAGTTGGCACGAACCCCGCAATAGCTATCTCAGAACGTGCGAATGGCGTTGGCCAAAACCCGGCCTGCGCCAGACCAGAGTCTTTGTTGCACCGAAAGAGTGCAAAAACTATCTGAGAGTAGGGAGAGTGCACCATGACGACAAAAAGCCTTGGAAACCCATTTGATGGCGATCAGTCACTGATCCACGCGAAAACCTGTGGTTGCCCGGAGTGTCAGCCGGGTGATGGTATGCCGAGCGTGTCGCTGAATCTGCGGCAGTCATCGCAGCCGAGCGAACTGGCATCCGCTGACTCGATGGATTCGGAAGCCATGATGGACCGAGCCATAGAGAGCGCCGTGGTGCGCTCGGTGTTTGGTCACAACGATCATAGCCGCCGCAGCTTTATGAAGATGATGGGCGCAGGCACCGCAGCCGCGTTGCTCGGTTCCGTGTTCCCCATGGACAAAGCCAAGGCGGCGGTGAAGGAGTCTCTGGGCAAGCTGGAGAAAACCAAGCTGAACGTTGGCTTTGTGCCGATCACCTGTGCCACGCCGATCATCATGGCGCACCCAATGGGCTTCTACGAGCGCTATGGACTGGACGTTACGGTCAGTAAAACAGCCGGTTGGGCGGTGGCCCGGGACAAGTCCCTGAATGGCGAATACGATGCCTCCCACATGCTGACTCCCATGCCCCTGGCCATGACCATGGGTGCGGGCTCCACCGCCAAGCGCTTCATTATGCCGGCGGTGGAGAACATCAACGGCCAGGCCATCGTGCTGCACGTGGACCACCAGGACAAACGCGACCCGAAACAGTGGAAAGGGTTCAAGTTTGGCGTGCCCTTCGAATACTCCATGCACAACTTCCTGTTGCGCTACTACCTGGCCGAGCACGGTATTGATCCGGACAGAGACGTGCAGATCCGGGTGGTACCACCACCTGAAATGGTTGCCAACCTGCGCGCGGGCAACCTCGATGGGTACCTCTCGCCAGACCCGTTCAACCAGCGGGCGGTGTGGGAGAAGGTGGGTTTCATTCATATGCTGACCAAAGATATCTGGGAAGGGCACCCCTGCTGTGCCTTCGCCTGCAGCCAGCAATTCGCCAGTGAAAACCCCAATACCTATGGTGCGTTGCTGCGCGCGATCATCGATGCCACCCAGTACTCGCAGAAAGCCGAGAACCGCAAGGAAATCGCCGAAGCCATCGCCCCGCGAAACTACCTGAACCAGCCGGTGCCAGTCATTCAGCAGGTACTGACCGGCCGGTATGCCGACGGCCTGGGTGAGGTGAAGGATGATCCGGCGCGGATCGATTTCGATCCCTTCCCCTGGCATTCCATGGGCGTATGGATTCTGACCCAGATGAAGCGCTGGGGTTACATCGAGGGCGATGTGGATTATCGGGGCATCGCGGAGCAGGTCTATGTGGCCGGTGAAACCCGCAAGGTTATGGAAGAGCTGGGTTATAGCGCGCCCAGCGAGACCTATAAAAACCACACCATCATGGGCAAGACCTTCGATCCGGCCAAGCCGGAGGAGTATGTCCAGAGCTTTGATATCCGGAGGTCCTGATCATGGCATCGACTAGCGTACGTGCAGGCATGCTCTCCCTGGTGTTTCTGGTGCTGTTCCTGGGTATCTGGGAGTTCAGTACCCAGGTGATTGCACCCCAGCAGGGTGAGCTGAGTGAATACGAGCTTTTGATGGGGGGCGCTGATCAGGAGGCTCGTGTGCCGCCGCCATCAGAAATCATCCGGCATGCCGTTGCCGAGTTGTCAGACCCGTTCTATGACCGGGGCTCGAACGACAAAGGTATTGGTACTCAGCTGGCCTATTCCATTTACCGGGTGTTAACCGGGTTTCTCGGGGCCATGGCCGTGGCCTTGCCCCTGGGTTTTCTGATCGGCATGTCGCCGTTGATGTACAAGGCACTGAATCCGTACATCCAGGTGCTGCGGCCTATATCGCCCCTGGCCTGGATGCCCCTGGCGCTGTTCGTGATCCAGGATTCGGAGCAGTCGGCCATCTTTGTGATCTTCATCTGTTCCATCTGGCCAATGCTGCTCAACACCGCCTTTGGCGTAGCCAACGTGCGCCAGGACTGGGTGAACGTAGCGCGCACCCATGAACTGAGCCCGATCAAAACCGCTGTCACGGTGATCCTGCCTGCCGCAGCACCCACCATCCTGACTGGTATGCGCATTTCCATCGGTATTGCCTGGCTGGTGATTGTGGCTGCGGAGATGCTCGTTGGCGGCACCGGTATTGGTTACTACGTGTGGAACGAGTGGAACAACCTCGACCTGGCCAGTGTGATCTTCTCCATCCTGATGATCGGGGTGGTGGGCATGCTGCTGGACCTGGCCCTGGGCAAAGCCCAGACACTGGTTGAATACAAAGAATGAGCGGGCAGGGCGCCGCTTAGCGAGCGCCCGCCAGAACCCTCCGATTGGAGAATTGCTATGAGTAAGTCATTCCTGGAAGTAGACGGCCTGTCGAAGGTGTACCCGGATGGCCAGGGCGGTGAACTGACGGTCTTCGAAGACATCCGTTTTGCCCTGCAGAAAGGTGAATTTGTGTGCATCATCGGCCATTCCGGCTGCGGCAAATCCACCATCCTGAACGTGTTGGCTGGCCTGGATGAGGCCAGCACCGGCAACGTGGTGATGAACGGCAAGGAAGTGAAAGGCCCGGGCCTGGAGCGCGGCGTAGTGTTTCAGAACTACAGCCTCTTGCCCTGGAAAACCGCTTTGAACAACATCATCTTTGGGGTAAAGGCTCGCTGGCCCAGCTGGTCCAAAGAGAGGGTGCGAAAGCACAGCGAGCGCTACCTGAAAATGGTCGGCCTGGACCACGCCATGGACCGCAAGCCCTCCCAGCTATCTGGCGGTATGCGCCAGCGAGTGAGCATCGCCCGCGCCTTCGCTACCCAGCCAGAGCTGCTGTTGCTGGATGAACCCTTCGGCGCTTTGGATGCCCTCACCCGCGGGGTGATTCAGGACGAGCTGGTAAAAATCTGGGAAGAAACCCGCCAGACTGTGTTCATGATCACCCACGATGTGGATGAGGCCATTCTGCTGTCTGACCGCATCTTCCTGATGTCCAACGGCCCCAACGCCCGCATCGCTGAAAGCGTGAAGGTAAACCTCCCCCATCCACGCTCCCGGGCCACCATTTTCCAGAACCCCGCCCATCAAAAGATCCGGCATTACCTGGTGGATTTTCTGGTGAATCGCAGTGGCTCAGCGCTGCCGGAGCGGGATGGCAGCCCGAGAGTAGTAGACCCCAGCACCGATGAGCTGACGCCCTACCCGGCGCCGGCCGAATCCGAGACCAAGACCGAAACCACCGCGAGAGCGGTGAATGCTTGATGTTGATTGTCCACAAGAGGAAATACTCATGATGAACAAAGAACTGATGACCGCAAAAATCCTGGAAGCCAAGGTTGCCAAGGGCATGACCTGGGAAGCCATTGCCGAATCCATTGGTATGTCGCCGGTGTTCACCACCTCAGTTTGCCTGGGTATGAACAGCTTCACCGAAGACAAGGCGTTCGCCCTGTGCGAAACCCTGGGCCTGGATAAGCCAGTGGCAGAAGCATTGCAGGTGTGCCCGAAGAAAGCCTGGGAAGGCGGTGTGCCCCAGGACCCGCTGATCTACCGTTTGTACGAGATTGTGGGTGTGTATGGCGACACCATGAAGGAGCTGATCCATGAGAAGTTCGGTGATGGCATCATGAGTGCGATTGATTTCACCATGGATATCGAGAAGGAGGAGAATCCCAAGGGTGACCGGGTGGTGGTTACACTTAACGGGAAGTTCCTGCCTTACAAGGCCTGGTAATTATTGGAGTTTGTCCGCCCCCTAGCCTTCCCGTTGTGCGGGCGGGCTTGCGGGGTGGCTGTTGAATTTTTTTGGAAAAACAACTCGCTGCGCTCAGACATCTTTTTCCGGCAAAAAATCCAACAACCACCCCGCGCTGACGGGCATTGGCGGGCATCCGCTTGATAAAAACACTTGTCGTTTTTGCATTCAGGAAGGGAAAGGCTCGATTCGGTAAAACGGTCACGCGCACTTCGGGATATTTTCTTTGCTTTTACCCTAGGTATTCCTGTGCTGCACGTCGGTAGGGGGGTATGGGGAATTTTTTTTGGCAGGGAAAAAGATGTCTGAGCGCAGCGAGTTGTTTTTCCCAGAAGAAAAATACCCCATACCCCGCGTACCCGCCCCTCAACCAGAAGGCCAGGAGCCCAAGCCAGACCCAGCCCGCAAACCGGAAAACTGGGAGCCCAAGCCAGACCCCCAGCCCGCAAACCGGGAAGGCCAGGAGCCCCAGCCGGGCTAGGGCAGGTCAGTAACGGCCCCGGTGGAGGCAGAGCTGACCACCCGGGCATACTTGGCGAGAACCCCACGAGTAAACCTTGGTGCCGGTGGCGTCCAGGCCTGGCGGCGTTTCTCCATTTCCTCATCAGAGATCTCCAGAGTGATGGAGTTGTTGACCGCGTCAATGGTGATGGTGTCGCCGTCTTCCACCAAGGCAATCGGCCCGCCAACAGCCGCCTCCGGGGTGATGTGACCGACCACGAAGCCGTGGCTGCCGCCGGAGAATCGGCCGTCGGTGATCAACGCAACATCGCTGCCGAGGCCTTTGCCCATGATGGCGGAGGTGGGGCTTAGCATTTCCCGCATGCCGGGGCCGCCTTTGGGGCCTTCGTAGCGGATGACCAGCACATCGCCGGCCACCACGGTGCCGTCAAGAATGCGCTCCTGGGCTTCTTCTTCGGAGTGGAACACTCGCGCCCGGCCGGAGAAGTGGGTGCCTTCCTTTCCGGTGATCTTGGCAACGGAGCCTTCTGGTGCCAGGTTGCCGTACAGAATGCGCAAATGGCTGTCCTGTTTGATTGGGTTTTCAAAGGCCCGGATAATCTGCTGATCTTCAGGGTAGGGAGCAACGCTCGCCAGGTTCTCAGCCAGGGATTTGCCAGTGACGGTCAGGCAGTCGCCGTGCAACAGGCCCCGCTCCAGCAGCATCTTCATCAACGGCTGAATGCCGCCAATGGCTACCAGTTCAGACATCATGTAATGACCTGACGGCCGCAAGTCAGCCAGCACCGGTACCTGTTTGCCAATGCGCACGAAGTCATCCAGCGATAACTCCACACCAACCGTGCTGGCCATGCCCAGCAAGTGCAGCACCGCGTTGGTGGAACCGCCCAGAGCAATGACCACGGTAATTGCGTTCTCGAAAGCCTCTCGAGTCATGATGTCTGACGGTTTGATATCCGCTTCCAGCAGCTTCAGCACCGCCGCGCCCGCAGCTTCACAATCGGCCAACTTGGTGTCAGACACCGCATTCTGCGCCGAACTACCGGGCAGGCTCATGCCCATGGCCTCAATGGCCGAGGCCATGGTGTTGGCAGTATACATACCGCCACAGGAACCCGGCCCGGGAATCGCCGTTTCCTCGATCTGCTTCACCTCGATCAGGTCCATGTTCCCGCGTGCATGGGCGCCCACTGCTTCGAACACGGAGATAATATCGGTGTGATTCTTGCCAGGCATGATGGTACCGCCGTAAACAAACACCGACGGTCGGTTCAGCCGCGCCAGCCCCATCAGGCAGCCCGGCATGTTCTTGTCGCAGCCACCAATTGCCACCAGCCCGTCAAAACCCTCACAACCGGCCACAGTCTCAATAGAGTCCGCAATCACCTCCCGCGACACCAGCGAATACTTCATCCCCTCCGTGCCGTTGGCGATGCCGTCAGAAATCGTGATGGTATTGAAAATCAGACTCTTACCACCGGCTGCGTCTGCCCCCTTGGCCGCTTCCCGGGCCAGACCGTCAATGTGCATATTGCAGGGCGTCAGATTACTCCAGGTAGAGGCAATACCTACCTGCGGCTTCCGAAAGTCCTCATCCTGAAACCCCACCGCACGCAACATCGCGCGACTGGCAGACTTGTTAATACCATCCACCACCGGTGCGGAATAACGACGTCGTTTGTCCGTGGTCATAGCAATACCTCCCAATCCAATGTTGTAAACGAAATCAGTCTCTCACCAGCAAAATACCACACACCCCGCGTACCCGCCCGCAAAACCAACAGG
This sequence comes from Marinobacter sp. NSM, assembly GCF_052380025.1. Classification (NCBI taxonomy): domain Bacteria; kingdom Pseudomonadati; phylum Pseudomonadota; class Gammaproteobacteria; order Pseudomonadales; family Marinobacteraceae; genus Marinobacter; species Marinobacter sp. NSM. Next base: position 41,564 of record NZ_JBQTCK010000008.1, read on the forward strand.
CTAGGAGCCCAAGCCAGCTCCTAGACAGAAACGGAGCGAACGGACGCCCCCTGTTCCTGAAGGGCAACATCAACAACCGTATGCAGCTTCTCCAACTGAGAGCGTAACATCGCAATAGGCCGGCTGCCGGAGAGAGTCAGGGCGATGTCCAGATGATCATCGGCAGACTCCATAGACATACGCGAAATCTGGAACCCCCGAACCCGAACCACCTGACACAGCCGCTCCAACGCCGCCGCCTCCTGATTCATCCGACAGTTCAACGTATAACTCGGTAACGCTGTTTGTGCTTGCGCGCTCATGCTACGTGCTCCTTGCTGGTGGTGGTGCGACGGTTCTCGTCAATCATGTCTCGGTTGCTGGCCCCGGGTTTCACGATGGGCCAGACGTTCTCCTCCCGGCTGATGGCCACGTGCAGCAACATGGGCCCGTCGTAAGCCAGAATCGTCTCAATACCCCGACGAATCTGATCGGTGCGCTCAATATGCAGGGCCGGGATATCAAACGCCCGCGCCATGGCCACAAAGTCGGGATTGTCGTCCAGGTTGATGTGGCTTTCCCGGTTGTTGTAGAAGAGCTCCTGCTGCTGGCGCACCATGCCCAGGCACTGGTTGTCCAGAATGATCAGCTTGAGTGGAAGGTTATAGCGGCGAATGGTGGCCAGCTCCTGGGCGTTCATCATGAACGAGCCGTCGCCGGTGACATTGATGACGGTACCGCGACGGTTCGCAAACTGGGCGCCGATGGCCGCTGGCAGGCCGAAGCCCATGGTGCCCAGGCCGCCACTGGTCAGATGGTGGCGCGGGTGGTCGAACTCGTAGTGCTGGGCTACCCACATCTGGTGCTGGCCAACGTCACAGGCGATCACCGTGTCATCCGGTGCAATGCGGGAGAGCTGGCGGATAAAGGCGGGGCCGGTGATTGGCGCCAGAGCCTCTTCGTTGTCCGCGGCCTGGAAGCCGCCGGTGGTGTGCCAGGTTCGGCACTGTTTCTGCCAGTCTGCAATGGCCAGAGGCTTCGCTTTCAAGGCCTCGGTGAACGCAGGCAATATCCGGTTCAGGTCACCCCGCAGGGCCAGGTCTGCCGGTCTCAGTTTGTTGATCTCGGCGGCATCGGCGTCGATGTGAATCATCCGGGCGTTGGGCGCGAAGCCATCCAGTTTACCTGTGGCCCGGTCGTCCAGGCGGGCGCCGACCACGAACAGCAGGTCGCACTCATCCACGGCTTTATTGGCCGCCCGTGAGCCGTGCATGCCCAGCATGCCGAGGCTGTGAGGATGGTTTTTGCCGGGGTTGCCAATCCCCTTGAGAGTCACAACCCCGGGCAGGGCTGACGCGTTGGCAAAAGTACGGAAGCTGTCCTCGGCGCGGGCCAGGGACACGCCGCCGCCACTGTAGAGCAGGGGGCGTTTGGCTGAGTAAAGCATGGCCAGAGCTTCGGAAATATCCGGGCACTGGGCTTCGGGCTGTAAAGCCGGAGTGGCGACGGGTGCACTGATCTTTGCCAGTTGCATGTCTTTGGGAATGTCTATCCATACTGGCCCGGGCCGGCCGCTCTGGGCCAGGGTAATGGCTTCTTCCATGATGGCCGGCAGCGCCTCGGCGTCGTCCACCAGGTAGCTGTGTTTCACGATGCCCAGGGTCATGCCCAGAATGTCGGTTTCCTGGAAGGCATCGGTGCCGATCAGCCCGGATGGAACCTGCCCGGTGATCACCAGCATGGGAACGGAATCCATGTAGGCATTGGCAACGCCGGTAATCAGGTTGGTGGCACCGGGGCCGGAGGTGGCGATGCAAACGCCGATCTCACCGCTGGCCCGGGCAAAGCCGTCGGCCGCCAGGGCGCACGCCTGTTCGTGGCGGCACAGCACGTGCTCCACACCCACATCGTCCACCAGGGCATCGTATAGCGGCATGATGCAGCCACCCGGATAGCCGAAAACGGTGTTGATGTTATGGCGGTGGAACGCTTCAAGAATGTGCTGTGCGCCGTTCATGGTCGTTTTTCCCTTTTTCTTTGCCGCAAAAAAGAAACCCCCGGGACCTTTCGGTGCCGGGGGTTTCTGGTGTCTTTGTCAGGTTGTCGCTATCTCACCTGCTTGTCCACGCAAAAGCCCCCGGACGGTACCACGACCACCAGGACTAGCTTCACGAAGGCAACCACTGCGTTGAGATTCATAAAATCGACAGTCTGCTCTGAATTGATTCAAACAATTTGTGTAGAATCTAACCCACGTTTAAATCCGGTTGCAACCGTTTATTGCCGGAAATGTGGCCTCGCCCGCCTATCGCGGGTTGTCAGGGCCATCAATAAGAACGATTCCGTGGCGAGTGTTACATGACGAAAGCAAAATTGGGCTCTCTCGGGCTGTCACTTCTGATTCTTGTGCTGCTGGTTGTCTGGATGGCGACTGGCGACGTAAAGGTAGCCAGTAAAGAAGCACCTGATGAGCCACAGGTGCAGGATGCAGAAAGGATTCGGGTTGAAATTGAGACTCTTGAAGCAACCCGTTACCAACCAACTCTGAAACTGCAGGGCCAGCTTGAGCCCTGGCGTTCGGTGATGGTGGGTTCGCGGGTAGCCGGCACGGTTGAGCGAATGCAAGTAGAGCTGGGGCAGAACGTTCGTGCCGGGCAGGAGTTGTTGCAGCTGTCTGTTGATGGCCGGGACGCCGTGGTAGAGCGCTGGCGCGCCAACATTCAAAAGCTGGAGGCTGACCTTGCCGCCGCGCGCCGGTTGAGAGCCAACAACCTGGCGGCGGAGACCGATATTCTCAGACTACAGAGTGACCTGGCGGCAGCCCGGGCGGAGCTGGCAGCGGCGGAACTCGCGGTCAGGCACCTTCGGCCCGAGGCCCCGTTTGACGGCGTGGTTAACCGCAAAGATGTGGAGCAGGGCGATCTTGTGCAGGTGGGTACGCCGATGCTGGAACTGGTGCAGATTGACCGGCTCAAAGCCACCGGCAGAATTCCACAGCAAACCGTGAAGGATGTTCAGCCGGGGCAGGCAGTGGAGGTTAATCTTCTGGATGGCACACGGCTGGCCGGTGTCGTCAGCTTTGTTGCCAGCGCGGCAAGCCCCGAAACCCGCAGTTTTGCCGTTGAAATTGTTGTGGAGAATCCCGAACAAAAACGCGCGGCTGGGGGCACGGCCAACCTGAACATCCGGTTGCCCGAGCAGGATGCGATTTTTATCTCACCGGCGTTTCTGAGCCTGGACGATGACGGCCGGCCGGGCGTGAAATATGTGGATGACAGCAACACTGTGGTTTTCCGGAACGTCCAGCTGTTGAGCGTATCCACCAACGGTGCCTGGGTGTCTGGCCTGCCGGAGCAGATTCGCCTGATTACCCGTGGTGGCGGTTTTGTGGCCGAGGGTGAACAGGTTGAGCCCGTTGATCGCTCGGATCGGCGGGGTTAACGGCCATGCGAGCGCTGATTTCGGCGGCCATGGACCGCAGCCGCACCACCTTGTTGCTGTTCCTGTTTCTGTTATTGGGCGGCATGGCGGCCTATCAGGCGATTCCCAAGGAATCCAACCCTGACGTCACCATACCCATGATCTATGTATCCATGACCCTGGAGGGCATCAGCCCCGAAGACGCTGAACGACTGTTGGTGCGTCCCATGGAACAGGAACTGCGATCCCTGGAGGGCATCAAGGAGATGCGGGGCAACGCCTCGGAAGGTCACGCCTCGGTGATGCTGGAGTTTGATGCAGGCTTCAATCCCGACAAAGCGTTGCAGGATGTCCGGGAAAAGGTGGATACAGCCCGCACCAAGTTGCCCCAGGAAGCCGACGAGCCCCGGGTAAATGAGATCAACGTCTCCCTGTTTCCCGTACTGTCGATCGGCTTGTCTGGCCCACTTTCTGAGCGTGAACTCATCACGATTGCCCGTCGCCTGCAGGATGCCATTGAAGCGATTCCCGAAGTGTTGGAAGTCGATATTGGTGGTGACCGCGAGGATCTTCTGGAAATCGTGGTGGATGCCCAGGTGCTGGAAAGCTACGGCATTGACTTCGACCAGCTGGCCTCTCTGGTCACGCGCAACAATCAGCTGGTTGCCGCCGGCTCCCTGGACACCGGTAATGGCCGTATGGCCCTGAAAGTGCCGGGGGTAATCGAGACCATAGAGGATGTGATGTCGATGCCGGTGAAGGTAGACGGCGATTCGGTGGTTACCTTTGGCGATGTGGCTATGCTGCAGCGTACCTTTAAAGACCCTACCGGTTTTGCCCGCATCAATGGCGAGCCGGCACTGGTGTTGGAAGTGTCCAAACGCTCAGGCGCCAACATCATTGAAACCATCGAGAAAATCCGCGCGCTGATCGACGAGGCCAGACCACGGCTGCCAGACACTCTGGACATTCGCTACATCATGGATCAGTCCGATGAAGTCCGGGATATTCTGTCTGACCTCCTGAATAACGTGATGACCGCCATCGTGCTGGTGATCATTGTGGTCATTGCCACCATGGGGCCCCGCTCCGCGTTCCTGGTGGGCCTGACCATTCCGGGCGCCTTCCTGACCGGTATTCTGGTGATCTGGAGCATGGGGCTTACCCTCAATATCGTGGTGCTGTTCAGCCTGATTCTGGTAGCGGGCATGCTGGTGGATGGCGCCATTGTGGTGTCTGAGCTGGCGGACCGGAACCTCAGCGATGGTCAGCCGGTGAAAACCGCCTGGGTAGAAGCCGCCTCGCGAATGGCCTGGCCGGTTATAGCTTCAACCGCCACAACGCTCGCCGTGTTTGTGCCCCTGTTGTTCTGGCCCGGGGTTGTGGGCGAGTTCATGAAGTTCCTGCCGATGACGGTGCTGATTTGCCTGATCGCCTCGCTGGCGATGGCGCTGGTGTTCCTGCCAGTGATGGGTGGTGTCAGTGGCGGCCGGCGTGTGCACCAGGACGCCACGGAAGGGCGGTTCATGATCATTTACCGCAGTACCCTTGGCACCTTGCTGCGCCGCCCGGGGTTAACGCTGTTGGGTGCGTTGGGAGTGATTATCCTGATTTACGCGGCCTATGGCCGTTTCAACCACGGCGTGGAATTTTTCCCGAGTGTGGAACCGGACTCTGCCCAGGTGCAGGTGCGTGCCCGGGGTGATCTATCTGTGTGGGAGCGAGACGCCATTGTGCGCCAGGTGGAGCAGCGCCTGCAGAATATGCCGGAAGTAAAAGCCCTGTATGCGCGTTCCATGCTGTCAACCAGCAGCCAGTTGGCGCCGGATGTCATCGGGGTGTTGCAGTTCCAGTTCAACGATTGGTTTACTCGCCGCACCGCCACCGACATTCTGGAGGATTTTCGGGAACGAACCAGGGACATCCCTGGTATCGAGCTGGAGTTTCGCAAGCAGGAAGGTGGCCCGGCAGAGGGCAAGCCCATTGAGCTTCAGGTCAGCAGTATGGACAGTGGCGAACTGGATGGCTACGTGGATGAATTACAGCGGCAGATGCGCGCATTGGGTGGCTTCGCCGATATTGAGGATGACCGCAGTCTGCCGGGTATCGAGTGGCGCCTGCAGGTAGACCGGGAGGCGGCGGCCCGTTTTGGTACCGACGTGTTGAGTATAGGTAGTGCCGTGCGCCTGGTCACCAACGGTCTGGTGCTGGCTACCTACCGGCCGGAAGATGTTCGGGATGAAGTCGATATAGCTGTGCGGGTACCAAACAACTGGCGGGAGCTGGACCACCTGCAACGCCAGACCATCCACACCCCGCGCGGCCAGGTGCCACTGTCGGAATTTGTCAGCCTCGAACCGGGGGATAAAACCGGCTCCATTGTGCGGGTAGACGGCCAACGCACCATCACCATCAAATCCGACGTTGCCCCGGGCCGGCGCATGGATGAGGTCTTGCGCAGCCTGCAGGCCGAAATGCCAGAGCCACCCGAGGGGGTAAGCGTTCGCTTCGCCGGTGAGAATGAAGACCAGCAACAGGCGGCCACCTTCCTGACCACAGCCTTTTTGGTGGCGGTGGGCCTGATGCTGCTGATACTGGTTACCCAGTTTAACTCTCTCTACCAGACTTTCCTGATCCTGTCGGCGATTGTGCTGTCGACCGCCGGCGTGCTGCTGGGACTGCTGGTCAACGGCCAGTCCTTTGGGGTGGTGATGGTGGGTATGGGAATCATTGCCCTGGCAGGCATTGTAGTGAACAACAACATCATCCTGATTGATACCTTCAACCAGATGAAGAAAGACGGTAAGGCAGCCTACGAGGCCGCTTTGGAAACCGGTTGCCTGCGTATGCGGCCGGTGCTGCTGACGGCCATTACCACCATTCTGGGCCTGATGCCCATGGTTCTGGGCGTCAACGTCAACCTGCTGGAGCCGTCGTTCGGACTGGGCGCCCCCTCAACGCAATGGTGGACTCAGTTGTCCAGCGCCATTGCCGGGGGCCTTGCCTTTGCCACCCTGCTGACATTGCTCCTGACGCCGGCGCTGCTGGTGTTGGGGGATAAGGCCGGCCAGACCTTTTCCAGACTGACCGGTCGCACTCAAAGCGACTAGTGCCGGATACGATCAGCCAGTTCCCGGGCCTTGCTCGCCATGGCCTCAAGTTCCGGCACGGTGCGAAGATTGTCCTCTGCGGCCTGATGCATGGCCCCGGAGGTCTCTGACACGCCGGTTACATTGCGATTGATGTCTTCACATACGCTGGTCTGTTGTTCTGCTGCCGTTGCGACCTGGGTCGTGGCATCACTGATACTGGCCATCCGGCGGTTGATTTCTGCGAGGGTACTGCGAACCGCTTCGACGGCTTCGTTGCTCTCCTGCGCTACTACTTCTGATGCGTGCATGTACTCGGTGGCATCACGGGAAGCGCCGCTGATGGCTGCAATGATCTGATCAATTTCGACGGTAGCATCCTGGGTTTTGGCGGCTAGGTTGCGGACCTCGTCGGCCACCACGGCAAAGCCTCTGCCTGCCTCGCCAGCCCGGGCTGCTTCTATCGCAGCGTTCAGCGCCAACAGGTTGGTCTGGTCGGCAATCTCCCGAATGACCCGCATCACATCACTCACCTTCTTGCCATCGTTGGCAAGCTGATTGACGGTCTCTGCCGAGCTGCGAATCTGGTTGGTCAGCCTTTGCATGCTTTCGACTGCTTTGTTGATTTGGGCATCTGCGGTGCCAGTCTCTTCCGAGGTTTGGCTCACTTCCGATGCAACCGATGCGGCGTGGCTGGCAACATCCTCGGCCGTCGCAGACATCTCATTCATGGCAGTGGCTATCTGTTCGATCCGCTGGTGGGCAAGATCGGACTGGCTGGCGATGTTATCAGCATTGGCGCGGATTAACTCGCCGGTCGTATTGAGCTGGGCGGCATTCTGGCTAAGCTGGGTGCCTGTATCGTTGAGGAACCCGTGAAGGTTCCGGGCGGCGCCCGCCAGTTTGCCCAATTCGTCAGAACGTTGCATCGTCACCGGGTCAGACAGGTCTCCCTTGCCGAGACGTGCTATCTGGGAGGTAAGTTTCTGCACCGGTCTCACAACACTGGTAACCAGCATGAAGATCAGCACGATCGTTCCAGCGACAATGGCAGCTATCAAAAGTGCGGACACGATCCAGCTGCGTTCAGTTACCGTTTTATTGAGGGTAGAGGCCACGACCAACCCATCTTCCCTGATACTCTGAGTCGCCTCCTGGATAAGACGGGCCGGCTCCCGGTCAATACCCTGCACGGCGACATCGCCAGCGTTGGCGTCAAAACCTGAGCGAGTAAAGGCCTCATAGCCCTTTCTGTAGGCGCGCCCCATCTCCTGGTGAGCCCGTTGAAAGTCGGTCAGCAAGGACTTCGCGCTGGCGGCTTCCACTGCCGGGATCAGGGAACCAAGCTGCGCCTGGATTGAGGCTTCCTCTTTCAGGAACTGTTGCCAGTACTTTTCGAGCTGATCTGCATCCGACCCCCGGATCAGCACGTTCTTCCACTCCTGAACCTGGGTTTTGAAATCTGAGAGTATGTCCTGGGCCTCGAGAGCCCTGACCATTTTGCTGCTTACCAGTTCATTGAAATCATCTTTGACTTTCAGGGAGAAGTTAAGGTACACCATCGCCACGGCAGCAACCGTCAGGTTCGTCGCCAGTATGATGACCAGGACACGGCCCAGCATACTTTTTGAATACCAGTTCATGGTTTAGGTTCCGGTTTCGGTGTTGGCTTGTTCCAGATCATTCGTTGCGGCGTTTTTATGATTGTGGCGCTATATATGTTGTTGTCATCTATATACTAAATCGGCTGGTTGAGTTGGAACATGAGACTTTCATGCCGAAAAGAATGTGAACTTTTTGTTGCAATATGATGACACCTAATCCGCTGACTGTTCTCTACCAAGACGCACAACTGCTGGCGGTTCACAAGCCGGCAGGCTTGCTGGTGCACCGAAGCCCTATCGACAAACACGAAACCGAGTTTGCCCTGCAATACGCCCGTGCGCTGAATGGCGGCGAGCATGTGTACCCGGTGCATCGCCTGGATCGGCCCACATCCGGTGTTTTGCTGTTTGCCAGAGATCCGGACACTGCCCGCGCAGTTGGCCAGGCCATGATGGCGGGCGAGGTGGAGAAGACTTATCTGGCCATGGTCCGAGGCTGGGCGCCAGAATCTGGGGTGATTGATCACCCGCTGAAAGATGAGCCGGAAGACCGGCGTTTACGTGGAACTGAACAGCCTGTGCGGGAAGCGCTCACTCACTTCCGAAGGCTGGCGACTACTGAGATTCCGGTGGCCATTGAACGCTACCCCTCCAGCCGGTACAGCCTGGTTGAGCTGTACCCGAAAACCGGCCGAAAGCATCAGCTACGCCGCCATATGAAGCACATCAATCATCCCATCATTGGCGACGCCAACCATGGCCGGGGGCGCCATAACCGGTATTTTGCTGAACGGTTTGGCGAGGGCCGGTTGATGCTGGCGGCTACCCGGCTGTCGTTGTTGCACCCGGTCTCCGGCGAAGAGCTGACACTGGTATCCGAGCCGGAAGAGAGCTTTCTCCGGGTGCTTGAAGTGTTTTCTTAGGCCTCGTTTAACAATTGGCTAAAAGTGTTTGATTAATAACCATTGTGTATCTTTTTTTGTCATTTTGCGTCGATTGGTAGTAGTGGCAGGCGCCGCGCCCAAGCTTGGTGCATACTCGTTGATAAGCACATAACTACACTAAATGCTTATACCCGAGGCCCGCTGTGCCAAGACTCTCGTTACTGCTCATTCTTGCCCTCAGTCTTCTGCTGCCATCGTCAGTGTTGGCAGAGCCGGCAACCTGGGACAAGCACTCGAAACGACTGGAACTGGCGCCCCATGTCGATTACTGGTTGGAAAACGAGCGAACCTCCTTCTCGGAGGTCACTCAGTTACCAGATGAATCCTGGACCGCCGGTGGCGACGAAAGTGCGAACTTCGGCTATAGCGATGATGTGTACTGGTTCCGTTTCCGAGTGACCAACGTTACCGGAGTGGAAGCCGTCAATTTCATGGAAATTGGTTACCCGGTCTTGGACCATATCGAAGTCTACCTGCCTGACGCCCAGGAACCTCTGCTGCTGGGCGACAAGCGGCCGTTCTACGACCGGCCCATCCACCACCGTCATTTTGTTGTGCCTTTGCTGTTGCCAGCCAACGAGACGGTTACCGTGTACCTTCGTGTGAACACCACCAGCTCCATGCAGGTGCCGCTGACACTCTGGGAGCGGGATGCGTTTTATGCTGCAGACCAGGGCCGCAGTATGCTGGAAGGTATCTACTACGGCATTGTTCTGGTGATGATCCTGTACAACCTGTTTGTGTTCATGGCCGTGGGCGAGCGCAGTTTTCTCTACTACGTTGGCTACATCACCACCATGCCCCTGTTTCTGGCCAGTCTGCACGGGGTTGGCTTCCAGTACCTTTGGCCGGAGGGCACCTGGTGGAACGATCAGTCCATCATTGTGTTTCTGAATCTGGTGATTGTCTTTGGTGGGGCCTTCAGTATCCGCTTTATCAGCGTCACCCGTGAGAATCACCCGTTGCTGAACCGGTGGACCATGGCGATGATCAAGGCCGCGGGCCTGATGGCTGGGGCAGGTCTGTTTATTCCCTACAAGCACATGATTCTGCCCACCATTCTGATCGCTGCGGTGGGCTGTTCGACCATGCTGGTGCTTAGTGTGATGCGTTGGATCAAGAAAGATCCGGCGGCTCGCTATTACACCGTTGCCTGGGTGTTCATGCTGTCTGGGGGAATTGTACTGGCCCTGAACAAGTTCACCTTCCTGCCGCGTAACCTGTTGACAGAGAATGCCACACAGGTGGGCTCGGCACTCGGTGTAATCCTGCTCTCACTGGCCCTGGCAGATCGCCTGAACCGGGAGAAGAAGCGTTCATTTGCTGCCCAGCAGAGGCTCCTGCGTGAAGAACGCAAGGCTCGCCTGGCCCAGGAAAAGTCGCTGCGGGTGCAGCAGGAGGCCAATGCCATGCTGGAGGAGCGGGTGCAGGAACGTACCCGTGATCTGGAAACCCTGAACGAGCAGTTGCTGGAATTGAATGCCACAGACCCGCTAACGGGCCTGAAAAATCGCGGGCATTTCGACAAGGCCTTCCAGTCGTCCGTGGTACATGCTTACCGGTTTGAGGAAGTGGTGTCACTGCTGGTGCTGGATATCGACCATTTCAAGAAATTCAACGATACCTACGGCCATCTGGTCGGCGACGATTGTCTGAAAATGGTGGCCCAGTGTATCAAGCGCCACGTGACGCGCCCCCAGGATCTCGCTGCCCGCTATGGCGGTGAAGAGTTTGTGGTACTGCTGCCGGATACTCCCGGAGATGGTGCCGAGCGCGTAGCAGAGCGGATTCGGAAGGAAATCGAGAAGACCGCCTTCCGGGTGTCCGGTGAAATGCTCCACCTGACCGTCAGTATTGGCGTGTGCAGTGTGTCACCGGCCCGTGCCGACGCCACCAAGGAAATCTTTTCCTGCGCAGACGAGGCGCTCTATGAGGCCAAGGGGCAGGGGCGTAATCGTGTAGTGGCCAACCGGCATCAGGGTCAGGCCATCAGTGCCACATCACCCGCGTAGCGATTATCGCCCAGGCGTGAGATGAGGGGTAGCGGATGGTCGGCTTCAAGCGCGTAAGCCAGTTCCAGCAGGGTGCGCTCATCACCGTGTCGAGCCATGAACTGAACGGAAACGGGCAGGCCCGCGTCTGTGAGTGCCATGGGTACGGAGATGGCCGGTGCCCCGGTGGTGTTGGCTAACGGAGTGAAACAGACGTATCGGGTCAGCCTATCAAACAGCTGGTCAAACGGTACTGTCGGGCTCAGGTGCCCCAGTGGCGGTGTCGTCTGGCCGAGTACCGGGGTCAGCACGGCATCGTATTGGGACATATGCCGCGCATAGTCCTGCTGCGAGCGCTTGAGCCGCCAGAGCGCCGCAGGCAATTTCCAGAGTTTCTTCCGGAACATTTTCTCCAGTCCGTTGGTCAGCCCGTCAACTTGCCGCTTATCGAACTGAGGGTGCATCAACTTGCGCCCCTGCAGTTTAACGCCGAAGGCCAGCAATCCCCAGTACAGTGCAAAGTCGTCCGGAAAAGACGCTGGAATGGGAGCATTCATCGGCTCGATGATATGCCCGAGTTTCTCGAGATAGCGGGCGGTGGTCTCCACGGTTTTGCGGGTTTTCGGATCTGTCTTGTGGCCGGTCACCGAGTCCAGAACCACTCCGATCCTCAGCTGCTTGCCAGACGGACCCTGCACATGGCCCACCCGGGGAAGGGCCGGGTTGCGTAAATACTCGTCCGCGGCTGCAATGAAGCCTGCGGAATCCCGTACAGAGCGGGTGACTACTCCGTCACTGACAATATTGATGGGCAAGGTTTTGGCGGCCTCGTTATCCACCACACGGCCCCGGGTGGGTTTTAGCCCTATCAGCCCACAGCAGGCTGCCGGGATTCGGATCGATCCGCCACCATCGTTGGCATGGGCCACAGGCACAACGCCGGCGGCCACCAGAGCCGCAGCGCCACCTGAGGAGGCGCCGGAGGAATATCGCAGATTCCAGGGGTTACGGGTGGCGGCGCCATGGGCCGGCTCGGTGGTGGCATTGAAGCCGAACTCCGGCAGCGTACTCTTGCCCAGACACAGGTAGCCCTGTGCCAGCATCTGCTCAGCGAACGGGCTGGTCTTGCTGGCGGTATTGCTGGGCACGGCCGCCGAGCCATGGCGTGTTGGCAGGCCCTGAACGTCGGTGTTGTCTTTGATGAACGTGGGTACACCGGCAAACGGGGCCTCAGGCTTTGCGAGGCTGCGAGCAAGCGAGAGGCTTCGGTCGTAATCCGTGGCAACCAGTCCGTTGATCACTGGCTGTGCCATTTCGGCCCGTTCAATGGCGGCTTTCGTGACGTCCAGCGCTGACACTTCACCTGCACGAATGCGCGCCGCCAGTGCGGTTGCGTCATCTTCGCCCACGGCATCATCACGAAAACAATGGAACGGACCTTGGTGCTCGGACTGCATGGTGTACTCCAGACTGATCAGATCGTCTAACGATAACTCACCTTAAAACGTGATGGTATGTCATTTTGGGTATCCCATCACATGCTCCGTTAAAACCCGCGAACGGGTGATTGATTCTGATCACTTTCAATAACCGGAATCAGACAGTAAGCTGATGGCCAACCTGTTGAACCAGAATGCATAGATGGATCTGATTGAACCCGCTGTCCGAACGTTTCTCGGCATCTTTTTTCTGATGATTGGCTTGCAGTTCTCCGCCAGAACACTGGGCTTATACGCCCGTATGGGGTTCAGCCACATTCATTACGGTGCCCGGGGCAAAGCGACCTGGTGGCATCGCCATATCTTCAATGTCTTTCGGGCAGCGATTCTTCTGGTGTGTCTGGCACGGATTTTTGTCGACCTGGATGACTGGCTCGGGGTATTTGCCTGGCTGTATCACTGGCCGGTCCTGTTGGCCGGTGCGGTGTTACTGCTGGCATCGTTTACGGCGGTGAACTACCTGCAGGCGTATATGCACGAAGACTGGCGCTCTGGTATCGCACCCTCTGCAGATAATGCCAGGCTACTGACTCAAGGCCCTTACAGTCGTTCCCGAAATCCGTTGTTTCTGGCGGTTATGACCGGGCAGTTGGGTTTTTTTCTGGCATTGCCCAGTGCGTTTTCGCTGGTTTGCCTGGTGGCGGGTGTGCTGGTGATTACCCGCCAGGCAAAAGAGGAAGAAAAAGCCCTGGCTCAGCGTTTTGGCCAGGACTATGAGGTTTACCGGGCAAGGGTGCCCCGCTGGTTCTGACGTCTGTCGTCAGGATGCCTGTTTTCGTGCGTCTTTGATCACATCGTAGGCGTGGCTGATTTCACGAGTGCGCTCTTCCGCCATCTCCCGCATGCTCTCGGGCATGCCGCGCCCGGCCAGTTTATCCGGGTGGTTCTCACTCATCAGCTTGCGGTAAGCGCGTTTGATCTCTGCATCGGAGGCAGAGGCGGATACCCCCAATACCTTGTAGGCGTCCTCAATCTGCTGCCCCGAGGAGTAGTTCGGGCTGCCGCCGGCATGCCCGGCATGGGCGCCGCGCAGCATGGCCTCCAGTTGGTCTACCTGGCTTTCTGGCAGGCCAAGGCCCCTGGCAATACGTACCAGCATCTCGTGCTCGGCCGGGTGTACCTGGCCATCTGCGGCCACCGCAGACACCTGAACTTGCAGGAACATCTGCAGAAAGGCGGGCTGGCGGCCGGAGTTCTGCAAAAAGCGGTTGAGCTCCGCGTCCAGGTCGAAATCCGGTTGCTTGCCACGGTTGAAGGCGTCCCGGGCGATGGCTTTTTGCTCTTCGTTCAAACGAAACCGTTCAAACATCGCCTCCGCCAGTTTAATCTCGTCCCGGGTCACCACGCCGTCGGCCTTGCACAGGGCGCCCATGACGGCAAACACGGATTCAACGAAGTTGTTTTGCAGGCTCTGAATCTTGCCTATCAGCCGGCTCTTCATCCGCTGGAAAAGGAATGCGCCAATGGCAGCCCCCACCAGAAATCCCGGAAACCGGCCAAAGGCATAACCGATCAGGCCTCCAAAAATCATTGCGAACAGCATTCAGACATCCTTTGAGAGTAAATCAGTCTGTAGAATATACGTGTTTTTGGTCAGAGCTTCATGAACTGGCTTTCATCCACCGAATCAATCTGTTCCGGCCGCAGGTGCTGTTGTGCGTAGGTTAGCCAGATGCGGGACTGCAAAAACAGGTTGAAGGTGTCTTTGTCCAGATGCCCCTTGTCCACCATACCGGCCATCAGCGCCAGGGATTCAGAGAGGGTTTTACCCCGTTTGTAGGGGCGGTCGACGGCGGTGAGTGCTTCAAATACATCGGCAATGGCCATTATTTTTTCTGGAACCGTCATGTCCTGGCCCGACAGGCGGCATGGATAGCCTGTGCCGTCTATTCGCTCGTGATGGGTGCCGGCGAGCCTCGGCACGTTGGCCAATCGATCGGGCAGTGGCAGCGCATCCAGCATGCAGATGGTCTGCACTATATGCTCGTTGATCTTGAATCGCTCTTCCTCAGTCAGGGTGCCATAACGCACCGTGAGGTTGTGCAGTTCCCCCCGATTGTAGGCGTGTTCCGGCAACTTCATATCGAAACCCCAGCGGTTACGGGGGTCGTCTTTGCGCACCGGGGGAATATTGTCGCCCCAGCTGCGCAAGTGGCCTGGTTTGTCTGTCAACAGCGTTTCCATTACTGGCAGCTCGGGTGCCGGCTGTTGTTCAAGAGCCTGCTGTTCGTCGTCGGACAAACCCAGGCGATCATTGAAGTTTCGCAGCCAGGTGCGGTTGCCAATCTCGCGAATGTGCGCCACGTCTTCATCTGACATGGATTCGCTGCCCTGATTAACCTGGGCCAGAAAGGAAAATTCTTCCTGCAGGACCTGGTGCAATTGATCCCGTTGTTGTCTGGCCTGATTCTCATTGTCGCCGGCCAGGCATGCCCGCAGGTAGTGGATTTCGGCATCCCGGTGTAGAACCTCAAAACGGGTGCGGATTTCATGTATCCGGTTGTGAATGGTTTCTAGCTTGACTGCCTTATCAACCACATATTCCGGGCTGGTAATCTTGCCGCAGTCGTGTAGCCAAGCTGCCAGTCGGAATTCATAACGTTCGTCTTCGGTCATCCTGAAGCGGGCAAACGGGCCGTCGCTGGCGGACTCAGCCTGATCAGCCAGCATCTGTGCCAGCTTGGGCACCCGCTCACAGTGGCCTCCGGTGTAAGGTGATTTGGCGTCGATGGCGTTGGCCACCAGTTGAATGATGCCGTCCAGCAGGGCCTGCTGGCTTTCGATCAGCTCACGGGTTTCGATGGCAACGGCGGCAGAACCGGCAATCTCGTCAACAAACTGGATCAGGTCATCGCTCAGTTCTGTTTTGTCTCCGTGCTCGATCTCGATAATCAACACGCCAATCAGTTTGCGGCGGCGGTTGCGGAGAATGGCAAACACTGAGTGGCCCGGAATGTGGCTGCGCAGAATACGGATCAGTTCGTTGTCATCGGCGGCAGGGGGGATAGACCTGAGTGCACTGGGTATTTCAAGGCCGCCATTCACGGTCAGTTCGAGTTTTTGATCGTGAATGTTGAACAGGTAGATCGCACCGCGTTTCTGGCCCACGATACTGACGATCTGCTCGAGAATATCCTGCAGCAGCTGGTTCAGGTCCTGGCCGCGGTTCAGTACGGTGGAAATGTTCTGGAAGCTGCGGATGGTATGGGCCATCTCGTCCAGCGCAATGCCCAACTGCGACGCCTCACGGATGTGAGACTCGGAACGAACCTTGGTGTCGAAACGGAAGCGTGACAGCTGGCTGACTCTGTCTGTCAGTTGCTCCAGCGGCTTGCCCACCTGGCGCCCCAGAAACCAGCCGATGACCAGCAACAGCAGGGCGATGGCGCCGGCAATGAGGGTTTGCCTGGCCAGTGCTGCCCAGACTTCTGCAAGCAATTCATCCGAGGGAATGGCAATAACTATCGACAGCGACTCATTCGGCAGGGCGTCCAGTGCCACGGCAACACCGTACCAGTCGCGCCCTTCTGCGGAAAAGCCACCGACGCCCTTCTCCTTCTGCTGAAGCCGGGCGGTTTGGATAACGGCACCGGCCTCGTCCTCAAACTCTGAACTGGCCAGCAACTGTCCACGATCATTGGTTATGGCCAGTTGGCTACCGGGTGTCTGGCGCAGTTGCGAGAGCTGGGCGCCGAGATCGGTCACCGTGACGTCAATGCCGAGCACCGTGGAAGGCTGCGCATGGGCCCGCTGCGACAGTGTCAGCCCGGTTTCCTGAGTGGTGAAGAAGACGTATGGGGCGGATAGCTGCAGTTCGCTGACGCTCTGGGCTGCCTGATACCATGGGCGTTGGCGGGGATCGTAGTCATAACTTTCCAGCACCCGATGCTCGATCAGGTTTAGACCCTGATCGTAGAAACGCCATATCCCAACCCGTTGCTCATCTTCCCGTTCGAGGCTTTGCAACAGGAAGTGACTGCCAGTGGGAGCATCCGGAAACTGCACGGCCCCCGAACTGCTCAAGGTGCGGAAGAGAAAGAAATCGCCGTCACCAAAACCGGCGTAAATAGCACTGACGATGGGGCTGCTGGACAGAATATCGGCCAGCACTGGCAGTCGGTCCAGCCGT
This sequence comes from Marinobacter sp. NSM, assembly GCF_052380025.1. Taxonomy (NCBI): domain Bacteria; kingdom Pseudomonadati; phylum Pseudomonadota; class Gammaproteobacteria; order Pseudomonadales; family Marinobacteraceae; genus Marinobacter; species Marinobacter sp. NSM. The sequence continues at coordinate 58,219 of NZ_JBQTCK010000008.1, forward strand.
TCATCCAGGTTGGTTGCGCCCGTTAACGGGTCATGTCGGAGCACTGCCAGGGCGGTGGAGGGCGGCTGGGTAATGGCGTTGATACGGTCATCCACGCTGGTGGCCAGTTGCCGTGCCGTGGCCTCTGCCGCCGTTAGTTTGGCCTGCTCCATGCCTCTGAAACTCTGGCCCACCAGCACCAGGGTGAGCATGAGCATGCCCAGGGTTATGGCGGACGCGATCAGAAAAGCGAGCGAAACCTGTGCGGTCTGGCGGTTCGGCAGCATGGGCGAGCCTTAAATGGAAAACAGGTATTCTAAGTGTAGACCCTGACCGCCGAGGTGTTTTGAATGTTGATGAAAATGATCAGGTTATGACAACAGATCTGTTTGATTTCAGTGATGGTGAACCATGGCAGGAACCGGTGGGTGAGGGCGTTGTGGTATTGCGCCGGTTTGCCCGGAATACGGCCCCGGATCTGATGCAAGCCATCGGAGAGGTGGCCAGCAAAGCACCGTTTCGGCACATGGTAACGCCGGGTGGCCACAGCATGTCGGCCGCCATGACCTGCGCCGGCGAACTGGGCTGGGTGACCGACCGGTCGGGTTACAGGTACCAGTCCACCGATCCGGAATCTGGTCTGCTCTGGCCTGAGATCCCTGAGTCTTTTAAAGAGCTGGCGCGGAACGCCGCCGAGGCAGCGGGGTATCGGGGGTTTGTGCCGGATGCCTGCCTGATCAACCGTTATCAGCGCGGTGCCCGCATGGGGTTACACCAGGACAAAGACGAGCAGGAATTCTCCTGGCCCATTGTCTCCGTTTCCCTCGGTTTGCCAATAACCTTCCAGTTTGGCGGCCCAAGACGCTCAGACAAACCTGTGAAAATCCCGTTGGAGCACGGCGATGTGGTGGTTTGGGGAGGGCCTGCCCGGTTGTTCTATCACGGCGTGCTGACGCTCAAAGCGGGCCACCACCCTTTGACGGGCTCTTGCCGTTACAATCTGACCTTTCGTCGGGCCGGCCGAATGTCACTGCAGCCAGGCGATCAACAGCCCGGCGGCAAGGGATAACACCATGGGGCCTGCCACCAGTAAACCGGTTCGCCGGTTGCCTATCGTCCACGCCATGCCGGATTTCACCAGATTGTTTACTGCGGCCGCGATGACAATGCCGAGCACGGCCGTATTCATTCCCAGGCCATCATTAGACATACGTGTCAGGGAGAGGGTGATGGCATCGACATCGGCCACACCGGAAGTAGCGGCCAAGGCATAGATGCCGGCGTCACCGAAGCTGTTCTTGAGAAACTCACCCAGCACCAGGATGGCGGTTAGCAGCAGGCCGAACACCAGGGCTGAAGAAAGGTCCAGCGGGTTCTGGCTCAGGCTTGGCTGGCTGACCTGGAACTGGCGTGAGTGTCGCGTCCAGATCAACAGGGCCGGGCCATAAAGCAGCATGGTCATCACCGCGACGGGCCATATCAGGCTGGGCAGAAGCGCTGTATTGATGATCAGGCAGTACACCAGGATACGTGGGAACATGGTGCCGCAGGCAATCAGAATGCCGGCGGCGAACTGAGGGTTGAAGTCCGGATTTTTCGAGGCCTGCCTGGAAAAGTGCAGGGTCAGGGCGGTAGATGAACTGAGGCCGGCGAACAGACTGGTAAACAATATGCCCTTGCGGGCACCGGCGACCCGGATGGCGAAGTAACCGACGAAAGAGATGGAGGCAATCAACACAACCATCCACCAGATTTCCCTGGGATTGAGGACTCCACCTGGGCCCATGGTGGTGTTGGGCAATAATGGCAGCATTACCACGGAAATCAGAAGCAGCTTGAGAGCCGCATCCAGCTCATGGGCCTGCAGCTTTTGCACCCAGCCGTGAATTTCTTCCTTATTATCGAGAATGATGGCGGTTATCACTGCTGCTGCAGTTGCCATGACCGGGTCTACGGCCACCGCGATGGCGCCGAAACAGAAGGTCAGCAACATGCCTACCATACCGGTGATGCTGAAGTTGCGAATGTGCTCCAGCCTTTCGCTGTAGGCCACCAGGCCAATGGCCGCCACGCTGACCAGCATCACCGGAAAAGCCCAGACCGTGATCTCCAGGGCCAGCACTGCAGAGATACCTCCCAACAGGCCAATCAGGGCAAAGGTACGAATACCGGCGATGCGCTCTCCTGATTTCTGTTCCCGGGCATCCCAGCCCCGTTCGATGCCTATGATGGCGCCTAGCAATAGGGCGATGGTGAGGTTAATGGTGGTCTGGTTTGCCGCGATAAACAGGTCTGCCACATCGTCCACAGGTAAAAATCCCAGGGTTTGAAGGTATCGGACACCTATTCTAGGCAATTGGCAGGCGCTGATGCATCTCTTTGGTGCGGTAAAAAGTCTTACCTTACTTTTCAGGGCCGCTTCTGGTAAGCTTCGCCGCCCCGATTCGACAGTAGTCTGACTTTCATTAAAGCGAAGCATTCCATAACCGTGACGATCCTTCCGCCATAGCGTTCATGCTCCCTTAACTGGCCTCGCCCAGACTTCTTTTCAGGTTTCCTGATACCCGCCCGTGCCCGAGTGCATGGCAGCCGTTTATTTTTCATTGTTCAGTTGGATATCCCCAATCATGGTGCAATCACTAAAGCAAAACTGGTTTTCCAATATTCGAGGCGACCTGCTCGCCGGTATCGTTGTTGCCCTCGCGCTGATTCCGGAAGCCATTGCCTTCTCCATCATTGCCGGCGTAGACCCGAAAGTCGGGTTGTATGCCTCTTTCTGTATCGCCGTGATCATCGCCTTTGTGGGCGGCCGGCCGGGCATGATCTCGGCGGCAACCGGTGCCATGGCCCTGCTGATGGTGACCCTGGTCAGGGAGCATGGCCTTGAGTACCTGCTGGCGGCAACCCTGTTGACAGGTGTGATCCAGATTGCCGCAGGCTACCTTAAACTGGGTGGATTGATGCGCTTTGTGTCCCGGTCTGTGGTCACGGGGTTTGTGAATGCCCTGGCCATCCTGATCTTTATGGCCCAGTTGCCGGAGCTCACCAACGTGACCTGGCACGTTTATGCCATGACGGCGGCCGGGCTGGGTATTATCTATCTGTTTCCACTGTTGCCCAAGGTCGGCAAGATTCTGCCCTCACCACTGATCTGTATCGTTGTCCTGACCGGTGTTGCCATGGCCCTGAACCTGGATATCCGAACTGTCGGCGATATGGGCGAGCTACCGGACACCTTGCCCATCTTTCTGTGGCCTGATGTGCCACTGAACCTCGAAACCCTGATGATTATCCTGCCTTATTCTATCGCACTGGCGGTTGTTGGCTTGCTGGAATCCATGATGACCGCCACGATTGTGGACGACCTGACCGACACCAACAGCGATCGTAACCGTGAGTGCAAGGGCCAGGGTATTGCCAACATCGGTTCTGGTTTGCTGGGAGGCATGGCAGGCTGCGCGATGATTGGCCAGTCCATCATCAACATCAAATCCGGTGGCCGTACCCGGTTGTCTACCCTGTCCGCAGGCGTGTTTCTGTTGATTATGGTTCTGGTGCTGGATAAATGGCTGGTGCAGATTCCGATGGCAGCACTGGTGGCGGTTATGATCATGGTATCCATCGGTACGTTCAGCTGGGGTTCCATCAAGAACCTGAAAGAGCACCCTTTGTCCACCAACATTGTTATGGTGGTGACGGTAGTCGTAGTGGTTGCGACCCATAACCTGGCCTTCGGTGTTTTGGCGGGTGTGCTGCTGGCGGCGCTGTTCTTCGCCAACAAAGTGGGTCACTACATGCTGGTTACATCCGAGCTGGATGAGAGCACCGACACTCGCCGCTACACCGTGGTAGGCCAGGTGTTCTTCAGTTCATCAGAAAAGTTCCTGGAATCCTTTGACTTCAAAGAAGCAGTCGATAATGTGGTGATAGACCTCAGCCGTGCCCATTTCTGGGACATCACAGCGGTTGGCGCCCTGGACAAGGCGGTGATCAAGTTCCGCCGGGAAGGTTCGGATGTTGAGGTGATTGGCCTGAATCAGGCCAGTGCTACCATCGTTGACCGCTTCGGCGTGCATGACAAGCCGGATGCTGTCGACAGCCTGATGGGGCACTGAACATGACTGAGGCCAAAGAAAACGCGATGATTCAAAGCCATAATAAAAATCAAAATGACCAGCAAGGCGAGGCAGATATGTTACGAGTAGTGGCCTGTATCGATGGCTCCCGGGCAGCACCTGCAGTATGCGATTACGCAGCCTGGGCCAGCCGGCACATGGAAACGCCCCTGATGCTTTTGCATGTTCTGGACGAAGAACGCTACCCGGCGGAGCCGGATCTGGCGGGCAACATCGGGCTTGGCAGCCGTGAGCAGTTGCTGGACGAACTTGCGCAACTGGACCGAAAGCGGGCCAAACTGGCGCTGGAGCACGGCCATCACATGCTGGATGAAGCCGAAACCAGGGTGAAGGCCGCCGGTGCGGAGGAGGCCGTCAAGCGCCAGCGCCACGGTAATCTGACTGAGTCTCTGGTGGCCCTTGAGAAAGAGACCCGCCTGTTTGTGATGGGGCTGCACGGTGAAAGCAGTTCTGACCGTGATATCCACATCGGCAGCCAGCTGGAAACCGTCATCCGAAGTGTGCATCGCTCCATCCTGCTGGTGCCGGATGACTATAGTGAGCCGAAAAGTGCCATGCTGGCGTTCGACGGCAGCCCCACCGCTTTCCGAGGGGTGGAACTGATTGCCCAGAGCCCGGTACTCAAAGGCATGCCCCTGCATCTGGTGATGGTTGGCCCGGATACCGCCGACCGCTGGGAACAGCTCAAGCAGGCAGAGCAGATGTTGTCCGGGCTGGGTGTCGATATCACCCTGGCCATTCGCGCGGGGGATGTGGAGCCTACATTGCACGCGTATCAGGCGGAACATGACATCGACATTTTAGTCATGGGCGCCTACGGCCATTCCAGAATTCGCCAGTTCCTGGTGGGCAGTACCACCACAACCATGCTGAAAACCGCTAAAAAACCACTGGTTATCATTCGCTGACAAGGAATCCCCCGGCCATGCTGACCCGGCAAGTAGTCCCGTTGATCACCAGGCTGAGCCTGTTATTGTTTGCGGGGCTGCTTGCCGGCTGCGCAAGGGGATTGCCGCCGGTCGACCATGGCCCGGTTTTGGCGGTATCCTCGGTGGCAGACTCCTTCACAACGGATCAGCGCCGGATGCACCTTGATCCCGAATCCCGACTCTCTGCGTTTGGGCTGCTCGACACGGGCCGCGATGCCTTTGTGGTTCGCAGCGCCCTGATTGAAACCGCCAGTCAGCGCATTGATGCCCAATATTACATCTGGAACGACGATGCCAGCGGCCGGTACCTGGCTGGCCGCCTGGTAGCCGCTGCAGACCGGGGCGTGCAGGTTCGCCTGTTGCTGGACGACATCAATGTGGCCGGCAAGGAATCCCTGTTTGCCATGATGGAGGCCCACCCTGCCATCAGCATCCGGATTTTCAATCCCTCTCCTTCCCGCAAGGGCGTTGGCCGTTGGTTGTCGTTTATCACCGACTTCGACCGCATCAACCGGCGCATGCACAACAAGACCTTTGTGGTGGATGGCAATGTAGGGATCACCGGCGGCCGCAACATTGGCGATGAGTACTTTGATGAACACCTGGAACTGAATTTCCGGGATCGCGACGTCATGGTGCTCGGGCCGCTGGCTGGCGCCATGACCGATAACTTTGAGGCCTACTGGCAAAGCCCGTGGTCCTACCCGCTGGGGCAATTGTATGAGCTGCCGGAATCGGAGCGTGCGGGTGACCGCTTGTCCGGACTCAGCCGTGCCACCACCGAGCCGCTGCCTTTTACTGCGTCGGTACCCCAGGGCAGGAACCAGGCGGAATCCCTGCTGGCAGGGTGGTTCGCTGACATGGTGAAGGCGGAGGCCGAGCTGGTGTTCGATCCGCCACCGGAAGACCTGGAAGCGCCGGCAGACAAACCGCGAAACACCGCAAAGGCCCTGTTTGATCTGATCGAATCGGCCCGCAAGGAAATTCTGATTGAGTCTGCCTACCTGATTCTGGCAGACGAGCAGCTGAACGGGCTGGACAATCTGGGCAACCACGGGCTGAAGGTGGCGGCGATCACCAATTCGCTGGCCACCAATGATCTGGTCACCAATCATTCCGGCTACGCCCGTTGGCGGCGTGAGATGCTGGAGCAGGGCTTTGACCTGCACGAGCTGCGACCCGACGCACCCGCCTGTAAACGTTGGGTGGCCAACGAACAGGCCTGCGATAGCGGTGTGGTCAGTCTGCATTCCAAAGCCGTGGTGTTTGACCGGGAAACGCTGTTTATTGGCTCGTTTAACGTGAACCTGCGTTCTATCTACCTCAACGGCGAAACGGTGCTGGTGATTCGCAGTCCGCAACTGGCGCGCGCGGTAGCCGAAGATATTGAGCGCGCCATGGCGCCGGAGAACAGCTGGCGGGTGAGCCTGAACGAGCAGGGTAGCCTGGTGTGGCAATCCCGGGATGGGGAGGTTTATCAGGAACCCGAGACCGGATTCTGGCGCCGGGCGGCTTCCCGGATGTTGTCCTGGTTGTCGATCGAGAAGTATCTCTGAGGCCATTCAGGCCACGTTGCCCGCCGCCACGCCGGAGGCCCACGCCCACTGGAAGTTATGCCCGCCCAGGTGGCCGGTAACGTCCACCACTTCCCCGATAAAGTACAGGTTCGGGTGATCCAGGGCCGCCATGGTTTTGGAGGATAGCTGGCGAGTATCCACTCCGCCCAGCGTTACTTCGGCGGTTCTGTAGCCCTCGGTACCTGCCGGCTTGATGGTCCAGTTGCCAAGCGTGCCGGCAACCTGTTCCAGTTCCTGGTTGCGATACCCCTGCAGGGGGCCGCTCCATCCGTGCAGCTCGTTGAATGCCTGGGCGAATCGTTTCGGCAGGTGCTGGTTCAGATAGTGCGCGATGGTGGATTGTGGCTTGCTGCTGCGCAGGGCCAGCAGGTCTTCGTGAATGTTCTCAGCCGGCAACAGGTTGATGTGTACCGCATCGCCCGGCTGCCAGTAACTGGATACTTGCAGCATCGCGGGGCCGCTCAGGCCCCGATGGGTTACCAGCATGGGTTCCCGGAAGTGCTGCTGGTGGCAGTGGGCATCGACAGGGCAGCTAACGCCAGATAACGGCGCCAGTTGCTGTTTCAGCTCCGGGTGCAGGGTGAAGGGCACCAGCCCCGCGCGGGTGGGCAGCACGCTCAAGCCAAACTGTTTGGCAATCTCGTAACCGAATCCAGTGGCACCCATGGTGGGAATCGATAGTCCACCACAGGCGACAATCAGGGATTCGCAACCGAGTGTGCCGCCGCTGGTCTTCAGGGAAAAACCGGAGCCCTGCTGGCGGATGCCGGACACCGACGTGTTCATACGGATCTCGGCGCCGGCCCATTCGCACTCGGTCAGCAGCACATTGAGAATGTCCTTTGCGCTGTCTTTGCAGAACAGTTGCCCCGGCGCTTTCTCTTCATACTCCACCCCGTGACGGTCCACCAGCTCTACAAAATCCTGCGGCGTATAGCGCTTCAGGGCCGAGATGCAGTAGTGCGGGTTGTCTGAGAGAAAGTTCGCAGGTGTGCTGTTCAGGTTGGTGAAATTGCAGCGGCCACCGCCAGACATCAGGATTTTCTTGCCCGGCTTGTTGGCATGGTCGATCACCAGCACCTTGCGGCCGCGATAACCGGCGGTGGCCGCGCACATCAACCCGGCAGCGCCTGCGCCGATGATGATGACATCGTACCGGGATGTTGAATCTGCCATAGAGCTGCCCACCACTAATTGAAAATGGCGGGCAGTATATCAGCCTCAGGGCAGGTAAACGGACCCTTCCATATAAAACGCCGCCTGGCCGGCGATGGCTACCCGGTCACCTCTGAGCTCGCATCGCAGAACGCCACCGCGTGCAGAGAGTTGGCGGGCTTCCAGGGTTTGTTTGCCGAGCTGTTCAGCCCAGTAGGGCACCAGCACGCTGTGGATGGAACCGGTTACCGGATCCTCGTCGATACCCGCTCCGGGGGCGAAGTAACGGCTGACGAAATCGCACTGGGTTCCCAGCGCGGTAACGATCAGCCCCTGATTGCCCAGTTCTGCCAGCAACGCCAGGTTCGGGGCAGCTTTGGTTACCGCAGCTTCCGAGTCCAGAACCACCATGTAGTTGGTGTCATTAGGCACGTAGAACGCCCGCTCGGGGGCGTTTGGCAGCGCTTTCCGGATTAACTCTGGCGTTGGCCCGGATTGAAAGGCCAGGTTGGGAAAGTCCAGTTCCAGCCAGTCATCGGAACGGCGAGTAACCGCCAGGGGGCCGCTTTTCGACTGGAAACGAACCGTATCCCGCTGCCAGTCAAGACGATTGAACACCACCCAGGCAGAGGCCAGGGTGGCGTGGCCGCACAAGGGAACCTCCACTGTCGGGGTGAACCAGCGCACGTGAAAGTCGCCGTCATCCTGCTCCGGGAGCGGCACCAGGAAAGCGGTCTCGGACAAATTGTTCTCCAGCGCGATGGCCTGCATCTGTTGCTCCGGAAGCCAGCTGTCCAGGGGCATCACCGCCGCAGGGTTTCCCCGGAACAGTTCATTGGTAAAAGCATCCACCTGGTAGATATTGGTCTTCATGGGTTGTCCTTGTGGGTTGTTAGTAAAAGGCGTCTGGCTGGTGAGACTGAGATTCCATGTAGCTCCTGCTCACTGTAACAGTGAATCTCGGGCAGCGGCGCGGCGCCCCGAAGAACCCAGTGACGGTTGCCAACAGGTATCACACGGATGCCCTCACGGGCCAGGGCCTGCAGGGCTGTCATCAGTGTGCCGGCGGCCGGCGTGCCCTCTGTGGCATAGAGACCCAGCACATCGTTCCGGGTGGCGCGGTGAACGGGGCGCGTTGAACGCGAGTCGGGTTTTGGGATGGTTGCCGTTGCCATGATGAAACTCCTTTTCTGATTCAGGAACCATTATTGGTTTCATCGGATTTCCATAACAGATTCAGATACAGTGTTATTGAATCGGTACAGATGCAGAAAAATGGAAACTGTACTGCCTGAAAAGTTGGGAAACTGTACTGCTCATCGTGGCGCCGGTTCTGTTGGAATAGAACGCAGAGAGGACAGCACTGGAGAGAACAAAAATGGGAATGCTCTACAACCAGGTGGCGGACCAGCTCCAGGCGCTGATCCTTGATGGTGTATACCGGGAAGGGGAGCGTGTGCCTGGTGTGCGGGTATTGAGCCGGCAGTTCGGTGTCAGTATTTCAACCGTGCTACAGGCCCACCAGACTCTGGAAGCACGTGGTTACCTGCAGGCCCGGGAACGCAGCGGATATTTCGTGCGCCGGCCAGCCCGAGACTTGCCGGAACCAAGAATGACGGAACAGCGCAGCCGTCCGGTACCGGTGTCTGCCCGGGAAATGACCCTGGACCTGTGTGCCGACGAACAAAAGCGCATGGTGCCTCTGGCCACAGCCATTCCGCACCCGGACTACCTGCCGGTCCGGCAGATTCAGCAGAGCACGTTATGGGCGGCGAGGCGAGGCCTGGAAACCCTCGACTATGCGTTTCCCGGTAAGGAATCGTTTCGGCGCCAGATTGCGCAGCGAATGGCCACCATCGGAGTGCCCGTTGCACCAGATGATGTGCTGGCCACCAACGGAGCCCAGGAGGCCATCATTCTGGCCCTGCGGGCGGTGACCCAGCCCGGGGATATCGTCGCCGTGGAGTCACCCTCGTTCCCCGGCATCCTGCAGGCGCTGGAAGTGGTGGGCCTGCGGGTGATTGAAATCCCCACCCATCCGTCAGACGGCATCAGTCTGGAAGGCCTGCAGCTTGCCCTGGAACAGTGGCCCTTGAAAGCCTGCGTGGTGGTGCCAAACCACAGCAATCCCATGGGTGCCCGGATGAGCGACGAGCGCAAACAACAGCTGGTTTCCATGCTGGCGGCCGCCGGGGTGCCGTTGATTGAAGACGATATCTACGGCGACCTTTTCCATACCGGCGAGCGCCCGCGCCCGGCCAAGGCCTTTGACCAGGCCGACAACGTGATTTACTGCAGCTCCTTCTCCAAAACCATCTCGCCGGGCCTTCGGCTTGGCTGGATGATCCCTGGCCGACATATGGCCGCCGCCCGGCAGCACAAGTATTTCGTGAATCTGGCGACATCGACCATCCCACAACTGGCGGTGGCCCATTTCCTGGAACAGGGTGGCTATGACCGTTACCTCCGCTCGGCCCGGCAGCACTACAAAGAGTCAACAGACCGGCTTCGCTCGGCCATTGCCAGAACTTTTCCGGAAGGGACAGCGGTGAGCCGGCCCCAGGGCGGATTTGTGCTCTGGGTTCAGCTGCCGGAGGGGGTGTCGGGTACCGAGGTTTACCAACGGGCCCGGAGGGAAAACATCAACGTGGCCCCGGGGCTGATGTTCTCCACCGCCAACAAGTTCGACAATTGCTTGCGGCTGAACGGCGGCAATCCCTGGACCGGCCGGATTGAAGCCGCGGTTGATCGGCTGGGCGCCATCGCCCGGGAAGTACAGTCCGGGGTCAGCCCGGACCGGTTCTGAGATTTGCCGGGTTCAGCAGTCCCGCTGCGATGGCAATGCCGGTGACATCCGGCAGCCGCTCGGCGCCCAGGCGTTTCATTACCCTGGCCCGATACAGGTCGATGGTTTTGACGCTGACGTCCAGTTGTTCGGCGATTTCCTTGCTGGTGTAGCCTTGGGCCAGGGGCAGAAAGACATCCCGTTCCCGGCGGGTGAGGGTGCTGATCAGCGCTTCGGTATCGGCATCGGATCGAACGGGTGGCTCGGGCTCGGCGGGTGCCTGCAGCGCCTGCTGCACGCTGTCCAGCAGTAGCTGCTCGTTGAAAGGCTTCTCGATAAAGTCGAAGGCGCCGGATTTGAAGGCACGGACCACGATGGGCACGTCGGCGTGGCCGGAGACAAAAATGATCGGAATCTCCAGCCCCCGTTTTTGCAGTTCTTCCTGAACATTCAGCCCGCCAAGGCCGGGCATCCGGATATCCAGAATCACGCAACCGGGGCGTTGGCCTTCCACGGCGTCGAGAAACTGCCGACCATCACTGTAGGCTTTGACTTCAAGCCCGACCGATTCCAGCAGCCATTGGGTGGACTCCAGCATACCGGCATCGTCATCAACTACGTAAACGGTGTTGGCGTTTGACTGGGTGGTACCAGACATCGGGGCTTACTCCTGGGTTGATTTTGGGGTGCATCGGGTGTTGCCGGGGGGGAAGCGGCAGATCAGCGAAAGGCCGCCGGTGTCTGTGCGGGTAGCGTCCAGAAAGCCGCCAAATCCCTCAATGATGGAACGGCTCATGGACAGCCCAAGTCCCAGCCCCTTGGCCTTGCTGGTGTAGAACGGCTGGAACATCTGGCGGATGCCTTCGTCGTCCAGCCCCGGGCCCTCATCGATGACCTGAATCAGGGTTTCCTGTTGGTCGTTGACGCAGGTGCTGACCACGATCCGGGAGGGGCCTGCACTGTCTTTGCCTGCCCCGGCTTCCACATTGGCATCGATGCCGTTCCGGATCAGGTTGATCAACACCTGTTCAAGCAACACCGGGTCTGCGGTGATAGTGGGGGAGTCTGCGGCCAGGTTTTCATAGATCCGGACGCCGTTCTTCTCCGCTTCCCATTGGCAAAGACGGGCAACCTCGGTAATCACCGAATTCAGGGATACCGGCCCCATGCGCTTCTGGCCTTTGCGCAGGAACGCTCGAAGGCGTTTGATCACTTCGGATGCCCGATTGGCGTGGTGCACGATCTTCTGAAGGCCGTCGTCAACTTTCAGCAGCTTCTCGGGATGTTTGTCCGCTTCTTTGAGAAAGCGCTGGCTGGCGGACGCGAAATTCACGATCGACGCCAGTGGTTGATTCATCTCATGGGCAATGCTGGAGGCCAGCTCACCCAGGGTGGCCAGGCGGGCAGTGTGGGCCAGTTCATCTGCCAGCAGCCGGTTCTGCTCCTCGGACTCCACCCGGGCGGTGATGTCACGGGATACACTGATCACCTCCACCACTGCGCCGGTATAGGTCTCCCGGATGGCGCGGCTGGCAATCTCGAACCAGCGGCGGCTTCCGTTGCGGTGAATAATCTCCAGCGTCATGGTGGCGTAGCCGTCTTCCCGCAGCCGGTGGCGGGTCAGGGCCAGTTGCTCGGCCACGTTGTCACCCCGGAATACCTCCTCCAGTGCCTTGCCCCGAAGCTCTTCAGGCCAATAGCCGAGCAGGCGCCAGGACGCCGGGGTTGCATCAATGAAGCGCCCGTCCGGAGCGTGCCGGGATATCAGATCTGTGGTGTTCTCGGTAATCAGCCGGTACAGGCGGTTGGAGCGAACGGCCTCTTCCAGGGAAAGAATATCGTTGGTGGCGTTCCGGCCCCGAACCAGTACCTGCTGGTTCTCTAAGTCCGGAATGAAACTCCACAGGAAGATGTGGTCGGCAAACCGGGATTCCACGGCTTCAATGGCCCGCGCCTGGTCCAGGGCCGAGTTGGCCAGAGCCGTCGCGTTTATCGGCAACAACTGTTCCGGGCGGTTCAGCTTTGCTTGGAGTGTCAGGGTATCAGCAGCTTTATTGCTGGCCAGCACCTCTAATTTGCGACTGACAATGAGAGTCGGCTGCGGATCATTGGGTATTAGTTGGCTGAAACTACTGGAGTTCTTTCTGTTGGCCATAAAGTTATAGCAATTATCCTATAATACCATGGTAGAGTTTCTAGTATTTTTTCTATCTTCTACCATCTCGGGCAATTTGAAGTATAGCTGCTTTGGCTATTCTTCTGAATATGCCATAAGAACAACATCTGAGTTAGAGGACCACGCCAATGACTTCGATCTTCGACCAAGGCCTTGCGCCCCGGGATGCCAACTACGCAGTTCAGTCCCCCATTGATTTTATCGAGCGCACCGCCAGTGTGTATCCGGACTATCCGGCCATCATCCATGGTGCCATCCGTCGCAACTGGGCAGAAACCTACGACCGTTGCCTGCGCCTGGCCTCTGCCCTGAAAGGCCGGGGTATCGGCCGGGGCGATACCGTGGCGGTGATGCTGCCTAACATTCCGGCCATGGTGGAATGCCACTTTGGTGTGCCCATGATCGGCGCAGTACTGAACACCCTGAACGTGCGCCTGGATGCCGAGGCCATTGCCTTCATGCTGGAGCATGGTGAGGCGAAAGTCGTGATTGCCGACCGCGAATTCGGCCAGGTAGTTAGAGATGCGGTTCGTCACCTTGAGCACAAGCCCCTGGTGATTGATGTGGACGATCCTGAGTACGGTGAGGGTGTCCAGGTCAGCGACCTCGATTACGAAGCCTTCCTGCAAGAGGGTGACCCCGAGTTTCAGTGGAGCTTCCCGGCCGATGAGTGGGATGCCATTTCCCTGAACTACACCTCCGGCACCACGGGTAACCCCAAAGGTGTGGTTTATCACCACCGCGGCGCCTACATCAATGCCCTGGGTAACCAGACTGTTTGGTCCATGGACATGCACCCGGTGTACCTGTGGACCCTGCCGATGTTCCACTGCAACGGCTGGTGTTTCCCCTGGACGATTACCGCCATGGCCGGTACCCACGTGTGCCTGCGCCGGGTAGACCCTGAGAAGATCCTGCAGCTGATCCGTGACCACCAGGTTACCCACATGTGTGGCGCTCCGATTGTTCTGAACGCGCTGCTGAATGCCTCGCCAGAAGCCAAGGCGGGTATTGATCACGAAGTGAAGTCCATGACCGCCGGCGCAGCGCCCCCTGCCCAGGTGATTGGCTCCATTGAGGAAATGGGCATCAAGGTGACTCACGTTTACGGTCTGACTGAAGTGTACGGCCCGGTAACCGTGTGTGCCTGGAAGTCGGAATGGGATGAGCTGCCGTTACGTGAGCGTGCCCAGATCAAGGCGCGCCAGGGCGTTCGTTATCACACCCTGGGCGGTACCATGGTGGCTGACCCCAACACCATGCAGCCGGTCCCGAAAGACGGCAAGACCATTGGCGAGATCTTCCTGCGCGGCAACACCGTGATGAAAGGTTACCTGAAGAACCCGAGTGCCACGGAAGAAGCCTTCCGGGGTGGTTGGTTCCACACCGGTGACCTGGCCGTGTGGCACGAAGACGGCTACATGGAAATTAAAGACCGCCTGAAAGACATCATCATCTCCGGTGGTGAGAACATCTCCACCATCGAGGTGGAAGACACCCTTTACCGCCACCCGGCGGTGATGGAAGCTGCGGTGGTTGCCCGGCCGGATGAGAAATGGGGTGAAACGCCCTGTGCCTTCATCACCCTCAAGCCAGAGGCAGGGGATGTGTCTGAAGAAGAAATCATCAATTTCTGCCGCGAGCACCTGGCACGATTCAAGGTGCCCAAAACCGTGGTCTTCTCGGAACTGCCGAAAACATCCACCGGCAAGATCCAGAAATTCGTACTGCGGGACCAGGCCAAAGAGCTGAATTGATCCCCGAACGGCGGCACCCTTCGGTGCCGCCACACCTCGTCACAAAAACAACATTGACTGGCACCCTAAACCGGTGTGCGCGGAGGTAATGTAATGCAAATGTTCCACAGAAAAAACGGCGAAGAACAGCCGTTCTGGCCGGCCGGCCCCTTCAAGATCCGTTTGCCGTTCGTCCACTATCGCTGGGAGTTCGCGGAGATGGTCCAGGCCCTGATCATGTTTGTGGTCAGCCTGGCGATGATTCCCCTGCTTGAAACCTACCTTGGTGTGCCTTACGAGGTTGCCCTGGCTTATGTGGTTATCTGCGGTATTGGCTTCATGCTGCCGGCCCTGCTGGGCGTGCCCCTGGTCCCCGGCTGGATTACCCCGGGCATTCCTGTGGTTTTGCTGTTCCTCTCGGACTACGAGCCCGGCCCTGAGGCAATCCAGGCGCTGTTCGCCTTGCAGTTCCTGGTGTTCCTGATCTTCCTGGTTCTGGGTGTTACCCGCCTGGGCAGTAAACTGGTTGAGTGGATTCCACGCTCCATGAAGGGCGGGATCATTATCGGTGCCGGTATTGCGGCCCTGATGGGTGAAATCGAAGCCGGTGGTCGTCTGGCCAACACGCCAATCTCCCTGATTGTCGGTGGCCTGGTCTGTCTGTACCTGATGTTTTCAGTGTCTTTCAAGGGTTTCGTTGACAAGAGCAACATCGCTCGCAAGATTGCCAACTACGGCATGGTACCGGGTATGGTTGTTGCCATTCTGGTAGGTTTTGCCACTGGTGAATACGCCGTACCGGATGTGCAGTGGGGTATCACCAAGCCCGCTTTTGATCAACTGTGGAACTACCTGCCATTTACCGTTGGCTTCCCGGATCTGAATATCTTCCTGTATGCGATTCCGACCGCTGTCATCGCTTACGTGATTGCCTTCGGCGATATCGTCGTGGGTCAGTCCCTGATGAATCGTGTGGACCACCTGCGTAAAGATGAAGACATCGACAACAGCATCGACCGTGTTCACCTGGTAACCGCTATCCGAAATGGTGGCCACGCCTTCTTCGCTCCGTACCCTGGCCTGGCAGGCCCGATCTGGACGGCGGTCACGGCCACCATGGCAGAGCGCTACAAGTACGGCCGCAACGCCATGGATTCCATTTACAGTGGTGGTGGCACCTTCTGGATTACCGGCTTTATCGCGCTGTTTGTTCTGCCGCTGGTGAGCTTTTTCCAGCCGGTTCTGCCGATTGCGCTGTCGCTGACCCTGCTGCTGACCGGTTACATCTGTCTGATGGTGGGCCTGGAGCAACTGGAGAACAACACCGAGCGAGGCATTGCCGGCACCATGGGTGTGGTCCTGGCGGTGTACGGTGCAGGCTGGGGCCTGGCCACCGGTGCCATCCTCTACTACCTGATTGAGCGTACGCATCTGCTGAAGTTTACCTCTGACCCGGAGGCCCCGGGCGCCGAGAAGAGCGAGTAACACTAAACCCGGTGCCGTTATGACGATGGCGGCACCAACCCACTGTGTGTCCTTGGGAGGCTAGATGCCTCCCTTTTTTTGTTTGTAAAAGTGTGCTGACAGTTTGTCATTTCATGACAAATTGTCGAATTTTTCAGGCTGGCCCCTTCCAGTTATCCGGAACACGGGGGTACACTGTCGTAACTGGTGAAAATTTATCCAATGTCGAGTGCTTCAATAACAACAAACCGACAAAAGGGGGCCGGAATGACCATCAGTTCCACACCGGACGGCGTCGCCGTCAAACCCAGGCATCTGCGTTTTGATGTTCGTGACGAGTTGAAAACCCTTTGGCACGGCAACGATGCCTTCCGCACGGCATTTTTCAATGCCTTGTCCCTTCAGTTTCCCGATGGCGAGCAGCAATTCATCAACGCCGTTCGCCTGTACCGGGACCAGATCACCGACCCGAAACTCAAAGAAGAAATCAAAGGCTTTATCGGCCAGGAAGCGCTGCACAGCCGGGAGCACAAAGACTACAACGAAGCGCTAAAGGCCCGAGGGTATGATATTGATGCCCTGGACAGACGGTTCCAGAAACATATGGAGTGGGTGGGCCGACTGCCGCCAAGTCGGCAACTGGCGGGAACCTGCGGGGCAGAGCACTACACCGCCGTGCTGGCCAACGCCATTCTCAGCCATCCCGAGTGGATGGAGGGCGCTACGCCGACAATGCAACGGTTGTGGCGCTGGCATGCCATCGAGGAAACCGAGCACAAGTCGGTGGCGTTCGACGTGTACCGGGCTTGCGTTGGCAACGAGCGGTTGCGCCGGATTGTCTTTTTGTTTGTCACCTGGAATTTCTTCAAGTACACCTTCATCAACACCTGCAGCCTGCTGAAGACGGATGGCAAACTCTGGAGTCTGAAAACCTGGTTAGGCGGGCTGAATTTTCTCTGGGGGAAGCCCGGCGTTCTGCGCAATTGCCTGCCGGAATTTCTGGCCTATTTCCGGAAAGATTTCCACCCATGGCAGCAAGACAACCGGCGACTACTGGAAGATAACCTGAGAGAACTGGAGGTTTGACAGCCTGAGGTGGGTGCTGAAATTTTCACCAATCTGTGCAAGACTGTAGCGCGACAAAAATAATGACAATAAAGGGCATGCCCAGATGAGGTGTTGCCCGCACCCGGAGACACACAGCATGCGCGTTGGCCTGATTGTAGATTCCGCCTGTGACCTTCCCTATGAATTTGCCCGGAAGCACGACCTGTTCGTTCTGCCGGTAACCGCGATTATCGACGGCCAGACCTACACCGATAAACATTGCCCGGTTCGTACTCAGGAGTTTTATCAAAGTGGCCTGTTGGGCAAGGGTCATGAAGCGGAAACCAAAGCCTACACTGCCGAACAGATCCATGACTTGTTTATGGAAAAGATTGTGACCGAGTTCGATGTGGCCATCTGCGAAACCGTCACCAAAAGCCGTAGCCAGATTTTCCAGAATGCCGCGGAAGCCATGAACTCCGTCATGGCTCATTACGAGGAGGCCCGTAAGGCCGCTGGCCGGGATGGCAAGTTCTCCATGCGGGTGATCGACAGTAAGCAGATCTTTGCCGGGCAGGGTTTGCTGGCAGCCTATACTCTGAAACTGATTGAGCAAAAGCTTTCCAAGAATGCCCTTCGGCATGAGGTCGAGACGTTTACCGACAAGATCTATACCTGTGTGATCCCCAGAGATCTTCACTATATCCGCGAGCGGGCCCGACGCCGTGGCGACAAGAGCGTTTCGGCTTTGGCGGCGTTCCTGGGCAAGGCCCTGAATATCATTCCGGTCATATTTGGGCAGGGCGCTGAGGGCAAGCCAGTGGTCAAAACCCGCAGCTTTGATATGGCGGTCGAGAAGGTGATGAATTACGCGGTTGCCCGGGTTGAAGCCGGTTTATTAACGCCTTACGTCAGCTTGTCCTGCGGCCTGACCTGGACGGAGATCGAAGATCTGCCAGGCCTGAACCGCTTGCGCGATGCCTGTGAAAGCAATGGGGTAGAGCTGTTGCTGTCACAAATGGGTATTACCAGTGCCATATACGTGGGCCCGGGCAGTATCTGTCTCGCCCTGGCCGCCGAGCCCCACATCTTCAACGATTTCCAGTAGCCTCCAGGCCTGTCGGCCAAGACTGGCCCTGCATTGCCCCAACCGGGGTAATTCCGGCGAACCCGCGCCAGGCCAGTTCGTGTTAGCCTCGTCGGCAACGTTCAGGACCCTAGCCAAAAGGATGCCCGGTTTATGTCAAAGACAAGCCCAAGCCTTGCCGATACTTTGTTGGAAGCACATGTCAAACACGAGATGTCTGCACTCAAAGGGGCAAAACTGAAAAAGTTCATCGATAACGAGGTAGACGAGCTGCTCGATCACGCGGGCAGTGTCACCCTGAACCGACTGGTAAGTGCGGACCAGGTGATGGGCGTGATCCAGCGTATTGTGGTGGATATGGAGCTGGACGCCGGTATTCCGGAGCTGGCCGCGGAAATGGCGACCGAGGTCATGAATGCCTCGGTCCAGTCTGACACCACCCTGGGCGATATCCTGTCGCGTGAACAGGCCAGCGGGTTCATCGAAGAAGCCCTGGAGCTACGTCACCAACGGGAGCGCATTATTGCCGAAATCATGGCGCACCCGGTCTACCAGGAGCTGGTGTCCAACGTGGTCTACCACGGTCTGGTCAATTACCTCTATGAAGACAACCTGATTACCCGGTCTGTGCCTGGTGTTGGCTCCATGATGAAGTTCGGCAAGAAAATGGCCAATAGGGCGGTGCCCGGGCTGGACGAAACGTTTGAGCGGCGCATCAAGGCCTGGTTGGCAGACAGTTTGCCGGGGCTGATTTCCCGCAGTGAGCAATTCCTGCACAAGGCGCTGTCTGATGATGAGCTGAGAGATACCGTGATGGCTGCCTGGGTATCCCTGGAAGGCCGCACCATTGCTGAGCTCAAAGAAGGGCTGGGTGATGTGGAGTTGCAGGAGTTTGTGGTTATGGGGTACGAGTTTTGGCTGAATTTCCGGAAAACCGGCTACTTTGAAGGCTGCGCCCGGGCGGTGGTGGAGCATCTTTTTGCCAAGTATGGCGATCGCCCGGTCATGGACCTGTTGCAGGATGTCGGGGTGACGCGAGAGGTTATCGTGACCGAAGTAGAATCCCTGGCGCTGCCCATCGTGGAGGTGTTGGCCGAAGAGGGCTACCTCGAAGCGCTGGTACGCCGGCGTTTGGGGGCATTTTATCGATCTGCCGCAGCCAAGAAATTGCTGGCTTAGTCTGTTTGGTGGCTTCTTTGCCCTAAGGCCGTCAAGACTCGGGCTCAAACAAAAAGGCCGGACGATGTTTGTCGTCCGGCCTTTTTGTTGTTGAAGTAATGCTGGAGATTCTTAGCGCTCCAGGTACTTCAGTTTGTCAGGCTTGCCGTCCCATTCTTCAGCGTCTGGCAGCGGGTCTTTCTTCTCGGTGATGTTCGGCCATTTGCCAGCCAGCTCGGCGTTGATCTCAACGAACGCTTCCTGACCAGCCGGCAGTTCGTCTTCAGAGAAGATGGCCTCGGCCGGGCACTCGGGTTCGCACAGGGCGCAATCGATGCACTCGTCCGGGTCAATCACCAGAAAGTTGGGGCCTTCGTAGAAGCAGTCCACCGGGCAGACTTCCACGCAGTCGGTGTATTTGCACTTGATGCAGTTATCAGTAACGATAAACGCCATAGTCAGATCCCTGGTTCGTAAAGTAATCGGTCTCATCAGGAGCCCTGATGTTCCGGCCCCATCTATAATTTTGTGCGCGATATTGTAGGGAGCGCCCCCCGCAGCCGCAAGCGTTGGGCTGCTATAACCTTATTACACAGATCAAGTTTGGCCCAGTTTCCTGTTATTTTGCCAGCAAAGCTTTCAGCTCGTAGAGCTGATTGAGGGCATCCCGTGGTGAAAGCCCATCAATGTCCAGTTGTTGCAAGGCGTCCTCTACAACGCTCGGCTCCGCGCTGGCAAACATATCGCCCTGAAACACCGACTCCACGGCAGCCGGTTGTTTAGCCGTTTTGGGGGCTGGTGATGGCGTTTCAGCGGCACCGCCTGTCGTTCCATTGGGCGGGCCGGCGCTGCCTTCCAGATGTGCGAGCTGCGCCTTGGCATTACGAATCACATCCTGGGGCACCCCCGCCAGTTTGGCCACTTGCAAGCCATAACTCTGGCTGGCCGGGCCATCGTGCACATTGTGCAGGAAAACGATGGAGTCGTCGTGCTCGGTGGCCGTCAGGTGAACATTCACCGCATGTTCCAGGTCATCCGCCAGTTGGGTCAGTTCGAAGTAGTGGGTGGCGAACAGGGTGTAGCAGCGAATGTCCCTGGCCAGGTGCTCAGCCGTGGCCCAGGCCAGCGACAGGCCGTCAAAAGTACTGGTCCCGCGGCCAACCTCATCCATCAGCACCAGGCTGTGCTCGGTGGCATTGTGCAGGATATTGGCGGTTTCGGTCATTTCCACCATAAAGGTGGAGCGGCCACCGGCGATGTCATCGGAAGAGCCCATGCGGGTGAATATCCGGTCTACCGGCCCCAGTACCGCCCGGTTAGCAGGTACAAAGCTGCCGGTGTAGGCGAGCAGGGCTATCAACGCGGCCTGGCGCATGTAGGTGGACTTACCACCCATGTTCGGGCCGGTGATCACCAGCATGCGCCGCCTGGTGTCCATCAGCAGGTTGTTAGGTACGAAGGGTTCGTCCAACAACTGTTCCACCACCGGGTGCCGGCCCTCTTCCACATCAAAACCCGGTTCCTCGGTAAACTCCGGGGCGGTGAAGCGCAGGCTGGTGGCGCGTTCGGCAAAGTTGCTGAGCACGTCCAGTTCCGCCAGGGCCTGTGCGGCATCCTGCAGCGGTGCCAACTGCTCGGCGACGGCTTCCAGTACGTCGTCGTACAGGCCTTTCTCCCGGGCCAGAGCACGGCTCTTGGCACTCAGGGCTTTGTCTTCAAATTCTTTCAGTTCCGGTGTAATGAACCGCTCAGCGTTCTTCAGGGTCTGGCGGCGGATGTAATCCACCGGCGCCTGGTCTGACTGGGCGCGGCTGATCTCGATGTAATAGCCGTGCACCCGGTTGTAGCCCACTTTTAGGGTGGAAATGCCGGTACGTTCCCGCTCCCGGGTTTCCACATCCAGCAGGTATTGGCCAGCGTTCTCGCTGATATTGCGCAGTTCGTCCAGCTCTTCGTCGAACCCCTCACGAATTACGCCACCATCCCGGATAACTACGGGCGGATTCTCGATGATGGCCCGCTCCAGCAAGTCCGCCAGCTCCGGGTATTCGCCGATGACCGTGGCCAGCTTTACCAGGTGATGTGAGTTGACGGGCTTTAAAGCCTCCTGCAGCTCCGGCAGGGTTTGGAAGGCGTCACGCAGGCGTGCAAGATCCCGGGGGCGTGCCGAACGCAGCGCCACACGGGCCAGAATCCGCTCAATATCACCCACCTGCTTGAGCAAGTCGTGGACGGGCTCGTAATGAAAGCCGTCGAGCAGTGCCGAGACCGCCTGCTGGCGCTGGCATACTGCCTCGACATTCCTGAGTGGCCGGTTCAGCCAACGGCGCAGTTCCCGGGCGCCCATGGCCGTGGCTGTGCGGTCCATCACCCAGGCCAGGGTGTACTGCTGGCCACCCATCAGGTTGGTGTCTATTTCCAGGTTGCGGCGGCTGGCGGCATCCAGGATCACCGCATCTTCCCGCCGCTCACGGGTAAGCTTTCGAATGTGGGGCAGGGCGGTACGCTGGGTTTCCCGGGCGTACTGCAGCAGGCAGCCGGCGGCGCAGATTGCCAGGTGCAGATCTTCACAGCCAAAACCGGTCAGATCTTTAACCTGCAGCTGCTGGGTAATCACCCGCCGGGCGGAATCCATCTCAAACAGCCAGGGACCCTGGCGACGAATCCCGGTGAAGCCCTCCAGCACCTCGCCGTAGGGAAAGTCCTCGCTAATCAGAATCTCCGCCGGCCGAAGGCGTTGCAGCTCCCCCTGAAGGTCTTCCAGGCTCTCTAGCTCGGCAACCGAAAACCGGCCACTGGAGATGTCCAGCGACGCGAACCCGAACTGTTCCTTGTAGCTGAAAATCGACACCAGCAGGTTGTCTCGCCGGTCTTCCAGAAACGCCTCATCACTCAGGGTGCCCGGTGTAACCACGCGCACCACCTGACGATCAACCGGCCCCTTACTGGTAGCCGGGTCGCCAATCTGTTCGGCAATGGCAATGGATTGACCTGCGCGCACCATGCGGGCAATGTACCCCTCAGCGGCGTGGAAAGGCACGCCCGCCATCGGGATCGGATTACCGCCGGACTGGCCCCGGGCGGTCAGGGTAATATCCAGCAGTTCAGCCGCTTTCTTGGCGTCGTCGTAGAACAGCTCATAGAAATCACCCATGCGGTAAAACACCAGCTCGTTCGGGTGTTCCCGCTTGATCTTCAGGTACTGCTGCATCATTGGGGTGTGCTTGGAAAGATCGGTCTGGGCTGCTGACATGGACTTGTCCGGTTGATCGTACTGTTGGGTGAAAGCGGGGATTGTAAGAAAATAATGCCCGTGATGAAACGAAGGGTTTGGCAACAGACACAGGGAGATTGTTATGCAGGCCTCTGACCAACAACTGGAGAGTGCTGGAAACACGCTGGGTGATTGGCTCGCCGAGCACGGTAAAACCATCGCCACTGCAGAAAGCTGTACCGGCGGCTGGGTGGCCAAAGTGCTGACTGACCGGGCGGGGTCGTCTGCGTACCTGATGGCCGGACTGGTGACCTACAGCAACGAGGCGAAACAGGCCATTCTGGGGGTTGAAGAATCGGTGCTCGCCGAACATGGCGCGGTAAGCGAGCCAGTGGTTCGTCAGATGGTCGCCGGCGCCATCCGCGCTGCGGATGTGGACATAGCCGTGGCCATCAGCGGCATTGCCGGCCCGGGTGGCGGCAGTGATGAAAAGCCCGTAGGCACCGTATGGTTCGCCTGGGGCACCGGCCCGGACCGCATCGAAACCAGCCTGCAGTGCTTTGACGGCGACCGGGATCAGGTGCGACGCAAGTCGGTTTTGTATGTTCTGCAAGGGGTTACGGAGTTTCTGAAAACACTGTGACGTTTTTCACCCGGGCAGGGGTTGGTCTCAGCGAAGGCTTATGTTTTAATACTGTTCAAATATACAGGAAAACACTGGATGCCTCCGGTGTCATCGCTTTGAATTTCGCTGCTGTTGGCCCAATCGCGGCTCAGCGGCCCCGGAAAATGAGGGTCAGGTACCAATGGAAGACAATCGCAAGAAAGCACTCAGCGCAGCACTCGGCCAGATTGAGCGCCAGTTCGGTAAAGGTGCCGTGATGAAAATGGGCGACCAGCCCCGTGAAGCCATTCCTGCGGTATCCACCGGTTCCCTCGGGCTGGACGTCGCCTTGGGTATTGGCGGTCTGCCTTACGGCCGGATCGTTGAAATCTACGGCCCGGAAAGCTCCGGTAAAACCACACTGACCCTGCAGGTTATTGCGGAAGCCCAAAAGGCCGGAAAAACCTGCGCCTTCATTGACGCCGAGCACGCGCTCGACCCCATTTACGCGGAAAAGCTGGGCGTAAACGTAGACGACCTGCTGGTGTCCCAGCCAGACACCGGCGAACAGGCCCTGGAAATCGCTGACATGCTGGTGCGCTCCAACGCCATTGACGTGATCATCGTCGACTCCGTTGCCGCACTGACACCGAAAGCCGAAATCGAAGGCGAGATGGGCGACAGCCACGTAGGCCTCCAGGCCCGCCTGATGTCCCAGGCTCTGCGTAAACTGACCGGTAACGTCAAACACGCCAACTGCCTGATGGTCTTCATCAACCAGATCCGTATGAAAATCGGCGTCATGTTCGGCAGCCCGGAAACCACCACCGGCGGTAACGCCCTGAAATTCTACTCCTCCGTACGCTTGGACATCCGCCGCATCGGCGCTGTCAAAGAGGGCGACGAAGTGGTTGGTAACGAGACCCGCGTAAAAGTCGTCAAGAACAAGGTATCTCCGCCCTTCAAGCAGGCCGAGTTCCAGATCATGTACGGCAAGGGCATCTACCACATGGCCGAAGTGCTGGACATGGGCGTTAAAGAAGGCTTTGTCGACAAATCCGGCGCCTGGTACGCTTATAACGGCGACAAGATCGGCCAGGGCAAAGCCAACGCCTGCAAGTTCCTGGAAGAGAACATGGACATCGCCAACGAAATCGAAGCCAAGGTTCGCGACAAACTGATGCCCAAGCCGGTGAAGAAAGAAGCGGCAGAAGCGCCAGTGGAAGCAAACGGCGAGCTGTTGTAACTTTTTTCGGACCGCCCTCTGTAAAGTTGGGGGCGGCGCAGTGGGGAGCTTTTCCGGGAATCTCGGAGGCCATGGATGGCCGGAGCGAAGCGCACATGGATGTGCTTGTAGCGTTTCCCGGAAAAGCTCCCCACTGTGCTGACCTGGCACGTTAGTTAGGTGCAGGAATAAGGTTGGAATACTATGACGATAAAAAAGCAGTTGTTGATAGTAGCCCACGCCCCATCCCCCAATACCCTGAAACTCCGGAACGCCACAGAAAAAGGCGCCCGTCACCCCGACATCGAAGCCGTAGAAGTCGTGGTAAAAGCCCCACTCGACGCCGGCCCCGAAGACATCCTCGCCTGCGACGCCATCATCCTCGGCACCACCGAAAACCTCGGCTACATGTCCGGTGCCCTCAAAGACTTCTTCGACCGAAGCTACTACCCCTGCCTTGAGAAAACCCAGGGCCTGCCCTTTGCCTACTACATCCGCGCTGGCCACGACGGCACTGGCACCCGCCGTGCAATTGACAGCATCACCACCGGCCTGCGCTGGAAACGGATACAGGAGCCCCTGCTATGCAGGGGAAATTACAAGGATGAATTCGAACAGCAGTGCGAGGAACTGGGCATGTACGTAGCGGCCAGCCTGGATGCTGGCCTGATCTGATTAGCTGGCAAACCGGTTGTAGAAACCTTCAATCCGGGAAAGGGCATTATCGATCGCTCTGGAATATCCTTTCTTGTCGAGGCAATAGCTGAACTGAAGGCTAACACGGAAGCCGGTCTGAAACGGCTGGCATGACACCACCCGGGCGTCAATGCGCGACTCGCTGATGTATTTGCCTTCAATGTCCAGAAACAAACGTGCGCCGGAGTCTACCGGCCGAGGGCACAGCACTGCCATGCCGTAACGGTTGAGATCCAGGCAGGTTACCGCCACCGGCTGCTTTCCGCGACCAAAGAACGCCCTCTCACGGAGTTGTACCCTGAGACACGACGCCGAAAAACGATCCTTGATGCGGCGATCTGCGGAATAATTCGTCATTGCGTTGACCATCACCCGTATTGTACTTGTTGTGTCCGGAATCCGTCCGGGCATGGAAGTGTAGTAATCGACGGCCTGCCTGAAAAATGACCAAGAGGGAATTTGTGATCCGGTTGGCAAATTGCCAGGCTTCAGGCCTCATCCGATAAAAGCGACAGTGGTACGCGACAGCTTGATGCTCAAACACTACAATGCCAGCCATAGCTTATATTCAAAACCGAACTCAACGGGAATCGAACTTGAAGTCACTGCCCTTGCATCAGCTGTACAAAGCCTGCGTTCTCAAAGACCTGCCATTTAAAACCACCCGGCAACTGGAGCCGTTGGCTGAGATAGTTGGCCAGAACCGCGCTCAGGAAGCGGTTCGTTTTGCGCTCGCCATGCCCCACGGTGGTTATAACGTGTATGCGGTAGGTCGCAATGGCTTGGGTAAGCGCACCATGATGCTCCGGTACCTGGAACACCACGTCGATACCGAACAGCAGAGCCACGACTGGTGTTACGTGGCCAACTTCGATGAGCCGCGTAACCCTCGTTTGCTGCAACTGCCGGCAGGGATGGGCACCCAGCTCAAACAGGACATGGACAAGCTGATGTCGCGGTTGGTGAAGGTGATTCCCCAGACGTTTGACAGTGACAGTTTCCTGGAGCGCTCCGAGCATCTCAAGAACGAGTACGGCAAAAAGCAGGAAGATGAGCTCGAGAAAGTCGCCAAGCAGGCGCGGCGCAAGAAAGTCAG
This sequence comes from Marinobacter sp. NSM, assembly GCF_052380025.1. NCBI lineage: Bacteria > Pseudomonadati > Pseudomonadota > Gammaproteobacteria > Pseudomonadales > Marinobacteraceae > Marinobacter > Marinobacter sp. NSM. The sequence goes on from NZ_JBQTCK010000008.1 coordinate 84,283, forward strand.
CCTCACGGTAACCACGCCGGGTGGCTATCGGCTGGTTGCCATGAATGGTGATGAGCCCCACACCGTGGAGAGCTTCCAGGCGCTGACCGATGAGCAGCGCGACAAGTTTGAAGACACCATCAACGCCCTTGAAAAGAAACTCCGCCAGGCCCTTCGCAAACTGGCCGATTGGGAGCAGGAGTACGCCGAGAAGCAACAGGCATTGAACCAGGAAACCCTCGAAGGCATCTCGGGCCACCAGATTGATGAGTTGGTCAAGCGCTACAATGACCAGCCAGACGTGGTTGCCTATCTTGAGGCCGTTCGCAAAGACCTGGTCGACAACCTGGATATCTTCCTTGAGGACGACGAAGAGCAGGCGGCGATCGCCTACGCCTCACTGGACAAGAAAACGCCCCGGCGCTACGTGATCAATGTACTGGTGCACCAGAAAACCAATGAGGTGCCGGTGGTGGTGGAAGACAATCCGACCTACCACAACCTGTTCGGGTACGTGGAGAACGTTACATTCAAAGGTACCGTGTTCACCGACTTCTCCCTGATTCGCCCAGGTAGTCTGCACAAGGCTAATGGTGGTTACCTGCTGATGGATGCCATCAAGGTGCTGGAGCAGCCATTTGTCTGGGATGGTTTAAAGCGCGCCCTGCGCTCCCGCACCCTGCAGATCAATTCCCTGGAGCGGGAGCTGACTCTTTCCGGGACTATTTCCATTGAGCCGGAAGCCGTACCTCTGGATGTTAAAATCGTGCTGTTTGGTGATCGCGAAACCTGGATGCTGCTGCAGGAATACGATTCCGAATTTGCCGAGTTGTTCCGGGTGACGGCCGATTTCGAAAACGAGATGTACCGTACCGAGGAAAGCCAGCTGCTGTATGCCAAGTTCATTGCCAGTCTGGTGGTGGAGAAGAAGCTACTGCACTGCACCAACAAAGCGGTGGCCCGTATAATCGAACACAGCGCACGCATGGCCGAACATCAGAACAGGCTCTCGCTGCATGCAGCGGACATCGCCAACCTTTTGCGGGAATCCGATTTCTGGGCGCGACAGGCGGGTGCCAAACTGATCTCTGAAGTGCACGTTGAGCGCGCGCTGGAGAGTGCCCGTTACCGTAGCAGCCGTATCCGCGATCATTTTTACGATTCGGTTCGGGACGGCTCCACCCTGGTGACCACAACCGGCACCTGCGTCGGTCAGGTGAATGCTTTGTCGGTGCTGTCTACCGGCGGTTTCGAGTTTGGTCTTTCCAACCGGGTAACGGCAACCTGCTACTATGGTGATGGCGGTGTCATGGACATCGAGCGGGACGTGAAGCTGGGTGGCAATATCCATTCCAAGGGGGTGATGATTCTCAGCTCCTGGCTGGCCTCCCATTTTGCGGTGAACGACCCGATGCACCTGTCGGCCAGTCTGACCTTCGAGCAGAACTACGGTGAAGTGGACGGTGACAGCGCCTCCCTGGCCGAGCTTTGCGCGTTGATCTCTGCACTGTCTGGTATTCCGGTGCGGCAGGATCTTGCGATTACCGGCTCGGTGAACCAGTTTGGCGAGGTGCAGCCGATCGGCGGCGTCAACGAGAAAGTAGAAGGCTTTTACGCCACCTGTGAGCTTAAAGGTGGCCTGACTGGCTCACAGGGGGTGATTATTCCGGTCACCAACGTGCAGAACCTGATGCTGGACAGCGAAGTAGTCAAGGCATCGAAGGCGGGCAAGTTTTCGGTGTATCCGGTTGCCCGTGTGGAAGAGGCCATTACACTGTTACTTGGCAAACCGGCGGGCAAGGCCGATGACAAAGGCAGGTACCCCAAGCAAAGCGTTTTTGGCATTATCCAGCAACGGCTCGAGAAAATGCGGGAACATGAACGGCAGGAACATGCCAGGGACGATCACAAAGATCCGTCCATCCACTGACCGGCTCCATAATAAAACGGACAGGAGAAAACAGATCCATGACTGATATCCAGCAGACTGTGTATGTGGTAGAGGACGACGAGGCCGTCCGCGATTCACTGGAATTGTTGCTGAAATCCGATGGCAAGCCGGTGAAAACCTATGAAAGCGCTGGCTCCTTTCTGGCGGATTATTCCGACCAGATGGCAGGCTGCATTGTGCTGGATATCCGTATGCCGGGTATGGACGGCATGGAACTGCAGAAAAAACTCAACGACAAGCATTCGATCCTGCCCATTATCTTCGTGACGGGGCATGGCGACGTTCCCATGGCCGTCGATGCCATGAAGGAAGGTGCCGTCGACTTTATCCAGAAGCCCTATCGTGAAGAGGCGTTGCTGGAGAAGATCGAGGCGGCGCTGGAGCAGGACCGTGAGCAGCGGAAATCCCTGGATGAGCGCCAGGAGATTGTTCGCCGTATCAAGAGCCTGACACCCCGCGAGCGTGAAATCATGGATCGGATGATTGCGGGCCAGGCCAACAAGGTGATCGCCATCGAGCTTGAGATCAGCCAGCGCACCGTTGAGATTCACCGGTCCCGTGTGATGCACAAGATGGGCACCCATTCATTGGCACATCTGGTGCGTATGGTTCTGTCCGTAAAGGAACTTATCGACTAGGTCTGTCGGTATCGTCATCATACAATGACGTTTTTAACCGGCCATGTTTCTATGACTGAAGTTGTCAGTGAGAACTCCGAGGTGACGGTTCTGCTGGTTGATGACAACCCGCAGAACCTGAAAGTCCTCTACGAGACCCTGAAAGACAAAGGCTACCGGCTTCTGATCGCCAACGAAGGCGAGAAAGCATTGGACCTTGCCCACCGCCATCATCCGGAAGTGATTCTGCTGGATATCATGATGCCGGAAATGGACGGCTATGAGGTGTGTGAGCGCCTGAAAGCCGATCCGGATACTTCAGATTGTGCCGTTGTATTCCTGTCAGCCCTGGACGACCTGCAGGCCAAGGTGAAAGGCTTCAGCCTGGGTGGTGCAGACTACATCTCCAAGCCATTCCAGTCTCTGGAAGTGATTGCCAGGGTAAAGACCCACGCCCAGGTGATTCGCCTCGAGCGGCAACTCCAGGCCCGGAACCGCGAGCTGCAGAGCGATCAGGCGCGGATTCTGAACTCCATCAGCGAGGGCATCTACGGCCTGGACGAGAACGGCATCATCGAATTTGCCAATCCCGCAGCCGCCATGATTATGGGGTGCCCGGCGGAAGACCTGATCGGCAAGAGTTTTTTCGAACTGCACTTTTCGACATCAGCGGAGTGCCAGGACAGCCTGCCGGTGATGGCCACCTGCCGGCAAGGTGTGGCGGAAAACCAGCGTGATATCCGGCTGTTGCGTGCAGATGGCAGTGGCTTCCCCGCGGAGTATCGTTCCACCCCTAAACTGGATGACGACGAGTTGCACGGCGCGGTGGTTGTGTTTCGGGACATTACCGTGGAACTGGACAACGAACTGGCCCTGGAGGAAGCGCGGGCCCTGGTTCAGGAGCAGCGGGACCAGCTGGCCCACACTTCACGCCTGACCACCATGGGAGAGATGGCCGCGGGGTTCGCCCATGAGGTCAATCAACCGCTGACCGCTATCACCAATTATGCCCGGGTGTCCAAGCGCATGATGGCCAAGGAGCAGCCGGACCTTGTGTTGCTTCAGGAAACTCTCGACAAGATCGAAGCACAGTCGCACCGCGCCAGCGAGATCATTCGCCGCATCCGCCGATTCATGAAAAAGCCCGCCACCGGTAAAGAAGTGTTGTCTGTTTCGGTGCTGCTTGAGGATACCCGGCAGTTTGCGGAAGTGGATATGAGGAACAACGAGGGCGGTATTGATGTCCGCGTTGAAGATGACCTGCCAGACGTACTGGCAGACCCAATTCAGGTGCAGCAGGTTGCCCTTAACCTGATCCGTAATGCCCTTGAAGCCACTCGCAGTGCTGAATCATCCACGCCTGTGGAAGTCAGTGCCCGCCGGTGCGGTGACCAGTGTGTGCGCATTCAGGTGCTCGATCACGGGGTGGGTGTGCCGGAGGATGCCGAGGAAAAGCTGTTTCATCCCTTCTACACCACCAAGGATGAAGGCATGGGCATTGGCCTGGCCACCTGCCGGTCCCTGATTCAGGCCCAGGGTGGCGACATTGGCTATGAGCGTCCGGAAGAGGGGGGGGCCTGTTTCTACTTTACGCTGCCTGTTGCCAATGCTGAGGGGCAGCCCTGCGCCGCAGATTGAGCATCGATCTGGCGGTGTGCGGCCAGATCGATGTGTTTATCCCGCCGTTATAGCCATTCAATACGACCACTCAGGTGTGGCGCATCGCCTTTGCTGTTCAGGAGCTGGTAATCCCAGGCGTCGCTGGCGGTCTGCCAGTTCAGTTGGGCGGTGCCGGGCAGAAACAGGGGTTTCTTGAACTGACAGCTCACCCGCACAGGGCCGGATTGCCAGTCAGCCTGCTGTTCCAGCAATGACAGCGCCCGGGCTTTACTCCACATGCCATGGGCGATAGCTCGTGGAAAGCCAAAGGCTTTGGCGCTCAATGCGTGCATGTGAATCGGGTTGCGGTCCCCGGATACCTGCCCGTACCGTCGCCCGAGGTTCTCCGGTGCCGTGATGGACTCGCTGAACGGATAGGTTTCGAGTTTGGGCGGTTGCGCTTTCGGCTTGCCACTTTCAGCAGTTGCCATCCGGAACAGGTTGGTGCTTACCTCCTCCCAAATCAGCCGGCCCGCTGAGCGCGCCTCGGTGATCAGGTCGAACTCGATGCCGCGCTCCGTGCTCTGCTGATTGCCCAACGTAACCCGGATATCCAGGTTTTCGCCGGTCTGGATGGGTCGGTGTTGGGTGATGGTGTTGCGCAAATGCACCAGGCCCAGTAAAGGCAGCGGAAACCGTTTGTCGGTCAGCAATTTCAGGTGCAGAGGGAAAGCAAGGATGTGCGGCCAGGTCATGGGCAGGGTGGAGCCAGGCTTGAATCCGCACACGTTAAGATAGCGGGACAACATCGGCGTGTCGGTTGCCACGCCCAGCAGCTCAGCCTGCAATTCCGGGATCTCAGTGTTAGCGCCGGGCTTGTGCGATTTTGGCAGCAGTGCTCTGCCGAACATGGGCAGCAGCGAGGGTGGGGTGCTGCGATAAATCAGTGGTTCTGTCATGGTATTCATCTCCCTTGTTGGCCTGCTCGGCCGGGTAGTTTCCCGTGAATCAGTAACGTAATTACCGATTTTCTCTACATTCTGGTACAACTGTCTGTCTGTGGCCTGATATGCTCTAATGTAAGACGAAAGTCGTGGCGGCCTCGCAGTCTGGCAAACCCCTCCAGATCGGGCATTGACCCGCCGTGCCTTGAGCACTGTCCGGTGGGTCAAAGTAGTAACCATATAAATAAAATAGCGGGATACTATGCAGGAACTACGTGATGCGGGCGTGATGTTGCGCCTGATTTATGAGGCGATGAAGAAAAAGGGTGTCGATACCGATGCCATATTCAGCCGCCTCGGCGTTGACGAGAACTACGTCTACACAGACCAGCTTCGCACTCCCCACAGCGCTCAGGTTTATTTCTGGCAGGCTGTGGAGGACGTATCCGGTGATCCGGACATAGGCCTGCACCTTGGGCCACTGCTTCCCGCCTACAAGGGCCAGGTGCTCGAGTATCTGTTTCTGAGTAGTCCGACCTTTGGCGAAGGTTTGCGTCGGGCGCAGAACTATCAGCGCCTGCTCAGTGACGCAGCCAACACCGATTTTTTCATCGAAGGCGATGAAGCCTGTATGGTGCTGGATGCTGCCTCAGACGAGATTCGCAGACTCAAGCACTTCAATGAGTGCTTTGTGCAGGGTCTGATTACCTTCTTTAAGTCCATCACCGATGGCAACTTCTACCCCTCCCGAATCGAGTTCGAGCATGAGCGGGAGCAGGGTGCAGAGCACGTTCGCGAAGTGGTGGGCTGTGACGTAGTCTTCGGCGCCGAGGAAAACCGGCTGTATTTCCCGGCCGAGATGCTGTCTCATGCGTCACCCCATGCCGAGCCAGAGTTGTTGGCGCTGCATGAGCGTTTTGCCAGTGAACAGGTTGCTCGGCTTGAGAAGAAAGACATCGTCGGCCAGGTAGAGCGCATTATCGCGGAGTTGCTGGACAGCGGCGAGGTGACCCTGGATGCAGTTGCAGAACGGCTGGGTATCAAACCAAGAACCTTGCGCACCCGGCTTACCGAGGCCGAAACCAGTTTCAACCAGGTGTTGGCGGATTTCCGCTATCGGCTGGCGCGGCAGCTCCTTGCCACCACCGATGAGTCAATTGATGAAATTGTGTACCTCACCGGTTTTTCCGAACCCAGTACGTTCTACCGGGCGTTCAAGCGTTGGTCTGGCATGACCCCCATCGAATACCGGAAGACGGCCCAGGGTAAAGATGCCATGGTTGACGCCATGTAACCGGGGGGTTGGAAAAATCTGGAAAAAAGTTCAGTAAAAGCGTTGACATAAACGGGGGCCTCTTTATAATGCGCCCTCGTTGTCACCGAGCAGTCATCAAACAGGCTGTTAGGCAGCAAACGCGGAGCGGTAGTTCAGTTGGTTAGAATACCGGCCTGTCACGCCGGGGGTCGCGGGTTCGAGTCCCGTCCGCTCCGCCATTTTTATCCCCCCCTTGCTTTACCTTAGTTATTCCCCTTGATGTGTTTCCGGTATTCTCCAGGGCTTATGCCATACCAGCGCCGATAAGCCTTATGAAAGGCTGGTGGGTTCGCGAACCCCAAGAGCCAGGCGATTTCCGAAAGCGAACTGTTGGTCTCCTGCAAATAGTCTTGTGCGAGTTGTCGTCGAGTGTTGTCCAGCAACTCCCGAAAGCCGGTTCCTTCACTGGCAAGCTGTCGTTGCAGTGTCCAGGGCGTTGTTCCCATTCGGTTGGCCAGGGTTTCAATGGTGGGTGTTTCTCCCCGCAATAACGGCGTCATCAGGTACCGGGCCCTGTCAGCCACACTCCAGCCTTTGCGAATCTGCTGCAGCTCCTGTTCACACCAGGCGGTCAGTTTTTCGTGCATACCTTGGTGCGCCTGACTCGGTGACTGAAGCCAAACGCTCTCTTTCAGACGAATCGAGTTTTCCTTCGCGCCGAATTCCACGGGACAGCGGAACCAGCTCTCGAATACCTCGTCCAGCCCGATCGAGGGATACTCAATTCGTACCCGTTCCAGGATGTCGTAGCGGCCGGTCATATATCTGATCAGTTGGGTCCAGGCGGCAAGGATGGAGTCCACGACAAAGTAGTTGTACTGGTTGTATGGACTGATCGAATAGAAGCAGGCCTTACGATGTTCAGCCGCCAGACTTGGCTCGCCTCTGGAGTTCCGGCTGCTTAGCAGCGCATACCGTATCAGTGTGGCAAGGGACTGGTGTACGGTGTTGGCGGTTTCTGCGGCCAGGCCGGCAATGCCGGCGTCGATGGGGCGGGTCAGGGCGCCCATACGCAGGCCCAGGGCGGGATTGCCCGTTGTGGCGATGGCAGCCTGGCCCAGGCGCATGAATCTGGGGATGCTGATGCGTCCCTCCGGCGCAGCCAGCTCGGGGTCGTTCAGATGGAACTGGGATTTTAGCCTTTCGGCATCACCCCCTTCGGCCTCAGTGGCGCGCAGCAACACGGAAGCATAGAGCAGGCTGATGTCGCCCAGCGAATTCTGGTTGGGTCTGGATGTATTGGTCATGATCGTATTATTGGTGTTATCCAGGGATAATAAAATGTTCTTTTTGGATATTGTTGCGCTGGCGGGAGCTGGGTAGTGTAGGGGCCATAACAACGGGAGCGATCGCTACCCGATCCTACAATCGATGAGGAGTTTACCCATGGCTGCATCACCGGGCATGACCAAATACCCGCACCTGCTTGAACCACTGGACCTTGGCTTTACCACCCTGCGTAACCGCACACTGATGGGCTCCATGCATACCGGCCTGGAGGAAGTGAAAAACGGGTTCGAGCGTCTGGCTGCGTTTTACGCTGAGCGTGCCCTTGGTGGCGTTGGCCTGATCGTAACCGGCGGCATCGGCCCGAACACCGAAGGTGCGGTATTCCAGCACGCAGCCAAGATGAACACAGAAGAAGAATCTGACAAGCACAAGGTGATTACCCAGGCGGTGCATGAGGCCGATGGCAAAATCTGTATGCAGATCCTGCATGCGGGCCGTTACGCGTATTCCCCTGAGCTGGTCGCACCTTCAGCTATCCAGGCGCCGATCAATCCGTTCAAGCCCAAAGAGCTGGACGAAGCCGGCATCCAGAAGCAGATCGACGACTACGTGAACTGCGCTGCCCTGGCCCAGCGCGCCGGATACGACGGCGTGGAGATCATGGGTTCCGAGGGTTATTTCATTAACCAGTTCATTGTCAAACACACCAACCACCGCACCGATCAGTGGGGTGGCAGTTACGAGAACCGCATTCGCCTGCCCATTGAAATCGTTCGCCGGGTTCGTGAGCGCGTGGGCGAAAACTTCATCATCATTTATCGCCTGTCCATGCTCGATCTGATCGAAGACGGCAGTACCTGGGAAGAAGTGGTGCACCTGGCCAAGGAAATCGAGAAGGCGGGCGCCACCATCATCAACACCGGTATCGGCTGGCACGAAGCCCGTGTGCCGACCATCGCCACATCCGTGCCCCGTGGTGCCTTTACCAAGGTAACGGCCCGGCTCAAAGGCGAGGTCAGTATTCCGTTGGTAACCACCAACCGGATCAATATGCCGGACGTTGCCGAGAAGGTTCTGGCAGAAGGTGATGCGGATATGGTGTCCATGGCCCGCCCATTCCTGGCAGACGCTGAGCTGGTGCGCAAAGCTGTGGAAGATCGTGCCGAGGAGATTAATACCTGTATCGGCTGTAACCAGGCCTGTCTTGATCATACGTTTAGCGGCAAGCTGACGTCCTGCTTGGTCAATCCCCGTGCCTGCCATGAAACCGAACTGGCTTATGTGAAGACGGCTACGCCCAAGTCAGTTGCGGTGGTTGGTGCCGGCCCTGCCGGCCTGGCGTTCGCCTCGGTTGCCGCGGAGCGCGGGCATAAAGTCACAGTCTTTGACGCCGGCAGCGAGGTTGGCGGCCAGTTCAATGTGGCCAAGCGCATTCCGGGCAAGGAAGAGTTTTACGAAACCCTGCGTTACTTCCGGGTGATGCTCGACAAGCATGGCGTTGACGTTCGGCTCAATACCCGCGTCACGGCAGAAGACCTCAAGGCCGGTGGCTTTGACGAGGTGGTTCTGGCCACCGGCGTTGAACCCCGCACACCGGATATCGAGGGCATCGATCACCCGAAGGTGATTGGTTACCTGGATGCGCTGCTGGAGCGTAAGCCGGTGGGTCAGAAAGTTGCTGTCATCGGTGCGGGCGGTATCGGCTTTGATGTGTCTGAATTCATTGTCCACAAGGGTGAATCGCCTTCCCTGAACACCGAACACTTCATGAAGGAATGGGGCGTGGATCTGACCGTAGAACACCGCGGCGGTATCCAGGGTGTTCAGCCACAGGTGCCGGAGCCCGCACGTGAGGTTTACCTGCTGCAGCGCAAGGCCTCCAAGGTAGGCAAGAACCTTGGCAAGACCACGGGCTGGATTCACCGCACCTCGCTCAAGCATCGCAACGTGCAGATGGTGCCCGGAGTCAGCTATCGCAAGATTGATGACGAAGGCCTGCACATCACCATCACACCGAAAGGTGCCGAGCAGGGTGAAGATAAAGTGTTGCCGGTGGATACCATCATCGTGTGTGCTGGTCAGGAGCCGCTGCGTGAGCTTCAGGCAGACCTTGAAGCAGCCGGTTTGCCGGTGCACCTGATTGGTGGTGCGGATGTGGCCGCCGAGCTGGATGCAAAGCGGGCCATTGATCAGGGTAGCCGCCTGGCAGCGGAGATCTGATCACAAAACGTTGCAGTTTTTCTCTGTGTTTCGGTTAAGGTCTGGCTAGACTATGGAGGTGAAGAGCGGGAGGGGGATGGAACTCTCTTCCCGCATCGGGCGTCCATAACAAGAGTTTTCCGAAGCATGGAGAAAGTGAATGGTTAATGCCGGGCAGGCAGCCGAGGGTTACGCGGCGGTTTTCTTTATGGAGGGCAGTCAGGTTGCCCGGCAGATGCGGTTGTCTGAATTCGGCGCGTTTCTGGATGGCTATGTTGGCCTGTCTGATCTTGCCGAGACAGATGTTCGGGCGGTGCTGGTAAACCTTTCACCGGAGTTGACGGTTCGGTCGCTGGTTTTCTTCCGTATCTGGTTTGATGACGAGGGGCGGGCCGACAGTCACTGGAACGTGCCTATCGAGGCGTTGGCAGAGAAAGGCGCCAAGGGGCCGGATATGGGCGGCGGTGCTATCCGGCTGGTTTGCCGGAGCCAGTGCCCTGATCCGGCATTTGCCCAGGAGCTCTGGGACCCGGACATGACGCCGGGCAGTAACCACTTCCAGTTGATCCGCAAAGCGGTTGAAGCCAACGCTTTGCGTTTCCAGAAAGTGGAACCGGAAGAAGAGAATATTCCGGTTCTGACCACGGCGAGTGTGGAGCAGCCAGTCGAGGATAACCGCGACCGGGCCCGCGTTGCCCAGATCCTCCGTGAACAGCGGCTCCGGATCAAAACCCTCCAAAGTGTGCACCGGGATTCCCTGGCAGACCTCCAGCGTGAACATCGCCTCGAAATGCAGGCTTTGCGCAGCGAAATGTCAGACCTGGAGCAGCGATACGAACGCACCCGGATCAGCAATGAACAGCTCAAACAGCGCCTGGCTCGGCGCAACGAACAATATCTCTCCATGCAGGAAAAAATGGCGGAGGGCGATGCCCGCCAGCGTAAGGACGTAAATGCTGACGCCGAGACCGTTCTGCTGCATGAACAGCTGGAGCGCAAGCAAAGGGAGCTGGAGCTTCGGGATGACAAAATTGTTGCTCTTGAGCAGGAAAACCACGAGCTTCGCCACCAGGTTCCACCCGAGGATTCGCTGCTGGAACAATTGCAGAGCCAATCCGTATTCCTGGTTGCCTATCATCCCGGCGTGGGCCATATCACACTGCCTTATGACGATATCGATACCTATTTTGGCAATCCGGTGGCCTATGCCGCCGAGCGTTGCGGTATGAACGAGCCGGCCTACAAAGACTGGCTGGCACACTACGAGCACCCGGTTTGTCGCCACGTGGATAGTGACGGAAATGCCTGCGGTGAGCCGATCATGCGTGTGACCCAGCCGGCGGAATTCCAGCCAGGGGTAGATGATCATTGCGAGCAGCACCGGTCCTGACGCGGATCTTTTTTCAGTATCTGCCTGAGATTCGTTAAACTGTGGCTCTGTTCGTTACAGAACAGGAGGGGCCATGCCTTTCCTGTCTCATTCAGACACCACGGGATACTTCATGGATCAGTTCAGGAATATCGGCATTGTCGGGCGCATGGGCAGCGTTAAGGTGGTTGAGTCTCTGCGGCAGCTCAAGCAGTACCTGACGGCCAACAACTACCACGTCATCATCGAGGAAGATACCTCCACCATGATTCCGGGCCATGGCCTGCAGGTCGCCAGCAAAAAACTGCTGGGCGAAATCTGCGACCTGGTTATCGTCGTGGGCGGGGACGGTAGTTTGCTGGGTGCCGCCCGTGAACTGGCCAAATCCAAGATCCCGATTCTGGGGGTCAACCGCGGCCGCCTGGGCTTCCTGACGGATATTTCTCCATCTGACCTCGAAGAGCGCCTGGCCCGGGTGCTTGAGGGTGAATATATCGAGGAATCGCGGTTCCTGTTGGATGGCCATGTGGAACGCAATGGCCAGCCCCTGGGCTACGGTTCTGCCCTGAACGATGTGGTGCTGCACCCCGGTAAGTCTACCCGGATGATCGGTTTTGACCTGTACATTGATGGCCACTTTGTTTACAGCCAGCGTTCCGATGGCTTGATTGTTGCCACGCCCACCGGCTCAACCGCCTATTCCCTGTCAGCAGGTGGTCCCATCATGCACCCGAAACTGGATGCTGTGGTGCTGGTGCCCATGTTCCCGCATACCCTGAGCAGTCGCCCGATCGTGGTCGACGGCAAGAGTGAAATCAAACTGGTGATTGGTGAAACCAACGAAACCTACCCGCAAGTCAGCTTTGATGGCCAGATGAACATTGCCTGTGCGCCCGGGGATATCATCCGAATTACCAAAAAGCCGTTCAAGATCCGTCTGATCCACCCGACCGATCACAATTTCTATGCCACCTGCCGTGACAAGCTGGGTTGGGCAAGCGAAATAGCAGCGAGTTGATTATGGCGGGACAGACTTCAACCGCGAGCCGCGGTTACGACATTATTGGTGACATTCACGGTTGCGCCCACACCCTGGAGCGGTTGCTACAGCAAATGGGGTATCGTAAACAGAACGGCATTTACCAGCATCCTCGGCGCCAGGCCATTTTTATTGGCGACATCATCGATCGGGGCCCAAGAATCCGTGAGGCCCTGCATCTGGTTCGGGACATGGTGGAGCACGGTGCCGCCCGCATCGTTATGGGCAACCATGAATACAATGCCCTTGGCTACTGCACCCGGGCTCGGCCGGGCAGTGGCAAGCAATTCCTGCGCGAGCACAACCCTCGCCATGACCGCCTTATCAAGGAAACCCTCGAGCAGTTCGATGCGTATCCCCATGAGTGGAACGATTTTCTGGAGTGGTTTTACACCATTCCGCTGTTTATCGAAGAGGAGCACTTCCGGGTGGTGCATGCCTGCTGGGATCAGGATCTGATCGACAAGTTCCGGCAGAATCAGGGCGGTGCCTGTATTGATGAAGACTTTCTTCATGCCTCGGCCGCCATTGAATCTTTCGCCGGCCAGGTGATGGACACCTTGTTGCGTGGCACTGACTTGCGCCTGCCGCCCGGGGTCAAGATTACCGGGCGGGATGGCTATGTTCGGGAATTCTTCCGCACCAAGTTCTGGGCCGACAACCCACAAACATACGCCGATGTAGTGTTTCAGCCAGACCCATTACCACCGGAAGTGGCGTCCATGACCTTGCGGGAGGATGAGCGCAAACAGCTGATTACTTACCCGCTGAATGCGCCGCCGGTCTTCGTCGGGCATTACTGGATGGATAGTGAGCCGGCGCCCTTGAAGTCGAATGTGGCCTGTATCGATTACAGTGCCGTAAAGTACGGCAAGCTGGTGGCCTATAGGCTGGATGATGAAAAGGCACTTTCCCGCGACAAGTTTGTCTGGGTAGAGGTGGATCGTCCCGAGCAGCCAGATTATCCCACCAGTGAAGACAGTGTGGTGCGCTAAGTATCAGCGAGGTTAGTTTGGACCAACATACATCATCTCCGATTACCCCCAGCGGGCGCTGGCAGCCGGCTCCCCGGCATGCACCGTTTGTTGTGAGCATGATCGGCATCGCCGTTGCCATGGTGTGGCTGACTTCCATGGGGCAAAACCCTCTGGCCGCGGCCATGATGATCGTCGATCCGAGGCACTATTCCTGGGACGTGTTCAGTTCCCTGGGCGGGAGGCTGGATGCGCTTTCTGCGACAGTGGCAAGCGGGCAGTTGTGGCGCCTGATTTCACCGGATTTCCTGCATTTCAGCTGGACCCACATCATTTTCAATTCGGTCATGCTCTGGTTTCTGGGCAGCCAGATTGAATGGATTGATGGTCGCGCCCGCCTGGTGGCGCTGTTCCTGGTAACCAGTCTGGCCGCCAATCTGTTGCAGTATCTGGTGTCTGGCCCCCTGTTCGGAGGCTTGTCGGGTGTCGTTTATGGCATCCTTGGTTACTGTTGGCTGAGCCAGCAACGCCGGCCCAGGTTCCAGTTTCCACCGGCGTTGGTCACCTTTGCCCTGGTTTGGATGGTGATCGGCTTTACACCTATCCCGGAAATGATTGGTCTGGGCCGGATGGCTAACGAGGCTCACCTGGGAGGCTTTGTGGGTGGTCTGGCGGTGGCAGCGGTGATGCCCGCCCGGGGGCGGTTTCGGTGAAGGCAAAAAAAAGCCCCACCAAATGGTGGGGCATTAAAAGAGCTTTTAGCTCCTGATGAGAGAGACCAAATGATACGACCGTCGTCATCTGGTGAGGTAATGATAATTGTTATCATTACCATCTGTCAAACGGATTTGCCGATTTTTTTATGAATTATTTTTCAGGAGGTGGGTAATGACCTACGACGAACTCATTGAGCGGCTGGATCCGACGGTATACCGGAACCTCAAGCAATCTATCGAGCTTGGTAAATGGCCTGATGGAAGGGCAATGACCCGCGAGCAGCGGGAAATCAGCCTGGAAGCGGTGATCTATTACGAGAACAAACACAATGTGCCCGAAGAGCAGCGGGTGGGCTATCTGGACCGAGGCGAGAAAGCCGGTACCGCCTGTGATCCGTCCGTGCAGTTTCGTAAAGATCGCCAGAACGGCAACGATGTGGATCCAGACCAGTTCGTCGAGGTCAAGGTTTGAGCGAGTCAATTGATGTAACCGGCCGCCTTCGGAAGATGCCGGCAAAAGCCGGTGACCCGGTGACCTACACCCTCAAGGTGGGCGACACTCCGATAGCCCTGAATGAGTTGATCGGCCGTCAAGTACGCTTTGATTATGACGGCGTGATCCGGTGCATTCATTGTGACCGCACCACCAAAAAGAGTTTCAATCAGGGTTACTGTTACCCGTGTTTCCGCAAGCTGGCAGCCTGCGACAGTTGCATCATGAGCCCGGAGAAGTGTCACTTTCATCTGGGCACCTGCCGTGAACCTGAGCGGGGAGAGCAGAACTGCATGGTGGAACATGTGGTTTACCTGGCTAATTCCAGCGGCCTGAAAGTCGGCATTACCCGTGCGTCACAGGTGCCAACCCGTTGGATAGACCAGGGTGCTGTGGATGCCATACCGATGCTGCGTGTTGCCAGCCGCTATCTTGCGGGCCTGGCTGAAGTCGCCTGCAAGGCCCACGTGGCGGATCGGACCAATTGGCGCGCAATGCTCAAAGGCGATGTGCCGGAGCTGGACCTGGTGCAGGAGCGCCAGAGGCTGCTGGCAGTGATAGAGCCTGATCTGGCAGAGCTGCGGCGAACCCATGGCGAAGACAGTCTGCGAGTTGTAGACGAGGCCTCACTGGGGCTTGGTTATCCGGTTCAGGTGTGGCCGTCGAAAGTGAAAACCCATAATCTGGACAAGTCACCGGATGTGGAAGGTCGGCTGGAAGGCATCAAGGGCCAGTACCTGATGCTCGATACCGGTGTGATCAATATTCGAAAATTTACCGGCTACGAAGTCCGGTTCCGGGTTCTTGACTGAGCGCGGAAGTCTACTGTCTGGAGAGTGTGAATGCGTACCAACCAGCCACAAACCATCTACCTGAGCGAGTACCAGGCGCCGGCGTATCTGGTGGACCATGTAAGCCTGAGGTTTGAATTATTCGAGGACGGCGCGCGGGTGCACAGTACCTTGTCCATGCGCCAGAACCCCGCGGCCGGGCAGAGTGGCACGCCACTGGAGCTGGACGGTGACAGCCTGACCCTGGAGTCTCTATCCCTGAACGGTCAGCCGCTGGCCAGTGGCGAGTATCAGAACGAGGGTGACAAGCTGGTGATTCCAGTGGTGCCGGATTCGTTTGAGCTGGCGGTCGTCACCTGGATAGAGCCGCAGAACAATACCCGCCTGGAGGGCCTGTACAAGTCATCGGGCATGTTCTGCACCCAGTGCGAGGCCGAAGGTTTCCGCTGTATCACCTATTATCCGGACCGGCCGGATGTGATGGCGCGCTTCCAGACCCGCGTTGAAGCCGATAAGTCTGCCTACCCGGTGTTGCTTTCCAATGGTAACCCCATTGAGCAGGGCGACTTAGAGAACGGCCGTCACTTTGTTACCTGGGAAGATCCGTTCCCCAAACCGGCCTACCTGTTTGCGCTGGTGGCGGGTGACCTTGTCGAGAAACGGGATACGTTTACCACCGTTTCTGGTCGCGATATTGATTTGCGCATCTACGTTCAGGCGCGCAATGCCCGCAAGTGCGATTACGCTATGGATGCGCTCAAGCGTTCGATGCGCTGGGATGAAGAGGTGTATGGCCGTGAGTACGATCTTGATATCTTCATGATCGTAGCAGTGGATGATTTCAATATGGGTGCCATGGAAAACAAGGGCCTGAACATCTTCAATTCATCCTGCGTACTGGCCAGCCAGGACACGGCTACGGATGCCGCTTTCCAGCGTATCGAAGCCATTGTTGCCCATGAGTATTTCCACAACTGGTCCGGTAACCGGGTTACTTGCCGGGACTGGTTCCAGCTGAGTCTGAAAGAAGGCTTTACGGTATTCCGGGATTCCCAGTTCTCGGCGGATATGGGCTCGCCCACCGTCAAGCGCATTGAAGACGTTACCCTGCTGCGCACCGCTCAATTCGCCGAAGATGCGGGCCCCATGGCCCATCCGGTCCGGCCGGCCTCGTATATGGAAATTTCCAACTTCTACACCCTTACCATTTATGAGAAAGGGGCGGAAGTTGTGCGGATGATTCATAACCTGCTCGGCGATGACATGTTCCGCAAGGGCAGTGACCTGTACTTTGAGCGCCACGATGGCCAGGCCGTCACTACCGATGACTTTGTCAAAGCCATGGAGGACGCTTCGGGTCGCGACCTGGGCCAGTTCCGCCTGTGGTACGAACAGGCGGGCACGCCGGTGTTGGCGGTAACGGATCATTACGATGAGGTGCAGGGTGTGTACCGCCTGGATATTCGGCAGTCGGTTCCGGATACACCCGGGCAGACCGGGAAGCTACCGCAGCACATCCCGTTTGGGTTGGGCCTGCTGGATTCCGAGGGTCAGCCTCTGCCCCTGAATTTGGACGCAGATGAGCAGAGTGGCCCGGTTGAGCGGGTGCTTGAGCTGACTGAATCGGAGCACCGCTTTGAGTTTTATGGTCTCAAGGAGCGGCCAGTGCCGTCGCTGTTGAGGGATTTCTCCGCGCCGGTTCGTGTTCATTACCCCTGGACCCGCGAACAGCTGTTGTTCCTGATGAGTCACGACCCGGACGGCTTTAACCGTTGGGATTCTGGCCAGAAACTGGCGGTCGATGTCATTCAGTCATTGGTTGGCGCGCCCCAGGGCACGGAAATTGAACCACGGCTGGTGGAAGCCTATCGCCTGTTGTTGAACGATACCGAGTTGGACCAGGCGCTTGTGGCCAAGATGCTGCTGTTGCCTTCGGAAGCCTATCTGATAGAGCTTTCCGAGCAGGCCGATGTGCCGGCCATTCATGACGCCCGGGAGCAGGTTCTGACGCATCTGGCCCAGGCGCTCCGCGATGACCTGCTGGCCTGTTATCAGCGCAACGCTGGTCAGGGCGATTATCAGCTGACGCCGGGTGCCATTGCTCGTCGCAGTCTGCGCAACACGGCGCTTGCGTGGTTACTTCACATTGATGATGAGCAGGGCCGGGCATTGGCCGTTGAGCAGATTGAACAGGCGGATAATATGACGGACCGCCTCGGCGCCCTGCGCGCCTTGGTGAACTCCGGTTTTGAATCGGAGCGGAACCAGGCCCTGGCGGCTTTCTTCGAGCGTTTCCAGGATGACCCGCAGGTGGTTGAGCTGTGGTTTTCGGTACAGGCCTCCAGTGACCGGGCCGGGCAGTTGGCAAAGATTCAGGCGTTGCTGGACCACCCAGCCTTTGACTGGAAGAACCCCAACAAGGTGCGCTCTGTGGTCGGGGTGTTTGCTGGCCAGAACCTGGCCGCTTTCCATAAGCCGGATGGCAGTGGTTACCGGTTCTTGGCAGAACAGGTTTGCCGGCTGGACGACAGTAATCCGCAAATCGCGGCCCGGTTGGTGTCTCCGCTCACCCGCTGGAAAAAGTTTTCATCACAATACAGTGAGCAGATGAAATCCGCCCTTGAGCGGATACGCGACAAAGCCGAGCTTTCGCGAGACGTATACGAGGTGGTTTACAAGAGCCTGGCGGACTGACGCCGGCTCGATATCTGGCTGTGATTGTAAAGCCGTCGTCACGGCCAGATACAAAATCGCACTTTCGGTCGATAGACAATATTGCTCAATCGGCTAATCTGATGGAAAGTCTGCGATTACGTCAGACCATAACAATAAAGCCCTGTAGAGGCTCCCAGACGGATTTAAGGTTGCACAATGAGATACAACAAGAACGCATTTTTTGGCGGGCTGCTTGCGCTTTCGTTTGCAGCTGCACCGGTTCACGCCGGTGTGTCTGCCGCTGAGGCAAACCGCCTCGGTCAGGACCTGACGCCCTTCGGGTCCATCAAGGCTGGCAATGAAGCTGGTACCATTCCTGCCTGGACTGGCGGGCTGACAGAGCCCCCGGCCGGTTACGAGGGCAGCGGGCAGCACCACATCAATCCGTTTCCGGATGACCAGGTGCTGTTCACGATCACCGCCTCCAATATGGAGCAGTACGACGAGTACCTGACCGATGGTGTCAGGGCCATGCTCCGTACCTACCCAACCACATTCCGTATTCCCGTGTACCAGTCGCGACGCACTCATGCCGTGCCCGACTGGGTTGCCGAGAATACCCGCAAGAATGCAGTCAACGCGGAAATCGTCGGGCAGGCCGAGGGCTTGAGCGGTGCGTTTGGCGGTTACCCGTTCCCGATCCTGCACGGTACCGATGAAGAAAAGGCCTGGCAGGTGGTCTGGAACCATCTGACCCGGTGGCGAGGGATTTCCGTTACCCGTCGTTCCAGCGAAGTGGCGGTTCAGACCAACGGTGATTATGGTCTGGTGACCTCGCAGCAGGAAGCCTTCTTCAACTTCTATAATCCCGAAGGCGGCGAGGCGGATCTCGATAACGTCATCTTCTACTACCTCTCGTTCACCCAGTCGCCGCCCCGCCTGGCCGGTGGTGCCATTCTGATTCACGAGACACTCAACCAGATCATCAACCCGCGCAACGGTTGGGGTTACAATGCTGGCCAGCGGCGGGTTCGCCGTGCACCGAACCTCGGTTACGATTCTCCGATCGCGGCGGCCGATAACCTGCGCACCGCGGATGACACCGATATCTTCAACGGTGCCATGGATCGCTACAACTGGAACTACGAGGGTATGAGGGAAATTTACATCCCTTATAACAACTACCGGATTGGCGAAAGAGGCACACCGTATTCCGAAATTCTGGGTATTTCCCATCTGAATCCTGATCTGACCCGCTGGGAGCTGCACCGCGTGCACGTGGTAGAGGCTACCCTCAAGGAGGGCGAGCGGCACATTTACGGCAAGCGTCGTTTCTATGTGGATGCGGACAGCTGGAATACCGTGCTGCTGGACCAGTACGACGGTCGTGGAGAGCTGTGGCGCGTGACCATGGGCATCCCCAAGAACTATTATGAACTGCCCGGCGTGTGGACAGTGCTGGACGTATACCACGATCTTCAGGCTCGCCGTTACCACGTTCTGGGTCTGGATACGGAAGAATCCGGTACTCGGGTGTTTACCGACGATGTACCGAATAAACGTTATTTCTCACCGGCTTCGCTGCGCCGGCGGAGTGTGCGCTAAGGACTCGGCGCACAGTCTGATCCCGGGGTGGCAGTAGTGGTGCCAGATATACCGGCGGCCTTATGGCTGCCGGTTTGTTTGTGTTTCTGCGAGGCTCAGGGATAACGCAACAAGATACAATCAACGTAAAGGCAATTTGAATGGCTAATAGGTTCATATGCGAGACACTGGGGTCTGCCTGTCTGGGGGTCTCCATGGTACTGGCAGCCCCCGCGGCATTTGCGGTGCCAGATATTCTTGAAACTCCTGCCCGCCCGACACTGCTGGCGCCGGAATCGTTGCTGAATGACGCAACGCGTGCCGGTGAGCGGATTGTTGCCGTTGGGGAGCGTGGGCACGTGATTTTCTCGGATGATGAGGGACGCACCTGGGTGCAGGGCGCTGTGCCGGTTTCCCTGACACTCAATGCTGTGGACTTTGGCACCGAGCAACACGGCTGGGCGGTTGGCCATAGTGGGGTGGTACTGCACTCCTCGGATGGTGGCGAGAACTGGACCCTGCAGCTGGACGGCAATCAGGCTTCAACTCTGGCCATTGAAAGCAAACAGTCTCAAATAGCCGAGCTGGAAGAGCAGATCGAACAGGCTGAAGACGATGAGAAAGCGGACCTGGAGTGGGCGCTTGACGACCTGTTCTTTACCCTTGAGAACATGCAGGCAGACCAGGATGTCGGGCCGGTAAACCCGTTCCTGGATGTCTGGTTTGAAGATGACAGCCACGGGTTTGTGGTAGGTGCCTACGGCATGATCCTGAGAACCCAGGACGGTGGCGAAAACTGGGAAGACTGGGCGCCGAACCTGGATAATCCTCAGAACTTTCACCTTAACAGCATCACCCAGGTTACCGGTGGCGCTCTGGTAGCGGTTGGTGAAGCCGGGCAGATCCATGTGTCCGTGGACGGTGGCGATACCTGGGAACGCCGCGAAAGTCCCTATGAGGGGTCTTTGTTTGGGGTTATGGGTACCGGTCAGGTTAACGAGGTATTGACGTTTGGTCTGCGGGGCAACACCTTCCGCTCGACCGACCTTGGCCGCGGCTGGACTGTGGTTCCCAACGAAGGCGGTGCAACCATCAATAACGGTGCAGTTGCGGATGACGGCAGGATTACCCTGGTGGGTAACGGTGGCGCCGTGCTTATGAGTACCAATGGCGGCGAAAGCTTCCGCGTATACTTCCGTAATGATCGGGAAGGTGTGATGGCCGTTGTCCCCCTGCAAGGAACCGATCTTCTTCTGGTTGGCGAGGGCGGTGTCAAGTTCACCGACTCTCGTGGCCGGAATCCGAATTAACGCCCTGGTGTGGCATCAACAGATTAATGGATAGAGGGGCTTTTTAATGTCTAACCCGATGCACGACAGGGGTGAACATTACCTGACAACGCCAAAGGCGGAGCCGTTTCTCGAACGGCTGATTTTCAATAACCGGGCACCGATCCTGGTTGCATTTTTCATTCTGACGCTGTTCCTTGGCTATAACGCCGTCAAGATCCAGCCAGATGCGAGTTTCGAGCGAATGATTCCGCTTGAGCATCCTTACATCGTCAATATGCTCGAACACCGGGACGATCTGGAGAACCTGGGTAACTTTGTCCGGATTGCGGTGGCCGTGGAAGAAGGCGATATCTTTACCGCTGAGTACATGGAAACCCTGCAGCAAATTACTGACGAGGTGTTTTACCTGAATGGGGTAGACCGTTCCGGCCTCAAATCGCTGTGGACCTCCAACGTACGCTGGGTAGAGGTAACAGAGCAGGGCTTTCAGGGTGGTACGGTCATTCCTGATGGCTACGACGGTTCCCGTGAAAGCCTGGAGCAGTTGCGCCAGAACATCCTGCGTTCCAACGAAGTAGGGCGCCTGATTTCCGATAACTTCCGTTCCACCATCGTTTACGCGCCACTGTACGAGAAGAACCCGGAAACCGGAGAAGCGCTGGATTATGGTGAGTTCTCACGCCAGCTCGAAGAAAAAATTCGCGATAAGTATGGAGCGGAGAACCCTAACGTCAATATCCACATTGTCGGTTTCGCCAAGAAAGTGGGTGATCTGATTGAGGGTATTGCCTCCATTGCCTGGTTTGCGGGGATCACCATCCTGTTGACCACGCTGTTGCTGTTCTGGTACTCCCGTTGTATCGCAGGCACCCTGGTGCCGGTGTTCACATCGATCATTGCGGTGTTCTGGCAGCTTGGTACCCTCAAGCTGCTGGGTTACGGGCTGGACCCATACTCGGTGCTGGTTCCGTTCCTGGTCTTCGCGATCGGTATCAGTCACGGCGTGCAGATCGTCAACGCCATGGCCGTCGAGGCAGGTAAAGGCTTTGATGCCATCACCTCGGCCAGGCTTGCGTTCCGGGCCCTGTATATTCCGGGCATGCTGGCGCTGATTTCCGATGCCTTCGGCTTCCTGACCCTGGTGTTTATCGAAATCGACGTTATCCGTGATCTGGCCATTGCGGCCGGTCTGGGTGTGGCGTTCGTGATCATCACCAACCTGGTGCTGCACGTACTGATCATGTCTTACATCGGTATTTCCAAGGGCGGTGTCCGGCATGTGCAGAATCACGGGGAAAAACAGGAGCGCAAATGGCGGGTCATGTCGTACTTCTCCCATCCTGGCGTTGCGCCGATTTCCCTGCTGATTGCGGTGATTGGTCTTGGTCTGGGTCTATACTACAAGCAGGACCTCAAGGTTGGTGACCTGGACGAAGGTGCGCCGGAGCTGCGCCCGGATTCCCGCTACAACAAGGATAACTCCTTCATCATCAACAACTACTCCACCAGTGCTGACGTTCTGGTGGTGATGGTGAAAACCCAGGAAGAGCAGTGCACCCAGTACAACGTATTGCGTGCGATGGATCGCCTGCAGTGGGAGCTGCAGAACACTCCGGGTGTGCAGAGCTCTGCTTCCCTGGCTGATGTTTCCAAGATGGTAACCAAGGCCCTGAACGAGGGTAGCTGGAAGTGGTACGAGATCTCCCGTAACCAGACCATCATCAACGCTTCCATTCGTGAGGCGCCCGCAGGCCTGATCAACACCACCTGTGATCTGACGCCGGTGCTGGTGTTCCTGGAGGACCATAAGGCCGAAACCCTGCAGACCGTGGTTGACCGTGTTGAGGAGTTTGCCGATAACTTCAACAACGACGAGCACACTTTCCTGCTCGCCGCAGGTAACGCCGGTATTGAGGCCGCTACCAACGAAGTCATCTCCAATGCCAAAGACATTATGTTGTTGCTGGTCTACAGCGTGGTGAGCTTGCTGTGCTTCCTGACCTTCCGGTCGATCCGGGCGGTGGCCTGTATTGTGATTCCGCTGGGCCTGACCTCCATCCTTTGTGAGGCGATCATGGCGGTCTCGGGTATCGGTATCAAAGTGGCGACTCTGCCGGTGATCGCATTGGGGGTAGGTATCGGCGTCGACTACGGTATCTACATCTACAGCAAGCTGGAGAAGTTCCTGCTGGAGGGCAAGACGCTCCAGGATGCCTATTATGAGACTCTGCGCTCAACCGGCAAGGCGGTTATCTTTACCGGTGTGACTCTGGGTCTTGGTGTGGTGACCTGGATCTTCTCGCCGATCAAGTTCCAGGCGGATATGGGCTTCCTGCTGTTCTTCATGTTCCTCTGGAACATGGTGGGTGCCATTTGGCTGCTGCCCGCACTGGCGCGCTTCCTGTTGCGCCCAGACAAAATGCTTGCCAAGGCAAGAGCGGCGAAATAATCGCCGGAACTGCAAAAAAAGCCCGCACTCGCGGGCTTTTTTGTTGCTGGGTCAGACGGTTAGCGAGCTAATGCATTCTTTATTTATGTCCCGAAGTGGTCTATGTTCTTAAACGACCGGGATGTTTGTCCGCACTTTGAATCGGGCAACTGACAATAAAGACCAAGAAAAGAAGGAAGAGCACACATGACACTAAAACTCAAAGCGTCCGCGTTTGCCGTTGCTGCTGCCGTGAGCCTCGGGGCCGCATCGACAGCCGTTTCCGCTCAGGAGCAGCGCTTCGTGACCATTGGTACAGGCGGCGTGACCGGTGTTTACTACCCTGCCGGCGGTGCTATCTGCCGTCTGGTGAATATGGACCGAAAAGAACACGGTATTCGCTGTTCGGTCGAGAGCACCGGTGGTTCCGTGTACAACCTGAACGCCATTCGCGGGGGGGAGCTTGATCTGGCGGTGGCTCAGTCCGACTGGCAGTTCCACGCCTACAACGGCACCAGCCAGTTCGAAGACGCCGGCAAAAACGAGAAGCTGCGCGCTGTCTTCTCTCTGCACCCTGAGCCATTCACCGTAGTGGCTAGCAAAGGCTCCGGTATCAAGACCTTTGAAGATCTTGAAGGCAAGCGGGTGTCAGTAGGTAACCCGGGTTCCGGCCAGCGCGCCACCGCCGAGGTTCTGATGAACGAAATGGGTTGGGGTATGGACAAGTTCGCCCTGGCTGCGGAAATCAAAGCGGCCGAGCAGTCCCAGGCCTTGTGTGATGGCAATATTGATGCTTTCTTCTACACCGTTGGTCACCCTTCCGGTGCCATCAAGGAAGCCACCACCTCCTGTGACAGTGTTTTGGTAAACGTGGACAATGCCGCCAGCAAGAAGCTGATCGACGACAATCCGTACTACCGGAAAGCCGTTATTCCAGGTGGAATGTACCGTGGGTCTGACCAGGACGTAACCACTTTCGGTGTGGCAGCAACCTTTGTGTCTTCAACCGATGTGGCAGACGATGTGGTTTATGAAGTGGTTAAAGCGGTCTTTGAGAACTTTGACAGCTTCAAGCGCCTGCATCCCGCGTTCGGTAACCTGAAGAAGGAAGAGATGGTCTCTGACGCCCTGAGTGCGCCTCTGCACCCGGGTGCCGCCAAGTACTATCGTGAGGCTGGCCTGATCGACTGATCCGGCCCGTCGCCGGCAGGGCGGGCGTCCGGCCCGCTCTGCTGATTCCATCTAGGTTATTTCCTATCACAGGTACATTCTATGGCGAAGAACGACCCCGGTACCGGGGCGGGTGTTGACGCCGCCAAGGTCGATCAGCTGTTGCAGACAGAAACCGGAGGCAGGGCTCTCACCGGACCGGCATCTGTCATCCTGTTTATCGTGCCCCTTTGCTGGTCTTTGTTTCAGCTCTGGATTGCATCGCCGCTGCCGTTTATTCTGAACTTCGGTATTTTCAATTCCACGGAAGCCCGCTCCATTCATTTGGCGTTTGCGGTTTTCCTGGCGTTTTCAGCATTCCCCATGATCAAGGGGGTGCATGCCAACAAGGTGCCGGTCTATGACTGGATACTGGCACTTGCTGCTGCGTTTTCTGCATCTTATCTGTTTGTTTTTTATAACGAGTTGTCTACGCGCCCAGGTGCGCCCATCACTATGGATCTTTGGGTTGCGCTAGGCGGCCTGGTGCTGCTTCTGGAAGCAACGCGACGGGCCTTGGGGTTGCCGTTGACCATTGTTGCGGCGGTATTTATCACCTATTCCCTGGCTGGCCCCTACATGCCGGATGTTATCGCCCACAAAGGGGTCAGCCTCAACAAGCTGGCGTCCCACCAGTGGCTGGGCACCGAGGGTGTTTTCGGGGTGGCGTTGGGTGTATCCACCAGCTTTGTGTTTCTTTTTGTGCTTTTCGGTGCCTTACTTGAACGCGCCGGAGCCGGCAACTACTTCATCAAGGTGGCCTACGCCATGCTCGGCCATATGCGTGGTGGCCCGGCGAAGGCTGCGGTGGTTTCCAGTGGTTTGAGTGGTGTTATTTCCGGCTCATCGATTGCCAATGTGGTCACCACGGGTACGTTCACTATTCCGCTGATGA
Organism: Marinobacter sp. NSM; assembly: GCF_052380025.1. Lineage (NCBI taxonomy): Bacteria > Pseudomonadati > Pseudomonadota > Gammaproteobacteria > Pseudomonadales > Marinobacteraceae > Marinobacter > Marinobacter sp. NSM. The sequence goes on from NZ_JBQTCK010000008.1 coordinate 109,562, forward strand.
AGCGTGTTGGCTTTCCGGCTACCAAGGCCGGTGCTGTTGAGGTTGCCGCATCCACCAACGGGCAGCTCACACCGCCTATCATGGGCGCTGCCGCGTTTTTGATGGTTGAGTATGTGGGCATTTCATACCTGGAAGTGATCAAACACGCCATTCTGCCGGCTCTGATCTCCTACGTGGCACTGATTTATATTGTTCACCTTGAAGCCTGCAAGCTGAAAATGGAGGGCATTGAACGGCCGAATCGTCCCTCCCTGGCGCAGCGAATGCTGAATTGGGTCGTGATTCTGATCGGCCTGATCGTGCTCACCTTTGCGGTATACTATGGTGTGGGCTGGACCAAGGATATTCTTGGTGAGGCGGCGCCCTGGGTGCTTGGCCCGCTGCTGATAGCGGTATACGTAGGGTTGGTTGGCTATGCCACCCGATACCCGGAGCTTGAGGCCGATGACCCCAATCAGGAAATGGGAGCACTGCCGGAAGTTGGCCCGACGGTAAAAACCGGTCTGTACTACCTGTTACCGGTGGTGGTCCTGGTCTGGTGTTTGACCGTCGAGCGCTTCTCGCCCCAGTTGTCTGCATTCTGGGCGACCCTGTTCATGATCTTTATCGTGATAACTCAGCGCCCGCTGAAAACACTTTTCCGCAGCCGCGGCCAGGTGCTGCGAGAGTTTGCCAGCGGCTTTGTTGATCTGGCGCACTCTTTGGCCACCGGCGCTCGCAACATGGTGGGCATTGGTGTTGCCACCGCCACCGCTGGCATCGTGGTGGGTACGGTAACCCTCACGGGAATCGGACTGGTGATGACAGAGTTTGTGGAGTTCCTCTCAGGGGGGAATCTGCTGTTAATGCTCATCTTCACCGCAGTGATCAGCCTGATTCTTGGTATGGGGTTGCCAACGACCGCGAATTACATTGTAGTGTCGACCCTGATGGCACCGGTGATTGTCACCCTGGGAGCCCAGAATGGTTTGTTGGTGCCTCTGATTGCGGTGCACCTGTTTGTCTTCTATTTCGGGATACTGGCGGATGATACGCCGCCCGTGGGTCTGGCCGCCTACGCGGCAGCCGCTATCTCGGGTGCGGACCCCATTCGAACGGGTATTCAGGGTTTTACCTACGATATCCGTACCGCCATCCTGCCGTTCATGTTCATCTTCAACACCCAGTTGTTGCTGATTGGCCTGACCGGGTGGGTCGACCTGCTGATCACGGTGGCCAGCGCGGTAACGGCCATGCTCGTGTTCTCCGCCGCGACACAGGGTTTCTGGTTTACCCGCAGCTACAAGTGGGAAAGCCTGCTCCTGCTGTTGATTACCTTCACCATGTTCCGGCCCGGGTTCTGGTGGGACATGATCTATCCGCCTTATGAAGAGCGGCAGGGCAGCGCGATTATGGAGTACGTCGAGACGGTACCGGTTGATGACACAACGGTTTTCCGGGTATCTGGCATGGGGCTGGATGGCAGTGACGTGACCACCTATGTTCAGCTCGATATTCCGGCTGGTGGGTCAGCGGAGGAACGGCTGTCAGCTGTCGGTTTGGACGTGTCCGATCAGGGTGATGTGCTGGCGGTGAATTTTGTTGATTTTGGCAGCGCTGCGGAAGATGCCGGTATCGAGTTTGGCTGGAATATCGAAGCAGTTCAGGCAAAACTTGACCGGCCACCGAGGGAATTAATGTTTATTCCCGCGCTGTTGTTGCTTGGATTGGTGGCGTTTGGCCAGCTCAAGCGCAAAGCCAGGGAAGACGCATCACCTCAAACGGCGTAGTGCTCATGGCACTTAGTAAAAACCCGGCGTTGCTGCCGGGTTTTTTTCTGTTAGACTCGCCCTCAAACCGGCCCGTGGTTTGTATCACGGAGCCCGGCCAACATGTGATCTTTGGTATAGATCACCGCTGAGAAACCATCAGGAGAGAATCATGCCCGTCGTTACCCTGCCGGATGGCAGTCATCGCAGTTTTGCCGAACCCGTTACCGTTCATGATGTGGCCGCCGATATTGGTGCAGGCCTTGCCAAGGCCGCCCTGGCCGGAAAAGTGAATGGCAAGCTCGTGGATACCAGTCATCTGATCGAAACCGATGTAGAGCTGGCTATCGTAACCGAGCGCGATGAAGACGGCGTAGACGTGATTCGCCACTCAACCGCCCACCTGATGGCCATGGCGGTACAAGATCTGTTCCCCGGTGCCCAGGTAACCATCGGGCCGGTGATCGAGAACGGTTTCTACTACGACTTCAAATACGAGCGTCCGTTTACCAACGAAGACCTGGCGCGCATCGAAAAGCGTATGGAAGAACTCGCCAAACAGGATCTGCCGGTCTCCCGTTCCATCATGTCCCGGGAGGAAGCGGTCAAACTGTTTGAAAAAATGGGCGAGGAATACAAGGTCCGGATCATCGAGGATATCCCCGGTGAGGAAGATCTGTCGTTCTATAGTCAGGGTGACTTCATCGACCTGTGCCGTGGTCCTCACGTGCCCAGCACCGGCAAGCTGAAAGCGTTCAAGCTCACCAAGGTGGCGGGTGCCTACTGGCGCGGTGATACCAGCAATGAACAATTGCAGCGTATCTACGGCACTGCCTGGGGTAACAAGAAAGACCTGAAAACCTATCTGCATCGCCTGGAAGAGGCTGAAAAGCGGGATCACCGAAAGATTGGCAAGAAGCTGGGCCTGTTCCACATGCAGGAAGAAGCTCCCGGCATGGTGTTCTGGCATCCGGATGGCTGGTCCCTGTACCAGGAAGTTGAGCAGTACATGCGGGCCAAGCAACACCAGCATGGCTACAAGGAAATCAAGACCCCGCAGGTGGTGTCCCGCACGCTCTGGGAGAAGTCCGGGCACTGGGACAAGTTCAAGGATGGCATGTTCACCACCGAATCTGAGAAACACGATTACGCCATCAAGCCCATGAACTGCCCGTGCCACGTACAGGTGTTCAATCAGGGTCTGAAAAGCTACAAGGACCTTCCGCTGCGCCTGGCAGAGTTCGGCTCATGCCACCGAAATGAAGCCTCCGGGGCTCTTCATGGCCTGATGCGGGTGCGTGGATTCACTCAGGATGATGCCCACATCTTCTGTGAAGAAGACGCCATCCAGGAAGAAGTGTCGGCGTTCATGAAAATGCTGCACGAAGTATACGAGGACTTCGGTTTTACCGAGATTCTGTACAAATTGTCCACTCGTCCGGAGAAACGCGTAGGTTCGGATGAGGTCTGGGACAAGGCGGAGGCTGCCCTTGAAGAAGCCCTGAACCGCGAGGGGGTTGATTGGGAGTTGTTGCCGGGTGAGGGTGCCTTCTATGGTCCCAAAATTGAGTATTCCTTGAAGGACTGTCTCGGCCGGGTGTGGCAGTGTGGTACCATTCAGGTAGATTTCTCAATGCCGGGCCGCCTGGGTGCCCAATATGTGGCCGATAACTCCGAGCGGAAAACCCCGGTTATGCTGCATCGGGCGGTTCTCGGGTCTTTTGAGCGGTTTATCGGTATACTGATCGAAGAATACGAAGGCGCATTCCCCACGTGGCTTGCTCCGACACAGGTTGCGGTGCTGAATATTACCGATAACCAGCGTGATTATTGTCAGAATCTGGCCAAAAAGTGGGATTCTTTGGGCTATCGGGTTAATGCTGACTTGAGAAACGAGAAGATCGGCTTTAAAATCCGCGAGCATACTCTTAACAAGGTTCCCTACCTGATCGTTGTTGGCGATAAAGAAATCGAGAACAACGCCGTTGCAGTAAGAACTCGCAAAGGTGAAGATCTGGGCACCATGTCTGTCGACGAGTTTGAACAGCTGCTTGCAGCCGACGTCGACCGAAAAGGCAGAAACAAAACGGAGATCTGATTATTAAACAGCGAACGAATCGGGGTGGGCGTACTCCAAAAGCGCCTATCAATGAGAACATTGACGCAACTGAAGTCCGTCTGATTGATGCCGAAGGCAATCAGGTCGGGATAGTACCCATCGAGGACGCGATCCGCATGGCGGAAGAAGCCACCCTCGATCTGGTGCAGGTTACGGATTCCGATCCGATCGTCTGTAAGATAATGGACTACGGCAAGAAAATTTTTGAAGAGAAAAAGGCCAAGGCGGCTGCCAAGAAAAAACAGAAGCAGACGCAGGTCAAAGAGCTGAAGTTCCGACCAGGAACGGAAGAAGGGGATTATCAGGTCAAACTACGCAACCTGGTACGTTTCCTTGAGAACGGGGACCGCGGCAAGATCACAATTCGGTTCCGTGGCCGTGAGATGGCACACCAGGAAATTGGTATGAAACTCATGGCTCGGATCGAAGCCGACGTTGAAGAACTTGCAACGGTTGAGATGCGGCCGAAAATGGAAGGCCGGCAGATGACTATGATTGTGGCTCCCCGCAAGAAGAAGTGAACCTGATCCCAGTACGGGTCCCCCGCAGCGGCGGGGGATTTGTCGTTCAGGGGCACAGTTGTTTTTATTCATAATAGAATGCGGAGTTTTAAAAATGCCGAAGATGAAAACCAAAAGCGGAGCTACCAAGCGGTTCAAGAAGACCGCCACCGGCTTCAAGCACAAGCAGTCCTTCACCAGTCACATCCTGACCAAGAAGAGCCCGAAGCGTAAGCGTCAGCTGCGCGGCACCAAGCTCATCGCCAAGTCGGATGTTGCATCTATCAAGCGCATGACCGCGTGCTGATCCAGCCGCGCGAAACGTTCCTTAGAAAGTAAAGGTAGAAGGATTAAAGTATGGCTCGTGTAAAGCGTGGCGTGGTAGCACGTCGTCGTCACAAGAAGATTCTCAAGCAGGCCAAGGGTTACTACGGCGCTCGTAGTCGTGTATTCCGCGTTGCCAAGCAGGCGGTTATCAAGGCTGGTCAGTACGCCTACCGTGACCGTCGCAACCGTAAGCGCGCTTTCCGCGCTCTGTGGATTGCCCGTATCAACGCTGGCGCCCGTGCAAACGGCCTGTCGTACAGCCGTCTGATCGCTGGCCTGAAGAAGGCGAATGTTGAAATCGATCGTAAGGTTCTGGCTGATCTGGCCATGAACGAGCAGCAGGCGTTTGCCGCTGTGGTTGAGAAGGCCAAAGCATCCCTGTGATCGCTTAAGCTCTTTCATCGATTACTGATCGATCCGGGTGCTTCATGTCATCGTGAATGCGCCCTCTGATAGGGGAAGGGCACGCTCTTCCCCTATTTTTGTTTTAACCTACCCCATTTCTGGTTTGGAGCAGGGTCAATGGAAAACCTGGAGCAACTGGTTCAGGACGGGTTGAACGCGGTAGAAAACGCGAACGACCTTCAGGCACTTGATCAAATTCGCGTGGAATACCTCGGCAAGAAGGGGGTGATCACTCAGCAGGCGAAAACTCTGGGCAAACTCTCTGCGGAGGAGCGTCCTGCCGCCGGCCAGAAGATCAATGAAGCCAAGGGGCAGGTTGAGCAGGCTATCAATGCGCGCCGGGCAGACCTTGAGACAGCCGCCATAGAGGCGAAGCTGGCCGCCGAATCCATTGATGTGACCTTGCCCGGGCGCGGCCAGGACCTGGGGGGCTTGCACCCGGTCACCCGCACCCTGCAGCGTATTGAGGAAATTTTTGCCCGTGCCGGTTACAGCGTGGAGCAGGGGCCGGAAATCGAAGATGACTACCATAACTTCGAAGCGCTGAATATTCCCGGGCACCACCCGGCCCGTGCCATGCACGATACCTTCTATTTCAATCCCGGCACTCTGCTGCGGACCCATACCTCCCCGGTTCAGATCCGCACCATGGAAGCCGGCAAGCCGCCATTCCGGATGATCTGCCCGGGCCGCGTGTACCGCTGCGATTCGGATATGACTCACACCCCCATGTTCCACCAGGTAGAGGGGTTGCTGGTTGAGAAGAACGTCAGCTTTGCGGATCTGAAAAGCACGGTGGAAGAATTCCTGAGGGTGTTCTTCGAACGTGATCTGAAAGTACGTTTTCGTCCGTCGTATTTCCCGTTCACCGAGCCCTCCGCGGAGGTGGATATCGAGTGGGGTCGGGAAGCAGATGGCAGCATCAAGTGGCTTGAAGTGATGGGCTGCGGCATGGTGCACCCGAAAGTGTTCGAGCATTGCGGTATTGATGCCGAAGAATATCGTGGCTTTGCTTTTGGTCTGGGCGTTGAACGCCTGGCCATGCTCCGCTACGGCGTGAAAGATCTGCGCATGTTCTTCGAAAACGACCTGCGTTTCCTGCGTCAGTTCCGTTAAGCCCAAGGGCAGGACGACGTACGGAGAGCTCAGAATCAACCGCATAAACCGCATCAGGACAAGGCAAGAACGATGAAATTCAGTGAACAGTGGCTGCGCGAGTGGGTTAACCCGAACCTTGGATCCCAGGAATTGATGGACCAGATCACCATGGCCGGGCTGGAAGTGGATGGCTTTGAGCCGGTGGCCGGGGAGTTCAGCGGTGTGGTGATTGGCGAGGTGATTTCCGCTGAACCCCACCCGGATGCTGACAAGCTGCGTGTGTGTCAGGTGAGTGACGGTACCAATACCGTTCAGGTGGTTTGTGGCGCTCCCAATGTGCGCGCCGGCCTGAAAGTGCCGTTTGCGGTGGTTGGTGCGGTGTTGCCCGGTAACTTCAAGATCAAGAAGGCCAAGCTGCGTGGCCAGCCTTCCGAAGGCATGCTCTGCTCCGAATCCGAACTGGCGCTGTCTGAAAATCATGATGGCCTCATGGAATTGCCTGCTGATGCGCCGGTTGGTCAGGACGTAGCGGATTACCTGAAGCTAAACGACATCACCATTGATGTAGACCTCACTCCGAACCGCAGTGATTGCTTGTCCATCAAGGGGATGGCCCGGGAAGTGGGTGTTCTGAACAGCCTGCTGGTAGAGGCGCCAGAGATTGCCCCGGTGGAAGCGGCACATTTGGAAGTGCCGGATATACGCGTAGAGGCGCCGGAAGGTTGTCCGCGTTACCTGGGGCGCGTTCTGCGTAACGTAAACCTGCAGGCGGAAACTCCCTTGTGGATGCAGGAAAAGCTGCGCCGTTCCGGTATCCGGTCCATTGATGCCGCAGTGGATGTCACCAATTACGTTATGCTGGAGCTTGGCCAGCCCATGCATGCCTTCGACCGTGACGAGATCAGTGGAGGCATCATTGTGCGCATGGCCAAGGCCGGCGAAAAACTGGTGCTGCTGGATGGTCAGGAAGTTGATCTGACTCCGGAAACCCTCCTGATTGCGGATCACCAGAAGCCGATTGCCATTGCCGGCGTTATGGGTGGGGAACACTCCGGGGTCAGCCAGAAAACCCGGGACCTGGTGTTGGAGTCGGCTTATTTTGACCCCATTACCCTGGCCGGAAAGGCGCGGGAGTATGGTTTGCATACCGATGCCTCCCATCGTTTCGAACGCGGTGTGGACTACCAGCTGGCCCGCGATGCCATGGAGCGGGCTACCCACCTGCTGATGGAGATCGTTGGGGGCGAACCAGGTGAAATTGTTGAGGTGGCCAGTCAGGAGCATCTGCCAAAGGCCCGGGTCATCGATCTTCGGGAAAAGCGCCTGGCTGACGTGCTCGGCCTGGCGATTGAACGAACCACTGTTGAAGAGATTCTGTCTCGTCTTGGGTTGCATATCGACAAGCTGCTCAAGGATGGCTGGCGCATCAGTGTTCCCAGCTTCCGTCCGGACATTTCCATCGAAGAAGACCTGATCGAGGAAGTCGGTCGTATTTTCGGTTACAACAACCTGCCGGTGACCGAGCCAACGGGCTCCCTTGGCTTGCGGGCGACGGAAGAGGCGGTACGGCCGTTGTCGGCCATTCGCAACTTCTTCGTGGCGCAGGGCTACCAGGAAGCAGTAACCTACAGCTTTGTTGATCCGAAGGTACAACAGCTGATTGACCCAGAGCGGGACGGCATTGCGCTGGCCAACCCGATTTCAGCGGATTTGTCAGTGATGCGTACCACCCTGTGGAGTGGCCTGCTGAAGACGGTGGTGCACAACCAGAACCGCCAGCAGCCCCGCATCCGCCTGTTTGAAACCGGTCTCAGGTTTGAGAAAAATGATGGTGAGATCGACCAGCAGCCGATGCTGGCTGGTGTGGTGGTGGGCAATCAGGCACCGGAAAACTGGGTAAACGGTCGCAGAACAGCGGACTTCTTTGATGTAAAAGGAGAGTTGGAAAGCCTGTTCCGTGTGCTGGGTATCGAGATTCAGTTCATTGCCAGCCAGCATCCGGCGCTTCACCCGGGCCAGACCGCTGAATTGTTGCGTGATGGTGAACATGTGGGCTGGTTGGGCACGTTGCACCCACAAGTTCAGAAAAATCTTGAACTTAATGGCACGATCCTGATGTTTGAGCTATTCTTGAATTCGATCGTTACCGGATATGTGCCTAATTTCAAAGATATTTCAAAATTTCCGGAAGTTCGGCGGGATTTGGCTATTATTATCGGGAGCGATGTGGCGTTCGCCCAGGTTGAGCATGTGGCCAGGAGGCATGCCGGTGAACACCTTACTGCGTTGCGTGTGTTTGATGTCTATGAAGGCGAAAGCCTGGGTGAAGGTAACCGAAGCCTGGCGCTCAGCCTGTTCTGGCAGCATCCCGAACGCACGCTCAATGAAGATGAAGTGCATTCGCTCTTCAACGGCGTTATTGATGCCTTGAAAGAAGAGCTGGGGGCAACACTGAGGAGTTGAGAAATGGCGGCTTTGACGAAAGCGGACATGGCAGAGCGCTTGTACGAGGAGTTAGGTCTTAACAAGCGTGAGGCCAAGGAAATGGTAGAAGCTTTCTTCGACGAAATCAGAGGCGCACTCAGCCACAACGAGCAGGTGAAGTTGTCGGGTTTTGGCAACTTCGATCTCAGGGACAAGAAGCAGCGCCCGGGACGGAACCCAAAAACAGGCGAAGAAATTCCCATCAGTGCACGACGCGTAGTTACGTTTCGACCAGGTCAGAAACTGAAGCAAAAAGTAGAAGCGTATGCTGGAACCGAGTCATAACAACGAGCTCCCCGCCATTCCGGGGAAACGCTATTTCACGATTGGTGAAGTGGCCGATTTGTGTGCTGTAAAAGCCCACGTATTACGCTATTGGGAACAGGAGTTTCCCCAGTTGTCGCCGGTCAAGCGCCGGGGCAATCGTCGTTACTACCAGCGGGCGGATGTGATCACCATTCGTCAGATCCGTAGCCTGCTGTATGATCAGGGCTACACCATCGGTGGTGCCAAGCAGAAGCTGAGCAGCTCTGAGGTAAAAGACGACACCTCCCAGTACAAGCAGCTGATCCGGCAAATGATCATCGAGCTGGAAGATGTGCTGGATGTGCTGAATTCCCCGCCCCGGTAAGTTGCTTCGGGGAACACAGAGTAAGCCGTTGATGAAAGGCCGGAGTGGCGTACCCACTCCGGCCTTTATGCTTTCTGGCGTGCGCTTTCTGCCTATTTGGTTTTGCAGGTTTTGATGCCCAGCAGGGAATAGGCGGGGCAGTTGCCAATGGCAGCGGTGGCCAGGGGCACCACACCAATCCAGCCCCAGGCCGTTTGTGGTCCTACAAATACCAGGGCAATCAGAATAACGCCAACAATGGCGCGAATAATCCGGTCAGCTGAACCCATGTTTGCCGTCATCTTTGTCTCTCCTGTTTGATGTCGGGTGTTGCTGACACTATAGGCCTGCGGCGACGAGCGTTCAGTGATAAAGTCACACAGCTAACCAAGATAAGCGTCCGGAGCCAATAATGGCGAAACACAGTATTCTGGAAACCCTGAACGAAAGCCTGCGCAAAGACACGCTGACGTCGATCAGTGTTATGCAATTTCCTCCGGGGCAGGTGCTTTTCAGCGCCGGGGAGCATTGCCGGGGGCTGCCATTGGTGCTTGGTGGCAGCATCAAGGTCCAGATGACCGGCGTTTCCGGGCAGGGCATCGTGTTGTACCGGATGGGTGCCGATGATATCTGCACCTTGTCGATTGGCTGCCTGATGACCGGTCGTGGCTACCGGGCTGAGGCCATCGTTGAGGAAGAGACGGAAGCTGCGATCATCCCGCGAGGGCTTTTTGACCGGCTGATGGACCAGTCCGCCGAGTTTCGGCTGGCGATTATGGAATCTTACGGGAAGCGCCTCGACGATCTCATGTTGCTGGTGGAGGAGGTGGCGTTTCGCCGGATGGATGAGCGTCTGGAGGAATGGTTGCTGGCGCGGGCGAGTCATGGCCAGCGAGTGCTGGCCATTACCCATCAGGAGCTGGGGATTGAGCTGGGTACGGCTAGAGAAGTGGTCAGCCGCCTGCTCAAGGAGCTGGAGCGGCAGGATCAGGTCAGGTTGGCCCGTGGCAAGATTGAGCTGACGGGGCTTGCTGATAAGCTAGCGCCTGCCTGAAACGCTGTGCACCAGTCGGGCCAGCTGACCTGCGGCTGTTTCCAGATTATCGGCGGCCTGGGAGTAGGCCTCCTGCAGTTCCATCGGTGCAGGGGTAATGGAAAAGGCGGCAGATAACCCCAGGCGGTGCAATTCACCCAGTTCCGCCCCCAGTTTCCCTGCCAAGCCAATCACCGGAACACCGTATTTTTTTGCCAGCGATGCAACGCCGGCAGGGGTTTTGCCGTAGGCGCTCTGGGAGTCAATCGCCCCTTCGGCAGTGATCACCAGGTCCGCCTGGGCCAGGTGGCTTTCCAGCTCCACGGTTTCCATCACCAGCTCGATACCTGGGCGCAGTTCCGCCCCCAGAATACCCGCGACCATGCCGCCGATTCCACCCGCTGCGCCACTGCCCGAGAAACTGGCAATATCCATTCCTTGCTGTTCCACCAGGCGGGCAAAGTGCCCCAGATTGCGATCCAGCTCCACCACTTGCCGGGAGTCAGCGCCTTTCTGCGGTCCAAACACCGCTGCCGCGCCATTCGGCCCCAACAGAGGGTTGTTGACGTCGCAGGCCACAACCAGCTTTACCCCGGCCAATCGCTCCAGAGCAGGGGCCAGGTCAAGGCTGGCCAGTTCTGCCAGGCCAGCACCGCCGCGCGGTATGGGGTGGCCACCATCATCCAGAAGGCGCGCCCCGAGGGCTTGCAATATGCCAGCGCCACCATCGGTGGTGGCGCTACCGCCCAGGCCCATGATCAGGGTTTTGGGTTTGTGCTCAAGGGCGGCCAGAATCAGTTCGCCGGTGCCAAAGCTGGACGCTGTCAGGGCATTTCGGCTACTGGCGGGCACGCAGTGCAAGCCGCTGGCCTCTGCAACTTCAACAATGGCAATCTCTCCCTCATTAACCAGGCCGAAGTGAGCTGAGACGGGTTCACCCATCGGCCCGGTGACCTTCACAGTGTGAAGCTGCCCCTGACGGGCTTCCGTCAGCGCCCGGGTGGTGCCTTCACCGCCATCGGCCAGCGGCACCGTCACAAGCTGGTCATTCGGAGCTGCCAGTCGCCAGCCCCGGGCAATCGCCTGGGCCACCTGTTCGGCGGCCAGGCATTCCTTGAATGAATCGGGGGCGATGACCACTCGTAAAGTGCAGGATTTGTTCGTCGACATTGGAGAGTTCCTCACAGGCCACGATCTTTAACGCTTTCCATCACTACAAAAGTGCTGGTCTGCAGTACATGGGGCAGGCTGGAGATCTGTTCGCCAAGCACTTGCCGGTACTCGGCCATGTTTTTGGTTCTGACTTTAAGAAGGTAGTCGAAGTTGGCAGCCATCATATGGCATTGCTCAACCGCCGAGATTTGCCGAACCGCCGTGTTAAATGCCGCCAGCGCCTTGCTGCTGGTGTCACTCAGGGTGACCTGGGCAAAGGCTACGTGCGACAAGCCAAGCTTGGTCTGGTTCACCATGGCGCTGTAGCCGGTGATGTAGCCCTGCTCCTCCAGTCGCCGCATACGGATCTGGCAGGGGGTCTTGGAGAGGCCTACCCGGGAGGCAAGGTCTGTCACGGTTATCCGCCCGTTCTTCTGGAGTTCCCGGATGATCGAAAGGTCAATTCTGTCCAGATCCGCCATGGCTGCTATCCTTTTAGAAAGTCGATCTGATTTTCATGCCCAGGAAATAATTCCTGTTATTGGCCTGAATTAGGGATAATGGATTCGTAATTTGAGCCTAAAAAAGGGAAAAGGTAAACCGATTTCGGTCTGAATAGGTAAATAGTATATAGCGGCTTCGTTAAAATGCGGACAGTATTCCAATAAGCAGGAGGGTATCCCCCATGAGTCCACAGCAATCCATGACGCCAGAGCTTCATAACATTCGCAAGGCCATCCGTGCCAACTACCTGGCGGACGAGTATGAGGTTATTCATCGATTGATTGCTGAGGCCCAGCTCTCCGATGAAGCGCGGGTGGCTATCTCCGCTCGGGCGGCCGACTTGGTGCGCAGCGTCCGCAGCAGCGCCCGCCCAACCATTATGGAAAAGTTCCTGTCCGAGTATGGGCTGACCACCAAAGAAGGTGTGGCTCTGATGTGTCTGGCGGAAGCGCTGTTGCGGGTGCCGGATAACCTGACTATCCATGATCTGATCGAAGACAAGATTACATCCGGTAACTGGGGTGCCCACGTGGGCAAGGCCAAATCCGGCCTGATCAATTCCGCCACCCTGGCGCTGTTGATGACCAGCAACCTGTTGAAGGACTCCGAGCGTCAGAGCGTGGGGGATACCTTGCGCAAACTGGTCAAGCGACTGGGCGAGCCGGTGGTTCGTACCGTGGCCGGGCAGGCCATGAAAGAAATGGGCCGACAGTTCGTGCTGGGCCGGAATATCGAAGAAGCGCAGGAGCGCGGCAAGGCCCAGGAAGCAAGAGGCTACACCTATTCCTATGACATGCTGGGTGAGGCTGCCCGCACCGATGCCGACGCCCAGCGTTACTACCAGGCGTACTCCGATGCGATTGATAGCATTAGCAAGCGTTGCGAAGGCGACGTGCGAACCAACCCGGGCATTTCGGTAAAACTGTCTGCATTGCTGGCCCGTTACGAGTATGGCAACAAAGAGCGGGTGATGAATGAGTTGATGCCCCGGGCCCTGAAGCTGGCCCAGAAAGCCGCAGCGGCCAACATGGGCTTCAATATTGACGCGGAAGAGCAAGACAGGCTCGACTTGTCCCTGGATGTCATCGAAGCGATTCTTTCTGAGCCGTCACTGAAAGGCTGGGACGGTTTTGGCGTGGTGGTACAGGCCTTTGGCAAGCGGGCCTCCCAGACACTGGACTGGCTTTATGCATTGTCTGAGAAACTTGACCGCCGGATCATGGTGCGGCTGGTGAAGGGCGCCTATTGGGATGCCGAGATCAAACGGGCCCAGGTGATGGGACTGACGGATTTCCCGGTGTTCACCCGCAAGGCCTGCAGTGATGTGTCGTACCTGGCCTGTACCAAGCAGCTGCTGGGCATGACCGACCGGATTTACCCCCAGTTTGCTACCCACAATGCTCATTCCGTCTCCGCGGTGCTGGAATTGGCGAAGGGTCTGGGGCGCGACAAGTTCGAGTTCCAGCGTTTGCACGGTATGGGTGAATCCCTACACGACCAGGTGCTGGAAGACAGTGGCGTTCCCTGCCGCATTTATGCTCCGGTTGGTGCCCACAAAGACCTGCTGGCGTACCTGGTGCGCCGCCTGCTGGAGAACGGTGCCAACAGTTCGTTCGTGAATCAGATCGTGGACACCAGCATCACTCCGGAAGAGATTGCCAAAGATCCGATTGATGCAGTGAAGGCGCTGGGGCACAACCTGTCCAGCAAGGCGATTGTGCATCCGTCCAACCTCTTCGGTGATCAGCGTCGTAATTCCAAGGGTTGGGATATCACCGACCCGGTGACCGTTGAGGAAATCGACGAAGGCCGCAATCGTTACAAGAGCCATCAATGGCAGGGTGGTCCGGTGTTAGCCGTTGAGTCATCCAGTGATGAAGTGGTTGAAGTGCGCAATCCGGCCAATCCGGATGACCTGGTGGGGCACATTACCTACGCCTCCGAGGCGGACGTGTCGGCTGCCCTGGATGCTGCCCGGGGCGGATTCAAACAATGGTCAGCGTTGTCGGCAGAGGATCGCGCCGAGATGGTCCGCAAGGTAGGCGACCTGTATGAAGAGAACGTAGACGAGCTCTTCGCCCTGACCACCCGGGAAGCGGGTAAATCCCTGCTGGACGCGGTAGCGGAGATTCGCGAGGCGGTGGATTTCGCGATGTTCTATGCCAACGAAGGCGTCCGTTACAAAGACGCGGGCGAGGCCCTTGGCGTGGTTTGCTGTATTTCCCCCTGGAACTTCCCGCTGGCCATCTTTACCGGCCAGATCCTGGCGAACCTGGCGGCAGGTAATGCCGTGGTGGCCAAGCCGGCGGAGCAGACCTCACTGCTGGCGGTGCGAGCTGTTGAGCTGATGCACCAGGCGGGCATTCCCAAGGCAGCGATCCAGCTGCTGCCGGGCACCGGTGCCACTGTGGGTGCCGGCCTGACCTCCGACGCCAGGGTGAATGGTGTTTGCTTCACCGGTTCCACCATGACGGCCCAGCGCATCAACAAAGCCATGACCGAGCACATGGAGCCGAACGCGCCGCTGGTGGCGGAAACCGGTGGTCTGAATGCCATGATTGTGGATTCCACCGCGTTGCCCGAGCAGGTGGTTCGGGACGTTCTTGCCTCGTCTTTCCAGAGCGCTGGCCAGCGTTGCTCGGCTTTGCGCATGTTGTACGTGCAGAAAGATATTGCCGACAACCTGCTGGAAATGCTCTATGGCGCTATGGAAGAGCTGGGCATTGGCGACCCCTGGCTGCTCTCTACCGACGTTGGCCCGGTGATCGATGAGAATGCCCGCAAGAAGATCAACGACCATTGCCAGAAGTTCGAGCAGCAAGGCAAGCTGCTGAAGAAGATCAAGGTGCCCGAGAAGGGCCTGTTTGTTTCCCCGGCGGTGCTTCAGGTGAGCGGCATTGAGGAACTGGAAGAGGAAATCTTTGGTCCGGTTCTGCACGTGGCCACCTTCGAAGCCAAGGACATCGACAAGGTAGTGGATGCGGTGAACGCCAAGGGCTACGGCCTGACCTTTGGTATCCACAGCCGGGTAGACAACCGCATCGAGCATATTGCCAGCCGTATCAAGGTCGGCAACACCTACGTTAACCGTAACCAGATCGGTGCCATCGTCGGGTCTCAGCCCTTTGGTGGTGAGGGTTTGTCTGGCACGGGGCCGAAGGCCGGTGGCCCGCAGTACGTGCGGCGCTTCCTGAGAGCGGAGGTGGCCTACAAGCGGTCTGAGTCCAGCGACAAGGTACTCGGGGCTGACAAGGTTCAGAAGCTGATCGACAAGCTGGAAAAGGCCGAGGTACCGGCTGCAGAGCGCCGTAAAGAGGCCCTGCGCCCCTGGTTCAAGACCGTGCCGGCGCCGTTGGATCTTGGCTATGAAGAGATGCCCGGACCCACTGGCGAGCAGAACCACCTGTCCTGCCATGCCCGTGGCACCATTTTGTGCCTAGGGCCGGATGCGGAATCTGCGGTAGAGCAGGCTGGCACTGCGTTGTCACAGGGCAACAAGGTGATTGTGATTGCACCTGGTGCCGAAAAAGCCCTGGCGGATGCCATCAAAGCCGGCTTGCCGGTGGTGGCCGCCGACGGCGTGATCGCCCCGGACGCACTGACCCAGCTTGAGGGCTATGCCGCCATTACCAGCGTGGCCGAAAAGCCTCTGCTCAAGCAATATCGCCAGGCCCTCGCCCGGCGCGATGGTGCGTTGCTGCCCATCATCACCGAGCACAAACTGGACCAGCGCTACGTGATCGAACGGCACCTGTGCATAGACACCACCGCTGCCGGCGGCAACGCCAGCCTCATAGCCTCCGCCGAATAGCAAGGGTCTGTCCCAAGGGTCTGTCCCCGTATGGGGACAGACCCACTTTTACCTCTGTCCATCTCTCAACCCTGGTACCTGGTGCGTTTGGGGGCAGTCCCCATGCGGGGACAGACCCCGTAGCCAGACCCCGTAGCCACCGTAGCCAGCTCCCCATTCCCAAGCTACCATACCCACTCCTGAGTTCACGTCACCCATTACCGGAACACCATTGAGCACGCCCGCACCAAAAGAGACCACCGAAGCCGAAGCCACTCAAACCTTCTTCGCAGTCTGCCTGTCGCTGACGCTCTGTTTCATGGTCTACTCCATGCTGATCGTCGTGGTACCGGTCTACGGCCTGCAGCTGGGCGCTTCTCCCTTGGTGCTTGGTGCGGTCCTGAGTGCCCAGTATCTGTTACCTCTGGCCCTGGCTATTCCGCTGGGCGGGGTGGTTAGCCGTTTTGGCGGTCGGGCAACACTGATAACCGGTGCCAGCCTGATGGTGGCGGGGCTTTTGGCCATGCATTTCTGGCCTGGTTTTGGAGGGTTGGTCCTGGGGCAGCTTTTGGTTGGCCTGGCGCACCTGCAGATGGTTCTGGCGGCACAAACGATCATCGCCAATCTCGGAACCGGCCCGCGGCTTGAGAAATACTTTGGTTGGTATTCCACCTGGCTCTCCGGTGGGCAGGTGATCGGCCCACTGCTGGCAGGACTGTTGCTGAACGCCAGCGGAACCGCCTACGTGTTTTTGGTGATGGCGGCGTTTGCGCTGGTAGCCGGCCTGGTTGGTTTGTGGTTGACCGGTCAGGCCACTGAACGCATTCAGGTTACTCGAAAGCAGGCAGGATTCCGGGCCCAGTGGGCTTTAATGCAATCCAATCGCGGCGTACAGCTGTCGGTTCTGGTGACCGTGTTGGGCATGTTTGCCCTGGGTGTTTACGGCAGTTACCTTCCGGTTTATCTGGAGAGCCTTGCAATCAGCCCGGTGATCATCGGGGTACTGGTGAGCCTCAGGGCGGGTGTGTCCATGGTGATTCGTCCGTTCATGGCGTCGATCATCCAACTCGCCGGCGGCCGTGTGAATACGGTGTTTTTGTCACTGGTCACTGTGTCTGCGGGGATCGCGTTTCTGGGTGCAACGGAGCAGGTTGTCGTTATGGGATTGCTCGCAGTGCTGGTCGGTATCGGCTCAGGGCTTACCCAGCCTTTGTCCATGGTTATTCTTGCGGAGTCGGTTGACCGTGCCAAGCGCTCCGGTGCGCTGGGAATGCGACTGATGGCCAACCGCGCCATCCACTTTCTGGCACCGCTGATGTTTGGCCTTCTGCTGGAGTTGGGCGGTTTCGCCCTGGCGTTCGGCGCCTCCGGTGTTGCCATCGCCGCCGCGCTACCCATAGGGCGAAAGCTGTTCAAGCCGTAATCCATTGCAAATTGAACTTCGGTACTCGGGTGGTTAACATTCAGCCTGGAGAAGTGAGGGTCTATTCCGTGACCAGACTACTGATTTTCTTGATTGCGGTTTTCGCATAAATTTGTCGAAAATGAACGACCAGAAACAACAAAACCCGGACCTTTCGGCCCGGGTTTTGTGTAGGGAATTCTGGTCGGGACGGTAGGATTTGAACCTACGACCCCTTGCACCCCATGT
>NZ_JBQTCK010000009.1:0-81914 GCF_052380025.1 Marinobacter sp. NSM
ACCTCCGACCGCCTGGTTCGTAGCCAGGTACTCTATCCAGCTGAGCTACAGCCGCGCATCTTTCGCATTGGTTGAATGCTAATTCAACCCGTTCTCGTTTCCCAAAAGGAAATGGCGGAGAGGGAGGGATTCGAACCCTCGGTACGATTGCTCGTACGGTTCCTTAGCAGGGAACTGGTTTCAGCCACTCACCCACCTCTCCTTGAGAACGGGGCGTATACTACCATAATTTTTCTGTTTTCATAGGGTTGACACGAGTTTTTTCTACTCGATTTTCCCCACCATCAAAAAAGCCGCTCAGGTTTCCCGCGAGCGGCTTTTTATCGATCAACGATTGCCCGGTTCCGGCTCGTCTGAGCCTTTTTCGGACTGAATCCGCTGATAGATTTCTTCACGGTGAACCGCGACGTCTTTGGGCGCGTTAACACCGATACGTACCTGGTTCCCCTTCACTCCCAGAACGGTAACGGTAATCTCGTCACCGATCATCAGAGTTTCGCCAACACGGCGGGTCAAAATCAACATATCCCTTTCTCCCTATTCCAAACCAACCTGTTCCGACAACAGAATGTTGTACTTATAGCTTTTATAAAGAGATCACCGATCATACTAAAGACGCAATAATACTTATACCCCTTCGCATCTCGATAGCTATTATCAATGACTCAAAAAGGCGCGCTTGTGAGCATCCTGCTGTTAAGCGCCCTCGTCCACCCCGGCCTGATCCAGCTCGAATGCACTGTGCAGTGCACGAACCGCCAGCTCGAGATACTTCTCATCGATCACCACCGAAATCTTGATTTCCGAGGTGGAGATCATCTGAATATTAATACCTTCTTTGGACAGCGCCTCAAACATTTTGGTTGCCACGCCAGCATGCGAACGCATGCCTACGCCCACAATGCTCACTTTCGCAATCTTGCTGTCGCCACCCACTTCGCCAGCGCCAATTTCGCTGGAGATACCACGCAGAACTTCCTGGGCCCGTTTGAAGTCGTTACGGTGAACAGTGAAGGTGAACGCGGTTTTATTATCTTCGCCCACGTTCTGCACAATCATGTCCACTTCAATATTGGCATCGCTGACCGGCTTCAGAATCCGCAGGGCGCTGCCCGGGGTATCGGGTACACCGGAAATGGTCAGTTTGGCTTCATCACGATTGAAAGCAATGCCGGAAACAACCGGTTGTTCCATGGCGTTCTCATCCTCAAAAGTAATCAGGGTGCCCTCACCTTCCTGGAAGCTAGAAAGCACTCTTAATGGAACATTGTATTTACCTGCAAATTCGACGGCGCGAATCTGGAGCACTTTCGAGCCCAGGCTGGCCATCTCGAGCATTTCTTCAAATGTAATACGATCGAGCCGGCGAGCGCTGTCCACCACCCGCGGGTCGGTTGTATAAACACCATCCACATCCGTGTAGATCTGACACTCGTCAGCCTTCAGGGCAGCCGCCAGTGCCACCGCGGTAGTGTCTGAACCACCGCGACCGAGCGTAGTGATGTTGCCGTGCTCATCAATACCCTGGAAGCCCGCAACAACCACTACCCGGCCGGCTTCCAGATCTTCACGCATGCGCTGCTCATCAATCTGCTTGATCCGCGCCTTGGTGTGACTGCTATCCGTCAGGATCCGCACCTGTGAGCCGGTGTAAGACCGGGCATCACAGCCACGCTTCTGCAGCGCCATAGACAACAACGCGATGGTCACCTGCTCACCGGTAGACACCAGTACGTCCATTTCCCGGGGTACCGGATCTTCCATAATGTCGTTGGCCAGGGCGATCAGCCTGTTGGTTTCTCCGCTCATGGCCGAAACCACAACCACCACATCGTGCCCGTCTTTACGGAACTGACACACCTTGTCAGCCACCGCCTCAATCCGCTCGGTTGTACCAACGGACGTACCACCAAATTTCTGAACCAACAGAGCCATGTTTTGCCAAACTCCGAACCGGGGACTCAAAGCGGAACACCGATTGCCCGCCCATCAAATAAAGCGGGCGGAATTATAAACCTCCGCCCGCGTCCAAAAACAGTTGCTTAACCGATATTTTGTTCAACCCAGGCCGGAACACCTGCCAGGGCATCCGCCAGCTTGGACGGGTCGTTACCGCCACCCTGTGCCATATCCGGGCGGCCACCACCTTTACCGTCCACTTGCGCCGCCAGATGCTTCATCAGATCACCCGCTTTAATACGACCAGTGGCAGACTTGGTAACCCCGGCAACCAGGGTAACCTTGCCGTCGTCAACAGTGGCCAGAACCACCACACCTTCGCCCAGCTTATTCTTCAACTGGTCGGCGGTTTCCATCAGCGCCTTGCGATCAGCACCTTCCAGCTCTGCCGCGACGACTTTTAGTCCCGCCACCTCTACAGCATTTCCAGCAAGATCACTGCCTGCGGAACTGGCGAGCTTGGCTTTCAGAGTATCAACTTCTTTTTCAAGCTGGCGGTTGCGGTCGAGGACCTGCTGAACCTTGTCCACGACGGTCTCACGGGTGCCTTTAACCAGGCGGGCCGTTTCGCGCAGGGTTCGTTCAGTGGCGTCCAGCCATTCCAACGCGCCAAACCCGGTCACCGCCTCAATGCGGCGAACACCGGAGGAGATACCGCTCTCCGAGGTAATCCTGAACAGACCAATATCACCGGTGCGAGACACGTGAGTGCCACCACAAAGCTCAACGGAGTAGCTGTCGATCCCCATGCTCAACACGCGCACC
This sequence comes from Marinobacter sp. NSM, assembly GCF_052380025.1. Taxonomy (NCBI): domain Bacteria; kingdom Pseudomonadati; phylum Pseudomonadota; class Gammaproteobacteria; order Pseudomonadales; family Marinobacteraceae; genus Marinobacter; species Marinobacter sp. NSM. Next base: position 2,725 of record NZ_JBQTCK010000009.1, read on the forward strand.
ACATCGCCATACTTCTCACCGAACAGAGCCATGGCACCTTTCTCTTTGGCGGACTCCATGTCGGTCACGTCAACCTGAACCGGCGTATTCTCCAGAACCTGTTCGTTTACCTGACGCTCAATCTCTTTCAACTGTTCCGGTGTAACGGCTTCAAAATGGGAAAAATCGAAACGCAATTTGTCCGGGTCAACCAGTGAGCCCTTCTGGGTGACATGCTCCCCCAGAACCTTGCGCAGCGCTGCGTGCAGGAGGTGCGTGGCGGAATGGTTGCGTTTGGTGCGCTCACGGCGGGCGTGATCAATGCGGGCGTCTACCTCCAGGCCCGGGAACAACTCGCCCTCTACCAGTGTGCCCACGTGCAGGTGGTTGTCGCCTTCCTTGCGGGTATCGGTTACCTGGAAGCGACCACCGCTCCAGGTCAGCAGGCCGGTGTCACCCACCTGGCCGCCGGATTCCGCATAGAACGGCGTGCGCTCCAGCACCACCACACACTCGTCTCCAGCCTCGGCGGTTTTCTCTTCACCGTTGACCAGAACCGTACGGATTCGCTCATGGCCGTCAATATGGTCGTAGCCGGTGAACTCGGTCTTGCCGTCAATGGTGATCCCGGCGGCGTTATAATCGATGCCGAACTTGCTAGCCGCACGGGCACGGTCACGCTGTGCATCCATGGCCTTTTCGTAGCCTTCGTAGTCCAGGGTCAAGCCACGCTCACGGGCGATGTCGTTGGTCAGGTCTACCGGGAAACCGTAGGTGTCGTACAACGTAAACACGGTTTCACCAGGAATTTCCGTACCCTTCAGTTCGGCAATGTCCTGCTCAAGCAATCGCAGGCCTTTATCCAGAGTATTGGCAAACTGCTCCTCCTCCTGCAGCAGCACCTTCTCGATCTGCTTGCGGCTGCTGACCAGTTGCGGGTAGGCCTCGCCCATCAATTCCACCAGGGCGCCAGTTAGTTTGTAGAAGAACGGCTGGGTTGCGCCCAGCTTGTTACCGTGGCGGGCTGCACGGCGAATGATCCGGCGCAGCACAAAACCACGACCTTCGTTTGACGGCATCACACCATCGGCAATCAGGAAGGCACAGGAGCGAATATGGTCCGCCACCACTCGCAGAGACGCTTCGGTGGTCGCCGCACCGCCCAGAATCTCGGAAGCCGCCTTGAGCAAATCCTGGAACAGGTCAATCTCATAGTTGCTGTGAACGCCCTGCAGCACAGCCGCAATCCGCTCCAGCCCCATGCCTGTGTCTACCGAAGGCTTGGGCAGGTTCAACATCTCGCCATCGGCGGTGCGGTTGTATTGCATGAACACCACGTTCCAGATCTCGATGTAGCGGTCGCCGTCTTCTTCGGGGCTTCCGGGAGGTCCGCCCGCCACATCCGGGCCGTGGTCGTAGAAAATTTCGGTGCAAGGACCACAAGGGCCAGTATCGCCCATCTGCCAGAAGTTGTCGGAAGCGTAGCGGCCGCCTTTGTTGTCACCAATGCGAATAATCCGCTCAGCCGGAACACCTACTTCTTTGTTCCAGATATCAAAGGCTTCGTCGTCTTCGGCGTACACAGTTACCCAGAGCTTTTCCTGGGGCAGGTTCAGGTGCTGCTCACCGGTCAGGAAGGTCCAGGCAAAATTGATGGCTTCACGCTTGAAGTAATCGCCAAAGCTGAAGTTACCCAGCATTTCGAAGAACGTGTGGTGGCGGGCGGTGTAGCCAACGTTTTCCAGGTCGTTGTGTTTACCACCGGCGCGCACACACTTCTGGGATGAGGTCGCCCGGGTGTAGTCGCGTTCTTCCCGGCCAAGGAAGGCATCCTTGAACTGGTTCATGCCAGCGTTGGTAAACAGCAGTGTAGGATCGTCTGCCGGCACCAGTGAACTGCTCGGCACAATGGTGTGACCCTGCTGCTTGAAATATTCCAGAAACGCCTGTCGCAACTCTGCGGTTTTCATAGACCTTTGATACCTTTCGACCTTTAACACCTTGCCTGAAACCCGCCGGAATAGCCGGCAAGTCCGCGATTGAAATACGAATACTTACATGCGTGTGCAAATACGCTACTCTAGCACACGCCGAGAACAGGAAAAACGTGAAACCTCACAGGAGACTCCATGCCCCGACGCTTTCATAACGCCGAGGAACTTTTACCGCCAGCCACCGCACTGAAGCGAGCCCTGGCCATTATCTACGATGGATTGATCAGTATCGCCGTGCTGCTGGTAGCCACCTGGGCTTACACCATGATTGCAGGCTGGATAACCGGCTGGGAACAGTACGAACAGATGGCCGAGGCAGGCGAACTCGAGGGCGGCCCGGGCCTCACCTTCACCCTGTTCCTGGTGCTCTACCTGTTCTTCGCCTATTTCTGGACCCGTATCGGCCAAACCCTGGGCATGCAGGTGTGGCGCATTCGAATCGAGAACCTGGATGGCACGTCCGTCAGTTGGACCCAGGCCTTGCTCCGTTACGGCAGCGCTGCGGCAGTCATCGTATTGACCATGATCGCCGCCTACTACGTAGGCTCCCTTACGCTCCTGCTCACCGTGCCCGCTGTGATCGCCCTGTTCTACCCGATCAACGGTTTGTCGCTGACCGATCGCGCATCCAACAGCGTGGTTGTGGCCGTGCCCGCACCAGACAAATCAAAAACCGCCAAAAATAAAAAGTAATGCGCCCGGGCCGGCCATCTCAGCCGGCCCGCCGCATCAACACGGCCCCCACCAAAGCGTTCACCAGAATCGGCACCAGCACCGCCAAGAGCGGATTAAACCCGTATACCATGCTCATGGGCCCCAACAAATCCTGCATGTACTTGAACAACAGGCCCACCAGCAGGCCGGTGAACACGCGGAACCCCATGGTCACAGAGCGCAACGGGCCGAAGATGAAGGAAATGGCCACCAACACCATCACCGCCGTACCCAGCGGCATCAACGCCTTTTTCCAGAACGCAAGCCAATAGCGGGCAGCTGTCAACCCCTGCTCTCCCACATAGGTGGCATAAGTGTACAGGCCGGCCATGGAAAGGTTTTCTGGTTTGACGATCAACACACTCAGCACTTCCGGAGACAGCCCGGTCTCCCAGCGCAAAACGGCATGCTCATTGCGAAGGGTGCGTTCTTCCTCAATGCGCGTGGACACCACCTTCTCCAGCAACCAGTGATCGCCCTGGAAAATCGCCCTTTCAGCAAAGCTGGACACCTCCAGCTGCCGGTCGTCTCCAAAACGGAACAAAGATACGCCGTGCAATACGCCGTTTGGTTGAACGGCATTCAGGTGCATGAACGTGTTCCCCTCCCGGTGCCAGACACCATGGGCCGACGCGACATTCGTGCTCGCCCCCAGAGCCACCGCTTTGTCGCTCTGCGCCATGCGCTCCGTGGTCGGCGCAACGTATTCACCGATGGCCAGCCCCAGCACCACAACAACCAGGGCCGGCTTCATCGCCGACCAGACAATCCGGCGAATGGAAACACCGGCAGCCCGGATAACCGTCAGCTCCGAAGAACTGGCCATGGCACCCAACCCAACCAGGCACCCCATGAAAGCACCCAGCGGCAGGTAATCGTAAATTCGCCTTGGCAAGGTCAGAAATACATACCAGAGCGCCTGCAGGGTCTGGTAATCGTTGCGGGTGTCGTCCAATTCCGCAATAAAGGCGAAGATCACGTCCAGTGACAACACCACCATCATTACCAGGAACATCGCACCGCCCACGGTGCGCATGACGTAGCCATCAATTCTACGCATGGGCACGGGCCTCCTTTTCCAGGCGCCGCTTATAAAGCCAGGCTGGGCCAAACTGCAACCAAAGCCCGAGCGCCAGGAAAATCACATGCACCCATAACATGCCTATCCACTCCGGCACCTTGCCATCCGCCAGGGCGTCCCGCGCAACGATCAACAACCCGAGGTAGGTGATATAAACCAGCATCGCCGGTAGTAGATGGAAGAAACGGCCCTGGCGGGGGTTAACCCGACTCAACCGAACCGCCAGCAGGGTCACGATGGGTACAATCAATGGCAGTGAAAAACGCCAATGCAACAGCGCTCGGTCTTCCGGATCGTCCGATTGCCAAAGCGCCTTCGTGCTGATGCCTTCCTCCAGTTCCCGGCTACCTGCCTCACCGCCCATCACCTTCAGGCCATAAGCCTCAAACCGGGTAACGTTGTAATCCAGGTTGCCTGGCCGCCCCTGAAAACGCCCGCCATTCTCCAGAATCAGAAACCGACTGCCGGTTTCCTGATCAATCAGCTGAGAGCCAGACTCGGCAGTAATCAAGGTCACCCCTTGGCCATTTCGGTCGTACTCAGCAATAAACACTCCCTGGAGCTGTCGCTTGTCATCGCTCAAAGCCTCGGTATAGGTAACCCGGCTACCGGATGTAAAATCCTGGAAACGCCCCGGCGCCAGCATCTCGAACTCTGTTGCGGTGCGCGCTTCGTTGAAGATAGCCTCCACCTGCTTCATACCCCACGGCGACACATACAGGCTCATGCTGGCCACAACCAGCATCACCGGTACACAGCCAATCAGGGTCTTCGCCAGCAACTGCCTGTCGCTGACACCGCAGGCAAACAACACCGTCATTTCACTTTCAAGGTACATCCGCCCGTAAGCCAGCAGAATGCCGATAAACAACCCCAGAGGCAGAATCAGCTCCAGGAATCCCGGAAAGCGGTAGGCCATGATGGAAAACAGAACGCCGGCGGGAATCTCGCCTTCTGCGGCATTGCCCAGGTACTTGATAAAGCGCCCACTCATAAACACCAGCAACAGGATGCCGGAAACGGCAACCATGCTGACCATGATCTGGCGAATGAGGTAACGGAAAACGATGTTCAAATCAGTCTCTCTGGCAGCGCCGAAGCGTGAGATGGTCGATAACGCAAACTGCGGGTATTCTATGTAACCTTGGCGATGAATGACAGTATAAGCCTGATACGATAAAGCCATCGTAACGATACAAGCCTGCCGCTTGATTAATAGAGCTTTTGCCCCAATCCTATTGGCATCGGATGAACAACGCCTACCACATTCAACAAAGCACAACCTGACAACGGGAGTTGCCATGAATTTCAGCCTGAGCAGCAAAGCCATCACCGCCACCAAAACCGATTGCCTGGTTATCGCGGTGCCTGAGAAGGGCGAGTGGCCGGAAACCACAAAAGCAGCAGACGAAGCACTGGGAGGGCTGATCAAGCAACTTGAAAAAGCAGGCGACCTGACTGGCAAGAACGCGTCTGTAAACACCCTGCCCCTGGTCGACCAACCATGGCAGCGTGTGGTTGTAGTCGGCACCGGCAAAGACAGCGACCGCACGCCAGCCAACTTTCGCAAGGCACTGATCGCCATGGTGGGCGCCCTGAAAGACGGCCCATCCAAGAGCGCACTGATCTCCCTGGCCGACACCAGCCTGCAGGGCGAGGACACCGTCAGCTCCGAAGAAGCCCGCCTGAACCTGATCGGGCGTATTCTGGAAGACCAGCTCTACACCTTCACCGAGTTCAAGAGCGAAAAACCGGCTGCCCGCAAACTCAAGAAAGTGGTGGTGCAGGCTTCCGGTTCCGCCAAAGCCTTGAAAGACGCCTTCCAGCAGGGTCTGTCCACCGGGCGCGGCATGAATTACACCAAAGATCTGGGCAATACCCCACCCAACATCTGCCACCCGGTCTGGCTGGCCGAACAGGCCAAAGCCATGGCTAGGGAATACGACTGCATCAAGACTGAAGTGCTTGATGAAAAGCAGATGGAAAAGCTGGGCATGAACACCATCCTGGCCGTGGGCAAAGGCTCCAAACAGCCCCCGCGCCTGATCGTGATGGAATACCGTGGCGGCAAAGCCAAAGACAAACCCTACGTATTGGTGGGTAAAGGCATCACCTTCGACACCGGTGGCATCAGCCTCAAGCCCGGCGAAGGCATGGATGAAATGAAATACGACATGGGCGGTTCCGCCAGCGTATTCGGCACCATGAAAGTGCTGGCCGAAACCAAGCCCAAGATCAACGTGGTTGCTGTAATCGCCGCTGCCGAAAACATGCCGGACGGTGGCGCCTCCCGCCCCGGCGACATTGTCACCACCCTGAGCGGCATGACCGTTGAAATCCTCAACACCGACGCCGAAGGCCGCCTGGTGCTGTGCGACGCCCTCACCTATGTGAAGAAGTTTGACCCGGCTGCTGTTGTCGACATGGCCACCCTCACCGGTGCCTGCATCATTGCCCTCGGTAACCAGGCCACCGGGCTGCTGTCCAACAACGACGAACTCGCCAACGAACTGCTCGCCGCCGGCGAACGCACCGGCGACCGAGCCTGGCGCCTGCCGCTGTGGGACGAATACCAGAGCCAGCTCGACAGCAACTTCGCCGACATGGCCAACATCGGCGGTCGCCCGGCCGGCACCATCACTGCTGCCTGCTTCCTGAGCCGCTTCGCCAAAGACTACCGCTGGGCCCACCTGGACATCGCCGGCACCGCCTGGAACTCCGGCAAAGCCAAAGGCGCCACCGGCCGCCCGGTCCCCCTGCTGGTCGACTACCTGATGTCCCATGCAGGATAACCAGCCAACCCCACCGGAACCCGGCAGCGAAGCTGCCGGCCCCTCCGGCCGGGACGACCAGAACCAGCGCTACTGGTTCCACATCCTCGCCCAGAACACCCCCGCCGCCCGCAACCTCCACGCCGCCAAACTCGTGGACAAAGCCTGGCAGCAGGGCGACCGCGTATGCATCCTCTGCGACACCGAACACCAGGCCAAAGAACTCGACGACCTGCTGTGGAACATTGCCCCCGATGCCTTCATTCCCCACGGCATCGCCAAAGACCCTACGACACCCTGCACCGATCCGGTCGGCATCCTGCTTTACCCGCCGGCCTCCACGGACTGGGATACCGTTATCGTGCTGTCCTCGACACTGCCGGAAGATGCTGACCAGTACAGGCGGCTGGCCTTGGTTGCCCACAATGATCCGGCGGTGCTAAACCAGACTCGGGGGCATTACAAGCAGCTGCGGACGATGGGGATTGAGGCGCTGGTGCATGATATGCGGCGGCGGTGATTGTTTTTTGCCACTAAATCCGCGAAAGGACACGAAAGGAAAAAGATTTTTGCCACGGACGCTCACGGACCGACACGGACAAAAAACGAAAAGTTAAACTCACCAGCGAACAGCACAAAGTCAAATCTGTGGGGTTGGGGGTAGGCTTTCCAAAAATCTCGTAGGCCATGGATGGCCGGAGCGAAGCGCACATGGGTGAGGCAAGCGTTTATGAAGCGAAGCTTCATGCGCAGCCGAACGACAGCAATCTGTGATTGCTGGCCGGACCCGCTTGCGGGTGCTCGTAGCGTTTTTTGGAAAGCCTACCCCCAACCCCACAAAGCACCAACCTAGCAGGCTACCGAAACCGAAGCCTCGACGAGCCTCGAAGGTTCGCCGCAACCAAAGCGACCATGTATAATCGGCCCACTCAGAATTTCCCTATGTGAATCAACCAAAACGGTCACTGCATAATCCCATGGAAAAAACCTACCAGCCAGAAAACATCGAGCGCCAGTGGTACGAAAACTGGGAATCCAAAGGCTATTTCCGCCCCAGCGGCGAAGGCGACTCCTACAGCATCGCCATCCCGCCACCCAACGTGACCGGCAGCCTGCACATGGGCCATGCGTTCCAGCACACCATCATGGACACCCTCACCCGCTTCAAACGCATGCAGGGCCGTAACGCACTGTGGTCCGTCGGAACCGACCACGCCGGCATCGCCACCCAGATGGTTGTCGAGCGCAAACTGGCCGCAGAAGAAGATAAAACCCGCCACGACCTCGGCCGGGAAGAATTCATCAAGCGCATCTGGGACTGGAAAGAACACTCCGGCGGCACCATCACCCGGCAGATCCGCCGCCTCGGCAACTCCGTCGACTGGGACAACGAACGCTTCACCATGGACGACGGCTTCTACAAAGCCGTGCAGGAAGTGTTTATCCGCTTGTACGACGAAGGCCTGGTGTACCGCGGCAAACGACTGGTGAACTGGGACCCGAAACTGCACACCGCCATCTCCGACCTTGAAGTAGAGAACAAGGAAGAAAAAGGCTACTTCTGGCACCTGCGCTACCCACTGGCTGACGGCCAGAAAACCCAGGACGGCAAAGACTACGTGATCGTGGCCACCACCCGCCCGGAAACCATGCTGGGCGACACCGCCGTGGCCGTCCACCCGGACGACGAGCGCTACCAGCACCTGATTGGCCAGCACGTGCTGCTGCCGCTGGTTAACCGCCGCATTCCCATCGTGGCCGACCACCACGCCGATCCGGAAAAAGGCTCCGGCTGCGTGAAGATCACCCCGGCCCACGACTTCAATGACTACGCCGTAGGCAAGCGCAACAACCTGCCCATGATCAACGTTCTGACGCAGGACGCCAATATTCGCGAGGTGGCCGAAGTCTTCAATGCCGACGGCACCGAGAATTCCGAAATCAACAGCGCCCTGCCGGCCGCCTACGCCGGCCTGAGCCGGGAAGCGGCCCGTAAGCAGATTGTCGCCGACATGGAACTGGCGGGCCTGGTCGAGAAGATCGAAGACCACGTACTGAGCGTGCCCCGCGGCGATCGCTCCGGCCTGATCATTGAACCGATGCTGACCGACCAGTGGTTTGCCGATGCCAAGACCCTGGCCAAACCGGCTATTGAAGCGGTGGAAGATGGCCGCATCCAGTTCGTGCCCAAACAGTACGAAAACATGTACTTCGCCTGGATGCGCGACATCCAGGACTGGTGTATCTCCCGTCAGCTCTGGTGGGGCCACCGGATTCCGGCCTGGTATGACGCCGACGGCAATATTTACGTAGGCCGGAGCGAGGCTGAGGTGCGCAGCAAGCACCAGCTTTCGGACACACTGGAACTCAAGCAGGACGTCGATGTACTGGACACCTGGTTTAGCTCCGCCCTGTGGACTTTCGGAACCCTGGGCTGGCCGGAAATCACCGAACGCCTGAAAACCTTCCACCCCACCGACGTGCTGGTGACCGGTTTCGACATCATCTTCTTCTGGGTTGCCCGGATGATCATGATGACCATGCACTTCATGAAGAACGAAGACGGCACCCCACAGGTACCCTTTAAAACCGTTTACGTGACCGGCCTGATCCGGGACGAGCACGGCGACAAGATGTCCAAGTCCAAGGGCAACGTGATCGACCCGCTGGACATGATCGACGGCATCAGCCTGCCGGATCTGCTTGAAAAACGTACCGGCAACCTGATGCAGCCCAAGCTGGCCGAGAAAATCGGCAAGCGCACCGAGAAGGAATTTCCGGAAGGTATCGCGGCCCACGGCACCGACGCCCTGCGCTTTACCCTGGCGGCCATGGCCACCACCGGCCGTGACATCAACTGGGACATGAAGCGCCTCGAAGGCTATCGCAACTTCTGCAACAAACTGTGGAACGCCGCCCGCTACGTGCTGATGAACACGGAAGGCGAAGACTGCGGCGTGAACGATGAGCCGGTGGAACTGTCCCTGGCAGACCGCTGGATCATCAGCGAACTGCAACACTGCGAGCAGGAGGTGATCCGCCACCTGGATCAATACCGCTTTGACCTGGCCGCCTACGCCCTGTATGAGTTCATCTGGAACGAATACTGCGACTGGTACCTGGAACTGTCCAAGCCAGCCTTGAGCGACGACAATGCCAGCGCCGAAGCTAAACGCGGCACCCGTCGTACCCTGGTACGCGTACTGGAAGCCGTACTCCGCCTGGCGCATCCGATCATGCCGTTCATCACCGAAGAAATCTGGCAGCGCATTGCGCCGCTGGCCGGCAAACAGGGCGACAGCATCATGCTGCAGCCCTACCCGCAGCCGGATGCCAGCAAGCAGGATGCCGCCGTAGCCGAAGATATCGAATGGCTGAAAGGCGTGATCGTAGCCGTGCGTAACATCCGGGGCGAGATGAACATCTCCCCGGGCAAACAGGTACCGGTACTGCTCAAAGGCGGCAATGCCGACGACCAGCGCCGCCTGAACGACAACCGCCAGTTCCTGATGTCCCTGGCCAAGCTGGAGAAACTGGAGTGGTTCGAGGGCGACAAGGCCCCCATGAGCGCCACCCAGCTGGTGGGCGAAATGGAAGTGCTGGTGCCCATGGCCGGACTGATCGACAAAAATGCCGAGCTTAAGCGCCTGGACAAGGAACTGGACCGCCTGAACAAGGAAATTGGCCGCCTGGAAGGCAAGCTCAACAACGAGAAGTTCACTGCCAAGGCCCCGGCCGAGGTGGTCGAGAAAGAGCAGGAGAAGCTGAAGGATGCCCAGGGCAGCCTGCAGCGGCTCAGTGCACAGCGGGCTGAAATCGAGGCCATGTAAGGCCATGATTGCCATTCTCGGCGCCGGCTCCCTGGGCCGGCTCTGGGCCGCAACGCTACCTGCCGGGCAGGTAGCGTTTGTGCCCCGCCCTGGCCAGGCGCCCGATCCCGTCTATTACCGCTTTCAGCCCATCGAAGGCGAATCCTTCCGCGTTACCATTCCCTGGTTACAGCCCAGCCAGTCACCGGAGCTGTTACTGGTGACCACCAAAGCCGGCGATACCCTCGAAGCCCTCAAAGCTGCCCTGCCCTCAATTCCCGAGTCGACGCCTATCGTGTTGTTCCAGAACGGCCTGGGCAGCCAACAGCAGGTTGCAGAAACCTGGCCGCAGCGCCCGGTGCTGGCGGCCTCCACCACCGAAGGCGCCAACCGTCCGGAGCCAGCCCTGACCGTGCACGCGGGCCGTGGCGCCACCTGGGTGGGCGCTCTAAACCCTATCGGACATCCCCTGGTGGACCGGGTTGCGCAGCAACTTGCCGAAAGCGGCCTTGAGGTTCACCCTGAATGGGATATCCTTGACCGACTCTGGCAGAAACTGGTAATCAACGCCGGTATCAACGCCTTTACTGCCATTCTGGATTGCCCCAACGGCGAGATACTGAAGCAGCCGTTCTACCAGCAATGGATTGATCCCTTGTGCGAAGAAATCAGCCGCCTGCTGGGCGCCGCAGGGCAACCGAAGCAAGCCCCGGAAGCCCTGCGCGACGGCGTTGAGGCGGTCGCCCGCAGAACCGCCACCAACACCTCCTCCATGCGCGCGGATGTGCTGGCAGGGCGCCCCACGGAAATCGACTTCATCAACGGTTACCTGGCCAGGCTTGGCCAGCAGCACGGCATTGCAACACCGGTGAACCAAATGCTCACCGAACGGGTACAACAACTGAACTGATCACTTATTCAGGGAGCAAACACATGGGCAACCGCCTGTCGAAAATCTACACTCGCACCGGTGACGACGGCTCTACCGGGCTGGCCGATGGCAACCGCATCGCCAAGAATGCCCAGCGCGTGGAAGCCATGGGCATGGCGGATGAACTCAACTGCCACATCGGAGTGTTGATTGAAACGCTACCAGCCGGTGACGGCCTGATCGAGACGTTCCGGCGGATTCAGCACCACCTGTTTGATCTTGGCGGCGAGTTCGCAATTCCTGGCAGCAAAGTCATCAGCGACGACCACATTGATTGGCTGGAACAGACCCTGGATGAGCATAATGCCGACTTGCCGCCATTGAAGAACTTCATTCTGCCCGGAGGTTGCCCTGCCGCCGCACAATGCCATCTGGCCCGGGCCGTTTGCCGTCGCGCAGAGCGCGTGGTGGTAGCACTGGGCCACGAAGATTCCATCAATACTGCGTCCCGCCACTATCTGAACCGGCTGTCTGACCTGCTGTTTGTCATTGCCCGCGTGCTGGCCCGCCGGGATGGCAGCCAGGAAATTCTCTGGGAACAAAAAAAATCCGGCCTCTGAGGGCCGGATTTTTTCGATCGCAGGCAAACGCCCTATACCTTGAACGCCTCTACCAGACGCTGAAGCGACGCCGTCAACTCCGACATCTGACGGGAAGACGCCAGCGTCTCTTCGGCGTTGGAGGCAGTGCTATGCCCCAACTCCCCGATACGCTCCACGTTGGCGTTAACGTTCTTCGCCACCGCAGACTGCTCTTCCGCTGCCTGGGCAATCTGGTGACTCATGTCCACGATTTCAGAGATGCCAGCGGCAATGCGATCCAGCGCTTCGGTCACCTCACCGGATTTCTGAACCGTTTGCTCCGTGGCATCGTGGCTAGAGGTCATGGCAGAGACCGCTTCTTTAACACCACCCTGCAGGCGGGAGATCATGCCTTCAATCTCTTCGGTCGATTTGTGGGTGCGCTGAGACAGTGAGCGCACCTCATCAGCCACCACCGCAAAACCGCGCCCCTGTTCACCGGCCCGGGCCGCTTCAATGGCAGCGTTCAGCGCTAACAGGTTGGTCTGCTCGGCGATGGCCTTGATCTCCACCAACACCTGGCTGATGTTGTCGCTGTCTGAACTGACCCGATTGATTACCTCTACCGCACCGGCGATTTCTGCCGCAAGACGGTTAATGGTTTGCACGGTAGCCGCCACAACCTGTCGGCCCGTCTCGGTATCACGCTCTGCACTACCGGCGCTGTCCGCTACCCGGTGGGCACTTTCAGTCACTTCGTTGACCGCCTCCACCATCTGCCCCATGGCTTCGTTGATCTGGCCGGTCTCTTCCATCTGGCGGGCCACCGCTTCACTGTTGGCTGCTGCAGTCTCGTTAACCCTCACCGCCTGACTATCAACATCATTCGTGGTCCCGCTGACAGAGCGGATCAGTTCGGCAATCCGGTCTGTCATGTTATTGAATTCGGTGGTCAGCTCGCCCAGCTCATCACGATTGTTCAGCTGGATGTGCGCCGTCATGTCACCAGCGGCGACGCTGCGAGCCGCCTCACTGAACCGGTTAATGGCAGTTCTCACTGACATAAAGAAGCCAACGTATAGGTACACCACCAGAAGCATCACGCCGATCAGGGCACCTACAATCATCCGCCGCTGACCGGTCTCCCGCTGCAGGCGCTGTTCAAGGTTGCCGGAAACCACATTGAAAATGCTGTCATTGAGTGAATCGTAGTAGTCCAGCTGGTTGGAGACGGTGGCATCAAATTCCTGCCAGGGCTGTTCCAGGCGCATCGGGGTGATGATGTTCAGGTCCAGCTGCTCGCGCAGCGCCATCAGGCTTTCATCGACCCGCGTCACAGCGCCACCGGCTCTGCCTGACAGCTTGGGCGAGGTTTCAACCGCAACCAACAAGGCAGGCGACAGCAGGGAACTGCGGTTGGTCAGCTGGTCATAGATTTCATTCAGAATTTCACTCAGGTTATAACCCACCTGGCCATCCACCAGGGCAAAGATACCGTAAGATCGGGCCCTTCCAACAACCGTCCTCGCCTCAGGCAGCGCATTGCGCACCAGCCCAAGCAACAACAGATTTTCCCGGGAGGCATCCTGTCCCAGCCCCGAAATTTCAATAGTCGCCGGCAACAGCGCCAGCACCTTCTGGACAAACTCGTGGTAGTACTTGAACTGAGGGTCGATGTTGCCCTGGTAATTGTCATCCTGCTTCAGTTGTTCCCACTCCGCCTGCAGGGCCAGAACATGATCCTTCCAGGAGCCAGAGGAATCGAACGAGCGGTTGTCCCCCACAAGGTCGGAAAACAGGCCATCAATCTGCTCCGCCGCCGCACCCGCCTTGCCCAGGAGTTCGTCTTCATCCTTCAGGACACCCGGTGCCTGATAGTCACGATAAGCCATAGACGCAGACAATAGCTGGTCTACCTTGCGAAGATCGGCAAGACCCTCGATACCGCGGGTCATGGTTTGAACGGATTGATTGAGGCTGGAAATAACCAACCACGACAGGACAATGATCGGGGCCAGGAACAAGATGCTGATTAGGCTGAACTTGTAGACCATGGGCAGCCGATTCATCAGGCTAACAGCTGGATTGATCAAATATTTCACGGTGCCCTCTCGCTGATTCTACTAACTGACTCTTTATTCTTTGCTTGATTATCGCCCAAGGTCGGAAAAACTTAATCACCTTTAAGTGTTATTCTGTAATGTTTTATGACACTCCTCAGACCACCCCGGCAATCACCAGCAACGCGGCAACGCAGATCCACACCAGCATGCTTCGGTTCAACAAGCCCCGTATGGCCGCCAGGCTACGCCCGCCAAAACTTGTCCACTCGTCCGGGTGCAACCGCGCGAACTGGGCGGGATCAAGCGCATAACCGGTTAACGACCCGTTTGCGGAAATCATGAGGACTTCCGAGGTTTTTCTTCCAAAACCGGGCAGGACTTTCTTCGCTTCCCTCGACCAGCCCGCGAGATCACCGGCCAGCCCCAGCGTGCAGGACAGCAGGCGTGCAGGAATCCAGCTGGCCAGATTGGCCAGGGTGCGGAATCGGGCGCGGGCCGCTTGCTGCGGCCATTGCTCAGACAACGCCACCAGGCCACGGGCAACCATGGCTGCACCTATTCCACCCACCACATACCAGAAAGCCACCAGGAAGAACCGCTCGAAAACCCCGATCACCAGAGCCTTGGATAACGACAGATGCATGGCCTCTGGTGACAGCGCAGCGCCCCGCTCTTCCGGTGGCAACCGGTTCTGGATATGTCGCCAGGCAGCCTGCATGTCGCCCCGGCTCCAGGCTTCCGAATAGTCACGTAACTGGTGCCGCCAACCCGGCGCTCCCATCAGCAACACCAGCACGATCAGCTCCAGCGGATAGGCCGCCAGCCTGAACCCATACCATTCTAGCAGACACACAACGCCCACCAACGCCAGGCCGGGCAGCAGGACCCAGATCAGCCCGGAGGTAATGGCATCCTCCTTTCCGGCCTGGATTTTCGCGCCCCGGTGAAACCAGGCACGCCAAAGCACGTCGCCATCAAGCCGGTTCCGGCTATCCAGTTGACGCCGAATAAGGTAGGCCAAAAGAAACACGACAAACACCATTCAGGCGATCTCCTCATGGGCCAACAGCTGGGAAAAATACCGCCAGTCGAACGCTGGACCAGGATCGGTCTTCCGGCCAGGCGCAATATCGCTGTGGCCGGTAATGCGCTCTGCGCTGATTTTGGGCCAGGCCATCATGGTCAACCGCGCCATGTCTGCGAGTATCCGGTACTGTTCGGGCGTATAGGGAATATCGTCTGCCCCCTCCAGTTCGATACCGATAGAGAAATCGTTGCACTCTTCCTGGCCGTCAAAACAGGAGCGGCCGGCATGCCACGCCCGGTCCAAACAACTGACAAACTGCACAACGGAACCATCACGACGTACCAGGGCATGAGCGGAGACCTGCATGGCGGCGATGGTTTCAAAATAGGGGTGGGCGGCTGGATCAAGCCGGTTACAGAAAAAGTCTTCAATCTCCGTTCCCCCGAATTGCCCGGGAGGCAGGCTGATGTTGTGAACCACCAGCAGGGAAATGGCAGAGCCCTCTGGCCTTGCACCAAAATTCGGCGAGGGCACCCATCGGCTGCCAGGGTAACGGCCGGTCAGCCTTAACTGTTCAGCCTGGCTGGAGAGGGGGTCGTTGTTATGTTTGCAGTCTTGATTGAAAGGGTCAGAGATTGGCAAGGCGTATCCACTGTCGCTTTATGATGTTCAATCGATTGAATCACAAAGCGACGGTGGATGCTATGGATGGAACGGTGCGGATTCGCGCCTTCAATCCTTTCGACTATGGCGCAGATTATCGATGATGGATTCCAGCGCCCGATCAAAAATCAGGCCGTCGTTGAGAAGCGTAATAACGCCTTCCTGCAGCGCCACCGCCAGATCATCCCGATGGTACTCTGCCACCTTGGCGCCGCTGCGATTGACAAAAATGTACTTGCCGGTTGCCTTGATGAAGGCCGCCAGTTTGCAGCGCACACGGGTATCATCGCGCACCATCTCGATCCACGAGCCAACCCGGAGCTGATCCGCCCGGGCCAGCCATTCAGACGCAACAACCGGAGCAGACGGCGTTTCCGTTGCCGGCTGCGCGTCACTCTGAACGCTCTCCGCCACGACCGGTTCGATTTCAGGCTGCGCGACTTGCTCTGGGGCACCGGCATCCACCTGAGGTTCCGGAGACGCCAGCATTTGCTCCGGCTGATCCAGTTCCTCTTCGGCCATGGCATGGTCTTCTGGCGCCTTCTCGGCGTCGCTGACCGGTGCCGTTACCAGTTTCTGGAAAACATCAACGTGAGCCAGTTCCAGGTCACGAATGGCAGCATCGGTTGAGAACGGGTCCCAGGAAATTTCCTGCAAAGCACTGCGAAGGTCCTCGACCACCTCCGGTATTGCCCGAAGCAGCTCAGAGCGTGTTTCATCCGATACCGGCCTTGGGTCCACACTCCAGATCAGGCGCTCGGTGACCGCGCAGGCGGATTGCCACTGCTCACTCTCTTCGCCCTGACGCAGTACCACCCATTGCAGGTAACGAGTCCAGGGCTCGCTGAGAATCTGCATCACCGTAGCTGGAATATCACGGCCGGCAGTTTCTTCCTGAATGAGCTTGGTGGCCGCCTGGCTTGCACGTTCCTGGCGAGCCCGACCTTCCTCAGCGTCCCGAAGACGCTGCTCAACCAGCTCACGACGGCGCCGGTCCAGATCCATAAAGTGGCCGAAATCCTTAAGCAACTCCTCGAACAATTCGACATTGTCGGTGAACTCATTCAGGACACGATCAACCACTTCTTCAATTTTTTCCCGGAGCGGATCCCGCATGCCCTGGCGCTTTTCGGACCAGCCTATCGCCGACAGTGCGAGTTCATTCAACAGTTTGCGAACCGGATGACCGCCACGATTGAAGAAATTACGATCGCTCAGGGCAACCTTCAGGACCGGAATCTGCAAACGCCCGATCAGCGCCTTCATCACCGGATGCAATTGCCGATCTTCCAGTATGAAATCGAACAGCATCGATACGAGATTGACCACATCGCCGTCAACCTGGCCCAACGTGGCTTTCTTGCCGCCGGGCTCCTGCAGGACCGAGACAATCTGCTGGCGCAATGGCACCACTTCTACCCCGGATACCTGGGTGAGAGAACCTTGCAGGTCACTGAGCCGGGCCATCAACCCGCCAGTATCGAGGGTCACGCCACCCGCGGGCAGACTGCCTGCGGCGGAAGAGTTCTCTCCCTGATGCAGCAACGCACTCAATTCCGAAAACGTGGGGAAGCTGGCAGCACCACTGCCCCCCTGCTCGGCACCTGCCTGTCCTGGCGACAACGCCGGGGCTCCTGCCTGTGGCACCGGCCGTTTTGGCTGGGACTTCGAACCGCCAACAGGCGCCCGGCGCATATCGGGCAACACGCCTTCGGCTAACAGAGTTTTATTTGCCTGGTCATACAGGGCTGCGAGTTTGTCCACCAGCAGGCGCTCAAAGAGCTTGAGCACAACCAGCTTGGCACGAATATCGATATCCAGGTCAGAACAGGCCTCGGCGATTCCGCCACAGATAACCTCGGGGCTCAGGGGCATCTGATCATCAGACATCTGAATCTCGGGCATCAGGTGGCGCACCCGAGCGGCCAGCATCCGGACCGGCTCCTGGTAGCGATTGCGCAGCTTGGTCACCAGATTATCAATGGCGACCTGTTGCTCCAGTTCTGAGTGATCCAGAAGGCTCAGGGAATCCTGATCGACTTCCTCAAGGGCAGAGCCGGAGTGCGAGGGTTTGAAGCGCCCAAATTCATTGAAGGCCTGGCTGACATACTGAAGCATCGAGACCGCCATGGATTTGCGGCGCAGTCTGAGCTCCCGCATGGCATCGAAGTACGCTGTCTGGTCCTGATTAGAACCAGCCCGATCCGCAAGGGCGAACAGACTGTCGTCTGCCTGCTCGAAGAAAGACCCCAGCACAGATTTCAGAGACTGACCGGATGCGTCACGTAACCGTATAAGAGCAGGCGGAAGCGAAAACCGGCCCACCGGTTTCTGGCCGGATAAATGGACAACCTTGTTATCGTGCGCCATGGAGATGCTCCGGTGTTGATCGGCGATATCGCTAGGAATTTCTATTTATGACATGATACGGCCGATCATCGTCACCTTGTGTCAGAATTTGTCACCTTTTGTGTAACAACGACCTGCGTCACATTTTATCAGTTATTGGCCAGGGCATTTTGCGAAACGGCAGGCTGGCAGTAGAATTGCCGGGCTCGCAGATTTCAACTCATCCAGACCGCCGGAAACCCGACATGATTGCCCCTGAACTGCTCCGCCAGGCCCTTATTGAATCCGTTGCCCAAAGCCTTCGCGAGGACATTGGTGATGGCGACATTACCGCCATGCTGATTCCGGCGGATAAAACCGCAACCGGCCGGGTGATTACTCGCGAACCGGCACGCCTGTCCGGACGAGCCTGGGTTGAAGAAGTATTCCGGCAGGTGGACCCGGCAGTTGAACTGACCTGGTTTTTCAAAGACGGCGATGATCTGGCGGCCGATGACGTTATCTTCCGGATGGCGGGCCGGGCCCGATCACTCCTGACCGCAGAGCGAGCCGCCCTTAACTGGCTACAAACACTGTCTGGCGTCGCCACCACCTGCGCAGCCTACGCGACGAAGGTCGCCCATACCGGAGTGCGATTACTGGATACCCGGAAAACCCTGCCGGGCATGCGACTGGCGCAAAAGTACGCAGTCACATGCGGGGACTGCCACAATCACCGCCTAGGCCTGTGGGATGCCTTTCTGATCAAGGAAAACCACATTGCCGCCTGCGGCTCAATTGCCAACGCCATCAGTGAAGCCCGGCGCATTGCACCGGGCCGCCCGGTGGAGGTAGAAACGGAATCGATGGACGAGCTGAATCAGGCCCTGAGCGCGGGCGCCGACATCATTATGCTGGATGAATTCTCGCTTGAGGACATGGTTGAAGCCGTGCGAATTACCGCCAGCAAGGCAAAACTGGAGGCTTCCGGCGGCATCAATGCCCAGAAACTGGTACCAGTGGCGGAAACCGGGGTGGATTACATCTCCATCGGCACCCTGACCAAAGACGTCAGGGCGATCGACCTCTCTATGCGGCTGGACTGATTCCACCGCCTGAAGTCGAACTCAACGACCAGACAACAACCGGTCCATCTCTTCCAGCGCCTCAACAAGGCGCTGGCCTGACTGCGCCCGCCCCCGGAAATGCTCTTCCGCCATGGGCGCAATGCCAGACACCGTGGGTAACGGTTGCCCCGCCTCCACCAGCGCCTTCATTTTATGCAAGAAGACAAACTGCAGCCACTGGGTGAACTCCATAGTGTCTAGGCAAAACGGTTGGGTACTTTGGAATGCATGCTCCGGTGGTGGGCTCGCTTCCCAGACGTCCATCCGCCGGAGCTCAATCTCGATTCTCAACAGGCTATCGGTTACCTGATCCACTCGATTACTCATGGTCACCTGATCAGTCGGCCAAGGGCTCAAGTTCAACCGACTCACCATGCAATACCCGGTACAGATCTTCAAACTGGCGGGTCAAGGCGTGCTTGGGTGCCAAGTGAATGAGCGGCTGCCGGCTTTGATGGGATTCTTTCATTTTTACCGAGCTGGATAGCCGCACCGGCAACACTGGCAACCCCTCATCCGTGAGTTCTTTCACCAGCTGCTTGGGCAGGCTGGCACGCGGCTGGAACTGGTTGGCAATGATACCCTCCACCACCAACTCCTGATTGTGATCTTCCTGCAGCTCTTTGATTTCATGCAGAATGTTGTACAACGCCTGACGTGAGAAATCATCACAGTCGAAAGGAATCAAACACCGCTGAGCCGCAATCAAAGCCGAGCGGGTGTAGAAATTCAGGGCGGGCGCGGTATCGATGTAGATCTCATCGAAAGATTCGCTGAGCTTTTTCAGAAATTCACGGAGCTTGTAGATCTTGTGCTTGGCTTCGAGTTTGCGCTCCAGGAAGTCCAACTCCGGGCTGGACGGCAGAACAAACAGATTATTGAAAGATGAAGCATGCACAAATTCATCCGGGCGGCGGGTGAACATACTGAAGGCAACGGTCTGCTCCAGAAGGTCCGCTGCGGTATCTTTCAGTTCAGACGCCGGCTTGCCCAGCAGATAGTGTGTTGAGTTACCTTGCGGATCCAGATCCACCACCAGGGTGCGCTTGCCCCGGGCCGCGCTGATCGCCGCCAGGTTACAGGTAATGCTGGACTTACCCACACCGCCTTTCTGATTGAATACAACCCGTCTCATGTCGTCTCTCCAATGGCCTTTATCGTTATAAATCCGTCACTACCATCCCATTACCGACTTCACAAACGGAATGGTCAATCTCCGCTGGGCCTGCAGGGAGTTCTCATCCAGTGTGTCCAGAATCCCAAGCAGTTGACCAAGGCGGCGCGGAGCCCGGCGCATGATAAATCCGGCCACATCATCGCTCATCACCAGACCACGCTGCTCGGCCCTGGCCATCAAAATTCTTGACCGGTCTTCATCCCGGTAAACACCAAGCTGAACCAGTAAGCCGTGTGCCAGCCGGGAACCAAGGTCAGCGAGACCAAACGGCAACGCCGCCGGCACCTCCGACAGGGTCACCATCAACAGCCCCTGGCGGTCCAGAATCCGGTTGTACAGATGGAAAACGGCCTCCTCCCAGTGAGCATCGCCCGCGATCAGGTCAAGATCATCCAGGCAGACCACATCATGCCCTTCCAATCCCGCAAGCGCCTCCGGCCCAAACGGCATCAACTCACCGATACTGATGCACACGGCGCTCTGGCCCCGCTGCTCAGCAAAATGACAGACCGCTTGCAACAAATGGCTTTTGCCAGTGTCGGAGTCACCGCAGATCACCACAACAGGTGCTCCGGCCGGCTGCGTGCAAACCGCCTCCAACCGGAGCGCCGCATCTCGATTGCGATCGCCATGGAAGTTATCAAACCGGGCGTCGTCACGGAGCTTCACCCCGAGAACCATCTGTGACGTGGTCATGAGCGCTTGGCTCTCCATGCGCGCGCTCCCCAAATCAGAATGTAATGGCAGCCGCTGAATATGGCCGACAAGGCAACCAGCCATATACCAGCGCCCATTACCCAAGGCTGCATTGGCAGGCCCGCCATCAGAATGATAATCGCCAACGCCACGAGAATCTGAATAAAGGTATTGATCTTGCCCGGGATACTCGGCTCCATCTCAAAACGGCCAACACCATAGTGATACATCAATGCACCGCCGACAATGACCAGATCGCGGCCAAGTACCAGTGCGAAGAGCCAAAGCGGAATAATTCCGGTGATGGTCAGCATCAGGTAAGCGGTGATCAGCAATGCCTTATCAGCCAGCGGATCGGCAATGGCGCCGAGCCGGGAACGCCAATTAAACTGCCGCGCCAGAAAGCCGTCCAAACCATCAGTTGCGGCAGCAAGAAAGAAAATCAACAGCGACTGGCGATAATTCCCCTCCAGCAATGCCCACGCGAACGGAATAATGAGCAGTATCCGCAGGAATGTCAGGGCATTGGGAATCCATCGCCAACGCTGCAAAGTCACGCGCAGACCTCCGCCGTCGCCTAGCTGCCGCCACCACGGACAACCGGAGCCGGCTGCCAGCGATAGTAAAGCACCTGGTACAGGGATTCGAACGCCTGCTCTGCATCCTGTTCGTCGCCGTCATCAAGCGGCTGGTAAACGAACATGGCACCCTCCGGGTACTGGTCACCGGCCTCGCCCGGTTCCTCAGCACCGTTTGATTCGGCAACTAGCGCTACTGCGGCCGCACTACGCGGTGCAGGTGCAGTTTCCTCTGGCTGCCCCTCCATGACCACAAAGCGGGGATCAAGCGCAATGTACTCTTTCAGCTGGTCCAGTTCGCCTGTAAAGGTCACCTGAACGGTCATACGCTCGTTACGCACTCGCGAGGCACCGACAGACAGCACTGGCGTAAAGCTGTTCAGCGCTTTTCCGACATTGCCGTAGTCGGCAAGGGAAATGACCCCCTCCAG
Source organism: Marinobacter sp. NSM (assembly GCF_052380025.1). NCBI lineage: Bacteria > Pseudomonadati > Pseudomonadota > Gammaproteobacteria > Pseudomonadales > Marinobacteraceae > Marinobacter > Marinobacter sp. NSM. The sequence goes on from NZ_JBQTCK010000009.1 coordinate 24,615, forward strand.
AACGATATCCACGCGCGGCGCCTCACCTACCTCGCCGGCAGCAACCGCGTAGCGGCTGGCATATGCATCGGCCCAGCGACCAACAACACGCCGTGCGAGTTCTTCCGGGTCTGCCGCGGTCACCGACTGTTCAGAGGCATCCATGCTCATACCGTCGAAGACCCAGCCAGCGCGCCATTGACCACCAGAGCGACTAACACGCATTAATGCCAGGGCATCATGAGACCGATCCGACGATGCTTCCTTAATGCGACCCACAAACTGGCCCCAGAGATCCGACAGCAACGCCCGGTCTCCCTGGACACTCTGCGGAGGGAAGGCCAGGGGCAAGCCGCGCTCTTCCGCTGCCGCCTGGAATGCCCTGCGCCAATCAGCAACGGCGCTGTAACCCTGTGCGCCGTCATCCGCTGCTGCCGTCAGCAGCTTGCGTTCACCGCGGTCTTCAATCGCAGCCCAAACCAGTGTGAGCGGGCGATTGGCGCCCCAGACCGGGGCATTAATCGAAGCCAGGGCGCGATTGACGCCAACCGCCCCGAAGCTCATTTGTAACCTGGACTCGCCACGCTCACGACGTACCTGGTAGGACAGCAGCAGGGATTCTGCGTCTTTGAGCACATCGTCTACGCCCTCAAGTTGCAGTACGTCCCGCGTGCCCGAAACCCTGACCATAACCCGCCGCAAACCCTCGGCATAACCTGCCTGAAGATCATTTGGGCCAGTACCGTCGACCGCTACCTCAATATTATACAATCCCGACACCGTGACTGCCGACGCAGTCCCGGCCAACAGCATTGACAATGCCCCGGCCATTACCAGCCACAGAGCCATTGCCCGGAAAGTCCGAACGTCGTTTTTTTCCGTTCCAGTCATGTAACACCCTGCCGTTCCCATGATTGGCGCACAGGATACACCATCACCACATGCGAGAGTAGCAAGGCCCCGTTGCAGGTTGGCAATGATGTACCCTGAATATTTGCACGCATTGCCGAATTCCGGTTGGAGCGCCCGTGCGCACCTGTTAAAATCCGGCGCCTGACCCACAGGCCAACGGTTACATTTCCATGAGCGAACAGAAGCCTTCCCTCACCTATCGCGATGCCGGCGTTGATATCGACGCAGGTAACGATCTGGTCAACCGCATCAAGAACACGGCAGCCCGTACCCGCCGCCCCGAAGTCCTCGGCGGGCTTGGCGGCTTCGGCGCCATGGTTTCCATCCCGGCCGGTTACCGGGAGCCGGTACTGGTATCGGGCACCGACGGCGTTGGCACCAAACTGCGCCTGGCCATGCAACTCGAAAAGCACGACAGCATCGGCATTGATCTGGTCGCCATGTGCGTGAATGATTTGATCGTAGGTGGCGCAGCGCCCCTGTTTTTCCTGGATTACTACGCTACCGGCAAGCTGAACGTGGATATTGCCGCCCAGGTCGTGGATGGCATCGGCAAGGGCTGCGAGCTGTCTGGCTGTGCACTGGTGGGTGGCGAAACCGCCGAAATGCCCGGCATGTACGAAGGCGAAGACTATGACCTGGCCGGTTTCTGTGTGGGAATTGTGGAGCGCAGCGAAGTCATCGATGGTAGCCGCACCCAGCCGGGTGATGTGATGCTGGCCCTGGGCTCCTCCGGCCCTCATTCCAACGGCTACTCACTGATTCGCAAGATCATTGAAGTCAGCGGTGCCGACCTGAGCCAGCCCATGGGCGACAGCACCCTGGCTGACGCGCTGATGGCGCCCACCCGCATTTACGTGAAGAACATACTGCAACTGATTCGTGAAGTGGACGTGCGGGCCCTGTCTCACATCACCGGCGGTGGCCTGCCTGAAAATATCCCCAGAGTGCTGCCGGCGGGCACAGTTGCCGCCATCGACACCCAGAGCTGGGAACTGCCACCGGTATTCCAGTGGCTGCAAAACTCCGGCGGTGTCGCCAGCGAGGAAATGTACCGCACCTTTAACTGCGGTATTGGCATGATTGTCTGCGTTCCCGCCGACCAGAGAGAGCTTGCCATGGATGCCCTTAACGCCATGGGCGAGAAAGTATGGCAGGTAGGCGTCATTGAGGCGGCCGGCTCAGCCGATGATGAGCCTAAAGTGCGCTACGCCCCGGGATTACTCACGGCATGAAGGCTGATCCCGCGCCACTCCCGACCATCCTGGTACTGGCCTCCGGCAGCGGCACCAACCTGCAAGCGTTGATTGACGCCTCGCGGGACAGGGACTTCCCGGGCGACATTGTGGCCGTAGGCTGCAACAAACCCGGTGCCTTTGCCCTGGAACGGGCAGCCCAGGCGAACATCAAAACCTTTGTGATCAATCACAAGGACTACGGCAGCCGTGAGGAATTCGACGGTGCCCTGATGGCCGAGATCCGCCGCCACAACCCGGATCTGATTGTGCTGGCAGGCTTCATGCGGATTCTGACCGAAGACTTTGTTCGAGCCTTCCGCGGCAAGATGCTGAACATTCACCCATCCCTGCTGCCAGCTTATACCGGCCTGAACACGCACCAGAGGGTACTAGAGGCTGGCGACAGGGTGCATGGCGTGTCCATCCACTTCGTAACCGAAGAACTGGACGGCGGGCCGGTGATTGCCCAGGCGGAGGTAGCCGTGCAGGAAAACGATACGCCTGACTCACTGGCGGAGCGGGTTCAGCAACAGGAGCACGTGCTATACCCGATCGTGGTTCGCTGGTTCTGTGAAGGCCGAATTCAACTCGCGAGTGACGGCGTGCTCTTTGATGGCGCCCCCCTGTCACAACCCATGCGCTTACCCGCCAGCTGAACAGATTGTCATCCCCCTCGGGCTTTTGAAAAGCTACACTGTCGCAAACACCTACAGTGAAAGAGGCTCCGGATGAAGACACTCAGAGCATCCTCGCGCATCGTTATCTGGCTGGCCGGGCTCTGGTTCGGCTTGGCCTCGTTAACGGTTGCCGCAGCCGATACTCAAGACACGAACTTAGCCCTCTTCCCCCACGAGGCCACCTACTCTGCGTCCATGTCAAAAGGCATCAGCCTCAGCGGTGCTGGTACGCGCACCCTGACCGATCAGGGCAATAATGTCTGGCTGTATCGCACACAGGTAAGGTCGTTTATTGCAGATATAGACGAATCGGTGGTCCTTCTATGGGAAGATGACCGCGTGGTTCCGCTTCGCTACCGCTACAGCCTCAAAGGCCTGATGATTCGGAATCGGGAGCAGTCCATTGATTTCGACTGGCAGACAGGTATTGCAACAGGGAAGTACCGGGGCAAATCCTTTGAACTGGAGCTCAAGGACGGGGCCCTGGACCCACTGGGCTTCCAGCTGCAGATGCACCAGGATCTGAAAGCCGGTGGACGGGACCTGACTTACAACATCATTGATAAAGGCCGTTATAACGAGGATCGTTTTGCGGTTGTTGACGACGACAGCACCATCAACACCAATGGCCAGACAACACAAACCCTGAAGGTAGAAAAGGTGCGAGGCGAGGACTCCAAGCGCCAGACGCTGATGTGGATAGACCCGAACCAGGGCCACCTGCTGCTCAGATTACTGCAGGTGGAGCCGGATGGCAGCGAATACGAGCTGAAGCTGAAAGACGCGACCATTCGGGACTGATTACCCCTCGGGCGGCTCCGGCCCTAGCGGCCGGTTTCCGCCCAGACCGCTTTTACCTCATCTGCGATAATCCTCAGCCCTTCTGCCACCTGTGCGTCTTCCTGAGAGTAGGTTACGCGCAGGCATTCGTGACGGTGGCGCCAGTCATCTTCCGGCAAGCCCGGGAAGAAATAGTGGCCAGACACCACCAGCACCCCTCTCTGCTTCAGCCGCTGATACAGCTCCAAGCTGGAAATCGGCAGATCAGGAAACCACAGCCACAGGAACATCGCGCCTTCTGGCTTATGGATGTACCAGCGGCAACTGTCCTCACCCATGGCGTCACGAAAAACCTCCACAGCCCGCTCCATCTTGGCTTTATAGAACGGACAAACCACATCACGACTCAGTGACAGGATCTCACCGGACCGCACCAATGGCTCCGCCAGCATGGCACCAAAACTTCCGGTCGCCAGGTTCATGATGGCGTTGATGCCAGACAGCGCCTTAATGATCGGCTTCGCCGCGATCACGATACCCGTGCGAGCCGCGGGCAAACCCAGCTTGGACAAACTCAGGCAAAGAATGATCTGCTCGTTCCAGGTGGGCTGGGCGTCCACAAAAAGCAGGCTGGGGAACGGTGTGCCGTAGGCGCCGTCGACAATCAACGGAATATCGTGCTGCCGGGCCAGGCCTTCGAGCCTTGCCAACTCTTCATCAGTAACCACGTTGCCGGTCGGGTTGGTGGGCCGGGATACGCAGATAGCCCCGGTTTCACCGGTGACTTCCACGGCATCGAAATCGACCCTGTATTTGAACTCATGGGCGTCGGTGAAGGAAATGTCGGGCCTGACCGCCTGAAACAGGCCAGGCTCGATACCAGCATCGGCATAGCCAATATATTCCGGCGCCAGGGGCAGCAGGATGTGTTTACGGTGGCCATCGCCATAGTCGCCGCCAAACATATTGAACAGCATGAAGAACGCCGCCTGACTGCCATTGGTCAGCGCTATGTTCTCGGGCTTCAGCCCCCAGTTGTATTATTTGTTCAGCAACTCCGCCAGCGAGGCGATAAACTGCTTCTCACCCTGGGGGGGATCATAAATCCCTACCAGCCGGCGCATCTGCCCCTCATCTGCCGCGATGCCCGCCAGAATTTCCTGCACCCGTTCCTGAATCTCGGGAATATGCCCGGGATTACCGCCTCCCATCATGATCATCCCCTCACCGGAGGCCATGGCGTTACCCAGGTCATCCATCAGGGAGGTGATACCGGCGTCGGCGGTGAACTTACGACCAAAAGCAGAGAGTTTCATGGCGCTTATCCGTTCAACAGGCAATTCAATAGGTAGCTGATAAGTGTAGCGTGAGCCGGAACGGCTCAGCTATCGAGGGAAATACCGAGATTGCTGACGCCGTCGTTGGCGGCATCCGCCTTGAGTTCGGCGATAAAGTCTTCCAGTGGCGTGCGCTGGCGCTTGAGCGCGAGTACGGTGTCACGCTGGAAGATTTTGTCTTCCTTGAGCAGCGGGTGCTGTTCAAAAAGGCGTACCAGCTGGTCTTCATCCAGCTCTTCACCCTCGGACATTTCGACGAAGTCCATAATGGTCCTGGTGGCCAGCTGGGATGCGTCAGTTGCCCGGTGTTTGTTGGGGTTCAGGCGGTTGAGCAGTGCCTGTTCCAGCAACTGGCAAAAGTCGAAGGCCGGGTACACACCGTAGGCGTCGTAGTCGTCGACGTTGGGGCTCAGGCTTTCGAGCTTGGTGAGCAGCTGGGGGATGGCCGCTTCGGTGGCCTCCTGCTGGAGCGTGTCCCAGGCAAGGTCAAGCAGCTGGCGCATTTTGCCACCGCTTTTCATGCCGACGGCATCAGCGAACAGGGCGTAGTTGGGAAAGGCCCGTTCGGCCAGGGCCAGCAGGAAGGCGCATTCGCGCCAGCCCTGCAGTTGTGAGACGGCTTTAAGAAACTGGTTGGCGTTCATGTCCTGGGCAGGGTCACGCCGGTCTGGCCAAGGTACTTGCCGCCGCGGTCTTTGTAGCTGGTTTCACAGATTTCGTCGGATTCGAAGAACAGCATCTGGGCTACACCTTCATTGGCGTAGATTTTCGCCGGCAGGTTGGTGGTATTGGAGAATTCCAGGGTGACCTGGCCTTCCCACTCCGGTTCCAGCGGGGTGACGTTGACGATGATGCCGCAGCGGGCGTAGGTACTTTTGCCGAGGCAGATGGTGAGTACGCTTCTGGGAATGCGGAAGTATTCCACGGTGCGCGCCAGAGCGAAGCTGTTCGGCGGGATGATGCAGACGTCGCCGGTGTAGTTGACGAAGCTGTTTTCGTCGAAGTTCTTCGGGTCTACGGTGGCGCTGTGGACGTTGGTGAAAATTTTGAATTCGTTGCTGCAGCGTACGTCGTAGCCGTAGCTTGAGGTGCCGTAGGAGATGACTCGGCCTTTTCCGTTCTCACGAACTTGCCCGGCTTCGAAGGGTTCGATCATGCCGTGCTGTTCGGACATCCGGCGGATCCACTTATCGGACTTGATGCTCATGGTGAATTCTCGTTTCCAGCTGGGAAAAATTGGGGCGTAGTTTACCTTGTAGTGTGGTGACTGTCGAAGCCTCAGAGTTCTCGCTCTCGTAGCCAGCAAACTTGGAGCCAGAGGAAATGGGATTTGCTTTCCAAAAAAACGCTACGAGCACATCCATGTGCGCTTCGCTCCGGCCATCCGTGGCCTCCGAGATTTTTGGAAAGCAAATCCCACTTCCTCTCTCAGACAGCTCAGGTATCGCCTTTAGAACAGCCTACGCTCTCAACTTGCCTGAGCTGGAGCTACAAAAAACCTTAACAGCCGGCTCAGTGCTCGGTGACGGAAACACTGGAGATAGTCCCACCAAGGTTCCGCTCCCGGGTAGACAGCTCCGCCCCCACTCTTCTGGCGATATCCAGGTACCGTCTGGCCACTTCCGAATCCGGCTCGGCCGCGACGGTCGGGGCGCCGCTGTCGGTTTGTTCGCGGATTGTCATGTGCAGGGGGAGCTGGCCCAGGAGGGTGGTTTCGTATTCTTCTGCGATGCGTTCGCCGCCGCCGTGGCCGAAGAGGGGTTCTTCGTGGCCACAGTTGGAGCAGATGTGGACGCTCATGTTTTCGACCACGCCCAACACCGGGATGTCGACTTTGCGGAACATTTCGATGCCTTTTTTGCCGTCCAGCAGGGCGATGTCCTGGGGGGTGGTGACGATGACGGCGCCGGTGACAGGGACTTTCTGGGCCAGGGTGAGCTGGATGTCGCCGGTGCCGGGGGGCATGTCGATGATGAGGTAGTCGAGTTCGTCCCACAGGGTTTGCTGGAGCAGTTGCATGACGGCGCCGCTGACCATGGGGCCGCGCCAGACCATGGGGGTTTTGTCTGTGGTGACGAAGGCCATGGAGTTGGCTTGCAGGCCGTGGGCCTGCATGGGGACGAAGTATTTGTTTTCGCGTACGTCCGGGCGTTTGCCTTCGGGTACGCCGAGCATCATGCCGATGCTGGGGCCGTAAATGTCGGCGTCGAGGATGCCGACCCGGGCGCCTTCGACCTGCAAGGCCAGGGCGAGGTTGACGGCGGTAGTGGATTTGCCTACGCCGCCTTTGCCGGAGGCGACGGCGATGATGTTTTTCACACCGGGGACGGCCGGCAGGTCTTTGTTGGTTTTGTAGCTGTGGATTTTCTGGGCTACGTGTACCTCGACACTTTCAACGCCATCGACAAATTCCAGCGCGTTGGCGACGATCTGTTTCAGGCCGCCAGCGATGCCTTTGGAGGGGTATGGCAGCTCGACCAACAGGGTGACCTTGCCGCTGTCGTCTGCGCTCAGGTTTTTCACGGCACCCAGTTCGTACAGGTCTTTGTTGAGATAGGGGTCTCGGTATTCTTTGACGGCAGTTTCTAGCGCCTGTTGGGAAATCTGGGTCATCGGGGTCTCCGGAATAAGCTCATAAGCTTGAATGCAGGTGAAAAATGATGGCTCGGAAGGTATCATCTGTGCCCGTTTCTGACCATATGGGGTCTTTACCTGGAACAATCAATTGCGATTGGCGCCGGAACCCCGTTTTTGTCTTTCCAACCCGACTCAACATAAGGTTCGGACATCACCATGACGCAAGCGAGCAAGCAACAGCGCGATATTCTGGTTACCAGCGCCCTGCCCTACGCCAACGGGCCCATTCATCTGGGGCACCTGCTGGAATACATTCAGACCGATATCTGGGTGCGCTTCCAGAACATGCGTGGCCACAACTGCTACTACGTTTGCGCAGACGATGCTCACGGCACCGCCATTATGCTGCGGGCCGAGCGCGAGGGGATTACCCCGGAGCAGCTGATCGACCGGATTCGTCAGGAGCATCAGGAAGACTTCGCGGGCTTTCATATCCGCTTCGACAACTATTACTCCACGCACTCGGAGGAGAATCAGTACTTCTCGGAGTACATCTACCGCCAGCTCAAGGACAATGATCACATTGCCACGCGCAAGATCACGCAGTTCTTTGATCCGGAAAAAGAGATGTTTCTGGCGGATCGTTTCATCAAAGGCACTTGCCCCAAGTGCAAAACCGAAGACCAGTACGGTGATAACTGCGAAGCCTGCGGTGCCACCTACACGCCCGCCGAGCTGATCAATCCCCGCTCTGCGGTGTCTGGCGCTACCCCGGTGGAAAAGGAATCCGAGCATTACTTCTTCAAACTGCCGGAGTTCCACGATTTCCTGAGCAAGTGGACCCGCAGCGGTGCCCTGCAGCCCCAGGTGGCCAACAAGCTGGCCGAGTGGCTGGATGCCGGCCTGCAGGAGTGGGACATCAGCCGGGATGCGCCCTATTTCGGGTTTGAGATTCCGGATGCACCCGGTAAATATTTCTACGTGTGGCTGGATGCGCCTATCGGCTACCTCGCCAGCTTCAAGAACCTGTGCAACCGCGAAGGCATCGATTTCGAGCATTTCTGGAAGAAGGATTCCAGCGCCGAGGTGTACCATTTTATCGGCAAGGACATCATCAATTTCCATGCCCTGTTCTGGCCGTCGATGCTGCACGATGCAGGCTTCCGCACGCCAACCGCGGTCTGGGCCCATGGCTTTGTCACGGTCAACGGCAAGAAGATGTCCAAGTCCCGCGGCACCTTCATTATGGCTCGCACCTATCTGGACCATCTGGACCCGGAATACCTGCGCTATTACTTCGCCGCCAAGCTGACTGGCGGTGTGGATGATATGGACCTGAACCTGGAAGACTTTGCTGCCCGGGTGAACTCGGATCTGGTGGGCAAGGTGGTGAACATCGCCAGCCGCAGCGCCGGGTTCATCACCAAGCGCTTCGACGGCAAGCTGGGCAAGGTCACCGAACAGGACAAGCTGAAAGAGTTTATCGATGCGGGCGAACAGATCGCCGAGTTCTACGAAACCCGCGAGTTCGGCCGAGCGATGCGCCGGATCATGGAGTTGGCCGACATTGCCAACCAGTACGTGAACGACGAGCAGCCATGGGTGATCGCCAAGCAGGAAGGCCAGGATGACAAGCTACAGGCCATCTGCACCAACGCCATCAACATGTTCCGCCTGCTGATCACCTATCTGGCACCGGTACTGCCCAAGATGACCCAGGCCTCCGAGTCGTTCCTGAATGACCGGCTGAACTGGAATCGCCGCCATGAACTTCTGGAAGATCATAGTATCGACAAGTTCAAGCCATTGATGAACCGGGTCGACATGGTTCAGATCGAGAAAATGCTGGATGCCTCGAAAGAAGAGCTGCCAGCGGCGCTGGGCGACACCAATAAACAACCGACCCCGGATCTGGAGCCGGTTGCCGATGAAATTGAGTTCCCGGATTTCGCCAAAGTGGATCTTCGCGTGGCAAAGATTGTCAAAGCCGAACATGTGGAAGGCGCAGACAAGCTTCTTCGCCTGACTCTTGATGTGGGGCATGGCGAGCGCAATGTGTTTGCTGGTATCAAGTCAGCTTACAAACCGGAAGATCTGGAAGGCCGTATGACCGTGATGGTGGCCAACCTGAAACCCCGGAAGATGAAGTTCGGCATGTCCGAAGGCATGGTCCTGGCGGCAGGCCCCGGGGGTAAAGAGATTTTCATTCTGTCGCCCGATTCCGGTGCCACGCCCGGCATGCGGGTCATGTAATCAGCAACAGGCAGAGACACTCCGATGACAGAGTATTTGCTGATACTGGTAAGTACCATTCTGGTGAACAACTTCGTTCTGGTGCAGTTCCTGGGGCTGTGTCCGTTCATGGGGGTTTCCGGCAAGCTGGAAACCGCCATGGGTATGTCCCTGGCCACCACGTTTGTGCTGACTCTTGCATCAGTGTGCAGTTACCTGGCTTACACCTATTTGCTGGAACCCCTTGATCTTGCGTTCCTGAGAACCATCACGTTTATCCTGGTGATTGCCGTGGTGGTTCAGTTCACCGAAATGGTGGTCCGCAAGACCAGTCCCCTGCTCTACCGCGTACTGGGCATTTTCCTGCCGCTGATCACTACCAACTGTGCGGTGCTTGGCGTGGCCCTGCTGAACATCAACAAGAACAACAACTTCGTTGAATCGGTTTTGTACGGCTTCGGCGCTGCTGCAGGCTTCTCGCTGGTGCTGGTGCTGTTTGCCGCCATGCGGGAGCGGATTGCCGTGTCGGATGTACCAGTGGCCTTCAGGGGGGCGTCTATCGGCTTGATCACCGCAGGCTTGATGGCGTTGGCATTCCTGGGTTTCACTGGCCTGGTTGCGGTCTGACGGAGCGGTTGATTTATGTGGACAAGTTTCCTGATTGCCGTTGTGGTACTGCTCGCCCTGGCCCTGGTGTTCGGCGGATTGCTGGGCTTTGCTTCGGAGCGTTTCAAGGTTGAAGGCAACCCCCTGGTCGAGCAGATAGATGCTCTGCTGCCTCAAACCCAATGCGGCCAATGCGGTTTCCCCGGCTGCCGCCCCTACGCCGAAGCCATTGCCAACGGTGATGCCATCAACAAATGCCCGCCAGGCGGTGAAACCACCATCAAGGCGCTGGCCGACCTGCTGGATGTGGAACCTCAGCCGCTGGACGCCGAACATGGTGTGGCGCAGGCCAAGCGGGTTGCGGTTATTCGCGAAGACGAATGCATTGGCTGCACCAAATGCATACAGGCTTGCCCGGTGGACGCCATTCTCGGCTCCGCAAAACATATGCACACCGTTATTGAGAGAGAGTGCACAGGCTGTGACCTGTGTGTGGAGCCCTGCCCCGTGGACTGTATTGACATGGTCACCATTGAGCCAGACATCCGAAGCTGGACCTGGTCTCCTCCGGAACCAACCATTATTGCTACTGATCGCCAGGGAGCCCGTGCCTGATGACGCAACTATGGGATTTTTCCGGCGGCGTTCATCCGTCTGAAAACAAACACCAGTCCACCAGCCGCCCCATTCGTATGGCCGGCATACCCGAGCGGCTGGTACTTCCGTTACAACAGCACATCGGTGAGCCGGCTGAAGTCATTGTTGAGGTTGGCGAGCGTGTACTCAAAGGCCAGAAGATTGCCGATGTCACCACTGGCATGGGCGTGCCGGTGCATGCGTCTACATCTGGCGTTATTGAAGCCATCGAACTGCGACCGGTTCCGCACCCTTCTGGCATGTCTGACTTGTGCGTGGTGCTGAAACCCGATGGTGAAGACCAGTGGTGCCAGCTTGAGCCCATCGGCGATTACCACAAACTGGACCGGGAGACGGTGCTGGACTTGATCCGGAAAGCAGGCATTGCCGGTATGGGCGGCGCCGGCTTCCCTACTGACATCAAACTGCGCCCGCCCCGAGACCGAAAAGTCGAAACCCTGATCCTCAATGGCGCTGAATGCGAGCCCTACATTACCGCCGACGATATGACCATGCGCGAACGCGCCACAGAGGTTGTCAATGGCTTGAAAGTGATGGCCTGGATTCTTCGGCCGTCCCGCTGTGTGGTCGGTATCGAAGACAACAAGCCGGAGGCCATTGCCGCCATGCGGGAAGCGGTTCAGGGCACCCAGATTGAAATTGCAGTGATTCCCACCAAGTATCCGTCCGGTGGGGAAAAGCAGCTGGTCCAGATTCTGACCGGCCTGGAAGTGCCCAGCGGCGGCATTCCCGCCGATATCGGGGTAATGTGCCAGAACGTCGGTACCGCAATGGCGGTGTCCCGGGCTGTTTTCGAAGGTAAGCCACTGATCTCTCGTATTGTCACCGTCACTGGCAAGGCCATTCGGGAGCCGGGCAACTTCGAGATACTGGTGGGCACTCCGGTCAGTTACCTGTTGGACAGTGGCGGCCTGCAGGAGGGCCAGCTGAACCGACTGGTGCTTGGCGGGCCCATGATGGGGTACACCCTCACCACGGACACCATACCGCTGGTTAAAACATCCAACTGCATCATTGCCGCCACCGTTGACGAGTTGCCCGCACCACCACCTGAACAGCCGTGTATCCGCTGCAGCCAGTGTGCCGAGGCGTGCCCGATGGAACTGCTGCCCCAGCAGCTGTTCTGGTACTCGAAGGCCTCCGAATTCGAGAAAGCGGAACACCTGAACCTGTTTGATTGCATCGAGTGTGGCGCCTGCTCCTACGTTTGCCCAAGCTCCATTCCACTGGTTCAGTACTACCGCTACGCCAAGGATGAGATCCGCAAGCAGCGTGCAGAGCAGCTGAAATCCGACCACGCCCGCGAGCGCTTTGAAGCCCGCCAGGCCCGGTTGGAGCGGGAACAGCAGGAGAAAGTACTGCGGCGCAAGGAACGGGCAAAGGCGGCCGCCGAAGCCCAGGCTCAGAAACAGGCCGAAGCGGAACAATCGGTTGCCGAGGGTGAAGCCACCGATGAGCGGGCGGCAAAGGCAGCACTGGTGCAACAGGCCCTGGAACGCAAGAAAGCCAAGGCTGCCCAGGCAGCAGAACCGGCGCCCGCTGCTGTTGAGCAGCCGGACATCGAAACACTGGAAAAACAGCTGATGCAGGCCGAAACCAAACTCAGCACCATGCAAGGGATGCTGGATGAAGCCCGTGCCCAGCAGGCCGACAACGTGGAGAAGCTGGAACGGGCTGTGGCCAAGAATCACGACCGGGTGGAACGGGCCCGCGAGGCCCTGGCCGAGGCCCGGGGCCAGATGGCCGTCAACACCTCGGATGCGTCCTCCGAGTAACCCACTGCAGGCTTATCGTTTATGGCATTAGTTCAACAGTCATCACCCCATGCCCGAAATGCCCGGCCGACATCCCGGGTTATGCTCTGGGTTATTCTGGCAGCCATACCCGGCCTGATTGCCCAGACCCTGTTTTTCGGCTGGGGTAACCTGATCAATGTGGTCTGGTGTATCGCCCTGGCCCTGGCGTCGGAAGCGGCGATCATGAAGCTGCGCGGCAAGCCCATATCGTTTTTCCTTAAAGACAATACCGCCGCGGTAACCGGACTGCTGCTCGGCTTGTCGCTGCCACAGTTTGCGCCCTGGTGGGTTTCCGCCATCGCGGTAATTTCCGCCATCGTCGTGGCTAAACAGCTCTACGGCGGGCTCGGTTCGAACCCATTCAATCCGGCCATGGTGGGCTATGCCATGGCACTCATTTCCTTCCCGGTGGCAATGACCACCAATTGGGCCCAGGCGGCAACCTTATGGGGCGGCGCACCGGGTTTTGGTGAAACCCTGGCCACTATCTTCTCCGCCAGCCAGACCACCATCGATGCCTGGACCATGGCGACGCCACTGGACGAATACAAACACAAGATCACCACCCACACCGCCGCCGAGGTACTGCAGCACCCCACCTTTGGCGATCTGGTTGCCCGTGGCTGGGAATGGGTCAACCTGGCCTTTCTGGCCGGCGGCCTGTTGCTGATCTGGCTCAGGATCATCACCTGGCATATACCCGTCGCTTTCCTGGCCGCCATCGTTGTGATGAGTCTTGCATTCGGCAGCAATGCCGATCTGTATGCACCGTTGCAGCTTCACTTACTGGCCGGCGGCACCATGTTGGGCGCGTTCTTTATCGCCACTGACCCGGTATCCGCCGCCACCAGTCATCAGGGCAAACTCATCTATGGCGCTGGCATTGGCGTGCTGGTTTATCTGATTCGAACCTGGGGCAATTACCCCGATGCAATAGCGTTCAGTGTGTTGCTGATGAATTTCGCGGTGCCGTTTATCGACCACTACACCCCGCCCAGAACCTATGGTCATCACAAGGCCAAGCGTGGCGTGCCCAGCAAGAGTGGAGGTTAAGCGATGAACGCCATTACGACCTCTATCCGTCGCAGTGCCATCGGCCTCGGGCTGTTTGCCGTGATTACGGGTGGCACCATTGCCCTGACCCAGGGCATCACCAAAGACCGCATCCAGGAACAGGCCGAGCGGGCCGAAGCACGTGCCCTGTTTGAGATTATCCCCGAACACCAGCACGACAACGATATGCTGCGCGATGTCATCACCCTGCCCGCCAACGCTCGCCAACCGGGCAGTGAACCGGTCAAGGCCTGGGTGGCCCGGCGCAATGGCCAGCCAATTGGCATGATCCTGCCAGCCGTTGCTCCGGATGGTTATTCCGGTGAGATCCGATTGCTGGTAGGCATTGATCTGGACGGCCGCGTACTGGGCGTGCGGGTCACCAACCACCGGGAAACCCCGGGGCTCGGAGACCGTATTGAAACCCGGAAATCCGACTGGGTATACGGTTTTGATGGTCGCTCGCTGGGCAATCCGCCCGCCGAGCAGTGGAACGTAAAAAAGAATGGTGGAGTGTTTGACCAGTTTACCGGTGCCACCATCACCCCCAGGGCGGTGGTCAAAGCCGTACAGCATTCGCTGGTCTACTTCCGCCAGAACCGGGATATTATCCGGGAGCGGCTGAACGAACCACCCGCGCCCAGAAACCGAACCCTGACTCCGGAAGCCATTGCCGGTGAATCCACTCCTGCGGAGCATTCCTGATCATGGCCACTAAATCATCCGCTGAAATCATCAGAGACGGCCTGTGGACCAATAACCCTGCCCTGGTTCAGGTGCTCGGCTTGTGCCCCCTGCTGGCCGTAACCAGCACCGTGGTGAATGCCATTGGCCTCGGAATCGCCACGCTGATGGTACTGATTGGCTCCAACCTGTCGGTCTCCATCATCCGTAACTTCGTCAACGAATCCGTCCGCCTTCCGGCGTTTGTGATGATCATCGCGTCGTTTGTAACCTGTGCCGAATTGCTGATGCAGGCCTTCACCTACGAGCTTTACCAGATTCTTGGCATTTTCATTCCCCTGATCGTGACCAACTGCGCCATCCTCGGCCGTGCCGATGCCTTTGCATCCAAGAACCCGCCACTACCGGCCCTGCTGGACGGCGCGATGATGGGTCTGGGCTTTCTGGCGGTGCTGGTGGTACTGGGTGGAATGCGGGAACTCGTAGGCCAAGGCACGCTGTTTGCTGACATGCACTTGTTGTTGGGGCCCATGGCAAGCGATTGGGTGGTCCGCCCCTTTGAACACTACCCGGACATGCTGTTTATGGTACTGCCGCCGGGGGCTTTCGTTGGCCTCGGCTTGCTGATTGCACTCAAGAACGGCATTGATCACCAGATCAAAGAGCGCCGGAAGGCGGCCGAGCCCGCAAGCAACAGCGCAGGCAGCAAACGGGTACGGGTAACCGGCACCATTTCCTGAACAACGAATTTTGAGCCACCATGAACAAACAGAAGCGCATTGAGATTTTCACCCGGCTACGGGACGAAAACCCCAATCCCACGACAGAGCTGAACTACAGCACACCGTTTGAGCTGCTGATTGCCGTGATTCTGTCTGCTCAGGCAACGGACGTAGGGGTGAACAAGGCCACCGATAAACTGTATCCCGTCGCCAACACACCTGAGGCCATCTACGCCTTGGGCGTGGACGGCCTGAAAGACTACATAAAAACCATCGGCCTGTTTAACAGTAAGGCCGAGAACGTTATAAAAACCTGCAAGATTCTGATTGAGCAGCACAACAGTCAGGTACCGGACAACCGTGAGGCCCTGGAAGCCCTGCCCGGCGTTGGCCGTAAAACCGCCAATGTAGTGCTCAATACGGCGTTCCGACAGCCTGCGATGGCGGTTGATACCCATATTTTCCGGGTTTCCAACCGCATCGGTATTGCGCCGGGCAAAAACGTGGTCGAAGTTGAGAAACGACTGATGCGGCTGGTACCTAAAGAATTTCTGATGGATGCCCACCATTGGCTGATTCTGCATGGCCGATACACCTGTACCGCCCGCAAGCCCAAGTGCGGGGCCTGCCTGATTGAAGATCTTTGCGAATTCAAGCAGAAACGGGACTACCAGTAATCCAACATTAAAAAGCCGGTAAAGGCCGGCTTTTTCGTAGGCAAACAGATTGCTTCAGCGTTTGCCCAGCATCTTCTCTTTCAGGTCTTTCTGAGCCGGCTTGTCAGACAGCCAGATACCAAACAAGGCTTTCTTGAACTCCAGGTCGCCCACGGTGTCGCGCTGTTCACCGTTTTTAAGCACCTGAACGCCCTGCTCCGGCACATAGACCAGATCAAAGACATCGCCTTCTTTGATCTCTTCATGGAACACCGCCATGAACTGGTCCACTTCAGCCTGAATACCAGACAGGTCACCACCGGTGGAAGCCTGGAATCCCTCCATAGTGGCTTCTGTCATCCGCTCGCTGGTGATCATGCCAGAGGTGATATGTAGGGTAATGGCCTGGGGTTCATCGGCATCAATAACCGCTTCAGCATCGACCACTTTCTCCGGGACATAAAGGCCACCAACGTACAGATTCATAAACCACTTGGAGCGCGTGCCTGCGCCGTTAAGCTGCAACTCCTGGCCCATGGCAGAATAGGTGTCCGGCACATCGACACCGCCAACATTCAGGGCATAGGCCGGTGCAGCCAAAGCGCCTGTCAGCAGCAGAGATGCGCAACCTGTGATAAGCGTCTTCTTCATAGTCCTTTCCTTTCAATCATTATTATTGAATGTTTCATTCGTCCCCGGATTCGACACCCTATTCCCGCCGGGAGACGACATTCTAACAATGAAAATTAGAGGTCTATCGCCACCTGGTTCTCAATTGCTGCCACATTTAACAAAAAAGCCAGCCATGTTGCCATGGCTGGCTTTTTCCTCCTCCCTGGCCCCGGGCTATTTAAACAGCAAGCTACCAGACAAACCTTCTTTTTCCAGAATTTCCCTGAGACGCCGTAACGCCTCAACCTGGATCTGGCGCACTCTCTCACGGGTCAACCCGATTTCCTGGCCCACCTCTTCCAGGGTACTGATGGGGTAACCACGCAACCCAAAGCGGCGGGAAAGCACTTCCTGCTGTTTGTCACTCAGCTGGTCAATCCACTTTTCCAGGCAGGAACACATGTTGTTGTCCTGCAGCAGATCCGCCGGGTCCAGAGCGCCTTCGTCGGCCACCGTATCCAACAGCGATTTGTCGCTGCCCGCGCCAATCGGCGTGTCCATGGAGGCCACGCGTTCGTTCAGGCCGAGCATGCGTTTCACATCCGCCACTGGCTTATCCACCATCCGCGCGATTTCCTCGGCGGTGGGCTCGTGGTCCAGCTTCTGGGTCAACTCCCGGGCTGCCCGAAGATACAGGTTCAGTTCCTTGACCACGTGAATGGGCAGGCGGATGGTGCGGGTCTGATTCATGATCGCCCGCTCGATGGTCTGGCGAATCCACCAAGTGGCGTAGGTTGAAAACCGGAAGCCCCTTTCCGGATCGAACTTTTCAACAGCCCGGATCAGCCCGAGGTTACCCTCTTCAATCAGGTCCAGCAGGGTGAGACCGCGATTCACGTAGCGCCGGGCGATCTTCACGACCAGTCTCAGGTTGCTTTCAATCATGCGCTTACGGCCAGACTCCTCGCCTTTGCGGGCCAGCCGCGCGAAGTAGACTTCTTCCTCGGGAGTGAGCAGTGGTGAGAAACCGATTTCATTGAGGTACAGCTGCGTGGCATCGAGCTGCTTTTGACTAGTGAAATATTTTCCCTGGGTGGGAAAGTCGTCTTCCGCTTCTGCCATCGCGTCGTCTGATGATGGCTTTTCAGGTTTGTCTTCCGCTAACAGATGATCGTCTGCGTCATCCATATCTGCAACACGATCGATAATGATGTCTTCTTGCTCTGCTGACATGGTGTACCCCGCCTCTCAATAATCCTGTTTTGCCCGATACTTCTTGTTATTGCGGGCTAGTTCCGGTTGTGGTTTTCTTCAGGACGTTAGCTTGTTGGCTGGCAATCACAGTTGCCGTTCTTGTTTTTTTACTTTGCGGTTTTCAGTCAGGCCTTACTGGTAATCTTCTCAGAAATATCCAGTTTTCTGATCAATCAACGTCTTGGCAGGTATCTGGCAGGGTCAACCGGGTTGCCGTTCTTGCGAATCTCGAAATGCAACATCGGTTTGTCTGTACCAGAACTGCCCAGTTCCGCGATTACCTGTCCGGCTTTTACCTCCTCCCCTTCTTGCACCAAAATCTTGCGGTTGTGTGCGTATGCACTCAGGTAGTGCTCGTTGTGATTAACGATAATCAAGTTCCCGTAACCCAGCAACCCGTTACCGGCATACACCACACTTCCATTCGCCGCTGCCTTCACAGCATCACCGGGATTCCCGGCAATATCAATACCTTTGTTGACTTTTCCTGACTCTGAGAAGGTTGCAATAACGGTGCCAGAGTGCGGCCAGTTCCAGCGGATATCAGAAGCCACCTGGCTACCCGTGCGTGTCTGAGGCGCTGGAGCCGGTGCTCTGGCAACAGGTTTAGACCCCGTAGGCGCCGGTGCCCTGGTGCTGGTGGTAGGTCTGGGAGCAGGCGCAGATTGTCTGGGCGGAGGAGATGCCTGGGCGGTCTGGCGAATGGTGCCCTTCTTGTCGAGCCGGAGCACCTGCCCGGCTCTGATGTTCCAGGGTGGCGCCAGACCGTTGGCATCACCCAATTCCCGATAGTCCCGGCCATAACGCCAGGCAATGCCGTATAGCGTTTCCCCGGGTTTCACAACATGACTACCCCAATACACAGGGGGGTTGTAGAGGTCGTCGCTATAGATCGCGTTGGTGTTGCAGCCAGATAAACCAAGGGTTGCGAACAGCAACAGCAGAACAGATAGCACAGCAGGCAAGCCAGGGCGCCGTCGGCAGAACGTCCCCGCGACAGGCAGCAGGGGCCCGGTCGGAAGAACAGCTTGGGTGTGCCGGCTAAAGAGAATCACGTAATAAAAAGCGCCTGATTATAATAAACCTATCTAAGAAACTGATCACTTTCGATGCAATTTCTCATGTTTCAGGACTAACTTACTAATATATTGCACATTTTATAATCAATTCCAAGTTACTCTGCGCACAGGTTTGTTACCGTCCGGAACGACATTTTGTGCGTCAGGTAACACTTTTATCGGTCAGGGCGCGACATTCTGTTGCCGTCGGGCCGATATCCTCCCAAACCATTCCAACGCAAGCACAACGACCAAACCCGCAAGAGCCATGGTGATAGCCATCAATATCTGCGGGTCCTGGCCATACAGGCTGGCCCAGGTTTCCGGGCCTACCGGAGACTGGCTCACAGCGACTTGTTCACCAGCACTATTGGTGCGCCAACTCAGGGTTTTCTGCCATGGCCATACCTTGCTCAGTGCCCCCACCATAAAGCCCGTCAATAGCGCTAATACGGTGTCGTGAAAATGCCGGAACGCCAGGGTGATTATCCGGGCAACAGACAGAAGCCCAATCAGGCATCCTGCAGCAAACAATCCCAGATGGGCCAGCTCAACGGATTTTATCGCGGCCAGAACCGGCGCATACATCCCGATAATCAACAACAGAAAACTGCCAGAAACGCCGGGCAGGATCATCGCACAGATAGCCAGCGCCCCCGCGCCCAGGAACGCAATGCCCGTTGGCGCCAGCTCACTGGTGGGTAACGTGGTTACCCACCAGGCAAACACGATGCCGCACGCAAGCGGAATCAGCAATACCGGCGCTACCCGGCGAACCTGCTGCCCCACGTGCCAGACAGAGGCAACAATCAAGCCGAAAAAGAAGCTCCAGATTAACACCGGTTGGGTATCCAGAAGCCAGGTGATCAGCGAGGCCAGGCTAACAATACTGGTCAACACACCGGCCAGCAGGCACACCAGGAAGGTACCATCCACCGAGCGCCAGAAGCCGGCCACATCCCCTTTCAGCAGGTTGCGGACAAAAGCCACCGGTGTGGCGCTAATGGCTTCGAGCAGGCGAAAATAGATGCCGGTTATGAATGCAATGGTCCCGCCAGACACCCCCGGCACGATATCCGCTGCCCCCATAGCCATGCCCCGCAGGAAAACCGCTGCAGGATGGTGTTCACGGCTCGTTTCGCTATCGGTGGTGGGCTGCATCAGCGAACAACCCCACCCAGCAAGGGTACAAAATGAACCGGTTCCAGCTCGCGCCGCTCGAAACGGTCACCACGACGGATGATCTCCACCAGAACCTGCTGGTGTTCGCCAACCGGGGCGATCAGTACACCACCATCGGCTAACTGATCGAGCAATTCCTGTGGTACGTCTACCGGCGCAGCGGTCACGATAATGCCGTCAAAAGGCCCCCGCTCGGGCCAACCCATACCACCATCTGCATGCTTGAGCATGACATTACGAATATTGAGCTGCCGCAGCCGGTCCCGGGCCCGCTCCTGCAACGGGCGTATGCGTTCAACACTGTAGATGTCATCGAACAACTGCGACAACACCGTGGTCTGATACCCGGAGCCGGTGCCCAACTCCAGCACTCGAGCAGGCTGATGCGCCAGCATAAGTTCAGTCATGCGGGCAACCGTGTACGGCTGAGACAGGGTCTGGCCATAGCCAATGGGTAGCGAAGTGTCCTCGTAAGCGCGATGGGAAAGAGCTTCATCCAGAAAGATATGCCGGGGAACCTGGCCAATCACCTCCAGAACCCGGTCTGATTCAATGCCTGCTTCCCGTAACCGCTGTACCAGTCGCAAGCGGGTGCGCCTGGAGGTCATACCGATACCTTCAAGTTGGGCGATCACGGTGTCGCCCTCCTGGCACCTTCCAGCCCGTCTACCCAATCCCGCAGCCCTGGCAGTGCTTCGTAACGGGTCATATCAACGTGGACAGGGGTAATGGAAACGTAACCCTCACGTATCGCGTGGAAGTCTGTGCCTGGCCCGGCATCGCCACCCTGGCCCGCGGCACCAATCCAGTAGCGCTGCTTGCCTCGAGGGCAAGTCATCGGAACAGCGCCTTCCGCTCGCTCGCGGTGGCCCAGGCGAGTAACCTGGATACCGGAGATTTCGTGCCAGGGCAGATCCGGAACGTTCACATTGAGGATTGAGCGAGGCCCCAAAGCCAGGGCTCGCTTGTCTTCCAAAAGCAGGCGGACAACCCGCGCAGCGGTGTCGTAATGGAAGTGGCCGTCGTTAACCAGCGACACAGCGATCGCGGGCAGGCCAAGGTGACGCCCTTCGGTGGCTGCCGCCACGGTGCCGGAGTAGATAATATCATCGCCCAGGTTGGCATGGGTGTTGATACCGGAGACCACTCGATCAAAAGGCTGATCGAACAGGCCGTTCACCGCCAGATGCACGCAATCAGTGGGCGTACCATCAACCGAGTGAAACCCATTGGGATGCTCTTCCACCGTCAGCGGGCGGTTCAGCGTCAAGGCATTACTGGCTCCGCTATGATCACGGTCCGGTGCCACCACCTCCAACACACCAAGGCCCCCAAGGCCTTCAAACAGGGCCACAAGACCCGGCGAGTGCACGCCATCATCATTGGACAACAAAATACGCACAGTGTTCTCCGCTAGCTTTCTTGCTTATTATCACGGCTGAGGCTCATGTCCTGCAGCTCAAAAATATCTCCCAGCACCGTGGTGGCATACTGCCCCGGTGGGAGAAAAAACTGTAACCGCAGGGCATTGTCATCCAGCCACTGCCAGCTCAAATGCTCAGGCCGGGTTACCAGCGCCCGACGTTCCGGTTTCATGCGGGTACTGATAAACAGCCGCTCGAACTCCGGGTGTTCCGCAACCACGGTCCGCTCAAGCTCGGCCAGCTCTCCGGTTGCCAGAGTGCCACCATCGCCCCACAACGGTCCGGTGGGACGGTCATCCTCAGAAGGCTCACCGGGCATGCCATTAAACCAGGTGCCTGCTTCAACCCGAGCAGCCAGGACTTCGTTGAACAGCCAGGAACGTGCCGCCGAAAAGTACAATACGTTTTTCGAACCACTTCCGCCACCGCCACGGCGGCCGCCTTTCTTACGGTTCAAGCGGGAAGGGTCAAGATTCACCGCCCGCTCCAGATTGCCGCCGCCAATACCAAACCGCTGCGGCCCGAAATAGTTCGGGGCTCCCCGCTCGCCCAGCAACGTCAGCGCCTGCTCAATGTCCACTCTATTACCGTTGACTTGCCTTAACACCAGGTCAAATTCATTGCCCAGATGCTCGCCCCGGCGAAGCTTGCGGGCATGGCGGCCACTCGCCAGCACTGGCCACCGGCCACCTATGGTTTGCAGCAGCGCGGCATCCTCGGATTCCCGGCCCGGGCAGTAGAGACTGAACCATTGCACCGTAACCGCATGGCGATCCTTCAGGCCGCAAAAGCCCACCTCAAATGCCTTGCAACCCGCCAGGGCTGCCAGCTCGCGAGCAACAAACTCGGTATTGTCGCCAGACTTCTCAAGACGCACGCACAAGTGCTCACCAGCCCCTCCATGTATAGAGCCTGGCAATTCAGAGTCTGGCCAGAGTCTCTCCGCAACTCGGAAATCCTCAGGAACCGACTTTAACTGCGCCTTACCCGGGCGCTTGCCCGAAGGCGTGGGCCACTCAAGCCGCCAGCGGGGCGCACCGTTCTCCTGACTCACATGGCCACCGGTTCGAGCAAACACACTGCCTGGCAGGCAATGCCCTCGCCACGCCCGGTAAAGCCAAGCTTCTCCGTGGTGGTGGCTTTCACACTCACCCGATTCACCGGCACCCCCAGGTCCTCTGCAATATTCAGGCGCATGGCCTCCACATGAGGTGCCATCTTCGGCGCCTGGGCAATAATCGTAGTGTCGACATTCACCACCGCAAAGCCTTCTTCCAATACCCGCTGCATTACCCGCCGCAGTAGATCCCGGCTATCGGCCCCAGCCCACTCGTCGCTGGTATCCGGAAAAAAATGTCCGATGTCCCCCAGCGCCACCGCACCAAGCAGTGCATCCGCCAGCGCATGCAACAACACATCGCCATCCGAATGGGCTTTCAGGCCATGACTATGGGGAATCTCAACACCACCCAGAATGACAGAACTGCCCTCACCAAAGGCATGGACATCAAAGCCCTGACCAATGCGCATCATCGTCTCCGAGAAAAACAGAAATAAACAAGAGGCGGGAAAACCCTACAGCAGGCCCAGAATAAACTCGGCCAGCGCAAGGTCCGAGGGCACCGTAATCTTCAAGTTATCCGGCCGCCCTTCCACCAGAACAGGCATCTTACCGGAAAACTCCATCGCAGAGGACTCATCGGTAACCGACTGGTTATTTTCGAGACAAGACTCCAGGGCCGCCCTGAGCGCACCAAAGCGAAACATCTGCGGCGTCAACGCCCGCCACAACCAACTCCGATCCACCGTCTGCGCCACCTCTGGCGGAACGCCGTCATCCGCCAGCTTCAAAGTATCCGCCACCGGCGCCGCCAGCAGTCCGCCAACCGGGTGCTCAGAAAGGGTATCAATCAGATTGGAAAGATCATCGGCATGCAAACAAGGCCGCGCCGCATCGTGCACCAGCACCCAATCCGACTCATCCGCCTGCTCTGCCAGCGCATGCAACGCCGAAAGCACCGAATCCGCCCGCTCCTTGCCCCCGGTACAACTCTGGATACGATCATCCTGAGACGACTCACTATCCGGCCACCAGTGATCTGCCGGATTCAACGGCACCATACAACCCTTGAACGGCGCGTTATCCAACAAACGGGAGAGCGTGATATCGAGGATAAAACGGTTATTGATCTTGAGGTACTGCTTGGGACATTCAGCTTTCATGCGCTGGCCGATGCCAGCGGCAGGAACAACAAGCCAAAGTTGAGGTTTCATAATCAGAATGCCCGCACTATGTCAGGAGAGCGCCGGGGAGTGTCTCTCCGGGAATTTCGAAGGCTATGGATGGCCTGAGAGAAGCGCACATGGGTGAGGCAAGCGTTAATGAAGCACAGCTTCATGCGCAGCCGAACGACAGCAATCTGTGATTGCTGGCCGGACCCGCTTGCGGGTGCTTGTAGCGTTTCCCGGAAAGAACACCCCCGGCGCTTCTAACTCCAGAACTAATTCTCGACGACCAGAAAAAACGTCTCGTCTTCACGAATAAGCCCGAGATTCATGCGGGCACGCTCTTCCACCGCCCCTTGCTCGTTACGAAGATTCCGCACCTCCGCATAAAGCCGGTCATTACGCACCGCCAACCCGGCATTCTCAGCCCGCTGCTCAGCAATCGCCTGCTCCAACGACCAAACCTGCGCAAAGCTACCCTCCCCGACCCACAGGCGAACCTGCAGCAGGAGAATCAGCACTACCAGAATGGCCCAAAGCGTTTTCATGCCCAAATAGCTCAGAAAATAACCAGATTTATCGAAAGAGTCGAAGGTCAAGTATAGACCTTATAGTAGACTAGCAACAAATTCTTGTAAGTCACTGTACAAAAAGGCCATCGTGTCCGAATTTTCATCCGGAACGCGATGGCCTTAACATTTTGTTACTTACCAGCGAGCGCTGGCAGGTTCAAAAATGTCGCAGGTCTTAACCCTGACCCTTGATCTCGCTCAGGCCACGGTAAGGCGCCTTACCTTCCAGCGCCTCTTCAATACGCAGCAGCTGGTTGTACTTGGCAACCCGGTCTGAGCGACACAGAGAACCCGTCTTGATCTGGCCGGCACAGGTAGCAACCGCCAGGTCTGCAATGGTGGTGTCTTCAGTTTCACCGGAACGGTGAGAAATCACCGCCGTATAGCCGGCGTCCTGAGCCATCTTGATGGCATCCAGGGTTTCGGACAGGCTACCAATCTGGTTGAACTTGATCAGAATAGAATTGCCCACACCCTTCTCGATACCCTGCTTCAGGATCTTGGTGTTGGTGACAAACAGATCATCACCCACCAACTGCACCTTGCTACCCAATTTGTCAGTCAGAATCTTCCAGCCATCCCAATCGCTTTCGTCCATGCCGTCCTCGATGGACACAATCGGATAACGCTCACACAGGCCAGCCAGGTAATCGGCGAAGCCTTCGGAATCAAAGCTCTTGCCTTCACCAGACAGCTGATACTGACCGTCTTTATAGAATTCAGAAGAGGCACAATCCAGCGCCAGGGTTACGTCTTTGCCCAGCTCATAGCCAGCGTCTTCCACAGCTTGCTTGATCGCAGCCAGGGCCGCTTCGTTGGACGGCAGGTTCGGCGCAAAGCCACCTTCATCGCCTACGGCAGTGTTCAGGCCCTGGGCCTTCAGTACTTTCTTCAGGCTGTGGAAAATCTCGGCACCCACACGCAGAGCTTCAGCGAAGCTGGTTACGGAAACCGGCTGGACCATGAATTCCTGGATGTCGACGTTGTTATCCGCGTGCTCACCACCGTTCAGGATGTTCATCATCGGTACCGGCATGGAGAACTTGCCGGAAGTGCCGTTGATGTCAGCAATGTGCTCGTACAGGGGCTTGCCCAGAGAAGCGGCAGCGGCCTTGGCGGCAGCCAGGGAAACCGCCAGGATGGCGTTGGCGCCCAAATTGGCTTTGTTCTCGGTACCGTCCAGGTCGATCATGATCTGGTCCAGGCTACGCTGGTCGGCGGAGTCCTTACCCACCAGGGCATCACGAATCTGGCCGTTGATGGCGTCAACGGCTTTGCGAACACCTTTACCGAGGTAACGGGACTTATCACCGTCACGCAGTTCCAGCGCTTCGCGGGAACCGGTAGAAGCACCAGAGGGTGCACACGCACGCCCCAGGGTTCCGTCTTCCAGGATGACATCGGCTTCTACAGTAGGGTTACCGCGTGAATCCAGAACCTCACGGGCTTTGATGTTGGCAATCTTGGTCATTCGGATAGTTCTCCAGATTTTCTGTATCTAAACGGTTCAAGTTGTAAGTTCAGCCTAGAGCAGGTGGGGGATGGCTTTCCGAAACTGTGCGGAGCCATGGATGGCGGAGCCCAAGCGTCACATGGATGTGCCGAAGGAGCGTGTTTCGGAAAGCCATCCCCCACCTGCTCGTACTCCCGAACAGGACAAAAACGAACACCGCCAATCAGGCGGTGTCGATAGGTGTAAAACTTTTTACCAGGTCGTCTACAGCTTTCACCCGCTGCAGGAACGGCTCCAGCTGGCTCAGGCGCAAGGCACAAGGACCGTCGCATTTGGCGTGATCCGGGTCTGGGTGCGCTTCCAGGAACAGGCCGGCCAGTCCCTGAGACATCCCCGCCAGGGCCAGGTCGGTGACCTGGGCACGCCGGCCGCCTGCTGAGTCTGCTCGTCCGCCGGGCATTTGCAACGAATGGGTCACGTCGAACATCACCGGCACATTCATCGATTTCATGATGCCAAAGCCCAGCATGTCCACCACCAGGTTGTTGTAGCCGAAGCTGCTGCCGCGCTCACACAGGATGATCTGGTCGTTGCCGGCTTCTTCGCACTTGGTGATGATGTGCTTCATTTCCTGGGGCGCCAGGAACTGGGCTTTCTTGATATTGATGACCGCGCCGGTTTTTGCCATGGCCACGACCAGATCGGTCTGCCGGCTCAGAAATGCCGGCAACTGGATGATGTCGCAGACTTTCGCCGCCGGCGCTGCCTGCTCCGGCTCGTGCACATCAGAAATGATCGGCACACCAAACTTGCTTTTGATGTCCGCCAGGATCTGCAACCCCTTCTCGAGGCCAGGGCCCCGGAAGGAGTTGATGGACGAGCGGTTGGCCTTGTCAAAGGAAGCTTTAAAAACGTACGGGATGCCAAGACGACCACAGACATCCACGTACTTTTCAGCAACCTCAAAGGCAAGTTCACGGGATTCAAGCACGTTCATACCGCCAAACAGTACAAACGGGTTGTCGTTGGCAACCTCAATGCCCGAGACGTTTACCTTGCTCTGCGCCATGCTCAGGATCCTTTCCGGTTGGCCAGTGCCGCCTCAACAAAGCCCTTGAACAGCGGGTGGCCGTCACGGGGTGTTGAGGTGAATTCCGGGTGGAACTGACAGGCCACGAACCACGGGTGTTCCGGCGCTTCCACCACTTCAACCAGTTTGCCATCGGCAGAGTGGCCGGAGATTTTCAAACCGGCTTCTTCCAGGCGAGGCAGGAAGTGGTTGTTGACTTCATAGCGGTGACGATGACGCTCGCGAATGGTTTTCTTGCCGTAGCAGGCGGCAATGGTGGAGCCGTCTGTCAGAATGCAATCCTGAGCACCCAGGCGCATGGTGCCACCAAGGTCAGAGGCTTCGGTACGTGCCTCTGTGGCGCCACTGGCATCCAGCCATTCAGTGATCAGACCAACCACCGGCTCCGGGGTGTGCTCACGGAATTCGGTACTGTGGGCATCTTTCAGCCCAGCCACGTTACGGGCATATTCGATAACCGCCACCTGCATACCCAAACAGATACCCAGATAGGGAACCTTGTTTTCACGGGCATACTGAACGGTGCGGATCTTGCCTTCCACGCCACGCTCACCAAAACCACCAGGCACCAGGATGGCATCGGCGGATTCCAGCACACGGGTGCCATCACGCTCGATGTCTTCGGAGTCAATGTAGTTGATATTGACCTTGGTGCGGGTCTTGATACCGGCGTGCAGCAAGGATTCAATCAGGGATTTGTAGGCGTCCAGCAGCTCCATGTATTTACCAACCATGGCGATGGTGACTTCCTGTTGCGGATTCATCAACGATTCCACAACGTCGTCCCACTCGCTCAGGTCTGCCTCACGGGCATCGAGACCGAAGCGTTCGATCACCAGCTGGTCCAGGCCGTATTCGTGCAGCATACGTGGAATGGCATAGATGGACTTGGCATCCTGCATCGGGATGACCGCCCGCTCTTCCACGTTGGTAAACAAGGCAATCTTGCGACGGGAGCTGGCGTCCACTTCATGTTCGGAGCGACACAGCAGGATATCCGGCTGCAGGCCGATGGAGCGCATTTCCTTTACGGAATGCTGGGTCGGCTTGGTTTTGATCTCGCCGGCGGTAGCGATGTAAGGCACCAGGGTCAGGTGCATGAACAACGCGCGCTGTGAACCGACTTCCACCTTCAGCTGACGGCAGGCCTCCAGGAACGGCAGGGATTCGATATCCCCGACCGTGCCGCCCACTTCAATCAGGGCCACGTCGGAGCCGGCTGCGCCTTCCACCACACGGCGTTTGATTTCGTCGGTAATGTGCGGGATCACCTGCACGGTGCCGCCAAGATAATCACCACGACGCTCTTTACGGATAACTTCCTCGTACACCCGGCCGGTGGTGAAGTTATTGCGCTTGCTCATGGGGGTACGAATAAAGCGCTCGTAGTGGCCCAGGTCGAGGTCGGTTTCCGCGCCGTCTTCGGTGACAAAAACCTCACCGTGCTGGAACGGGCTCATGGTGCCGGGGTCCACGTTGATGTACGGGTCCAGCTTGAGAATAGTGACCTTCAGGCCGCGTGCCTCGAGGATGGCTGCCAGTGAGGCAGACGCAATACCTTTGCCTAATGAGGACACGACACCGCCGGTGACGAAAATATAACGCGTCATGCAGATTCCGTGATTATCTGGTTCGGTGAAGGAGGGAGATTGTTCATCTCAAGATGGGTCGCCAGACTACCAGAAAGCCCCCCTGTACTCAATCACAATCCCTCTCCACAATCAGCCGCCAGCCGGTGGCAGGGGCGCTTCCCGAGTATTGTTCAGAACACCACAAATCGCCAGCGGCAATCAGCTCACTGCCACCGGGTGTTTCGTGGTAAACCAGCGGCAGTAAAGCCCTCTCCCAGGGCGGCACTCCTTGCTCCTGCAACCAGGTTTTCAATGATCGAGAGTGCCCGGCCTCTTCAAAGCGAAGCCTTTCGCCGCCCTGCCTCGTAGATACCCGTATTGGCGGGGGCTGCGTTTCCGGTGTATCCGCGGTGGGCACCAGCCTCAATGTCCACGGCCCCCAGTGCAGCGGGCAGCCGGAGCAAAGCCCGACCGACTCCTCCGGCACATCCATGTGTGGCACCAGGTACAAGTGGCCGCGATACCGGCGCAAACTGAAACCAGTACCACGAATCTCCGGCGCCCGGTCTTCGCCGGCCTGAATCAGCTCCGCCAGCGACTGGTCCCAATCGGCCAGGGCAGGCATTTTCCACCCCCGCTGATGTATCCACCACCGAAGCAGATTGCGCTGTTCCAGGGGGCTCAGGGCCTGAATCGAACTCAGCCGGACCCGTCCGGAATCGGAACAAGCCTGCCACTGCAATTTCGCCAGCCGATGATTGAGCGCCTCACTTTCGGCACAGGCCCGGGCACTGTGCTCTACCCGTTTCAGCAGGCCCGGCCAGCGCTCCTTAAGCCCAGGCAGCACCGCATGGCGCAGGTAATTACGATCAAACGCCAGGCTGGTATTGCTGGGGTCTTCGACCCAGGACAGACTGGCGTCCCGGGCCACCTGCTCCAGGCGATCACGACTTACCGCCAGCCAGGGCCGAAACAGCACTCCCTGGCCAAGGGGGCGGCTTTCAGGCATGCCCGCCAGGCCCGTCACACCGGTTCCCCGGAGCAACCGAAACAGCACTGTCTCGACCTGGTCATCAGCATGGTGGGCCATCAACAACAGGTCGCCGGCACCAAGTACCTGCCGAAACACGTCATATCGGGCCGTTCTGGCCGCCTCCTCCAGGCCACCGGAGCCGGTTTCCCCCACGGCAACGTCTACACACTTCACCAAAAGGGGAACAGCCAGCCGCTCACAAAGCGACCGGCAGAATTGTTCAGTCTGCCGGTGATTGGGCTGCAATTGGTGATTTACGTGCAATGCGCAGACGTTGCTATGGCAAGCTGCCACCACATGGAGCAACAGAGCAGAGTCCAGACCACCGCTGAGGGCGACCAGAATACGGGAAGTGTCAGGAAGTGCGCTGACCGGCCCACGCAAGTCGTCGGGCCAGTCAGTTTCCCGGGCGGCGTTACCGCCCGCTTTCATATTTGGTTAAGCGCTCGTACCGGCGAGAGACCAGCTCGTCCAGTGGTAACCGGCTCAGTTCGGCAACGCCGTTGGCCAATCTCGCCTTCAGGGTTTCCGCCATCTTTTCCGGGTTACGGTGGGCACCGCCCAGCGGCTCCTCAATCACGTTATCGGCAACCCCCAGCTCTTTCAGGCGTTGCGCGGTAACACCCATGGCTTCAGCAGCCTGGGCCGCATACTCGGCGCTTTTCCAGAGAATGGAGGCACAGCCTTCCGGCGAAATAACCGCATAGGTGGAGTACTGCAGCATGTTCAACTGATCGCATACGCCGATGGCCAGTGCGCCACCGGAACCACCCTCCCCGATCACCGTTGAGATAATTGGCGTTTTCAGCCGGGACATAACCGCCAGGTTGAAGGCAATGGCTTCACTCTGGCCTCGCTCTTCGGCGCCGATACCGGGGTAGGCGCCCGGCGTGTCAATGAAGGTCAGGATCGGCATATTGAAACGCTCGGCCATTTCCATCAGGCGCAGGGCCTTGCGGTAGCCTTCAGGGCGTGGCATGCCGAAGTTACGTTTGACCTTGTCACGCACTTCGCGGCCTTTCTGATGACCGATCACCATCACCGGCTTGTTATCCAGCCGGGCGGTACCACCCACAATGGACAAATCGTCGGCATAACGGCGATCACCGTGCAGCTCATCGAAGTCATCGAAAATCAGGTCAATGTAATCCTGGGTGTAGGGCCGGCGCGGGTGCCGGGCCAAACGGGCAACATCCCAGGACTGCAGATCAGAAAAGATGCTTTCTGTCAGGCTGACACTCTTTTTCTTCAACCGACTGATTTCATCGGTGATATTGATGTCGGTGTCGTTGCCCACCATGCGAAGCTCTTCAATCTTGGCTTCCAGATCGGCGATCGGCTGTTCGAAATCAAGGTAATTAGGGTTCATGATGTTCCATCATTTGATTGCCAGGCAGGTTTTAACCCGCCAAAACCAGAATTTGGGACAAAGATAGCAGTGCAACCGGCACAGCTAAAGCGGACATTGGTATTAATCATAGACCAGTTCCACGGACTTCTCGCCCACCAGGTGTTTGAGCTCGAACAACAGGTTGTCATCCGGCTGCACGCGCCAGGACTCACCCAGCTCAATACGGGTTCTGGCCTCGGCACTGCTGTATTCGATCCAGACCGGGCTGCCTTCGTTACGGAAGGGGCGCAGGGTATCGTCCAGTTTGTCCAGTAGCCCGTTTTGCAGCTGATCTGCGTGCAACGCCAGCCTGATGCCACGGCTGAACTGCTGCCGGGCGGTGGCCACGTCCATCACCGAACTGACGCGCATCTTCATTTGCCCCGAGTAGTCATCGTGGCTTACCTGCCCTTCTACAACGATTACCTGGTCTGACTGCAGCAACTCCCGGTTCTCGAAAAACGCTTCGGAGAACAGAGTCGCTTCTATCCGGGCGCTGCGGTCATCCAGGGTAATAAAGCACATGGTGGACCCGGTGCGGGTTTTCATGGTGCGCTGGGCCACCACCAGGCCGGCCACCCTCTGCGGGGATTTATTGGGCTTCAGATCCGCGATGGAGTTACGGACAAAGCGCCGGACTTCCCGCTCGTACTCATCAAACGGATGGCCCGTGAGATAGATACCGAGGGTATCTTTCTCGCCCTTGAGGCGTTCTTTTTCCGGCCACTCCCGTACATGAGCCACATCAGCGTATGGGTCTTCACCCTCGCCGCTGCTCTCCAGCATCTCCCCGAACATATCCATCATGCCGGCGGCATCGTTACGGGATTGCTGGTCTGCCTGCTGCACAGCCTTATCGATACTGGCCATCAGCTGCGCGCGGCCGGCGCCCAGTTTGTCCATGGCGCCGGCGCGGATCAGTGCCTCCATGGCACGCTTGTTGACCTTTTTCAGATCCACCCGGCGGCAGAAATCGAAAATATCCTGGAACGGACCGTCTTTCGCTGCCTCGACAATGCTCTCGATCGGGCCCTCACCCAGCCCTTTGATGGCGCCAAGACCATAAACAATCTGCCCGTCATCATTAACGGTAAACGTGTACGCAGAACGGCTGACATCCGGCACCAGCAGGTCCAGCTTCATGTTCCGGCACTCTTCCACCAGCGTGACCACCTTGTCGGTGTTCTGCATATCGGCGGTGAGTACCGCGGCCATGAATTCGGCCGGATAGTGGGCCTTGAGCCACAAGGTCTGATACGACACCAGCGCATAGGCGGCGGAGTGGGATTTGTTGAAACCGTAGCCGGCGAACTTCTCCACCAGATCGAAGATATTCTCCGCCAGGGTTTCGTCGATGCCATTGTTGGCGCACCCCTCCAGGAAGAAGGCTTTCTGCTTGGCCATCTCTTCGGGCTTTTTCTTACCCATCGCCCGACGCAGCATGTCGGCGTTACCCAGGGTGTAGCCCGCCATCACCTGAGCAATCTGCATGACCTGCTCCTGGTAGAGGATAACCCCGTAAGTGGGCTCCAATACCGGCTTCAGGCCTTCATACTGATAATCCGGATGCGGGTACGACAACGGCTGCCGACCATGCTTACGGTCGATAAAGTCGTCTACCATGCCCGACTGCAGCGGCCCGGGACGGAACAGGGCCACCAGGGCGATCATGTCTTCCAGGGAGTCCGGCTGCAGGCGCCGGATCAGGTCTTTCATGCCGCGGGATTCCAGCTGGAAAACGGCAGTGGTTTCCGCCTTTTTGAGCAACTCGAAGGAGCGCTTGTCGTCCAGCGGGATGGTGGCAATGTCCAGTTCTGATTGACCCTGAGCCTGCCGGCGCGGGTTAATCATGTGCAAGGCCCACTTTATGATGGTCAGGGTGCGCAGCCCCAGGAAGTCGAACTTCACCAGGCCCGCGTCTTCCACATCGCCTTTGTCAAACTGGGTGACCAGGCTGCCGCCTTCGTCGTCACAGTACAGGGGCGAGAAATCGGTAATTTTGGTAGGCGCAATCACCACGCCACCGGCGTGCTTGCCAGCGTTACGGCATACGCCCTCAAGCTTGAGGGCCATCTCCCAGATTTCCTGGGCTTCTTCGTCCTGCTCCAGGAACTCCTTGAGCTGTGGCTCCTGCTCGATGGCCTTGTTGAGGGTCATGCCCACTTCAAATGGAATCAGCTTGGACAGCTTGTCGGCCAGACCGTAGGACTTGCCCTGTACCCGCGCCACATCCCGCACCACCGCCTTGGCCGCCATGGTACCGAAGGTAATGATCTGTGAAACCGCTTCCCGGCCGTATTTCTCAGCCGTGTATTCAATCACCCGGTCCCGGCCTTCCATGCAGAAATCGACGTCAAAGTCGGGCATGGACACCCGTTCCGGGTTCAGGAACCGCTCGAACAGCAGGTCGTACTCCAGTGGGTCCAGGTCGGTAATCAGCAGCGCGTAGGCCACCAGGGACCCGGCACCGGAACCCCGGCCGGGCCCTACCGGTACACCGTTGTTCTTGGCCCACTTGATAAAGTCCATAACGATCAGGAAGTAGCCGGGGAAGCCCATTTGAATGATGATGTCCAGCTCGAACTTCAGGCGCTTGTAATACTCTTCCCGCTTCTGGTCATACTCCGGATCATCCTTGCTCAGGATGGTTTCCAGGCGCATCTCCAGACCCTCCTCGGACACATGCCGGAAGTACTCGTCCATGGTCATGCCATCGGGAATCGGGTAGTTCGGCAGGAAGTATTCGCCCATCCGGACCTTCACCGAACAGCGGCGGGCAATCTCGAACGTGTTTTCAACGGCTTCGGGGATGTCCGAAAACAGTTCGATCATCTCTTCCGCGCTGCGAAGATACTGCTGGTCGCTGAATCGCCGGTCCCGACGGGGGTCATCCAGTGTTCGGCTCTCACCGATACAGACCCTGGCCTCGTGGGCTTCGAAATCGTCCGCCGTCAGGAAGTGCACATCGTTGGTGGCAACCACCGGCAGGCCCAATTCAGCAGCCAGCTCGACGCTCAGGTGCAGACAATCCTCATCACCTGCCCGCTCGGTACGCTGCAGCTCCAGGTAGTAGCTGCCCGGATACAAATTCTTCCAGTATTGAGCCCGCTCCCGGGCCAGTTCCGACTTGCCCGCCAGCAGGGCCTTGCCCACATCGCCCATTTTGGCGCCGGAAAGCGCAATCAGACCCGCCGCGCGGGCTTCCAGCCAGGCTTTCCGGATAATCGGCTTGCCATAGCGCTGGCCCTCGGTGTAGCCCAGGGAAATGATTTCGGTAAGGTGCAGATAGCCTTTCTCATCCCGCGCCAGCAAGGTGAGCCGGAACGGGTTTTCCGGCTCGTCCGGGTTTTCCAGCCAGAGATCGGCACCGATAATCGGCTTCACCCCGGCACCCATGGCCGCCTTGTAAAAGCGCACCAGCGAGCACATGTTGGATTGTTCGGTGAGCCCCACGGCCGGCATGCCCAACTCGGCCACACGGCTGATCAGTGGCTTGACCCGCACCAGGCCATCCACCATGGAGTATTCGGAGTGTACGCGAAGATGTACGAACGTTTGTGCCATGGTCAGCTACCGATCAGTTGCATCAGATCTTCTTCGGTTTGGGGACCAAAGCGTGTTTCTATCAGTTTGCCCGCCGGGTCGACCACGAAGGTGGCGGGCAGTGCCATCGGCATCTCCCAGCCAAAGTCGGGGCCCGGATCCTGGCCCAGCATGGTGAATTCGATGCCCATTCTCTGGCCCAGGTCCACCAGCGCGGCGCCTTCAACGCCGTCAAAATTGACGCCCAGCACCGAAATTCTCGGTGACTTGTCGAGGTGATTCAATTCCGGGATCTCCTCCAGGCAGGGCTTGCACCATTCGGCCCAGTAGTTAACCAGCACCCACTGGCCACGGTAACTGTCCCAGTCCACCGCCACACCATCGGCACGTTGCAACTCCGTTCTCTCGCAACCCGCCAGGGCCAGCACCATAATAACGGCTGGAATCAGCAGCAAGTGCCTGGGCCATTCAGAAACCTTGGGACGGGGAACGGAAGGGTGCCGAGGGTACTGCAAGGTAAATCCTCCTGTTAGACTACGGCCCTCGCTAAAGACCGTATTCATCACTGTTAACCGGGCATGACCATGACAGAACCAACCCGCATTTTCCATAACCCACGGTGTTCAAAATCACGCCAGACCCTTGAGTTGCTTCAGCAAAAGGGTATCGAGCCGGAGATTATACGCTACCTCGAGACACCACCGACAGAGCAGGAACTGTTACACATTCTTGATCTACTGGGTTGTGAACCGCGCCAGCTCATGCGCACGAAGGAATCCGAGTACAGAGAACTTGGCCTGAACGCCCCGGAACTGACCCGGGAAGAACTGGTCAAGGCCATGGTAAATACCCCGAAACTGATCGAACGCCCTATCGTTCTGGCCAATGGAAAGGCAGCCCTCGGGCGTCCGCCAGAAAAGGTACTGGATATTCTTTGAGCTACCCCCTTGGAGCAAATATGAGTAACGCTACACCGTACGTTCTTGTTCTTTACTATAGCCGGAACGGCCAGACCGCCGAGATGGCCAATCAGATTGGCCGCGGCGTCGCCCGGGCGGAGGGCATCGAGGCGAAAATCCGCACGGTTCCACCAGTGTCACCAGACACCAACGCCAGCCTGCCACCGGTGCCGGACAGCGGCGCCCCTTACGCCACCCGTGAAGATCTCGCAAACTGCGCCGGGCTGGCCCTGGGCAGCCCTACCCGGTTTGGCAATATGGCGGCCCCGCTCAAACACTTTCTCGATGGTACCGGCGATTTATGGCTTAACGGCAAGCTGGTTGGTAAACCTGCGGGCGCCTTCACCTCTACCGGCAGCCTGCATGGCGGCCAGGAAACCACCTTGCTGACCATGATGATGCCATTGCTGCACCACGGCATGGTACTGTGCGGATTGCCTTACTCCGAAAGTGCCCTGAATGAGACCTCGACCGGCGGCACACCCTACGGCCCCACCCACTGGGCAGGCACCGGGGCACAGCAAGCGCTGAGTGACCATGAAAAGACCCTGTGCCAAGCCTTTGGTGAGCGCATCGCCCGGCTGGCGCTCAAACTGGCCAGTTGACGACTAACTACTCCTGATTTCTCAACCATCCGGAACCATCTATGATCAAGAATGAAAAAGCAAAAACCACGGCCCGCCTGACCATTGCCCTGTACCTTGCGGTCCTGGCTACCTTGCTGGTGACCACCTTCTACCCGGCGCCAGTAGAAGGCGTGTCCATTCCCCTGATGCTGACCGTCAAACTACTGCCGCTGCTGGCGTTTGCAGTACCGGTATTCCGGGGGCACAATCGCGGGTACATCTGGATGGCCTTCGTGGTGATTTTTTATTTCACACAGGCCGTGGTCTCCGCCTGGCTGAGCGAAGGAGCCCCAGGCCCGATGATTCTCACAGTGCTTACATTCCTACTGTTCACCGTCGCCATGGTTCACCTGAAAGTAAACCGGCCGGTTGCCAACTGAGTGCCCACAACCCTCGGAGAGCACAACGATGGCTGATCAAGCGCCCCCATGCCAGCACCACCACATCGGCACACCCTCACCCTGCGAGACATCTGCTCTGCCCTGGTGGAAAGTGGCGAAATCAGCCAGCAGGATGCTGAGAAGGTGCTCACGGCCAACCTGGGGGCCGCTACCCAGGACGGACGAACTTCTCCGCGGCACCCCCTGGAACTGGTTGCCATTGCCAGCATTACCAGCCTCAGGGATGGCCGAACCCTGGATCTTGATCGACTGACCAGCTGGCTGGCCCGATGGGCAGGCCAGGATTACTACCACATAGACCCGCTCAAGATCGACACGCCGGCCATCGCCCGGGTGATGTCCTACGCCTTTGCCCAGCGCCACGGCATTCTGGCGGTAGAGATACGCCAGGATGAAGTGCTGATTGCCAGCACAGAACCATTCAAAACCGAATGGGAAAGCAACCTTCGGCAGGCCGTTCGCAAGGACATTCGCCGTGTCGTTGCCAACCCGGAAGACATCCGGCGCTACACGGTGGAGTTTTACCAGCTCGCCAATTCCGTGAGCAAGGCCAGCGGCAGCCAGGCCCCGGGTGCCGCCAGCAATCAGAATTTCGAACAACTGCTAGACATAGGTTCCAACGAAAATCCGGATGCCAATGACCAGCACGTGGTCAAGATTGTCGACTGGCTGTTGCAGTATGCCTTTGACCAGCGCGCCTCAGACATTCACATCGAACCGCGCCGGGCGGTCACTCAGGTGGGTTTTCGTATTGATGGCGTGTTGCATAACGTCTATGAGTTTCCGGAACATGTCGGGGTGGCGGTCACCAGCCGTCTGAAAATTCTCGGGCGCCTGAATGTGGCCGAGAAGCGCCGCCCCCAGGACGGCCGAATCAAAACCCGGAAACCCGATAACAGCGAGGTGGAGTTGCGTCTGGCCACCATGCCCACCGCCTTTGGCGAGAAGATGGTGATGCGGATTTTTGATCCGGAGGTGCTGCTGAAATCCTTCGAGCAGCTGGGCTTCAGTAAAGAAGACCGGGAGCGCTGGCAGGCCATGACCGCCCGCCCACATGGCATTGTACTGGTGACCGGCCCTACCGGTTCCGGCAAGACCACCACCCTGTACTCCACCCTCAAACAGCTGGCGTCGCCGGAACTGAACATCTGCACCATTGAAGACCCCATTGAGATGGTGGAGCCAGCGTTCAACTAGATGCAGGTGCAGACCAACATCGACCTGACGTTCGCCCACGGCGTTCGGGCCCTGTTACGGCAAGACCCCGATATCATCATGATTGGTGAAATCCGCGACCTGGAAACCGCCGAGATGGCCGTGCAGGCGGCATTGACCGGCCACCTGGTGCTCTCCACCCTGCACACCAACGACGCCCCGAGTGCCATTACCCGACTGATGGAACTGGGCATCCCGCCCTACCTGATCCGGGCCACGGTGCTGGGGGTGATGGCCCAGCGCCTGGTCCGCACCCTGTGCCCCCACTGCAAGGCCCCGGGTGAGGCCGACGAGCAGGCCTGGCAAACACTGACTCGCCCCTGGAAAGCGCCGGTTCCCCGCCAGTTTTATCATCCGGTGGGTTGCCTCGAATGCCGCAATACCGGCTATATGGGCCGCGCCGGGGTCTATGAAATCATGACGCTTTCCGACCACCTGACGCGCCAGTTCAATGATCGCTGCGAGCTCGAGCAGTTAAGGCTGGATGCCTACAAAGAAGGCATGAAATCCCTGCGGCTGAGTGGTGCACAGAAAGTGGCCTCCGGCCAGACCACCGTTGAGGAAATCCTGCGGGTGACCCCGGAAAGCCAGCGCTGAACCCGCGTTAACCCGGGCGCAGACCGCACTGCTCCAGCAGTTCCTGCCAGTGCCGGGTGTGCCGCATCATGGCCTGGTCCAGCTCCCGCCAGAGGCTGGCTTCCGCATCGGCTGATAAATGGCGCTGGTACCAGTCCTGAAAGCTCGCCGGCATAACGGCAGTTTGCTGGTCCGCCAGCTCGGCCAGAGCCCCGATCAGCGAATCCCGGGCCTGGCTGACATCGCTCATGTAGGGCTGGATTTCACCAATGTACACATTGAAGAAGAAATTTCGGACGATTTCCGATTGATTATTCGGCCGGCCATTCAGACATAGTGGACGCTCATCAAGGCGCGCTTTCAGGGTCTCTGTTCCTGCATTGAGGGTTGCAATCATCAGCCGGGCGCTGTTGATCACCTGCCCGGCGCGAAACTCCGATTGCCAGCGTTGGTGCACTCCGCCAAGTGCATCGAGGGGAACATCGAGCTGCTGGACCGACAAATCCGATACGGCCTGGTTCAACTGGCCCAGATCCCGCACCAGATCAGACACCGGGTTTCCCTCCGCGGCCACAGGATAAAACCCTTTGGACAGGGTCAACAGGCGCTCAATCTCTTCCGTTCCCCAGGTGGCATTCCATATGGCCACCTGCAATGATGCCCGCTTGCTCTCGACCGCATCCTGAAGGGCTTTCTCCAGGCGCTCGTCGTCGATCTCTGCCATGCAGTCTTCCGCGGCTCGGATAAACCGGACCTCGTAACGCAGCCGGTTAAGAGGCTGCATCACCCGGCCCATCACCGAATTTCGCTCGCCAACCACATACTGAAGTTCACACCCGTACAGCGACAGAAAGTCCAGCATGCCCAGATCCAGCTCAGGCATATCAATCACACGTTCGCGGCGACGGGGTACGGTGGAAGCAGGAGGAAGATCAGAGGGCACCGATACCGGTGGCGTATCCAGTACCCGGCCCAGACGCTCCAGGTACTCTTCCATCATCGGCTCGGCTTCGGAGAACGGATTGCAGCCGGCAAGAAACAAGGCACAAACACCCGGAATAAGCCATTTCAGACATGAATTACCGGGCATTCGACCACCTCCTAACGTTTACGCAGTAGCGCGTCTACCTCCGCAAAATCACGGGCAACAGGCCGGCCGGTATCCGGGAGTTCCCCGTCACGCACCAGCCAGACGGTTTTCAGGCCCGCCTCTTCAGCCGCCGCAAGCTCGGCTTCCACGTCCGACAGGAACAGCACGGTCGCCGGCTCTACACCCAGCTCGGCAAGAATATTGCGGTAAGACTCTGCTTCTTTTTTGCCGCCCACACCGGTGTCGAAGTATCCGGAGAAAAACGGCGTAAAGTCGCCCTCGTTACTGAAACCAAAAATCAGTTTCTGGGCCTTCACGGAACCAGAGGAATATACGAACAGCCTCAGCCCCCGATCATGCCAGCGCTGAAGATAATCCGCCGCATCCGGGTATATATCGCCCTTCAGCTCTCCGCTGTGGTAGCCCTGCTCCCAGACCATACCCTGCAATGCCTTGAGCGGCCCCTCTTTGCGGTCCTCGCTTATCCAGGCCTGGAGGACATCAATCAGGCCTTCTACATCCTTGCTATCGACACCACTTTTTTCGGCAACCAGGGCCAGCTGCTCAGCCACAGCCGGTGTGGTGTGATGGTTCGTGCGTATAAAGTCCGGCAGGTGCTTGCTCGCGTAGGGAAACAGCACATCGTGCACGAACGAGATCGAGCCGGTCGTGCCCTCTATATCGGTCAGAACTACCCGAATCATCCCGCCACTCCCGCGAGCCCTTCGTAGCGGGGCAGCCGACTGGCGATATCCTCACCAGTAAAGCTCGCCACCCAGCCTTCGGGGTTGGTGAACAACCGAATGCAGGTGAATTGAGGCTCTGGGCCCATATCAAACCAGTGGCGCGTGCCATCCGGTACACTGATCAAATCGTTCTGCTGGCACAACAGGGCGTACACCTGGTCGCCGAAGTGCAGATAGAACAGGCCCTGGCCCCGCACGAAGAAGCGCACTTCATCCTCGCTGTGGGTATGCTCGTCCAGAAACTTCTGGCGAAACGCCTCCTTTTGCGGGTTGTCCGGGTTAAGACTGACAACATCGGCGGTCTGGAAGCCGCATTCCTGCTTCAGGCGCTCTACCTCCTCGCTGTAGGCCTCCAGGATCTGCTCCTGGCTGGCATCCGCCGGCAAATCGCGGGTTGGCCACTGCTCGAAACGCACACCGTGGCCGGCCAGCGTATCGCTGATAGCACCGGGGTCAGTCATCACGGTCTGGGCCTCGTCCGGCTGGCTTTGGTGGAATATGCTCAGGGTAGTCATGGGCGGACCCTCATGGTTTCAAGTTCACATTCAAAGAGGAATTCGAAGGCTTCGACATGGCGCAGGCAATCGGCCATGCTCTTGCCCCAGGTGTAGAGGCCGTGGCCGCGAATCAGGTAACCCGGTTGTTCCGGATGGGCCAGAAACCAGGCCCTGGTGTCTTCGGCCAACGCTGGAATGTCCTGGGTGTTGTCGAAAACCGGAATGCTCAGCGCACTCTCGTGGGTCTCAACACCGGAAAATGCTTTCTGCAGCTCGTAGCCTTCAAGCTCCAGCGACTGACCGGCGGCAATCAAACGGCTCAACACCGTGGCTTTTACGGAATGGGTGTGCAAGACGGCACCGGCCTCCGGGAACACCTGGTAAAGCACCGTATGCAAAAGGGTTTCTGCGGAGGATTTACACTGGCTTTGAACCGGCCGGCCGTCAAGATCAACCACCATGACGTCCGCGGTGGTCAGCTGCCCTTTGTGGCGGCCAGACACCGTAATGGCCACATGGTCACTGTCGATCCGCGCAGAATAATTGCTGCTGGTGGCGGGTGACCAGCCACGGCTGTACAGGAACTGGCCTGCGTCAACGATGGACTGGGCCGCTGTGGCGTATCGGGTTACATCAAACACACGCATTCTCCCCGTTGAAACGTGCCCTGCCGGGCACGCGATGACCGCAATTATAGGACGGCCATCGCTCCCGGAAAACCGCTTTGGCTCAGGCCGTCAACGGCAGGCGGCGCTGGCGCTTTCCGGTCAAGGCAAACAAGGCATTGCCCAGGGCGGGAATCACCGGGGGCACGCCTGGCTCACCGACACCGGTCGGGGCTGCCTCGCTGTCGACAATATCCACCACCACTTCTGGTGTCTGGTGCATCTGCATCAAGCGGTAGTCGTGGAAATTGCTCTGCCGGATCTCTCCGTTGTCGAAGTTGATCTCACCGAAGAGCGCGGCGGTCAGGCCAAAGAGGATGCCACCCTCGATCTGGTCTTCAACAATCCGGGGGTTAACAACCTGGCCGCAATCCACACTGCAGATCACCTTGTACACCCGTATTTCGCCGTTCTCGATTCCGGCTTCAACCACCTGGGCCACGTAGGTCCCAAAACTTTTGAACAGGGCAAGCCCCCGGGCCCGGCCTTCCGGAGCGGGCTGACCCCAATCCGCCAGCCGGGCGGCGCGCTCGAGCACCTGACGGTGGCGTGGCTCGGCATCCAGCATTTTCAGGCGGAACTGCAACGGGTCTTCACTCGACTCATGGGCCAGCTCATCCATGAAGGTTTCCACCGCAAACCCGTTGTGGGAATAGCCCACCGAGCGCCACCAGGTGATGGGCACGCCGGGATCGGTATGGGTATGGCGAACGCTGACGTTAGGCACCTGGTACGGGTACTCGATAGCGCCTTCAATGGCCGAAATATCTTTAGGCGTGGCAATCCCCTCCGCCATCAGGCCTACACTCCCCAGGGTATCGTAGAGGAACTTCGGCGCCCAGGGATACTGCGCAGGTGCGGCGTTGCGCACGTACCAGTCCAGAACCTGCGGGCCAACGATCTGGTGGTGCCATCCAGTCAGCTCACCTTCGTTCAGGCTGCCTTTCATCCGGTGCAACATGGCGGGGCGCAGGAATCCGTGGCGGGTATCTTCTTCCCGTGACCAGATCAGCTTGACCGGAACCTTCAGTTGATAGGCCACCGCTGCGGCTTCTTCAATATAGTCCTGGGTGAGGCGACGGCCGAACCCGCCGCCAAGGAATGTGGTGTGAATAGTGATCTTGCCCGGTGACAGATCGGTATGACGGGCCGCCGCAATGCGACCCAGGTCTGGCGCCTGGGTGGGTGCCCAGACATCCATTCCACCATCGCGATACCAGGCCGTGGCATTCATCGGCTCCATGGTGGCATGAGCCAGGTAGGGCTGCTCGTACTCGGCCTCTACCACCTGCTTTGCACGCTCGGCTGCCTTTTCTACATTTCCCTCACTGCGCTCTTTGACCCCGGGGTCTTTACTGGCAGCCTGTCGGTAACTGTCAAAAACAGCCTCTGTATTGGTGTCCAACGCGCCGGAGAAGTCCCACTCTACCCGCAATTTCTGCTGGGCCTTTCTTGCCTGCCAGTAGCGCTGGGCAACCAGGGCAACGCCGCGTTCCGTGATAAATGCATCGGTCACACCTGGCATACCGATAACTTCATCCCGGTTGAAGCTGCTGGCCTTACCGCCATAGCGGGGGCTTCGGGTCATCACCGCATAGACCATGCCCGGAAGCTCAACGTCCATCCCGTAAACAGCGGTACCCGTCGCCTTGGCACGGGCATCCAGCTTGCCGCCCTTGCGGCCGATGTATTTCCATTCGGAGCGGGGCTTGAGGGACACCTTGCCCCGGATAACTTCCCGGTCCGCCAGCTCCACCAATTGGCCGTAACGTAACGAATCAAGTCCGTTAGGATGCACTACCCGGCCATCCTGGGTAGTGCACTGTTCCGCGTCTACTTCCCATACCCGGGCAGCCGCCATCACCAACATCTGCCGGGCCTGCGCACCGGCAACCCTCAGCGGTTCCCAACTTGTGGCCAGACTGGTGCTTGCACCGGTCAGCTGCAAACCAAACAGGGGGTTTCGGTATTCCGGCGCTACCGGGGCAAATCTGACCTTGATCCGGCCAGGTTCTACATCCAGCTCTTCTGCCACCAGCGTGGTCAAACCGGTGTAGGTGCCCTGCCCCATTTCAACCCGGGCCAGGGTAAAGATGATGTCGTCATCACGGGTCAACTCCAGCCAGATATCGGGCTTCCACTCCCCGGTCTCGGGCTGGTACCCGGTCTGGACAGAGGCACATCCCGGAATAGACACCGCCAGTATCAAGCTGCCTGAAGCACCCGTACTGACTTTGAGAAAATCACGACGATTCATGGTCATGTCAGGCGTCCTCCCCGGCGGGTTCGTACTGGCCAACCGAACCGGCGACCGTCTCAACGGCGGCCACAATGCGGGAATAGGTACCGCACCGGCACAGGTTTCCGGTCATGGCAGTCACAATGTCCTGACGGGATGGCGACGGATTGTTGTTCAGCAGGTGAGCCGCGGTCATAATCTGACCCGACTGGCAGTACCCGCACTGGGGCACACCCTGATCAATCCACGCCTGCTGCAGCGGGTGCAACTGGCCATCTTCGGACAGCCCTTCAATCGTGGT
The DNA here is from genome assembly GCF_052380025.1 of Marinobacter sp. NSM. Classification (NCBI taxonomy): domain Bacteria; kingdom Pseudomonadati; phylum Pseudomonadota; class Gammaproteobacteria; order Pseudomonadales; family Marinobacteraceae; genus Marinobacter; species Marinobacter sp. NSM. Next base: position 68,244 of record NZ_JBQTCK010000009.1, read on the forward strand.
TACAGAAGCACCGTCTACCGAGGCCACCGGCATCGAACAGGATCGAGCAGGCTGGCCGTTTACGTGAACCGTGCAGGCGCCGCACAAGCCGGCGCCACAACCAAACTTGGTGCCTTTAAGCCCTATTTCATCCCGAATCACCCACAACAGAGGTGTATCGGAGTCAACATCAACTGTGTGCCTTTGGCCGTTAATCGTCAGGCTGAGTGCCATGGGCCGTTCCTTTTGTTATTTGCTGGAAGACATATTCAATTACTTGATCACTTCTTTGCCGTCCTGGTCTACCCAGATCTTGCGATCACCGGTATTCATTTTCCCATTGGAATCCCAGATTTCCCGATCTTCAGTGGAGCTCTCCAACTTACCGTTATCGTCCCAGATCACCCGGTCTTTGCAACCTGCCAGGGCGAACAAGCCGGCCAGAACCATCACCACCAGAGAAGTCCTGTTCATCATCTATAACCTCATCAGCTGTTTGAAATGCAGCACGGTCCTCTCTTGATCACCGCCTGCCATGAAGTTCCCGATTATTCTGCTTGTCTCTATCGCTCTTGCGAACCATGACATAGGCCGCTCCCGTTCCACCATGGTGTTTCTGGGCCGAATGAAAGGCCAGCACACTGTCCAGTTCCGGTAGCCACTTCGCCAGGTAGCTTTTCAACTGAGCAATGCCATCTGGGTTGCGTTCACCCTTGCCATGTAGAATGATCACCGAGCGCAAGCCGTAGCGTACGCAATCGTTGATAAATGCAAACACCTCCCGACGGGCCTCTTCAACGGTCATCCGGTGCAAATCCAGCCTGGCCTCGATCGGGTATTGACCGAGCCGGAGCTTGCGGAACACCCCATGCTGAATTCCGGGCCGCATCCAGCTGAGCACGTCGTGGGCTGTCAGGAGCTCAACCATGTCGGAGGTCAGCGGGTTCAGGTCGCGAACCGGCTTTTCAACGGCGGCCTTCTGCCGCTCCAGATGTCCGGGCGTCAGCTCCCTCGGGGTCGACACCTCGGCCCTGTTCGGTCTCCGAATACGCCGGACATCCTTCATCTCTTCAAGGAACGCCTGGCGTTCATCTTTACTGGTCATGAGCTATCTGTTTCTGGGTTGACGAGTGTCAGAACTCTACCACCGTGCCGGGCTACCATAAAGAAAAGCCCTGAGACACTTTTCGACCAAAATCGTAGGGCACAACATGGCTCCGCTGAACTACACTGCAAGCGGACAACAATAACTACGGAACAGCGGCGAACACCGACCAACTCCGACCCACGACGGATTGCGATATGGCAGCAGCAAACCAGGATACATCCCGCCCCCAGAACACCCGAGCCATCATGACATTTCTGCGGGAACATGCACCTTTTTCCAGCATGGATGACACCCACCTGGCCCATTTTGCTGAACATGCCACCCTGAGGTTCTACGCCGATGAAGACGTGGTGCTCTCGCCGGATGACGGCGTAGTAAAGCGCTTTTACATCGTTAAACAAGGCCGTATTCGGGGCGAACGCCACAACGAAAAAGAGGATCGGGCAGAAACCACCTTCGAAATCAGCCAGGGCGAATGCTTCCCCCTTGCGGCCCTGATTGGCGAGCGCCCTACCCGTACCCTGCACCGGGCCTCGGGAGATACCTTCTGCCTGAGCATTGAACAAAAAGCGTTCATCACCCTGTTCTCCGAAAGCGAACCCTTCCGGGACTTCTGCCTGCGCGGCGTCAGCAGCCTGCTGGATCAGGTCAACCAGCGTATCCAGTCCAAGGCGATGGCCTCGATCGGGTCCAGCAACAGCCTGGATACCCCGCTTGAACGTTACGCCCTGCGCAATCCTATCGTTTGCTCGCCCGACCTGCCGGTGCGCAAGGCAGTGGCCCGCATGCATGAGAATAATGTGGGCAGCATCATTATTACGGATGACAACCGCCACCCCAAGGGCATATTCACGCTGCGCGATTTGCGCACCATGATTGCCGAGGAGCGAGGCCCCCTCGACACCCCTATCCGGCAGGTCATGACCGCCGATCCCTGCTGCTTGCCCTCAACGGCCGATGCCTTCGAAGCGGCCATGTTGATGGCCGAGCACCACTTTGCACATCTGTGCGTGATCGATGAGGAAAATCATCTGATTGGGGTGGTCTCCGAGCGGGACCTGTTCTCCCTCCAGCGCGTGGACCTGGTAAACCTGGCCCGAACTATCGGTACAGCCACCCACCTGCGCACGTTGGTGAGCCTGCGCACCGATGTTTCCCGCCTGGTGGATTCCATGCTGGCCCACGGCGCGGACTCCGGGCAGGTGGTCAAGATTATCACCACGCTCAACGATGTGACCGTTCGGCGGGTACTGGAACTGAACCTGAAGAAAAACGATCCCGGTATCCCTTTCACCTGGCTGACCTTTGGCAGCGAAGGCCGGCAGGAGCAAACACTGCTGACCGACCAGGACAACGGTATCCTGTTCGAGACGCCCGAGGGCACGACCGAGGACCAGGTTAGGGAAAAACTGCTGCCGTTCGCGAGCAAGGTGAATGATGAATTGGCCGAGTGTGGCTTTACCCTGTGTAAAGGCAACATCATGGCAAGCAACCCGAAACTGTGCCTGAGTGATCGGGAATGGGATGACTGGTTCGTTCGGTTTATCGACGCCTCCACCCCCCAGAATCTGGTGTACTCATCCATCTTCCTGGATATGCGCTCAGTATTCGGGCCAACGGAGCCATTGCACCGATTGCTGGAGAAAGTTCTGGACAGGATTCGCAAAAACGCCCTGTTCCAGAAGATGCTGGCGGGCAATGCGCTGCAACGCAAACCACCGCTCACCATGTTCAGGAACTTTCGCTATCTGAATGACGAGAAAAAGCATTCCCTGGACCTGAAACGACAAGGCCTGGCGCCGTTTGTCGAATCCGTCCGGGTATTCGCCCTGGCCCACGGGGTGGAAGCTGCCAATACCCTGGAGCGAATGGACGCCCTGTCCCGCAAGGGGGTTTTTGACGCCAAAGATGCGAACGCGTGGAAAGAGGCGTACAGCCTGATCCAGGCCATCCGTATGCGTGCCCACCAGGAGATGCTGGACAGGGGCGAGGAACTGACCAACTACATTGATCCGGACGACCTGAATCCGCTGGATCGAAGGATTCTGAGGGAGTCTTTCCGCCAGGCCCAACGGCTCCAGCAGAAGCTGGAAGTCACTTACCAACTCTAGGTACCGGAAGCACCATGCTCGACTACATCAAGCAATGGCTGGCACAGCGAAGGGGCGGCGCCGTTGGCAATCACGATCCAGACAACCTGCCCACGGCGAAAACGGTGAGCGACCAGCCGCTGTCCCGGTGCCGCCTGATCGTACTGGACCTTGAGACCACCGGACTGAATGCCTCGAAAGATGAAGTTATCGCCATCGGCGCTGTGGCTATTGAGGGCGGAGTCATTCACCTGAATGATCAGTTTGATCTGATCCTGCGCCGACCGGAGCTCGATATCCGGGAAACCGTGCTGATCCATGGTATCGGGCCGGAGGCTCTGACCCAGGGCCACGAAACCGAAGATGCCCTGCTCTACCTGCTGGAGTGGATGAACGGCGACCCAATTCTTGCCTACCACTCCGCATTCGACCAGAAATTCCTCGAAAAAACCCTGAAAGCCCAGCTTGGCTACACCGTCCCCCACACCTGGATGGACGTTGCCGAGCTACTACCGGCGATATTCCCAAAAGCAGAAACCAGGGGGCGCAGCCTCGACCACTGGGCCGACTTCTTCAAACTCGAAGTCAGTGAACGGCATCACGCCGCTGCCGATGCCCTGGTGACCGCAGAACTGACACTCATGGCCCTGAACAGGGCGCAGAAAAATGGCGTCAAGAACCTGAAAGAACTCGCTGAAAAGCTGCATTATCAGCGCCGTTTACAGAACATGCACCGCTTCTGACAACTCGCTCCAACCGCTGATGTCCTTGACCAATTACAAGGCAAGTCACTGAGAGTTAGACCATTTGCCAATATCCATAATTCCATTGACCAGTAAAGTCGGAGGAGACAACAAGTCGGAGAAGTACTACATGAATAATAAATTCTCTATCCGCAACACCTCACAATTAACCCACCCAACCTCCACAACAACAATACAGGAGTGATATGTATGTCAGGTCATAGCTACGACGCTGAAAATTACTGGAAGGCGAACCTGCGCCTGATATTCGGAAGCCTGATTATCTGGGCCCTAGTGTCTTATGGCTTCGCCATTCTGTTACGTCCCATGCTGGCGGGAATTCCGGTCGGTGGCACCGATCTCGGTTTCTGGTTCGCCCAGCAAGGCTCCATTCTTACTTTCATTGTTCTGATCTTCTTCTACGCCTGGCGCATGAACAAGATTGACGAGCAATTCGGCGTACACGAGGAGTAAGAATCCATGAGCCAATTTGCAATTAACCTTATGTTCGTGGGGGGCTCGTTCCTCCTCTATATCGCTATTGCCGTCTGGGCCAAGGCCGGCAGTACCAGTGATTTCTACGTTGCCGGCGGCGGCGTTCACCCGGTTACCAACGGTATGGCGATCGGTGCCGACTGGATGTCTGCAGCGTCCTTCATTTCCATGGCGGGCCTGATCGCCGCCGGTGGTTATGCAAACTCTACCTTCCTGATGGGATGGACCGGCGGTTACGTTCTGCTGGCCATGCTGCTGGCGCCTTACCTGCGTAAATTCGGCAAGTTCACCGTGCCGGAGTTCATCGGTGACCGTTACTACAGCGCCAATGCGCGTCTGGTAGCGGTTATCTGCCTGATCGTTGCATCTGTGACCTACGTTATCGGCCAGATGGCCGGTGCGGGTGTTGCCTTCTCCCGCTTCCTGGAAGTAGACGCCACCAACGGCCTGATGATTGCAGCAGTGGTTGTATTCATCTACGCCGTACTCGGCGGCATGAAAGGCATCACCTACACTCAGGTGGCCCAGTACTGCGTTCTGATCATCGCCTACACCATTCCTGCGGTGTTTATCTCCCTGCAACTGACCGGAAACCCGATTCCCGGCCTTGGCATGTTCTCTACCCACACAGAATCCGGAGTGCCACTGCTGGCCAAGCTGAATCAGGTCGTCACAGACCTTGGTTTCCGCGAATACACCGCCGATGTGGACAACAAACTGAACATGGTTCTGTTTACCCTGTCCCTGATGATCGGTACGGCTGGCCTGCCACACGTTATTATCCGTTTCTTCACCGTTCCCAAGGTAGCTGATGCTCGTTGGTCCGGCGGCTGGGCACTGGTCTTCATTGCCCTGTTGTACCTGACTGCGCCGGCTGTTGCTTCCATGGCGCGTCTGAACCTGATGACGACCATCTACCCTGAAGGTACTTCCGCTCAGCCCATCGAGTATGAAGCTCGTCCTGACTGGATTGCCACTTGGGAAGAAACTGGTCTGATCAAGTTTGAAGACAAGAACAACGATGGTCGCATTCAGGTGTACAACGACGGTAATGCTGATTTCGCAGCCACCGCAGCTGAGCGCGGCTGGGAAGGCAACGAGCTGTCTGTTAACAACGACATCCTTGTACTGGCCAACCCGGAAATCGCCAACCTGCCTGGCTGGGTCATTGGTCTGATCGCTGCTGGCGGTCTGGCTGCGGCTCTGTCCACTGCGGCGGGCTTGTTGCTGGCCATTTCCTCAGCAGTCAGTCATGACCTGATCAAAGGCCGAATCAACCCGAATATCACCGATAAAGGTGAGTTGCTGGCAGCGCGGATCTCCATGGCGGTTGCCATCGTGGTGGCGACGTGGCTGGGCGCCAACCCCCCAGGCTTTGCGGCACAGGTGGTGGCACTGGCCTTCGGTATCGCAGCGGCTTCCCTGTTCCCGGCGCTGATGATGGGTATCTTCTCCAAGCGCGTGAACAACGTGGGCGCAACCCTGGGCATGTTGTCCGGTCTGATCTTCACACTGGTCTACATCTTTATCTACAAGGGCTGGTTCTTCATTCCGGGAACCAACAACCTGCCGGATACCGCTGAGTACTGGATGCTGGGTATTTCCCCACTGTCCATCGGTGCGGTTGGTGCTCTGGTCAACTTTGCGGTAGCCTTCGGGGTATCGAAAGTGACTGCCGAGCCACCTGTTGAAATCCAGGAGCTGGTTGAAAGCGTCCGTTACCCACGCGGTGCCGGTAGCGCTCAAGACCACTAAGCTGAAAGACAGCCTGATTCATTAACCATAATGACGGGTTGAGACCGAACGGGCTTCCTCACTGAGGGAGCCCGTTCTTTTTTTTGAGTTAAGGAATCCAATCCTATGTTCTGGACTTTTGTTGCCACTATTGTTTGCGGTCTCGGGGCCGCAGGCATTGCCATGGGCATCCGCGCCGCCACCGCAAAACGTGCGCCTAGATGGATCATTCCGGTGTTTGCCGGTGCCGGCATGCTCGGCTACCTTGTTTATGGCGAATACACCTGGTACGACCACAAGCGATCCCTGCTCCCGGAAGAAGCCGTGATTGTGGCGACCGAGCAGGAGAAGATCTTCTTTCGGCCCTGGACCTTTGTATTCCCCTATGTCACCGCCTTCTCCATTGTCGACACCAGTGATTTCCGTCGGGATACCAACGACGACGATATCATTCGCTTCACGCTCTATCGTTTCGAACAGACGGTGACAGACGCAGTGTCTCACCGGGCTCACCTGATCCATTGCCAGAGCCGGGAGCTGGTTCCCCTTGGTTCAGATGGCGTTCCACGGGTCGATAACATGAAGTTGCTGACAGCAAGCGACCCGCTATACAGAACCGTGTGTGGAAACGAAATCAGATAAGCGGATAACAACAAAATATGATTAGCGCCTGGCTGCTGATATTTATATCCATTAGCTACATTTCCCTGCTGTTTGTGATCGCCTGGGCGGGCGACCGACACCCGGGACTGTATCGCCGCAGGCTCGCGCGAACTCACATCTACGCCCTGTCACTGGCCGTCTACTTTACCTCCTGGACATTCTATGGAGCAGTCGGGCGCGCCAGCCAGGAAGGCTTTGCCTTTCTTCCCATCTATCTGGGGCCATTATTGGTTTTCCTGTTCTTTGCACCACTCCTGCGACGCATTATTTATATCAGTAAACGCAACAACAGCACGTCCATTGCTGACTTTATCGCTTCCCGTTATGGCAAATCCCAGGTGCTGGCCGCCATGGTGGCCATCTTTGCTCTTATTGGCAGCGTTCCCTACATCGCCCTGCAACTCAAGGCCATTGCCCTGGGCTTCAACGTACTGACGGAGGGGGGTATCGGCTATCAGGAACTGAGCACCGCTGCCTGGAGCGATTCTGCCTGGTACATCACCCTCGCGCTCGCCGTATTCACCGTGCTGTTCGGTACCCGACACCTTGAATCAACCGAACATCATCGAGGCATGATCCAGGCTGTTGCCTTTGAATCGCTGATCAAACTGGTCGCCTTCATCGCCGTCGGCCTGTTTGTTGGATACGGCCTGTATAATGGTTTTGGCGACCTGTTCAGCCGGGTAAAAGAGGCCGACCTGGTCGGCACCCTGACCACCAGTTCACTTGAGACGCCTGCCTTTCTCACTCAAACCCTGGTCGCGATGCTGGCCATTGTCTGTCTTCCCAGGCAATTTCACGTCATGGTTGTAGAGAATGCCGATCACCGGGACTTTGAAACAGCCCGTTGGGCCATGCCGATCTATCTGGTTATTGCCAGCGCCTTTGTGCTTCCCATTGCGGCTGCCGGCCTGCTGAATTCAGACCTTGCCGGCGGTGATCCCGACATTATCATCCTGCAGTTGCCCATCATGGCCGGTGAGCAATGGCTGGCCGTCCTGGCCTTCCTGGGCGGCGGCTCGGCGGCAGCGGCCATGGTAATTGTCTGTTCTGTGGCTATTGCCACCATGGTCAGCAACGAAATCATCATGCCCGGGCTACTGCGTTTTTTCCGTCCCGGTATGAACCGCAGGGCCGACCTCAGTTTCCTGCTGCTCACCATCCGCCGCGTGGCAATCTTTGTCGTGCTGTTTACCGCCTATGGTTTTTATCGGATGGCGGGTGCCGATTACAGTCTCACTGCCTTCGGCCTGCTCTCCTTTGCGGCCGCCGCCCAGTTTGGGCCGGCATTGGTGGGCGGCATCATCTGGCGGCGCGGGAATTTTACCGGGGCCGCCTGGGGCCTCGGTCTTGGCTTCCTGATGTGGTGCTACACCCTGCTGTTACCAGCCCTGGTGTCCACCGGCTGGATTGCCGATACGCTGATCGAACAGGGGCTGTTTGGCCTGAACTGGACCCGCCCGACTGCCCTGTTCGGCTCTGAGCTGGACCAGATCAGCCACGGCATTATCTGGAGCCTCGGCATTAACACCGGCACCTACATCCTGCTGTCACTGGTAACCCGGCAGCGCATCCGCGAACGGATCCAGATTGCCGCCTTCTTCCATGAATCCCAGCCAAAACCGGAAAGCGCACAACATCAGAGCTGGCAGGGCGAGGTCCTGACCTCCGATCTCCAGGCCCTGACCGATCGATTCATGGGTGAAGAACGCTCCGAGAGCGTCTTCCGCAATTACGAGCGCCGCAACGCCATAAGGCTGTACCCGCACCGGCCCGCCTCTACCCACCTGATGAAATACATCGAGCGCCAACTGGCCTCGGTTATTGGTGCGTCTACCGCCCGTGTCGTCCTGGAGTCCACCCTGACCGGGCGGGATATGCAGATCGAGGATGTGGTCAGCATCGTAGATGAAGCGTCCCAGGCCATGACCTTCAGCCGCGAGCTGCTGCAATCTGCAATCGAGAACATCAGTCTGGGTGTATCGGTGGTGAATCATCAACAGCAGTTGGTGGTTTGGAACCATCGCTACCTGGAGCTGTTCAATTACCCCAAAGGGTTCGTCCGGGTTGGCCGGCCGGTGGAAGACCTGATGCGTTACAACCTGACCAACGCCAACCTGTCAGCCAGGCGCATAGATGACATCATCGATAACCGCTGCAACAGCATGCGCGAAGGCAAACCCATGTCTTACGAACGCCAGCGCCCGGACGGCACCGTTGTCCGGGTGGATGGCAGCCCCATCCCCGGGGGGGGCTATGTCACCACGTTCCAGGACATTACAGCCATGCGTCGCACCGAGCAGGCCCTGAAGGAGACCAATATCTACCTGGAGCAACGGGTACGGGAACGTACTCAGGAACTACAGGTGATCAACGAACAGATGCTGAAAGCAAAATCGGTCGCGGAACAGGCCAACCAGAGCAAAACCCGGTTTCTTGCCTCGGCCAGCCACGACCTGCTTCAACCATTGAATGCGGCACGACTATTCACCTCCGCCCTGTCAGGCAAGGTTATTGAGGGTGATACCCGTGAACTGGTTGAGCACATCGACAGCTCACTTGGCGCGGCTGAAGAGATCATCAGCACCTTGCTCGATATCTCCAAGCTGGACGCCGGGGCACTGGAGCCGGATATTGGCGTGTTCCCGGTCAACGAACTGCTCCGCCACCTGGCAACGGAATTCTCTGCTATCGCCAAAGATCAGGAGCTGGACCTGCATGTTGTTCCCAGCAGCGCCTGGGTACGATCAGACGTCAAGTTGCTGCGCCGGGTAGTCCAGAACTTCCTGTCCAACGCCATTCGCTACACGGCCAGTGGCAAGATACTGATGGGCTGCCGTCGGCTCAAAGGCTACCTGCGCATTGAGGTCTGGGACACCGGCCCAGGAATGTCCGAAGACCAGCTCACCCATGTTTTCGAGGAGTTCCGGCGCTTCCAACATGGCCATGACAAGAAGGGGCTGGGTCTTGGCCTGGCCATTGTGGACCGCATCAGCGGCATGCTGAACCACCCGGTCACCGTGCACTCAGTTCAGGGCAAAGGGAGCGTTTTCGGTATCACCGTACCACTTGCGCCACCAGACCTGAGCCGCGCCGAATCCAATAAGCCCGGCGCCAGCACAAGGCGGGTATCCAGTCTCGGAGGTTTGCATGTTCTGTGTATCGATAACGATCCGGCCATACTACAGGGTATGGTCGCGTTACTGGGCAACTGGCAGTGTGATGTGACTGCGGCCGAAAGCCTGGAAGATTCCCTGGAAAAACTGGCAGACCGTATACCGGATATTATACTTGCGGATTATCAGCTGGATGATAACCGCAATGGTTTGGATGCCATGGACAGCATAAGAGACAAACTTGGCCATGGCATACCGGGCATTCTGATAACCGGTTATATGGCGCCAGAGGTACGCGAAGACGCCGGGAACCGCGGCTATCAGGTTCTCTACAAGCCGGTTAAACCAGCGGCACTGAGAGCGCTCGTCAACAAATTACTTACACAAAAGCGCACATGAACCAGGCCGACAGGAAAGACGCGATCAACCCCTTTGGAAAACTCACTTTTCTGGTGGTTGATGATTTCGAGAACTTCCGTCTATCGATGCGCCAGATGCTAAGGAGCTGCGGCGCAGACCAAATCGAGCTGGTGGCACACGCCACCCCCGCAATCCAGCACTGCACCTACAACCACGTAGATGTTGTCCTGTGTGATTACAACCTGGGGGAAGGCAAGAACGGCCAGCACATTCTTGAGGAGCTCCGATACAAGAAGCTCCTGAGCCGCTCCTCCCTGTTCTTGATGGTGACCGCCGAAACCTCCAAAGAGATGGTCATGGGCGCCCGTGAATACCGACCGGATGCTTACCTGACCAAGCCGTTGAACCGCACCATGCTGGAGAAGCGCCTTGGCGCCCTGGTTCAGCAACGGGGTGGCCTGCTACCGATTACCCGTGAAATGGATCGGGAGAACTACCCTGAGGCCATTTCACAATGCCTACAGCTTCTGCCCAAACAACCAAGGTACAAAACCTGGCTAATGAAAACCCTGGGCGAACTGTATTTCATCGTCGGCGATCTGTCACACGCCCTGAAAGTGTATGACGAGGTGCTCGCGCAGCGTGAGCTTTCCTGGGCCCGACTGGGCCGTTGCAAGGTATTGCTGGGTAACAGAAACTTTGACGCCTCGGTGGAGGGCTTGAAAGGCCTGATCGCCAAACACCCCGATTATATGGAAGCCTACGACCTGTTGGCCGAAGGCCTGGAAAAGCAGGGTAAAACAGTACAAGCCCAGCAGATCCTGGAAAAAGCCGCAGACCACTCTCCAAACGCCATGCTACGCCAGAAACACCTGGCGCTGCTGGCCACTACCAACCAGGACATAGATACCGCTTCACAGGCCTGGCGGCAGACCGTGACACTGGGAACCTATTCTATTCACGATAACTCTGATCACTACCTGTCGCTGGCCCAAAGCCTCTCCGACCTCAGCGAAGGACACCCGGAAGCCGAAGGTGCGGAACATGCGGCAGAAGCCCTGAATGTGCTGGCGAAGATGGAAAAGCGTTTCGCCGACGACGACAGCATCGGCCTGAAAAGTCGTATTGTGCAATGCCGTGTTCACGCCGGACAGGGCAACCAGAAAGCTGCAGAAAAGCTGCTAGGCGACTTACAGACAGAACTGGAAACACTGGAGGACATCCCGGCAGATCTGGGTCTCGACTATGCCAAGACCCTGTTCAGGTTGAGGCATGATGAAGAGGCCAAGTCGTTGCTGTCGGATCTGGCGGCCCGTTACGGTGACAATCCGGAAACTCTGCAGAAAATTGAAAACCTTCTCGATGAACCCGTTGGCTTCCGCCAGAAAATAGAAGCCCGGGGATACAACCGAGATGGAATCAAAGCATTCGAATCCGGCGATCTGGACGGCGCGGTCGAGGCTCTCAACCGAGCCCTGGCGATCGTTCCGGATCATGCCGCCCTGAATCTCAACCTGATTCAGGTGTTACTGCGAAAGTATGATCAGGCTCCTGAAGATCATAACCTGCTCACTACCTGCCAGGAATGCCTCAGGCGGCTCGAAGGCCTGCCCGAACAACACAGACAGCACCGGCGTTACAGCGCGCTGGCCAGAAAACTGAAAGGACTGACTGCATGACTGACCACAACATCGACTTTTCAATGGTACTGGCTTCAGCCGTGCATGACATGAAAAACTCCCTCGGCATGCTGCTGAACACCCTTGATGAACTCCGTACCGAACATGAAGAGTCGCTGTCTGGCTCCAGCAAATTCAATATGCTTCAGTACGAGGCCGAGCGCATGCACAATGACCTTGTTCAGTTGCTGGGTATCTATCGGCTGGGTGAGAACAATCTGTCAGCCCACATTGATCAACACTTTGTACCGGATTTTCTCTCCGAGCATATGGCACGACACGTCCCCCTGCTTGATGGCCTGGGCATCGATTACGCCATCGAAGCTGATGACATCAATGGTTTCTTCGATGACGACCTGCTTACCGGGGTGCTTAACAACACCATCAATAACGCCATCCGCTATACCAAAACCAAAATCCGCCTGACCGCCCGGGAACAGGATGGCTATCTGGTGCTTGGTGTGGAAGATGACGGCACAGGCTATCCGGAGAGCATGCAACATACCGGAACGCTCAGCTTCAAATCCCTCGACTTCAACAGCGGCAGCACAAACCTCGGTCTTTTCTTCGCGTCTTCCGTGGCTAAGCTGCATACGGAAGGCGACCGCACCGGTTCAATAACGCTGCACAACGGCGGGAAATATGGTGGAGGGGTGTTTGAAATCTGGCTGCCCTGAACGTGCCTTCCTCGAAAAATCAAATGAGCGTCTCAAAACAGACTCTCTGGCGCCCTCTCCCCTGTTTATTTTTTGCACTCCGCTTATAGTGCGACAAGCAATCCTGCATTACCAATGCAGCTACAGAATCGTGATGGCGGAGCAAGGACAGGGAGCACACATACAATGGCACGGGCGCACGCACTGATTATCGAAGATTCGTCAACTGCCAGGATCATCCTGGCCCGACTCCTCGACAGATCAGGCATCAGTAGCAAAGGAGTCTCAACTGCAGAGGAAGCATTCTCGCTACTCCAGCACGAGTCCTATGACGTTATCTTTCTGGATCACCTTCTACCGGGCATGAACGGATTCCAGGCTCTGGAACAACTCAAAAGCCAGCCTCACACACGCGACATCCCTGTTTTCATGTACACCTCACAGAACGCAGAGCGCTACATTGACGAAGCAAAGACCCTTGGCGCTGCCGGAGTTATTCGCAAGCAGATTGATCGAGAGCACCTGCAGAAAACTCTGGATACCTTACTGGTAAACAGCCCGGAACCCGAGTACAGCGAAGCTTTCAGAATCGCTGTGGAGGAAACTGGCAGAACGGCACAGGAGAATACCGAGCAGGCTGCCCGTAAACTCACTGGTCGGATGTCGACCCTGGAAGTAGCCTATGAAGAGCTTGAGGAAGAATTAAGAGAGCTCAGGCAAGCCAGCGAAAACGCCCATCGCCAACACACCGATCGTATCAACCGCCAAAGCCTAAGCATCCGATGGCTGATGGCTGCAGCAGTGTCACTGGTCGTAGCGCTAGTATGGGTTAGCAGCTGGCAGGCCAACATCCTGGACAATCACATTGAGCGTACCAATGAACAGTTTGAGTTGATGCACAGCATTGTAGGTGGGGTGATCGAATTGATCAGCCGATAACGGGCTCAAAAATAAAAAAGCCCCAACATCAAGGATGTTGGGGCTTTTGGAATCAAGAGCCTGACGATGACCTACTCTCACATGGGCGAACCACACTACCATCGGCGCT
>NZ_JBQTCK010000010.1:0-69843 GCF_052380025.1 Marinobacter sp. NSM
TTTGGATATAGAGATTTGATGGTGATCGGGATTTGCCACTTTGGGACAGGTAGTTGTCCGATTCACCGCTAATCGTCGCCGAACACCACGGCGTGTTCCGGTTTGGGCAACCTGCTAGATGACTTAAAGAAGTCTCCAGTGTTTGGATCATCGTTGCGCGATCAGGCCGCACGATGCCGGGCGCTCCAGGTCAGCCAGGTTGAAGCCACGAATGGTATCAATCTGGTTGCAGTTGCTGCCGGTGGTCACGTCACAGCGAGCGATGCCGAACTGAGAGCCGCTGAACTGATCGAGCGTGTCGGTAGACACGATCATCCGGGATGCTTCAGTCTGGGCAAGGATGTTGGCATCACCCGCCGCTGGGTTCAGTGGGGCGCCGGCCGGTACCGCGAATACGGTCAGCAGATCGTTTGCATCGGCGTTAGGCAGAACACTGCCGTCAATCTCAACCAGCGAGCAGGCATCACCGCCAACTTCTTCCTGGAGCAGCGCCTGTGCCAGCGGGTGATTCAGTGCATCGGCAAACCGTTCGCGCTCACCCTCGATAGCAGATTGAGCCGCCACGACCGACCGGGGGATGCCGGCGGCGTCCAGAAACTTCATCGCATCCAGAATGCCGGAGCCTGCCCCGAGATTCGGGCGGAATGAAGCCTCAACCACTGGGTTTCCGGATACGGCAATCATGGCCTCAAGCTGAGCGTTGGTAAGGCCTGGGCGCTCGCTCAGGACGTTCGCAATGACACCAGCCACAATGGGCGTGGAAAAACTGGTGCCACTCACAGTGGTTGGATTGCCGTCGGGCGTAATGGATGTGACTGTCGAGCCTTGTGCGACGGTATCCACGTTCAGACCGGTGTTGGTGAAGTTAGACAAGATGCCGCGAGTGTCGTGGGCGGCCACTGTGATTATGTTGTCGCAGTTGGCGGGAGACTGCTGTTCTGAATCGGCTCGATCATTGCCGGCTGACACCACCACAGTAATTCCTTTGTTAACTGCGTGATTGATGGCCGTTTGAAAGGCGTTTGAACATTCCCCGGGGCTACCAAGCGACATATTGATCACCTTAACTGGCTCGCTGATTGGATCGACGCCGCTTACGGGCTCACCACTAAGCCAATAGATGCCGTCGATAATATCTGGCTCGAGACCTACGTTGCCACAAAACATAGATCTTGCAGCCACAAGCTCTACGTTTGCCGTGACTCCGCTCATCCCCAAGGCGTTATCGACGTTCGCGGCAATCAGGTGCGAAACGTGATGGCCATGTTGCGAGATTTCTACTTCGCCGTTGTACGAACAATCGACATCTTCATTGAAGAATAGGGGCCCTTTGGGGTTTCGGGTTGGCTCCTCGCTGATAAGGTTGACTCCCTCTGCATACTGCAAATCAACGGACGATTCAAAACCTCCATCAATCACACCCACGCGGATAGTCCGATCAAAGCTCAGGCGCTCCAGAGCGGGCTCAAGGCGAAGTCCGTGCTCCTGGGTCGGGTCGAACCACTCCTGATTGGCGTACAGCGGGTCGTTGTACTTCAGGGGGCCGCGGGCTTGAGATTGGGCAAAGGTGTCCATGGCGGATTGCGCAGAGACGTTGCCCTGGTCGCCCGGCTGGGTGATAGGTGGTGTGGTCACGATACCGGCTTTTTCAACCGAAATCGTGGCAGGGTCGGCCAGCAGCTCAGCCATGATGGCATCCGCTTCGCTTGCAGGTACCCGGCGATTCTCTCGCTCGATGGTGTCGTTGATGCCTTCACGCAGGATCATCAGTACCACGGTGTCGGACTGGCCGCCCGGCAACACTGCCGGAGCAACGGCCTTGGCGTTGTCGTCCGAGGCTTGAGGGCTCATCAGGGACATGGCGTGCGTATGACCAGCGGTGCCAAGTGTGGCTGCCAAGATCAGGGAGCCCAAAAGGTGCTTGCTATTAATGTAGTTCATGGTGCTCTCCTGTTTATTGGGCTGATACGGCAACAGCGGTGGCCGGGCGCGCAAAGGTGAATACAGCGTTGAGGAAGTCCAGGTTGCCGTCAAAGGTGAACGTACCGTCCTCATTGGCTTGGCCAAACGCATTGGCACCGAAGCGTGTGTAGCGGTTCAGGTTGTTGTCGAAAACAAGCGGGTAGGTCTCGTTCAGATTCTCAGGGAACACGACGTCCAGGCGGTTCAGGATGCTGCTGAAGCTGTCCAGAATCGCCTCGCCGGCGCTGCCAAGCCCGAGCACCCGACCGTTGATGGTGTTGAGCAGGTTGCGCAGACTGGTTTCGGTAACTTCGCCTCGCTCATAACCGCGCAAGGCCTCCGTGATCTGGGCAATGTCTCCGGCAAGATCGGTTGTCAGCTCCGCCAGCGTGGTGTTGATGGTGTCCCGCATGGCTTGTTGCTCGTTTGCGTCAATGAGGTTGGCCAGGTATTCCAGCTCCAGAACGACATTGGCCAGACGCAGATCGTCCGCCAGCACCGCTTCCGGGCCGCTCAAGGCTTGCAAGCCGCGAATCTCCGCCAGTGTGGGGGCGGCGCTGGTGTTGGTGGCATTCAGGGTGATGATGTTGCGAATGGTTTGGCCGTTGCTCACGGTGGTGATTTCAAACCGACTGTTTTCGTCGTTTTCCAGCTGACCAATGCTGAAGGTCACATCACTGTTACCGGAGGTATTCGCGGTGTCGTCAAACGTCACGGTGACCTGGTTGGAGCCGCGCACCTGCTTGACGTCTGTGACGCTGCCTTCGAGTGATTGGTTAACTGTCATGCCTTCCGCGCTGGACAGCGTAACCACATTGTTTCGCATGTCCGGCTCAGGTGTTCCGCCGTCGCCGCCACCACCGCCACCACAGGCGGTTAGAGACAGTGTTGCGATGGCCGCGAGTATGGTGTTGGCTTTGATTTTGGAACCCTTCATGGCATGAATCCTTTTCAAATAAAACTATCGTATAGAGTTATAGATGTTGACTTTATCGCGATAAGGATACGGTTGTAATCGTTCCAAAGTCGATCCTCAGCGCATCCTGAACGCTTTGTTTTAGATCCTGGCATTGAGGAGATTGACAAGGTCTGAGGTTCATTTGCCAAGGCAGTCGTGATTGAAGCTGACATACCATCATGTATAAGGCATAGTATTCGCTAAATGATAAGTATAAAAGAGGTCTACAATGTTCCGTTTGCCAGTACTCCTGTTTTTTTCGATGTTTTTGGTAGCGTGTGGTGGCGATGGCAGTTCAACGCCTTCTGAGGTTGAGCCCGCGGCACCTGAGTTTGGGTCACCTTCTGACTCTGCGCCGGGTGACACTCAACCGACGTTAGGGCCGTTAGTCGAGGGGCGCTTTTTTGCAACCGACACACGCGACACGGATCGCGATGGTATTGAAGGTCTCGATCCAATAATCTCAGATGCTCCGCCCACTTGCGCCCGCCCGGGTTTTAATTTTGATGCCGGTCCTGATTGCACGGATGTTGGCACCGAAGCCTATTACAGTCTATCGGGTGACACATGGATTGATGCTCAGGTGTTTGTGCCGCCTCATCGGGAAGGCGAAATGCTCCCGGTGATCCTCCACAGTCACGGGTGGGGCGGGAGCAAGAAGTCTGAATTGGATCCAATTCCTGACTGCGAAGACATCCAATCCTACGATTGTCCGATTGGTGGCGGGTCGGGACTCTTGGCCATGTTTGGGCAACTGGATGCGCTGCTGAGTGATCTTTACAGAAAAGGTTATGTCATTGTGTCTTTCAGTCAGCGTGGCTGGGGTGAAAGCGAAGGCGACATCATGGTAATGAACTCCTATCATGAAACCCGTGATGCGCAAGCGGTCATAGACTGGATTGCCAGGCAAGGGCAGCAGGGGCAGCTGCCTATTGCCGTTGACAGTAGCGGCAACTTCACCCTTGGATTGATGGGCGGTTCTTACGGCGGAGGATTTCAGTTGCCCCTTGCTGCGATTGACCCCCGCGTTGATACCATTGTCCCGGTGGGTACTTGGCATTCTTTAGAGCAAGCGATTCTGCCCAATGGGGGAGTAAAGGGCGGTTGGGGCAACTTGCTGTGCCTTCTTTCGACTGGCCGATCAAGGCATCCTTTTCTTGAAAATGCTTGCTTTGCGTTGACAGCACCTTTTATTAGACAAGCGGCTGTGCTGGAGCCGTCAGGTAATTTATTGGAGTTTGTCAGGCAGAACGGCCTCAGCTTACTGGCGGACTTGGAGCTCGCGCAAGCACCGTTTCTTGAGGGTATGGAGCCATTCACTCTTCGTCCGATTGATGCCTTACTGATACAGGGCACTCGAGATGTTCTCTTCAACATGCAGGCATCTGCCGATAATTACCGCTATCTGAAGATGGCAGGTGGGGATGTGAGAATGATGACCAATCAGTCGGGCCATATGAACCCGTTGGCAAACCAGGCTGATGGCTCGACGAGTTGCGGCGCCGTGGATATGTTCAGTTCGATTCGCCGCTGGCTCGATGTGAAGTTGCGAGGTGCCAATGAGTCCGTGCTTGATGAAGTGCCGAAGATATGTCTGTCGTTAGACGATGAGCGAGGTGTCATAGTGGACACCATTCCCGGTGAGTCTGTGGCAGCCGATCAGCTTATATCAGTGGACCAGGTTTGGCGGCCATTTGAGATAAGGATTGGAAATCTTCGAGGTGCTCAGGAGTGTCAAACGGTTTATGAGGTTCCCGCAGATACCACGCAGGTGTTGGCAGGCATCCCGAGGCTCCGAGATTTTAGTGTGCAAGGAGGGATCATTGGTGGAGGAGGGGCTGCATACCTAGGTTTATGCCTTGAACGTGGCGGGCAAACATTTTTGATTGACGATATGTTGACGACCTTTGCACCCCAGTTTCAATCATTCTCGGAGCTCGTTGGGGTAGGCGAGGTTCTGAAGGCCGGGGATCGCGTCGGTGTCATGGCATTCAAGGCGCAAGAGCAGATGAACTTTCTGACAACGGCGACGCTTGGGCAGGTAACCGAGTTATTGGTGGACACGGTCGTACCCGGAACGGGTATTGATGATACGCTGTTGGGAGACTTGCTGAATCCGCTGCAGGGAATTCTGTCCGCGGTTAATACCAATGCCTATACCGTTCGAGGAGAGGTGAAGTTGCCGGTATTCCCCGCGGGCCTGGTGAGCTACCAGATTGGTTCCGAGCCGCCTTTTCTAGAAGCCGAAGGCGCGTTTAATCAGTTTCGATTGCAGTGAAGGCGTACCCAGGACGGCGCGCTGCAGACATCCGTCAGCGGCGCGCAGTCTCGAAGTGATGTGCTCACCGTTGTGTCTCGGGTGCCAACGGTACGGGCTTCTGTTGTGACGTCAACAGCGCTGAAAAAACGAACTCGTATATACCGGGCGAACGGCTTTCGCGTGCTCCGGCAATATTCAGGATGTGGATGTTTTTGGCCGTTATGAATTGATTGATCAGGGTGGCAGCCCGCGCTACCCTGATTTCATTCATGTCGATCAGACAATATGGTTTCTTTAATTTTATACAAAAAGCAAGCGTCGCTTCCGTTCCGCCTTCCGGCACACCCCGAAAAAAAATAACGGTCCCGTCACTGTCAACGACGTTCGTTTTCGTGCGTTGACGATAGCCCCCAGTGATCTCTCTGAGTGGATAACGTGAAGCCAAAGGCCCGTCTTCTGCGAGTCGACCTTTAGGGCAGGCTCCACCGACTGCAATACCGAGGGTCATCCCAGCATCAAGCGCGGCGCGGTCCGCTCCTGTCTGACCTCCCGACACAATCTGATGGAGTAGAGTGGGCATTGCATGGTCCTCTTTGTATGGGCTTGAGGGGGGCCGTCATCCGTTCGGATGCCTTACCTGGGATTCGATTCTCAAGCCTTCTTGCTTTCGTTCCACTCAAAGCGGTTTTGGCACCTCAGATTAACTCTTTTTCGTTGTGAGATTGATTTAAACCACCTCGATTTGACCATTTTTTCCAGAAAGGGGCGGAAAAAACACCCCCTTTCTGTGAAACATCGCCTTTGACATCTGGGAATATTGGTTTTGACAGGATCCAATGATCGATCCAATCCGTCACCAGATGACAATAATTTTTGAGCCCCGTACTCGATAAGTCGCCATTGGCATCCTACTCATAACCGTCAACAAAATGACAATTTTATCACTTCAAAAATGACGTCTATCGCATCATCATCCGGCCTTATTTTATAGAATTTCAAAGTCGACGGAATAATGGTGAAAATAGCAAATGAAACGCGTCATAAAAATGTCAAAGGCATGGATTGCCTCGTTTTTACTAGGAGTTCTTCTCACCGGCTGTGGCGGAGGCGGTTCCGATGCCGGGAGTGATGCAAATACCTCGGGCTCAAATACCTCCGGTAATGTAGGCTCAGGTCCTTCGGGTGAGCAGCCTGAGCCGGTTCGTGCAGCTGTCCTGAGTTGGTCAGCACCCTCTACCCGGGTCAACGGCGACGGTATTGCCATGGGCGAGCTCGACAAGTATGTAATCCGTTATGGTCAGGACGTTGAAAATCTGTCTGGTGAGGTGATCATTGGCGAGGCCGACGTCTACCCGGAGATGAGCTACACGGTGGACAATCTGGATTCCGGTACCTGGTACTTCACGATCCAGGTGCAAGATAAGCAGGGTCTGGTCAGCGAGCCCTCAGCGCCTGTCAGCAAGACCATTCGGTCCTGAGGGGCGTGAGCAAGTCACGGCATCGGGTCGGCAATGGGCAGTTTCAGGATGAAAGTGGTGCCTTCGCCTGCGGTGGATTCAACAGAGATGTCGCCCCGATGTTTTTCAACAACGGTTTTCACGAACGACAGGCCCAGCCCGGTGCCGTGGGTGCCTGCCAGCTCACTGCGTTTCTGCCGGTGGTAGCGATCGAACAGCATCGGCAGTTCTGCCTGATCTATCCCGCTACCCTCATCGGCGATGGCGAGGCATGCCAGGTGGCCAGCGCGGTATACCTGAACCGTGATCGCAGATCCCGGCGGGCTGTATTGAACGGCATTGGTCATCAGGTTGATGACTGCCCGTTCCAGCAATTCCGCATTCCCCTTCAGCCAGAGGTCTTCGGTGCCGATCACCTGCAGGCTGATCTGCTTTTCCTGTGCCTGCTCACACACACTGTCCCGTGCGTTTTCTACGATAGCCAGAAACTCACACTCGTAGAACCGGGTTTCCGTCAGCTGCTCGGCCCGCGCCAGCTGCACAAATTCTTCCGCCAGATGGTAGCTGCGCCGGGCCAGTCTGCCCAGTTGTTCAAGCTGGCGCTCATCAATATGGCTAGGGTCTCGTTTCAGTTGCTCAATCAATGCCAACTGAGACACCAGCGGAGAGCGAACATCGTGAGAAATAAAGTCGATGGCTTCCCGGTGCTGCCGCTGCTGCTCCCGAAGCTCGGAAATGTCTGAGATGTTGGCGATGATTCCGAATTGATTGCTGTCTGGCAATGCGAACGGTGCCAGGTGAATCAGGAAGTCCTTGTTGTGAATTTTGAGGTCAACGGTTCGGCTTTGCCGAAGGGTCAACGTCTCAGACACGGTTTCATACCAGGGCGCCGCGTCCCTTGGGTCATGGCCTTCCAGCAGGCGCGTCAGGGGTAATCCGCTTAGGCTCGGCATGGGCTCCCGGAACCAGGCTTCAATGTGCCGGTTGGCGAAGCGGATAACACCCAGCTCATCCGTTACGATTATGCCGTCTGGCATGCGCTCGAAGCTATGGCTGATGAATGACTGCATCTGGCTGAGTCGCTCGGTGGCGGTTCGGACTTTTTCAATGCGCCGGGACAGGTTCTCCTGGGCGCCCGGCTCAAGGGCGGGCGCGCTTGGGTCTTCCAGTTTAAGGTTCTGCAAGTACAGCTGGATAACTTCCCGGCTCAGGTCATCCGGGAGGGTGAGCCCGAGCAGGTACCCGCTGCCGCCGCGAATAAGGCGTATCCAGCTCTGGTTACCATGATGACTCCATTGCCCGACTTGGATGTTGGTCGGGACATCGGCCAGTGTCATGCCTTTGACTGCCAGCAGGTCTCTGCCTTCCGCCAGCAGCCAACCCTGGGGCTGGAGTAGCGCGCTCAGGTGTTCAAGAAGTTGGTGAGGGTGCCTGTGTGAGGGGTCTGGCAAGGCAAGTTGCGGTGTTCTGGCCAAGTCATCCAGTTGACGGTTCAGGAAGCGGTTGGCCATCGCAAGCCGAAGACCGCTGGCCACCGGCAGAGCAATCATGGGCAACAATAGGGCATTGGCGGCTGACAGGTGGTAATGCAAGCTGCGTAGGACCACAAAGTAGGTGATCAACACCAGGACAAAACCTATGCTACAGGCGAGGACGGTCGCTGCGGGCTTGAGTCTCGGCAGGGAGTTGGCCAGGCCAAGGAGGATCACCAGTGTCAGTGCAATGGAGGCCCAGCCAGGTGCGGAGGAGATCAGTGTGTCTTGGCGACTGGCGGAATAAACGTTGGCGTGGAACTCAACGCCACTCATGGGCCTGCCCAGGCCGGAAAACGGTGTACTAAGAATATCGCCAAAACCGACCGCCGTGGCTCCTATGAAGACGGTCTTGCCAGCGAAGGTCTCCGGGGGCACGGCGCCGTTCAGCACATCGACGTAGGAATGGGCAGGGATTGTATCTGCTCCGCCGGCCAGTGGCACAAAGCGGAATTCGCTGCGGACGTTGGTATAGGCAGGCGCATCCGGTGCGTGGCCACTGGGGTTGACCCGATCCTGTGCCGCCAGTGCCAGCGCGGGCCAGCGATGATTGCCCAGGCTGTTGTAAAGGTACAGGCCGCGGGCCACGCCATCGTCTTCCAGCTCAACATGCACGTGCCCGAGTGCAGAAGCTGTCTTCTCCAGCAGCGGTGCGGGCAGTTGTTCGGCCATCCGTTGTGTTGGTGTTGCCGGTGAGTAGTGTATGGGCAGCACAACCCGGCCATGGCGCTCCAAGGCGTCTGCAAGGGCCTGGTCGCTGGGGGAGGGTTCAGGAAACAGGATGTCCAGCACAATGACTTCCGCGCCGGCATCGGCAAGCTGGTCAATCAGCCGGGCATGGAGGTTTCGGTCCCAGGGCCAGCGCCCGAGCGCGTTCAGGCTGTGTTCATCGATGCCCACCAGAGCCAGGCGGTCATCAACGGGCGCGGACCAGGTGGTGATGGCTTTGTCGTAAAGCCAGAAATTGATGCGCTCTTCCAGGGTGGTTATCTGGAGTAATAGCAGGATGCCTGTGAGCAGCAAGCCCAGAGACCAGGGTGTCGTCTTTAAGGTTAACCAATCCCTTCTCATGGGCCGTGCGGTTCGTTCTTGTTGTGGAGGTATTTAATCCAGGTAAAGCTCCCTCCCCGGGCCCCATCGGCTTGCCAGCGGACCATCAGAAAGAGCTTTGACGCGCACAAAATACCTTCTTCCGGGAATCAGACGCAAGGCCGCTGTGGTATCTGCCACGTTTGCTTCCTTGATAATGTTGTTGAATCCGGGCTCTTCCGCTAGTTGGAGGCGATAGTCTTTTGCGGTATCCACCTTCTCCCAGAACACGCGCACCTGGTTGTCCAGGTAGTTGATGCTGATGATTCGTACCGGCGGCAAAGTGCCGTTCACAACCAGTGACCGGGGCTGGGACGCGGCCACGGAGTTACCACCGGCCTCGCTGACCACTCGCCAGTAGTACTGGCCGGGGCTTAGGGGTCGGGAGGGGAGGGCTCGGTTGTCTGGCGCCCATTCACTGGAGGTAATCAGCCGTCGGAATTCTTCATCTTCTGCGATTTCAACCCGAGCAACTTCGTTGGTACCGTTCAGGCGCCATTGGAACTCTGGCATGTCGTCATTCACGCTCTCACCGGGTTCTGGCGAAAGCAGATCAGGTGTTCGTGCCTGCAGGTCAACTTCGATCGACGTGATGGCCGGCATTCCGGTGATGCCCTGACGATCCAGTGCGGCCAGGTGGAGTTCGTAGCGCCCGTTGTCCAGTTGGCTAATGTCAAAGCGATGGCCAGGCATTTCCCGACTTTGTAGCCAGGTGCCGCCATCCTCTTCGAAGATATCGACGCGATACCGGTTGGCGCCGTCCTGCTGCCAGCTGAGTTCAGCCGGTAGCTGTGTGAGAATCGGGGTGATGGGGTTGAGCACCGGGGCCGGTGGTAGCTGGCGGATGTTCATGGGGGTGGCGCTCGCGGTGGACACGCTGGCGCCATAGCCTGCAGGAATCCGGCGTACCTGGCCCGGGGGGCCGAAATCAACCACGCCCTCGGTTACCTGAACGCTGCTGCCAGAGGCGGATGTCTGCATGGAAAACACGGTACCTCGAACAGCGGCGACCGCTGATGGGGTTTCGATTTCGAACCGGGTACCATCTTCCAGCACCGGCTTTACTCGGATATGCACCTCGCCCCGTTGCAGGCGAACACGGGTATCTGCCATTCCGGCTTTGCCGTATTGGGTGAGGCGGTTGAAAATGAGTCTGGAATTGGGCGCCATACGCAGTTCGGAGCCATCAGCCAGGACGATAGTCGCGGTGCCGGCAGAGGAGATCACTTCATCGCCCACCCGGATGACAGAATTTTCGGTCAGTGACGTTTTCTGGCCGGTGGTGCCCGATACGTGAATAACATTACCGCTGGCGGAGCTAACCCTGGCGGGCTCGGGCTGGCGCTTCAACCAGGCCAGAGGAATGCGAATTTGTTCCCCGGCAGACAGCCTGGCGTTACCGGGCAGGTTATTGTATTGCAGGACCTGGCCAATGGTTACCCGGTCTATCAGCAAGGACTGGCCGATGTCGCTGAGTGTCTCACCGGAGCGGAGCGTATACACCCATTCCTGGGCGCTTTCCGATTGCTGAGCGGGCGAGGCGGAAGAAGAGCCTCGGGCAACCGATATCTCGGCGGCAGCCACGCCGGGCAGCAGGCTGGTTACAATCAACAGGAGCAAACCTGTGACGCTTTGGCGTTTTCGGTCAAGCATTGGTTGCACTGTCTTCCCGGGGCTCGTCAGCTTCAGTGGCTTTGATCGCTTCCAGGCGATAGCCGCGCTGGTAAATGGTCTTGATGCGGAATCCGTTCTCCGGATTTACACCCAGCCGGCGGCGTAATCGGCTCATGTGGGTATCAACGGTCCGGGTGTTGATATCCCGGGCAAGGCCCCACACGCGTTCCAGCAGCATCTCGCGGGTCAGGAGCCGGCCCTGGTTCTGAAACAGGAACAGGGTGAGGTCGAAGTCCTTGTCGGTCAGGGTAAGCGGTTCACCGTGCAGCAGGATGGCTCGTTGCCGGGTGTTGACTTCAAACGGACCGTAAACCAGCACTTCTTTGTCACTGTCAGGGTTGCTGCGGCGGGCCAGGGCATTGATCCTGGCGGTGAGCTCGGCCGCCCGGGCCGGTTTAGACAGGTAGTCGTCGGCGCCGGCATCCAGCGCCCGGACGATGTCGGCCTCGCTGTCCCGCTGGGTCAGGAAAATGGCCGGAATGGGCCAGTCCAGCTGGGCGCGCACATTCTCCAGCACGTCGATACCGGTCATGTCTGGAATTTGCCAGTCCAGGATAATCAGGTCATAACTTCGGTGCAGAACGGCACCGAGAAAGGCCTGGCCGGTGGGGAAGCTGTCACAGTGATGACCTTTCTCGGAGAGAATGGCTTGAATGTGTTGCGCTTGTTCATGTTCGTCTTCCAGCAGAGCAATGCGCATTAAGCTTGGCCCTCAATGGTGTTGCCGATTTCGTGGTCTTGGCACAGAGCGGAGTAGAAATCCCCTGAAATATAGGCCAAGTATCCCAAAAAATGAGGCTGCGTTCAGTAGTGATATGTAGAATTCCGTAACTACAGTTCAGGTTTGCCGTTGGCGTCATTCACTGTTTGTCGGCAGGCCGGGAAATTACTGCAGCCCCAGAACCAGCCTTTTTTGCTTTGGCGCCTCACCAGGGGTGAAAAACAATGGGGGCAGGGCACGGGCTTCTGCCCAGTTCCGTCTGCTGGTGCACTGTCTTCCAGAGGGCGCGTGCCTTTACATTTTGGGTAGCGGGTGCAGGCAAAAAAACGTCCGAATTTTCCTTCCCGCTCGATCATGGGCGCCCGGCACTTTGGGCAATGCACAGACGTTTCGCTGGCAGGAGTTCCGGTCGCATCGGGCGCCCGATGAATGAATTCGCGGATCTCCTGCTTTAGCGACTCCAGAAATGCCCTGGGGTCGTCCTCGCCGCGGCGGATGCTCTCCAGTGTTGCTTCCCAGACCGCTGTACGGTCCGGGGTACGGATAGTGTCCGGCAGCGCCGCAATCAGCGCCTTGCCTTTGTCGGTGGCGCGGATGAATCGCTTTTCCCGGTACAGGTAATCTCGCCGGAACAGTGTGTCGATAATGGCGGCGCGGGTGGCTTCCGTGCCCAGGCCATCGGTCTCCCTCAGGGTTTTACGCAGTTCCGGGGCCGCCACGAAACGAGCGATGTTGGTCATCGCCGACAGCAAGGTGGCATCGGTAAAGTGCTGGGGTGGCTGAGTATTGCGTTCGGTTACCGTGGTGTTGCTGCAGGTGACCGGCTCACGACTCCCCAGCCTTGGCAGCGGTGGTTTTTCCGGCTCGTTGTTGTTCTCCCGAAGTTTCAGCTCCAAGGCTTTCCAGCCGGGGGTGAGTATCGCCGTCTCGGTGGCCCGGAATCTGTGTTCCTGAACCTGCACCGTCAGTTTTCCCTCACGGTGAATTGCATCCTGGGCGAACTGCATCAGATAGTAGCGGCTGATCAGGTTATAGATCTTTTCCTCGGCGGCCGTCAGCTTGCCATTCGGGGTAGGGCGGACGGTTGGAATGATCGCGTGGTGGGCGTCCACCTGTTTGTCGTTCCAGGCCGCAGAGCGCCGGTTGCTGTCCAGTTGCCCTGTGAGCGCTTCCAGCTCGCCGGATACCCGGCTAATAGCGCGAATCACCTGCTCCCGTTGATGAAAATGTTCCTCGGGCAGGTAACGGTTGTCGGACCGGGGGTAGGTGATCAACTGGTGCCGTTCATACAGATTCTGGGCGGTGTCCAGCACGTCTTTGGCACCCATCCGGAACAGTCGCCCGGCTTCTATCTGCAGTGCCGACAGGGACAGCGGCAGGGGCGGTGGCTCGGGCCGGTCTCTGAAGCGGGATTCTGCGATGGTGCCAGGCCGACCGTTCACGTCACGGGCAATTTGCTCGGCCACGTCCCTGCTGAGCAGGCGTTTCTCTTCGTCCAGATGGTCTTCATAGGCTTCATCCGGCAGCCAGCGGGCGGTAAACGGGCGTTGGTCCGCGTCCTCTTCGGAGGCTTGGAATTGACCTTCAATTCGGTACCAGGGCTTGGGCTCGAAGTTCTCGATGGTGTTATCCCGCTCCACAACCAGGCCGAGCACCGGTGTTTGTACTCGGCCAACCGAGTAAACGCCGTCCTGACCCTGTTGCTGGTAGCTCAGGGTGTAGAACCGGGTGAGGTTGATCCCATACAACCAGTCGGCCCTTTGTCGGGCCAGGGCAGAATGGGATAGCCGGCGGAATTCCTTGTTGTCTCTGGGTGCCTGAATGGAGCGCGCAACGGCGCTGGGAGTCAGGTCGTTAATCAGTACCCGTTTTACCGGAACGGTGGTACCAACGTAGCGCAGTACTTCATCCACCAGTAGCTGGCCTTCACGGTCCGGGTCGCCAGCGTGGGTGATCACGTCGGCCTGTCGAATCAGGGATTCGAGCACCTTGAGTTGCTGTTTTACGCTGTCTTTGGGGGTGAGCTGCCATTGTTCGGGGAACATGGGCAGGTCTTCCTGGCGCCACTTTTTCCATGCCGGGTTGTAGCGGGCGGGCTCGGCCGGTTCCAGCAGATGGCCGATGCACCAGCTGACGGTGGCGGCTTCCTGGCCGTTTCCGCAACGGATCCAGCCCTGGCCTTTCTGGTGCGGGCCTGGGAGGGCGGCGGCGATGGCTCTGGCCAGGCTGGGTTTTTCGGCGATGTACAGGTGCATGGTGTTGGTGGTTCGCTAAGTGGCATCGGAATGTGTCTGTTTGGGGCTTTTGTGTCAAGGGCTTCGGGCTTATCGTTTGTTGTGTAGTAGACTGGTTGTGTTGGGGGAGGCGGCTGTGGTGGAAGCTTTCCCAAAAGACGCCGTGAACCCGTCCATGGGGGCTTGGTGTTGCCATCCCTGGCAACACACACTTTTGGGAAAGCTTCCACCACAGCCGCTTGAGACTCCGTGCAATTCGCCCGGTAGAGAGCGCTTTCGGGCGCCCTGCAAGCCGCCGCGATAGTGTGAGTGGTCATTTGAGAAGTTGGAGCAGAAGATTTTTTATGAAAGTTCAGAACGCAATTGAAACCAAGCTCAAAGACGGGTTTGCCGCGCAGCTGCTGGCTGTGGAGAACGAGAGCCACATGCATTCCGTGCCGCCGAATTCGGAAACCCATTTCAAGGTGACGTTGGTGTCGCCGGATTTTGCCGGTCAGATGAAAGTTAAGCGGCATCAGGCCATTTATAAAGTGTTGGCGGAAGAGCTGGCGGGGCCTGTGCATGCTTTGGCGTTGCATTTGTATACGCCGGAGGAGTGGGCGGCCAGTGGTCAGGCGGCGCCGGATTCGCCTGGTTGTATGGGCGGGTCGAAGGGCGATGACGCCATGGCTGCGAAATTAGGACAGGGAGTGAATTCATGAGTCAGTTTTTCCAGATCCATCCTGAGAATCCGCAGAAGCGGTTGATCAACCAGGCGGTTGATATTCTTCGCAAGGGTGGGGTGATTGTGTATCCCACGGATTCCGGGTATGCGCTGGGTTGTCACCTGGGTGACAAGCAGGCAGCGGATCGTATCAAGCGTATCCGGAAGCTGGATGACAAGCATAACTTTACGCTTGTGTGCCGGGATTTGTCGGATATTGGTGTGTACGCCAAGGTGGATAACACGCAGTACCGTTTGCTGAAGACGTTCACACCGGGGCCGTATACGTTCATTCTGCCAGCCACCAGTGAGGTGCCGCGCCGGTTGTTGCATCCCAAGCGTCGGTCTATTGGCGTGCGGGTGCCGGATAACGAGATTGTGCGGGAGCTGCTGGGCGAGTTGGGCGAGCCGATCATGAGCAGTACCCTGATTCTGCCCGATGAAACGGAGCCGATGACCGATCCCTATGAAATCCGGGATGTTCTGGAACACGAGCTGGATTTGATCATTGATGGCGGGTTCTGCGGTATGGAAGCGACTACCGTGGTGAATTTCCTCGGGGATGCCCCGGAGGTTACGCGGGTGGGTAAAGGTGATCCCGCTCCGTTTCAGGTTTAACGGTCAAAGACCCATGCCACCCGGGTATCAGGCCCGGGTGTTCAGGTTGAAGGCGTAGCGTTGTGCGCTGTTACCGAAGTCGAATTGGCCGCTGTTGGCATTGCGTTTCAGGCTGTCGTAACGGTGGATGACATCCTGTAATCCGTTGAACTGCTGGTTGTCGCTGAGCAGTGAATCCAGCAGGGAGTTGTTCACGCCGTAGGCCTGATTGAGCTTCAGGGCGTTATCCATAAAGTGTAGTGTCGGTTCGCTGACGCTCAGCCGACTGAAGGCTTCCCGGAAGCCCCGGTTGTTGTTCAGGTCCATCTCAATTCTTTCGCGAAGCTCTTCTGGCAGCTTCCCCTCAACTACCGCATCGCCGTTCTCGCCTTTTCCCACGCTCAGGGCCGTTGCCGGGTGCAGGTTGTACTCGGCAAGTTTGTGCTGGAGGGTTTCACGAACAAAGGAGAGATCCTGCGCAACGGTCTGTTTGTACTGGCCGAGTGGGAGCTTGCGAGCTTTCAGGCTGCCGGGGTCCAGTTCTGACTGCCCGGACGGGGTAAAGCGGTCATCACCCGGGTTACCGGCGGCTTCGGGTTGCTTCGTGGCAGCGGGTTTCTCGCCATCGGGCTTGGCTGCGGGTGCCTGGCGGCTGTCCATGGCTTGCTGAAAGCGTGTGCTGGCTTGTATCAGAGATGTCAGCAAAGACATGGTGCATTTCCTCCTCGGCGGTAAATAACTGCCGGAAATTCGATTATGGGGTGTGTTTGTGAGTAACAAGCAGGTTTTGGGCCAGGTTGTTCTTGAGGTTTGGCAGTCTGTACTTGCGTGGAAATGTAAAACTTTGCAACGAGTGTCATAGGGATGGCATCGGGCTGATCTGGGTCATATAAAAATTGACGTATGTCTATAAAGTTATGCCCGAAACTGCCGTCATAACAGGTGGTTGTTCAGTTGATCTTCCGCTGCCGGGGTACCATGAAAAAACAACACCCGATCCGCTTTTTGCTGCTGTCGGCCCTGGCCGTGGCGTTTTCCATCATTCTTGCGTTCACCGTTGTTTACAGCGCCCAGTCGCAGCGCGCGCATCTTGAGGAGTTCAGCCACAAATATGTAGACGGGCTGGCAAAATCCTACTTTGACGGGCTCAACACCATGATGGTGACAGGCACCATCAACAATCGGGATGTACTGCGTGATAGGGCCAAGGCATCCGAAGATGTTCTGGACATCCGGGTGGTGCGCAGTGATCAGTTGAACGCGATGTACGGCGCGGGTAATGCGGAGGAGCGGCGTCGCGAACCTGAGGATATGCGGGCACTGCGTGGCGAGCGGGTGGAGCTTTACTCGGCAAATGACCAGGGCCGGGTTTATACCCTGATTGAGCCGGTTATTGCCCAGGCAGACTATCAGGGGGTGAATTGCCTTGGCTGCCACCAGGCTAAGGAGGGCGAGATTCTCGGTGCCATCCGGGTGGATTATTCCCTGGCCCAAAGCGACGCCCGCCTGCAGCAGCAGTTGCTGGTGGGTGGTGGTGTTCAGGTGGTCATTTTTGTGGTGATTTTCTTCCTGACCGCGCTGGTTCTGGGGCGGCTGGTGTTCTCCCGGTTGCGCAGGCTCCATGACCGGATGGATGAAATCTCCAGGAACTCAGACCTCTCCATTGAACTGGAGGTTACACGCAACGATGAAATCGGTTCACTGTCCAGGGCCTTTAACCGAATGGTGGCGAAGATTCGGGAAAGCATGAATACGGTCATGGACAATGCTGCCCAGGTTGAATCAGCGGCACGGACCATTGCCGGCAAGGCGGAAACCACGGAACGCGAGGTTCTCGCTCAACGGGACAACACGGACCAGGTGGCCAGTGCCACCACGGAAATGGCGGCGTCTGCGGTGCAGGTGCGGGAGAACGCGGTCAATACTGCTCGCAAATCTGCAGACACAGCAAAGGCAGCGGAGACCGGTGAACAGCTGGCCCACAACGCCGTGACAGGTATCGAAACCCTCAATACCGAGGTGCAGAACGGTGCTCACCGAATCGAGCAACTGGACCAACGCACCACCGAGATGGCAACCCGGCTGGAGTTGATTTCCGAGATTGCAGATCAAACCAACCTGCTGGCCCTGAACGCCGCCATCGAAGCCGCCCGTGCCGGTGAACAGGGTCGTGGATTTGCGGTGGTGGCTGATGAAGTGCGTGCACTGGCGTCGCGTACCCAGGCGTCCACAGAGGAGATTCGCCACACCATTGACGGCCTGAGGAAAGAGGTGGTGGATTGCGTGGGCACCATGCGCCATGCCTCCGAACTGGCGCAGCATCAGGTGGAATCAATTCTGAAAGTGGAAACAGAATTGCAGACTATCGCTGCGGCGGTGCGCGAAATCACTGGCCTGAATGAAGAAATGGAAAGCGCGGCCAACGAACAGAGCGATGTGTCGGAATCCATCAATCACAACGTGATTGAAATCAGCCGTTCGGCGGAGCAGACCTCCAGCGACGCCCAGGAAACCGCCCGCATTGCCGGTGACCTCCTGGCCATGGCCGAAACCCTGCGTAAGACCATCGAGCAGTTCCGGTTGTCGCAACAATGATTCCGGCCGCGGGCACCGGGGCGCTCAGCCCCGGTGATCGGATACAAACGGATTAGTGGCTCGTTCCTGGCCGAAGGTGGACATGGGGCCGTGGCCGCAGATGAAGTTCACGTCATCCCCCAGGGGGAACAGCTTTTCCCGGATGGAATGAATCAGGGTGTTGTAGTCGCCTTTCGGGAAATCCGTTCGGCCGATAGAGCCATTGAACAGCACGTCACCCACCTGGGCCAGTCTTGAGCCGCGATGGAAGAACACCACATGGCCAGGGGTGTGGCCTGGGGTATGCAGTACTTCCAGGGTTTCATTACCCACCGTTACCGTGTCGCCGTCTTCCAGCCAGCGATCAGGCGTGAACACTTCTGGCGCCGGGAACCCGAACATTTGCGCCTGCATGGCCAGGCCCTGAATCCAGAAGTTGTCGTCCTTATGGGGCCCCTCAATCGGCAACCCGGCCGACTTGGCCAGCTCTGCCGTGCCGCCGGCGTGGTCGATGTGGGCGTGGGTAAGCAGGATCTTCTCCAAAGTGACGCCCTCGGCTTCCACCGCCGCCCGAATGCGATCCAGGTCGCCGCCCGGGTCCACCACCGCTGCCTTGTTGGTTTCGGTACACCAGAGCAGAGTGCAGTTTTGTTCAAAGGGAGTGACGGGAATCACGCGGTACTTCAGGGACATAATCTGCCTCGGGTTGTAAACTTTCCAGCAAGTTTACCAAGGCGGGAACAGGTGGGCCATTGAACGATTACCTCGAGAAAATCCTTAAAGGCCGGGCCATCAACTACGAGGCCTTTTTAAAGAAGCTGCCGGATGCCCTGCGTCGGCGGCATCGGGAGCTGTTCGCAACGGAGAAGGTTAGTGCCAATCGCTGGCAGGTAACCATTCTGGATGAAGCTGCGTTTGCGGTGTTACAGCGACAGGCGGCTGCGCCCGTTAGCAGGGTAGATGCGGCGAAGAAGGGCGATTCCCACCGCCACGGCACCGAGGTGAGTTTACTGCTGGTGTATCATCGCGCCCTGACAGGCAACCGGCCGGATTCGGTGGTGATTACCGGAGATTCGGTGGATATCGGTTTTCGGCCAGCGCCCCGGGTGCTGGTGGTGGAAAATGAGCAGAATTTTTACCATTACCGCCAGATGCTGGCCTATGCCAGTGACTGCCTTGGTAGGCCTATGGAACTCGCAAATTGCGATGTGGTGCTCGGTGGCGGCAATCGGATCACCCGTGCTGCGGATTTGAACTGGCTGGCCGGTTACGATGAGGTGGTCTGCGCCTTTGATTATGATGCCGGCGGCCTGCAGATGTTGGCATCGATGCGATCGGCGTTGGGTGAAAAAGCTTGCTATCTGCAGCCGACTGACTGGCAACCCTGGCTGAGTCGTTTCCGCAAAACCCCGGACGCCACCGAAAGGTTTACAAAGGCCATCATGCTGGCGGAAGATCTTGGGTTTGTGTCGCTGGCGCAGGCCTTTCGAGCCACCGGCAAATTCATGGAACAGGAGATGATTCTGGATGAGTGATTCACAGGCGAGCGCAAGCACCTTTAACTTCGGCATTCGCCGCCTGGTGCTGGTGGATTCCGCCGGCTTCTGTTACGTGGAAATTCCGGTGGATAACCATGGCCTGATTCTTGGGCCGGGCAACCTGGGTAAATCCAGCCTGCTCAATTCCCTGCGTCTGTTCCTGTTGCCGGAAAACAACTTCAAGAACAGCCGCAAGAAATTCGCCTTCCGCAACGCCAGCGCAGGTAGCTTCTATACCAACGAAGAAAGCTACCAGCACTATTTCCCCAGCCAGTTCAGCTTCCTGATCATGGAGGCGGAGAACCCGGCGGGTACCCATTGCCAGATTCTGTATCGCGACAACGCCAGCCAGCTCAGCTATGGCCGTGCCTTTATACCCGTGAGCTACGACCAGCTGCGGCCGCTGTTCTGGAACGGCGACGATGAAGACGGCATTGGCCAGGCGGTGCCGGAGCTGTCGTTCAGCCGGCTATCGGAAGCGCTGAAGAAGCTGTCCAAAGACACCAGGCTGGTGAACGACCCGGCGAAGCTCAAATCCATGCTCTACAGCAGCGAACTGATGAACGCCGATGCGGTGCGTTATTCTGTTCTGCCCCTGGGTGAGTCGGACGAGCGCCGGGTGCAGTCCCTGCGCACCTTGATCCTGCTGCTGTTCGAAATGAAGGCCGACGACCAGGCCATGGCCAATGCGGTGGCCAGCATCATCGAGGCGGACAAGAAGTTTGCCGACGATGCCTTCGACTTCAATATTGATGATTTTCTCAACCGTCACGAACAGTTAAAACAGCAGCAAACCCAGCTCAACAGCATCGAGAAAGAGCGGCCAAGGTTTGAAAAGCTGAACCGGGACTACCAGGCCTACCAGACCCTACTACGCAGCCAGCACGATTTCGCGGCCTTCCGGGACGGCGTGGCCAGTGCCCTGGCGGACATTGGCGCCAAACGGCGGGTGGCGCTGGACGCGTTTAACGAACAGAACGACACTCTGCGCCACGTACTGCAAGCCCTGAAGAAACTGGAGCAGGAAACCAGCGGCCTGAAAGGCGAGATCCGCTCCGCTGACCGGCGCATCAAACAGTCCGAGCAGAACCAGAAAGACGGTGAACTGCTGGTCTCGCAATACGGCGAGATGACCCTGCAGGAAATCGCCGAGATCCAGAAAGAGGAGCTTGAGGGCAAGCGCGGGCACCTGGCCGCCCTGAAAAGTGCCGCTCAGGCGGAGATTCGGTTGGAACAGATTCAGCGCAAGAAGCTGGACCTTGAACGACAGCTAGAAAGTCTGAGAGACCGGGAAAGCAAGCAGCAGTGGCAGTTGCAGAATCAGCTGGACGAAGCAACCGCCGCGCCGCTTCGCGCTGTCGATCCCCGGTTGATGATGGCCAGTCCGGGTCAGGACCTGGATGCGGACAGCAAGTCCACTATTGAAGCCTTCGCCCGATTGTTTATACCCAATGACCGGGGCTTCGACTGGTTTGACACTGAATACCAAAGCCAACCCGCTCGCCAAACCAACTTTGCCGAACAGCGGCATCACATTGAAAGTGAACTGAACAGCCTTGAACGGGAACGTTCAGAGCTCGCAGACACCGCTAATCAGGAGCACGACCGGCCCCGGCTGATTGAGCGCACGGAAAAAGAAATCCGCGCTATTGAGAAAGACCTGGAAACGCTACAGCGCTATCCGGCGGCGGCTACTGCCCTGAAAGACGCTGCTGAAGAAAAGCAGGCGGCGGAAGAAGAACTCGCCAAACTGGACGAGCAAGCCCGGCTGGAACAGGAAAAACAGGACGCGGTGCAACAGAAAGCGGCCAAGGCCAAGGCTGAGAAAGATCGCATCGAAGAACGGGAGCGGGAGCTGGCGGGCCTGAGCCGCAGCGTGGGCACCGTTGAACACCGCTTCCCGCACCTGAAAACGGTGGAAGCGGAACAGCCACTGGCCATTGAGAAAGTCTCGGCTGCTGCCTTTGACGACCTGCAAACCCAGCTGGACGATCTGGAAGAACGGCGCCGCAACATACTTGATCACCTGCGCCAGTTTATTTATCTGGGCATCCACGAAGACACCGAAGGCGAATTGCAGAAAGACAGCCCGGCGTCGTCGGTCATTCGCGACACCTTCAAGAGCCTGGCGGACCTGTTCGCCGGTATGGCGGAGCGCTGGCAGGTGCTGGAGGAGCAGATTGCCATCCACAACGAGACCGTGGCCAGCTACCGTCAGGCGCTGAAATCCAACCACGAACACATTGTGCGCTTTGAAGCCCAACTCAATCGGGAGCTGGACGGCGTTCGCATCAACGACCTGGTGGAAATTCGGGTGGATATCCACACCGATCCGAAATTCCGCAACCTGGTGGAAGAAGCCAACAACATCGACCCCTACGGCAACCAGCTGCAGTCCGATGCTTTCTACGACCGCCTGCGGGTGTTTGTGGCGGACTTTTTCGGGGAGCAGGGCGGCAGCAAGCGCCTGACCATGGACAGGGTGATCACCGGCATTTCCTACCGAACCCGCAAGGAAAACGCCGCCAACCTGGACAAGAAAGGCCAGTCCACCTCCACCACTGCACTGATCAACCTGGAACTGGTGTACCGGCTGTTCAAGCGGGTGCTGTACCCGGGGGTGCAACTGTCGTTCCCCATGGTGCTGGACGAACTGGCCAGTGTGGACATCAGCCAGATGCCGTCACTGCTGGAACGACTTCGCAAGCAGGGCTTCAATCTTTTCTCTGCCGCCACCCACAGTGCCAGTGCCGAAGTCATCTACCTGATTGGTCGGCACCTGGAAGTGGGGCAGATGCGCACCGCGCGGCCATACAGCCCCCAGCGTACGCTGGTGTTCTGGGGCGGCGCAGAGGGGTTTACCGGTGGTGAAGCCTTGAAGCACTGGGCGGACCAGACCCAGAACAGCCTGCTGGAGCCGGTGGATGAGTAAACGCTTCAGCACCCTGGATACCACTCGGCTGCTGTTCGAGCACCCGAAGATCCTGTTCCGGATGATCGAACGCATGGACCGGAATGAGGCCCGCTACATTCGTGAGAGCGACCTGGTGGCCGAGGTGATGGACTATACCGCTAATCTGGGCAAGGCCGACCGGGAGCGGGTCCGGCTGGCCCTGAACACCGAGAACCTGTTCCGTAGCGGCCTGATCATAGACATCATCAAAGCCGACGGCGAGCGCCGGCTGGTGTTCCAGGACGCCCTGATCAACCTGATGCGCGCCTGTAACGCCTCGCTCTACCAGGAGCTGACCGACGCCCGCCTGCGGGGCCACCTGGTGACCCTGAGGGATGTGCGTAATCGTCTGGAAATCAGCAGTTTCAGTGAAGCAGACCCGGATTACACCGAACTGCGGGACGACCTGAACGAACGGGTGAGCCAGCTCATCGGCCTGTTGCGTCAGAACGTGCTGCGTATGCAAACCATCAGTGCCCAGCTGGCGGACTTGTCTGGTGATGCCAGCCGGGCACCGGAAAAGTACCTGGAATTTCGCCAGAACCTGTTTGAGCAGATCGTGACTCTTTACGACCGGCACATCAAACCCACCCTGGTCTTCCTGAATCCGGACACCCGGCTGCCCGATGGCAGCAATTTGTTCGAAACCCTGGAGGCTATGGTGCGGTTGCTGGAGACCAACGACAATCACAGCCTGGCGGACCAGATATTCCGCTCGTCCCTCAGCCTGAATGCGCTCTATAAACCCATTCAGGCAGTGGCCCAGGAGGTGGAGCACTTCCTGCGCAAGACCCGCCGGGGCATGGCCCAGTACAATGCCATGGAGCACTTCTATGGCAAGCTGCGAGCGCTCAAGGGGGATACCGAAACCCTCAGCCTGCGCCGCAAGTGGCTGGAAGGTGGGGAGTTTGCCCGCAGCACCGGGTTCTTGGTGGGCCTGCGGGCACAACAGCGGCCGAAGCATTATGCCTTTGGCCAGTCGTCCAGCTACTACCAGCTGTTGTTCAGCGAACTGGATCTGCGCCTGACGGATTTGCGCCGCAAAGCGGAAGTGCCGGTACTGCAGGAAGTGGATGGCAGCGGTCGCCACAGTCGGATCGATGTTCAGCGCATCAACCAGCTTTACCAGTGGCTCGAAACGCTGGAGCTGCGGCCCACGGCAGACCTTGTGCGGGAGCTGCACGGGCGCCTGGATGGTTTCATTCCCGGCTACCGTTTTCCGGATTTGCTGGCAGCCCTGAACCGGCTGGTGAATTCGCCACCTGAGGGAATGCAGGTGGTCACCACCAACCGCTTCCGTACCCTTGAACAGGCACCGGGCAGCGAGCAATTCGTCTACCGAAAACGCCGGCTTGAACCCGGCGTAACCGATATCAAACAAGAGCCAAGCCATGCCTGATTTTGCTGACATGACCGAGACGGAAAATAGCCTGAGCGCAGCGCCAGTCGGCAGCTTCGAGCAGATCCTGCCCGCCCACAGCACCGCCATTTACCGGGAGTTTCAGGCCGGCCGGGTGGTCGTGCGGGATGTGTGGGACAACAACCGCTCGGAGCTACGGGCCAATCCGCTATACAACCTGTTGTACAACCACTTGTCCCACTTCCGCACCTTTTACGAACATCTGGGTAGTGAACTTGTGTTCAATGAAACCGGCGCATTTTTCTTCCTGAAGGAGAGCAGTGACGACGAAAGTGAAGAGCACGATGAGAATGCGTTCAGGGTGCAGGTGGCGCTGTTGATAATTGGGCGTTACTTTGCCCGCAGCGGGAGGGACCTGGATTATCTGGGGCGTGCAGACGCAGGCCTGAATGAGCAGGACCTTAAAGCCATGGCCGGAGACGACGAGTACCAGGACATTCTCCGGGCGGCCCGGTTCGAGAAGGGCCTCGCTGAAGCTCTGGATTACCTGGAGAAGCGAAATCTGGTGTTCCGGGCCGGTGCCGGGCGGTATTTTCTTAGTTCTGCAGGTCTGTATTTTCTCGGCCAGCTGGTGCAGGAATATGAGCAGGCCTGAGCGGCTTCAGGCGTAGGCCACGGCGTTACGGCCACTGGTTTTAACCCGATACATGGCGGCGTCCGCTTGTTTCAGGAGGTCCTCGGCCGCCATGCCATCATCCGGATAGAGCGCAACGCCCACCGAGGCGCCTATCTGAATGTTGTGCTCCTGAATGTGGAAGGCTTCGTTAAGCACGGCGACGATTTTGTCGGCAATAGGCTTGGCGTCATCATCGCCATGCAGCGGCCCGGTAATCACCACAAACTCGTCGCCGCCTCGCCGGCCCACCACATCGCCACTGCGAATGCAGTGTTTCAGACGCTTGCCAACATTGCGTAGCAGCTCGTCACCCACCTGATGGCCATAGTTATCATTCACTGGCTTGAACTTATCCAGATCCAGGAACATCAGGGCAAAATGGCTGTTATCCCGGCGCGCCTGCTGAATGGCCTGCTCCAGGTGGTTCTCAAGTGCCACCCGGTTAGGCAGGCCGGTCAGTTCATCGTAATGGGCAAGCCGGATCATCTGTTTCTCGGCCTGTACCCGCTCCGTGATATTACTGAATGTCAGCACCAGTTGCCGGATCTGGCCATTTTTGTTTTTGACCGGTGACACCGTCATCAGGTTGGGAATGGTGAGGCCCTGATGGCCCTTCAGCCAGACCTCACCTTGCCAGGCGTTCACCGTGATCAGCTGTTTCCGAATCTCCTCCAGAACAACACCTCTCCCTTTCTGACTGTCCAGAAAGTCTGTCAGTAGCTTGCGATGTAACGCCCTGTTTTCTTCACCGGTAATGTCGGAAAAGGCAGGGTTGGCTCGAACGATCATAAAGTTTGCATCGGTGATCAGAATCGCCTCATGAGTGTGTTCGAACACCTGGTAGGCCAGCCGCAGCTCTTCGGTGGAACGGGCGATCTGAGACGTTTGCTTTACCATCGCGCCGACTATCGGTTTCAGTGACCTCCAGACCAGCAACCCTGCAAGAGCAGAGAGCATAAGGATAGCCAGAATACTGATCATGATATCGACGATGACGTCGGCGAAAACCCGTGAGGTTCGGGAGTACATGTGCAGTTCCCAGCCATAACCCGCCAGTGGCCGGTGGAACGTGAGCACTCTGGAACCATCGTCAAGCCTTGCCCGGAAAGCACCGGAGCGGTCTCGGGTGGACACTCCCTGCCTGACGGCCAGGCAGCCCTCAGGGGCCGTCAGCTCGATCTGATCCGTCTTTGGGTTCAGGATAATGCG
Source organism: Marinobacter sp. NSM (assembly GCF_052380025.1). Lineage (NCBI taxonomy): Bacteria > Pseudomonadati > Pseudomonadota > Gammaproteobacteria > Pseudomonadales > Marinobacteraceae > Marinobacter > Marinobacter sp. NSM. Next base: position 25,498 of record NZ_JBQTCK010000010.1, read on the forward strand.
CTTTGTTCTCCGGTTGTCGAGCAGACAAAGTGATGAATCCGGCTGACTCTGGAAGACCCGCGTCAGTGAGTCTGGCGAGAACAGAAGCTGGTCATAACCTACCACCCGTCCATCTGCCAGTATTGGGCTTGCCGCCTGCAGCAGCGGGCTGCTGGTTTCGCCGGACACCAGCGCGAAAGTATTGATGTCCAGGGTGTCGGAAAGAGGGATACCCGCAGGTAGATCATTGGCCCAGGGCCCGACCCTGACCAGTTCGTTGCCGGCAGCGTCGTATCGGATTAATACTGCAAGGTCTTCTATGATTTGCGCTGCGTCTTGCAGTTTCGGGCGGGAAAAAGTGTGCACCACACCGGCCGAAACCTCGCCTTTGGCGTATTGGCCCAGCACCTTTGCCAGTTCTGACCGGCTGGCGGTCTGGCGGGCCAGGTCCTGGTGCTGATCAAAAACTGCTCTGACGTTCTCTGCTTTCGCGTCTGCAACGCCCCCAGCTGTCTGTGCCGCCTGGGTGTGAATCTGGTTGATCAGCGGAGCAGAAACCACTGCGGCAATAATGATGCCCGTCATAACCACGGCAACAATGGCGGTGATGATGATGCGGCGTTTCTGCTCAAAAATATCCATCAAGACGGGTCCGGAAAGCACTACCTGAGGCTATGGTATCCGTTTCTTGCAAACCGTAAAGCGGATTGCGGTACTTTTATGTAATTAACTGCTACGGGTCAAATGGCTTGCACTCTCCTGTGTTCCTTGAAGGGACAGCGCCTAGCTGTGCATGACTCCTATGGTGCCGGCGTTCCGTGTAGACTAAAACCTTTCAGATCGCCGGGAGTACTCGATGCAAGAGCCTGTGCTGTTCAGAACCCACCGCCGCCGGAGCGTGCTCTGGCTGGCGCTGATTGCGCTGGTTATTGCCATCCTGGTAGCGGTTCGGTTTCAGCCGCAACCGGTGGAAGAGCGGCTGGTACGCCTGCATGCCCAGGATGTATTCGGCGCCCGTTCGGCCGTGCTTGCCGAGCCACTGCCGGTGCAGGCTCTGCTGCTTGATTATCGGGACGACCGCCTGCTGCTGTTGAAGGCCCAGGCGGCGCTCCAGGTGTATCCGGAACACACCAGGTGGCTGATGGAGTTATTCGGGGAGGAACCCGAGTTCCAGGATGCCCTCAAAGCCCACGGTGAGTATCTGATACCTCCGGTTATCCATTTTTACCAGAACCCGGTCAGATCGATAGAGCTGATGAATCGCGTGGCCGGAACCCGCCAAACCCTCACACCCGAACAGCGCGCCTGGTATGCCGTCAATTTTGCCAACAAGGAAGGGCAGGATTTTACCAGTCAGTTTGTGGTGGGCCCGGACGGGAATATCGAGTGGATCTGGACCGATCGCATCACCGAAGGCGTGACCCAGTTCTTTACCAGCGGCATTCGCACCCTGGAATCCCGTTATCGGACCGATCAGCCCATTCGTGCCAGCGATATGGGCTGGGCCGCCGTGGATGCCATTGTTATCGGCAGTGCAGTGAAGTTTCTGAAAGCAGGCAGGGCGGCAGCTACTACGGCGCGGGCTTCTACCGTCACTGCCCGTTCAGCGGCTTACAGCACCCGCCTTGCCCGGGCCGGGCGCATGGCTTCGGTTATGGTTAGTCACGCCAAATGGCCCGCCGTGGCTGCCCTGGCCTATGTGGCCGTTCGACACCCGCTGGTGCTGAACGACCTGTTCGCCGGCGCTGCCAAGGTGCTCGGTGTGCCACCGTGGATGGTACAGGTACCCGGCTGGTTCCTGATTCTGCTGCCGTTCCTGTTGCTGTTACGCTGGATGACGCGGGTTTGCCTGTGGTTTGTTCCGGCCAGGCGCTCCCGAGTGCTGCAATAAATTTTTTGGGTCAGACCCCAAGACACTTGAAGCGGTCAAATGTTCTGGGGTCTGACCCCAAATTACCAGGCCAGCCAGATGGTGTGGCGTGCGCCTTTGCCGGGGCGCAGGGCGCGCACAACGACTGGCTCGACCGAGAAGCCAGCCCGGCGCAGCCGTTCGGTGAAAGCGTGTTCCGGGCCCGCGGACCAATAGGCCAGAATGCCGTCCCTGCTCAGGGATTTCTGGGCAGCGGCAATGCCTTCGGGTGAGTAGATCCAGTTGTTTTCCTTGCGGGTTAGGCCCTCCGGGCCGTTATCGACATCCAGCAAAATGGCATCCCAGTTGCCATCACCCTGCTTCAGAAGTTCTGCTACGTCGCCTATGTGCACTTGGGCTCGGGCATCGTTCAGCGGATAGCCGGCCGCTGAGCCCAGGGGCTCACGGTTCCATGTTTCAACCTCCGGGACCAGCTCCGCCACGGTCACCCGCGATTTTTCACCGGTTGATGCCAATGCCGCCGCCAGGGTAAAACCCATCCCCAGCCCGCCAATCAGGATCCGCGGCTCTGGCAGATGGCTCAGGCGTTCACAGGCCAGCGTGGCCAGGGCATCTTCAGAACCATGCAACCGGCTGTTCATCAGTTCACCAGGCGCCCCGGCGATCTTGATGGAAAACTCGTCATTGCGCTGCAGCAGGCGCAAGCGGGTGCCATTGCCAGGGATGGTTGCGGTGCCAATTTCGTTAAAGCGGGCCATTCGGTGGATTCCGGTGGTGACAGGGTAGGCGGCATTGTAACCCCAAACTGGACGCAGCAATGCGTGAGCGCTCCAAATTCTCGGTGTCAGAATATTTTGCATGTGAGTAGTGCGCCGTTTTGCTGGTCGTTTGAAAACCCAGTGATACGTGCCATGGTTCGATAATTGCTTTAAATTACCCTGATGGATCATAGGTAAATCGAGGGACTGAACGCGTGAACAATCTACTGACTATTGTGCTTGCCTGTTTGGCGCCGGCCGCAAACGCCGCGCTAATCACCTACAGCTACGACCACCCCATTATGAACCCATACGAGAGTCATAATGCCACCGCGATCATCGAGGTTGATTCGGTGCTGCGTGGCCTGGTTTCTGTTCAGTTTACCAGTGACCCGATCACGTTCAGTTGGACTGGGCTTGTGCCGTTGATGTATGACCAACCAATATCCGATACCGACGCCCTTTACGAGAACGGATTCGAACCCTTTGTGGTGGATAACTTTGAGTTTTTCCTTTTTCTTGACCTGTTTTACCTCGAGGCCGGTAAGGATATTTTCGACAACCTGCACCTAACCGCACCGTTTGAGGGTGCGCACGCTGGCAATCGGGACTCTGGGGACTACTACTGGCTGACAGGTCGCCTTAAAAAGATTGCGCCGGCCAAGGTCCCCGAGCCTTCTAGTCTATTACTGTTGCTTGCGGGTTTGCTGGGGATTGCCGGGTACCGAAGGGTCAAGTCAATCAGGGGCGTTTCCCGGGCACCCTGCTAGGGGCGGTTGACCTTCTCTCTCAGGTTGCAAGAGTGTTCAGTGGACGAGGGTAATAACAACACTTGAATAAGGTTGTTTGGTACCCCCGGCAGGACTCGAACCTGCTACCTTCCCCTTAGGAGGGGGACGCTCTATCCAGATGAGCTACGGGGGCGTTTCAGAAGAGGCGGTATGATAGCCGGCAAGGGCTTGTGGCTCAAGGGGTGTCCGGTTATGGTTGGGACTTGTTCTCTTGGTCTGTCGCTTTTATGGATGCCAATACCCGGATTGCTTTGTCTTTAAGTGTGGTCGTGCCCGTTTGGCGGGAGGCGGCCGGCATTGAAGAATCTTTGCAGAGGCTACAGCCCATCCGCCAGGCCGGCCACGAAGTGATTGTGGTAGACGGCGGCAGCCCCGATAACACGGCTGACCTGGCGCGCCCGTTATGTGACCGGTTGCTGGTATCTGAACCGGGGCGGGCAGTGCAAATGAACGCGGGCGCTGCCGTTGCCCGTGGCGACCTGATTCTATTCCTGCATTCGGATACGCGCCTGCCCCCCGATGCCCTCGAGCAATTCAGTGAAAGCCAGCGCCTTGGTCGCCCCTGGGGGCGATTTGATGTTCGTCTGAGCGGCCGGCACACCATGTTTTCTGTGATTGCCTGGTTTATGAACCGGCGCTCCCGGCTCACCGGCGTTTGCACGGGAGATCAGGGTATTTTCGTGCGTCGGGACGTGTTCGAGGCGTTGGGTGGCTATCGCGCCATGCCATTGATGGAAGACGTGGAGTTGTCCAAACGCCTGAAACTGGTGGCACGCCCTTACTGTATTTCGTCGCCGGTAATTACCGACAGCCGGCGCTGGGAGCAGGGCGGTGTGTGGCCCACAATTGTGCTGATGTGGCGCCTGCGTTGGCGTTATTGGCGGGGTGACAGCCCCGAAACCCTGGCGGCCCTTTGGCGGAGGAACGTGCGCCATGCAAAACACTGATCAATCACCGGCGGTTCTCATGCAGTTTGCCAAGTGGCCGCAGGCGGGCCGGGTGAAAACCCGGTTAATTCCGGCCCTCGGTATTGAGGGCGCGCTACAGGCTCATATCACCCTGAGTCTGGAGGTACTGGATAATCTGTGTGCCACGGGCTATGACGTTAGCTTCTGGTGGGATCGTCCGTTGGATCAGCCGCCTGAAGAAGCTGCTCCCTTGCTGGCCAATATCGAAGCAGCCAAATTGCCCCAGTCTTTTCAGCAAGGTGGCGATCTGGGGGAGCGAATGGCCAGGGCATTGGGCCAGGGTATTGCATCTCATCACCGGGCCGTGGTGATTGGCAGTGATTGTCCTTCGGTCGACCCCGGTTATGTGCGCTCCGCGGTAGCGGCTCTGGAGCATTACGATGTTGTGCTTGGCCCGTCGGATGATGGTGGTTACGTGTTAATCGGTGCTCGCAGGCTGGCGCCCGGTGCGCTGGAAGGTATTGCCTGGGGTACGCCAGAAGTTATGCAGCAAACCCTGCAGAGGATGGAGGCTGCGGGGCTCAGCGTTTACCTGCTGGAACCCCGCTGGGATGTTGATGAGCCGGAAGACTGGCAGCGCTTCCGGCGTATGGTTGGCGAACGTTAACGTTCAACTCGGGCTGGCACGGCATCCCGCTGGCGCAGTTGGTCAAGAACGGACCGGCTGTTCTCGCCATCATCGCCCGTAACCACCAGCAGTGCCCTTTGGCGCTCTATCATGGCGTTGCGGAAGGTCGTTTTCAGCTGATCCCGGGTGACTTTTTGAATGGCGTCCGCCAGGCGCTCCCGGCTGTCGAAGGCGGTGTTCCCCCGGTCGATTTCCCGCCAGTAACGACCCGAAACCTCACCTAACTGCCGGTCTCGCTGAAGCAACTGGCTGATCACCGCTTGTTTCTCCCGAGCCAGTCGCTCGGACGTTAACTCTGCCAATCGGTCTGCGTACCCTTCAGCGAATTCCATCACCGCCTGGTCAATAGCTTCAGCCGTTGCTTCCGGAGATTGCACAACCAGCCCCAGGGCCGGTGTTTCCAGTATCTCGAAAGCGGTGGCATAAACGATGTAGCCCAGCTGGCGGTTGGTACGGATGTCCTCATAGAAGGGACTGCTCAGAATCTGCGCCAGCAGGCGGAACCTTGCCCGCTCCTCATAGGAGGTGTCGCGCCCCTGCAAGTACAGCGTATAGCCAGTATCCGGATGTTCCAGGTTCAGCGTCGCCAGGGTTTGTCCCTGCGGCAGCTGGCGCATCTGCGAGCGGTCGACCGTGGTGCGCTCCCGATTGTTTAATACCATGGCCTGAACCTGCCGTGCCATATTCAGTGTCGTTGCCTCCGTCAGGTTGCCGTGGGCCAGCATTACCGGGTCTGTTTGTGCTACCAGGCGGGCGCCAAAGGCTTCCAGTTCGTCCAGAGTGACTTCACGCGCGGCAGCGAGTTTATCCGGTACCGGAAAGGTGCCATCAATGAGAGCCGTTTGAATGAATTCCGAGGTTTGCTGAACCGGCCGGTCTTTGGCTTTGTTCTCAAGACCATCAATCAGTCTCTGCCGGGCAACGTCGAAACGCTGCTCAGTAAACTTGGGATCTGCAAATTCCAGCAGAATCCGGTTCACCAACTTGTAGAGCTTGTCGTTATAGCCACCCACCCGGATGGTCACACCCCGAAGATGTGGGTAAATACTGTAGTCCAGTCCGGCCAGCCGCGCGGAATAGGCCCAGGCGTTCAGGTTGGTATCGATGGCATCCACCAGCAATTGGGTTAGCACCTCGTTGCGGGCAGAGGATCTCGCCTGCGGAGTGCGCAGGCTGATAAACAGGTTGGCTTTGGGCGTGTTGAACTGGGTGTCCCTGGCGTACCAGACAGCCAGGCCATCCAGTTCGTCCAGCAGCACTGGCTGGGCCATGGTGTTTCCGGGTACCAGCTCCAGGTTTTCCGGAACAAAGGGATTGGCGGCGGGCAGGGCCAGGCGCTCAGCCAGCGTGGACTCTACTTCACTTTCGACGCTGAGCGGCGCTCTCTGCCAGGGTGTCTGATACCACTGCGTAAATTGTGGCGCTTCGAAATTCCGGTTGGGGGCAGACACCCAGACTTTGAGGTTATCGGGTGTCAGGCGTTCCAGAAGCGCTTTGTACTGTTCCGGAGCGTAACGATCCATTAGCCAAGGCGCGCTCAACAGATCTTCCGGTGGATAGTCCCGTAACAGGCTGGATAGGCGCATGGCCTCGCGCATCGGCTCACTACGCTCGCGAAACCGGAAGTCAATCACCGCAAGCTGTTTCATTTCCTCGAAGCGGTCTTCGTTGATTCCGGATTGCCGGACCTTATCGATGTACCGAAACGCCAGCGCGATGATCTCGTCCTGCCGTTCAAGGCCTTCGCGCGTGAGAGACATACGGATATCCAGCGTGGCATGATCCCCGGTATCCATTCCCAGCCCGGCGGACAACGACTCCACGAGACCCGCCTGTTTAAGGGTGTCAAACAGGCTGCCGGGGCCCTCGTGGCCCAGTAGATTGGCCACATAGGATGCCGGTTTGGTCCGGTAATTGTCCCGCTGCGATGGGATCGGGAACGACAGCGTCATGCTGCGGGAATCTCGCAGGCTTTCAGCAGTAATGCGTTCGGGCAATCTGCTCTCAACGTACAGCGGCTGTGGGTGTGTCTTGGCCGTCAGGTCCCGGTTTTCGATGGCGATAAAGCGTTCCCGGACCATCTGTTCTAACTGGTCGAGGGGCTGCGGGCCGTAAACTGCCAGTGTCATGATGTTGGCGGAATACTGGTCCTGCCAGAACTGGATCAGGTCTGGTCTCAGGGGATTCTCTTCAGTGTTTTCCAGGGTTGTCAGGTTACCGACGGCAAACTGATTGAAGGCGTGATCGGGGTTGCCCCCGGCCTTCAGAACAGACAGGAACCGGCGGCCATCTTCCTTGAGCTTGGCGGTGTACTCCGAGTGCACGGCGTTACGTTCCCGGTCGACTAGCTCCGGTGTGAACAGCGGGTGGGAGAACTGCTGGGCGAAGCGGTCTAAGGCCGGCTCAAGGAATTCTGCCTCGACATCAAAAAAATAGTTGGTGTCGGCAAATGCGGTAAAGGCGTTATGACTGCCGCCATGGCTGCGAATGAACTGCTGGTACTCGCCCGGGTCCGGATACTTCTCGGTTCCCAGGAACAGCATATGTTCCAGGAAGTGTGCCAGACCCTCGCGGTCGGCGGGGTCGTTGCCGCTGCCAACGGCGACATTCATTGAGGCGGCAGCTTTGTCGGCTTCGGGGTCTGAGGCCAGAATCACCCGCAGGCCATTGTCCAGTTCCAGAAACCGGTATTCGTTAGGGTCGTTGGGGCTTTTGGTCGGCGATGCGCCGGCAACAGCCAGAGGGCTGAGCAGCACACTGCCAAGTAAAAATAACAAAACAAACTGGAAACGGTACAGGTTCTGGAACACGGGGCGGTCAGCTGTCATGGTGCCTCTTCTGTCCGGTCAAAGTGGGGGTTTTGCTCAGTGCATGATCCCGGATTGGGTGCCAGCGGGTTGCTGGTCCAGGGTTTTGCGGGCAAGGCTGGCGGCTTTGTCGGCGTCCAGTTCGCCCGAAGCGATACGTTCAAGTACGGTCGCCATGATGGCAACGGATTGCCGATACTCGGAAAACTCCGCCTGGAAGGCTTTGTCGATCGCCTGATAGACCGCCTGGATTTTCTCCTCCCGACTACCACTGTTAGCGGCGGTGTCGTTGATGGCCTTCAGGCAGGCGCGGGCGATGGCGATGTAGCGTTCGGTATTCGGGCTGTCGTTTTGCATGCTGGTTTGGTAACTCTCAGGATCGTGGCTAGTTAGTGACGCCGTCAGGCGCGGTAAGTTCCCGATTATCGCATTGCCGGGCGAGCCTTGCATTGCCCATCGGTAATTGTGGTCGCAAGGCTCGCAGCAGGTGGTTACTGTGCTAATCTCAAACTCAGTGTGTCGGCAACAGGGACATTTTCTGCCAGGCGGAAGGCCGGTTTTTAGAGTAAAGGCTCTAACAAAAACAAAGGGTTACAGAGTAAAAGCTCTAAAAAAGTTCGATACATGAAAGTTGCAATTCAGTACAATGCCGGCCAATGGAATGCAGATAAGACTTTAGTCTTACTCGTGCTGGTGTAATGACAACAACAGAGCAACAGGCAGGATGGAGTACCTATGAATTATTTCCTGACAGGCGGTACCGGGTTTATCGGCCGCTTTCTGGTTGAAAAGCTGCTCGCCCGAGGCGGTACCGTGTATGTCCTAGTACGTGAACAGTCTCAGGGCAAACTCGAAAAACTGCGCGAGCGGTGGGGTGTGGATGAGTCCCGGGTAAAGGCGGTCATTGGTGATCTGACCAGCAAGAACCTCGGAATCGATGCCAAGACCCTGAAATCCCTCAAGGGAAATGTCGATCACTTTTTTCATCTGGCGGCGGTCTATGACATGGGCGCCGATGAAGAGTCCCAGGCGGCCACCAACATCGAGGGCACCCGGGCGGCGGTCCAGGCGGCTGAGGCCATGGCGGCCAAGCATTTCCACCATGTGTCATCCATAGCGGCTGCAGGCCTGTTCAAGGGCACCTTCCGGGAAGACATGTTTGAGGAAGCCGAGAAGCTGGATCACCCCTATCTGCGCACCAAGCATGAGTCCGAAAAAGTGGTGCGCGATGAATGCAAGGTGCCGTTCCGTATCTATCGCCCCGGCATGGTGATTGGCCATTCCGAAACCGGCGAGATGGACAAGGTTGACGGCCCTTACTACTTCTTCAAAATGATCCAGAAGATTCGCCACGCCTTGCCACAATGGGTACCGACCATTGGTATCGAGGGCGGCCGCCTGAACATCGTGCCGGTCGATTTCGTGGTGAACGCCATGGATCACATTGCCCATCTTGAAGGGGAAGACGGCAAGTGTTTCCACCTGGTGGACTCTGATCCCTACAAAGTGGGTGAAATCCTAAATATCTTCAGCGAGGCGGGCCACGCTCCCAAGATGGGGATGCGTATTGATTCCCGGATGTTTGGTTTTATTCCTCCGTTCATTCGCCAGAGCATCAAGAATCTGCCGCCTGTTAAGCGCATTGCCAGTGCCGTTCTGGATGATATGGGCATTCCGCCGTCGGTAATGTCGTTCATCAACTATCCGACCCGTTTTGATGCCCGTGAAACTGAAAGGGCTCTGAAAGGCACCGGCATCGACGTGCCGCGCCTGCCAAGCTATGCGCCTGTGATCTGGGACTACTGGGAGCGTAACCTGGACCCGGATCTGTTCAAGGACCGCACCCTGAAGGGAACAGTGGAAGGCAAGGTGTGTGTTGTCACCGGTGCCACTTCCGGTATTGGTCTGGCAACTGCCCAGAAGCTGGCGGAAGCCGGTGCAATCCTGGTGATTGGCGCCCGCACCAAGGAAACCCTGGACGAAGTGGCAGCCGATCTGGAAGCCCGTGGCGGTAATATCCACGCCTACCAGTGCGATTTTTCCGACATGGAAGACTGTGATCGCTTTGTGAAGACGGTTCTGGATAATCACGGCCATGTAGACGTACTGGTGAATAATGCCGGCCGGTCTATCCGACGCTCGCTGTCTTTGTCGTTTGACCGTTTCCACGATTTCGAGCGCACCATGCAGCTGAACTACTTCGGCTCAGTGCGTCTGATCATGGGCTTTGCGCCTGCTATGCTGGAGCGCCGCCGTGGCCATGTGGTGAATATCTCGTCCATTGGGGTACTGACCAACGCACCACGTTTCTCGGCCTATGTGGCGTCCAAGTCAGCGCTGGATGCCTTCAGCCGGTGTGCGGCGGCGGAGTGGTCTGACCGCAACGTCACGTTCACCACCATCAACATGCCGTTGGTGAAAACGCCGATGATTGCGCCGACCAAGATTTACGATTCGGTACCCACGCTGTCACCGGATGAAGCGGCGCAGATGGTGGCGGATGCCATCGTTTACCGGCCGAAGCGTATTGCGACTCGCCTGGGTGTCTTTGCCCAGGTTCTGCATGCCCTGGCGCCGAAGATGGGTGAGATTATCATGAACACCGGTTACCGGATGTTCCCGGATTCTCCGTCTGCCGCTGGTAGCAAGTCTGGTGAGAAACCCAAGGTATCGACCGAGCAGGTGGCGTTCGCGGCCATTATGCGAGGCATCTACTGGTAAGCTGTCTCCAGGCAAGAAAAAACCCGCTTCGGCGGGTTTTTTTGGTTCTGGCAGTTAGCTTGTCGCTTCTTCCTCTGGCTCAATGAGTGGCGGCGGAAAACCGCCCAGCTCTTTCCAGCGGTTCACAATGCCGCAGAACAGGTCTGCGGTTTTTTCTGCATCGTAGGCTGCGGAGTGGGCTTCCTTGTTACTGAAAGGGATGCCCGCCAGTTTACAAGCCTGTGCCAGCACCGTATGGCCATAGGCCAGGCCAGCCAGAGTTGCTGTATCAAAGGTGGAGAAGGGGTGGAACGGGTTGCGTTTGATGTCGGCCCGCAAGGCAGCCGCAAACACAAAGTTGTGGTCAAAGGTGGCGTTGTGGCCGACCAGTACCGCTCGCTTGCAGTCGTGGGCTTTCACCGCTTTGCGGATCGGGGAGAAGATTTCGCTCAGGCCTTCCCGCTCAGGAACTGCCTCACGTTCCGGGTTCCAGGGGTCGATGCCGGTGAAGTCCAGGGCAGACTGCTCCAGGTTGGCGCCTTCGAAGGGGTCAATCTGCTGTACGTGGGTTTCCCCCCGGCGCAGCAAGCCATCGTCGTCCATGGTCAGTATGACGGCGGCAATTTCCAGCAGGGCGTCCCGCTCCGGATTGAAACCGGCGGTTTCAACATCGACAACCACAGGCAGGAAGCCACGGAAGCGTTGGGACATAGGATGTGGCGGCTTGTTTTCTTCTGACACTCGAACTCCGATGTTCGCGTTGTGAATGGATAGTGACTTACGCCATGCGCCAGTGAACGGTTTCACCGGCCTTCAAGGGTACGATGGTGCCGTCAGCCAGGGGCAGTTGCTCTGGCATGGTCCAGGGCTCCCGCACCAGGGTAATGGTATCGGTGTTTCGTGGCAGCCCATAGAAGTCCGCGCCGTTGAAACTGGCAAAGGCCTCGAACTTGTCCAGAATGCCCAGTTCCTCGAAGACGTCGGCGTACAGGCCAATGGCGCCGTAGGCCGAATAGCAGCCGGCACAGCCGCAGGCGGCTTCCTTTTTGTCGCGGGCGTGGGGTGCGGAATCTGTGCCTAGGAAGAAGCGAGGATCGCCGCTGGCAACCGCTTCGCGCAGCGCCAGCTGATGCTTGTTCCGTTTCAGGATCGGCAGGCAATACAGATGGGGGCGGATACCTCCCACCAGCATATGGTTCCGGTTGTACATCAGGTGCTGTGGCGTCACGGTGGCGGCCAGGTTGCCGCCGGTATGGGCGCGCACAAACTCGGCGGAATCCGCCGTGGTGATGTGCTCCAGCACCACTTTCAGGGTTGGGAAGGCCTCGATGGTTGGGCTCAGGACCCGATCAAGAAACACTTTTTCCCGGTCGAAGATATCAATGTCGGCGTCCGTCACTTCGCCGTGAACCAGAAGCAGCATGCCGCACTCAGCCATGGCTTGAAGAACCGGGTAAATATTGCGGATATCGGTAACACCGGACTCGGAATTGGTGGTGGCGCCCGCCGGGTAGAGTTTGGCAGCGACAACGCCGGCGGCCTTGGCTTCCCGAATGGTTTCGGGGGTCATACTTTCGGTCAGGTACAGCGTCATCAGCGGTTCAAAGCCGGTGCTGCCCGCAGCTGCCCGGATACGCTCACGATAAGCCATGGCTGCGGCCGCATCGGTTACCGGTGGCACCAGATTCGGCATGATGATCGCTCGGCCAAAGCAGGCGGCGGTGGCCGGCACCACGCTGTTCAGTACAGCACCGTCGCGCACGTGCAGGTGCCAGTCGTCGGGGCGGGTGATGGTGAGTGTTTTGGTCATGATGGTATCCGCAAAGCAGCCAAAAAAATTTTGTGGATTATATCAGAAGGCGGATGGGAATGTTTTTGCTAATCCAGCCCCTTTGTGGCTCAAGTAATCATTTTGAACGCCGTTAAACAGTCATGTTGGAAACAGACCCGGTTTTCGAGGCGCTCTCACAATGACTTATTCGCTTCGCCATTTACTTCATCAAAAGCTGGCAGCTGCAGGCGTGTCGGCTTTGCTTGCTGTGGCAGCTACGCCTGTTTTGGCGACAAGCTACGGTGCCGGCATTGAGAACAGCCAGTGGTACCTGTCGGAATCTGTGTTTGAGTGTTCCCTGGTACACGAGGTACCGGGATACGGCAGGGCTGTTTTCCGCCATCGGGCCGGCGAAGCGTTGAGTTTCTATCTGGAATCCGAGATCCCGGTGATGCGCCCCGGTCGCGGCCAGCTAGTGGTGGAAGCGCCAGCCTGGCGTCCTGGCGTGGCGCCCCGGGCCATCGGCTCGGTAACGGTCTCTGACCAGCCCAGGGCGGTCACGGTCAGCAGTCGTGAGGCAACGCTGATGACTCAGGGCTTGTTGCAGGGGATGCGCCCGACCGTCACACGAGCTGCCCGTTATGATGACCGGCCCGTGCGGGTCCAACTTTCCAACGTTAATTTCTCAGGCCCGTACTCGGGCTACCGGGAGTGCGTATCCAGCCTGCTGCCGGTGAACTACGACCAGATTCGTCGTTCCCGAGTGCCGTTTGTCAGCGGCAGTACCAGCCTGTCTGATACCGACAGGCAGCTGCTGGATAACATCGTGACCTACGTAATGGCGGATTCCACCGTTGAGCGGATATTTGTGGACGGCCATTCAGACAGTGTTGGCAGCCGCATCGATAACCGGGCGCTGTCCGAAGAGCGGGCGAATGTGGTGGCGGACTATCTGCGATCCCGCGGTATCGATGATGACCTTCTGATTGTGCGTGGGCACGGTGACCAGTTCCCGGTTTCCCGCCGGCACGCGGATAATCGCCGTACCACTATTCGCTTGCAACGGCAGGGCGAGCGCCCCGAGTTACAGCAGGCGAACGGCCCGGGTATGGATTTCTCAGGCTGAATGGAGCGGGACTTCTCAGTAAACCGTGCTGAGCAGGTCAAGGTGGGCGGTGACGCTCTCGGCCAGCGCTTTCAGGTGATATCCCCCCTCCAGAGTTGACACAATCCGGTCGTTTGCGTGGTCATGGGCCACGCTGATCAGCATTTCCGTCAACCAGCGATAGTCGTCCACTTCCAGATTCAGTTCTGCCATCGGGTCGAGTTTATGGCCGTCAAAACCGGCGGAAATCAGTACCAGCTGCGGGCGGAAATCCTGCAATTTCTTAAGCCACGCTGCTTCCACCGCTTTACGGTAGTCCAGAGCCGAGCAGTTGGCCTCGATCGGCGCATTGATAATGTTGTCCGCCTGGCGATGCACATGGGAGTGTGGATAGAAAGGGTGCTGGAAGCTGGAGCACATCAGGATGCGTTCGTCTCCGCCAACGATGTCCACGGTGCCGTTGCCCTGATGCACATCGAAATCAACGATCGCAACCCGTTCCAGGTGGTGGAAGGTGAGGGCGCGCATGGCTGCCAGTGCCACGTTGTTATAGAAGCAGAACCCCATGGATTTGGAGCGCTCGGCATGGTGCCCGGGTGGGCGGGCGCAGACAAACGCGTTGGTCACCTGACTACTCATTACCATATCGACCGCCTGGATATTGCCGCCGGCGGCCAGTCGGGCGGCGCGCAGGGTATCCGGCATCATGGCGGTGTCCGGATCGGTAAACACCCGGCCCCGGGTAGGCTGCATCATATCTAGCTGTTGAAGGTAAGTCTCGGGGTGCACCGTTAACAGCTGGTCACGGGTAATTTCTTCCGGTCGAACCCAGTCCAGATCCCGTTCCAGGTGAGTGTCTGCCAGATACGCGAGGATGGTGGAGATTCGCTCAGGGCATTCCGGGTGCTCCGGGCCCATATTGTGCTTCATGCAGTCATCGTGGGAGAAAAATGCCGTGGTCATACGTCTAGCCTGAACCTGAATATGCTTATTTTTCAGGCCATGTTATCAGGGAAAACCGAAGTTTGTCGTATTTCTTTGGTCTAATGGTTGTGATACCGGATTTACATCAGGAAATACCCATCTAAGATAAGTTATACATTGATAAGTATCCTGTTTTATTGAGATTCTTATCCATATCTTCGTCGCCCATGGTCAGGGAGAGTCACCTTGAGTACCCGCTATCTGGAAAGCTTGTTCAATCCTGAATCCATTGCTGTGATTGGTGCTTCCGAACGGGCCGAGAACCTCGGTGGTATGGTACTCCGGAACCTGCTGGGTGGCGGCTATCCGGGCCGCCTGGTGGTGGTCAACCAGACCGACTACGACAACGTGCACGGGGTTCCTTGCGTCAAGAAGGTCTCGAAACTGGATTTTAGCCCGGATCTGGCCATTATCTGTACGCCACCGGATACTGTGCCGAAAATGATTCGAAAGCTCGGCGAATGTGGTGTGCGTACTGCCATTGTGATGACCGGCGGTATGTCACGTACCCACAGTAAAACCGGGCAGCCGTTGATGTATTCGGTGCGGGACGCGGCCCGGGAAACCGGCATTCGGGTATTGGGGCCCAATACCATCGGCCTGATGGTGCCGGCACGTCATCTTAACGCCACCTATGCACACATGGGCGCCATTCCCGGACGGGTGGCGTTTGTGGGGCAGTCCGGCACCATTGCCAGTTCGGTGATTGACTGGGCTTTTGCCCGGGGTGTCGGGTTTTCTTACTTCCTGACACTGGGCGATGGCATGGACATTGATCACGACGACCTGATCGATTACCTGGCCCAGGATACCCAGACCCGAGCCATCCTCCTGCACATTGAGAACATTCCCAACCCCCGCCGGTTCATGTCTGCCGTGCGGGTGGCCTCCCGGACCAAACCAGTGATTGCCGTGAAATCCGGCCGGGTGCCGGAGTCGGAGTGGTTCGCCCATGAGTTACCGGCCGGCATCAAACGCAGTGACCCGATTTACGATGCCATGCTGCAGAGAGCCGGTGTGTTGCGGGTGGACGGCCTGGGCCAGATGTTTGATGCCCTGGAAACCCTGACCCGAATGCGCTCTCTGCGGCGCGAATCGTTGGCGATCATGGCTAACGGGGTTGGCCCCGGTGTGCTGGCGGTGGACCGGTTGGCCGACCTGGGCGGCGAGCTGGCGGAACTGTCGGAGCAGTCCGTTGATGCCCTGGCGGAGTTGCTGCCGGCCTACTGGACCCGGAAAAACCCGATCGACCTCAACTACGACGCCACGCCAGAACTCTATGGCAAGGCGATCAAGATTCTCGCCAAAGACCCGAACGTGGCCAACGTGCTGGTGATGTATGCGCCAACCCTGATCGAGGACAGCCTGCAGATTGCCGATGCGGTGGTGCAGGCCTCCAAGGGCACACGGCTGAATATTTTCACCTGCTGGCTGGGGCAGAGCACGGTGATGGATTCCCGTGAAGAATTTTATCGTGCCGGCCTGCCGTCGTTCTTCAATCCAGAGAAGGCGGTCATGGCCTTTATGCAGCACGTCCGTCACCAGCGGGTGCAGAGGCTGCTGACAGAAACACCGGAATCCTTCACCGACCATTTTGCCGACCGTGCCAATACCCGGAAACTCGTGGCCCGGGCACTGAGCGATGGCCGGAGGCATCTGTCCAACCGCGAAGCCCGGCGGGTGATCTGTGATTATGGCATCAACACCATCGACACCGTTTACTGTGACGATGTGGAAGAGGTGCTCGAAGTGTTTGCGGTGGAGCGCCGGCCTATTGATATTACGGTGGTGCATGAACAGGGCTGCTTTCCGTTTTTGGACCCGAGTCCCACGCAGCGCCGCTATAAAGGCACGGTTAAAACGCTCAACAGTGAGCCGGCCATTATTGATAGCTGTCGCTTTCTGATGGACGAGTACCGGGAGCATTTTCCGCGCAGCGGCTTTCTCGGCTTTGCGGTGCAGCGCTCTTATCAGCATGTGGGCGGTATTGAATTCAGCGTGGGAATTACCCGTGACGAATTGTTCGGCCCGCTGGTGGTGTGCGGTGCTGCGGGTGCACAGATCAACATCATGACCGACCGGCAGATTGCCTTGCCGCCACTGAACATGGTGCTGGCCCGCGAACTGCTGCGCCGCACCTACATGTACAAACTGTTGAAAGAGCACAGCCTCAAGCCTGAGGAAGACATTCGTGCCGTCTCGGAGACATTGGTGACCCTGTCACAGATTGTCATCGACATTCCGGAAATCCGGGGCCTGGAGATCTCACCCTTGCTGTTCAATGAGCAGGGTGCGGTAGCGGTAAACATCGCCATAGATCTTAATGATCGGCCAGTCAGACCCATCATTCAGCCCTACCCAAGAGAGCTCGAAGAGTGGATTGTGCTGCCTAAGTCCGGCCGCCGTGTGATTATTCGTCCGGTGCTGGCTGAGGATGAGCCGGCACACCGTCAGTTCCATGAGCACCAGTCGCCGGAGTCTATTCGTTATCGGTTCTTTCAGTATCGAAAGCATTTCTCGCGGGAAGACGTCGCCCAGATGGTGCAGATCGATTACGACCGTGAAATGGTGTTTATCGCCAATGCACCGCGGCTGGACGGTGAGGGAGAGGAAACCCTGGGCACTGTTCGCACCTGGACAGACGCAGACAACCTGCGCTGTGAGTTTGCCGTGATGGTGGACGACCGGATGAAAGGCGAGGGGCTGGGCGTGGCACTGATGCAGAAAATGATCGACTACTGCCGTGCCCGGGGCACCATGGAAATGATCGGCAACGTGTTGCCGGACAATCGCCCCATGCTGAAGTTGGCCGAGCATCTGGGCTTTGAAACCAAATACAACCCGGAAGAAGAAGTGACGGATCTGCGGTTGGTGCTGAATGAACCAGTGAAAGACTGGCAGAAGGAGCGGCTGGGGAAAGGGGGCCACTTGTAAGGCCCCCGTCCGTTTTATTCCTCGACGATGGCGGAGCGGTCTTCGCCACCGAGTGCTTCCAGCAGCCCTGGAATCATCCGCGAGAGTTCCAGGGTCATCAGCGAAAAGGCGGCGTCGAACTTGGCCATGGCGTCGTCCATATCCACATCATCCAGCTGGTCCTGCAGGGTTTCACCGAACTTCAGCCGGCGAATGCCCAGTTCTTCATCCAGAATAAACGAGACGTTGTCATCCCAGGTAAGCGCCAGCTTGGTCACCTGCATGCCGGTTTCGAGGTGGTTGCGAATCTCGTCGGCTTTCAGGTCCAGGCCCTTGCAACGCACCACGCCGCCGTCTTCGGACGGGTCTTTGAGTTCGCATTCGCTGCCCAGCACGACATTGGCAGGGTGGTCGATGGTTTCCGTCAGCCAGCCGGTGAAGGTAAAGGCAGGTGCCTGTTCTACCGCCGGCGGCCGCACTGGCAGAGAACCCAGGCTCTTGCGCAGGGTTGAGGCCAGGTCTTCCGCCTGCTTGGCAGAGCCGGCATCCACCACCAGTACACCGTCCTGCGGTGCCAGGTAGGCATAACAGCGACGGTTGCGGGAAAACGCCTGGGGCAGCATTTCGAGCATCACCTGCTCTTTGATTTCCTCTTTTTCCTTCTTGCGCACTTTTCGGCCCTGGTCCAGCTCGATGGCCTCGGCCCGCTCTTCCACCGCTTCCTTGACCACCGGGCCCGGCAGAATCTTTTCTTCTTTGCGCAGGGCAATCAGGTGGTAACCGTTGGCACTATGAACCAATTGCTCACCGTGCTTGCCGAGCGGCGGTACCCAGCCCTGGCGGGTGGTTTCCTGTGGGCCGCAGGGCTTGAACGCGTCTGCCTGTAGCTTTTCTTCAAGGGCTTCGGCGGTGATATCAAAAGGCTTGGTGAAACGGAAAATCCGGGCGTTACGAAACCACATGGGGGCTGAATCCTTGCTGTCTGTTCGGAGCGTTGCAAAAGGGCAGGGATGATACGGCCACACGGCGGTGGCCGTAAAGTGACGGTTATCCCGGCAGATCAGATATGCATGATCTCAACGAGTACCGTCTTGACGATAAAACCGACGACACCTGCGCCCAATACGGTAAATAAAGCGATCGTGCCGAACTTGCCGGCCTGGGATTTCTTGGCCAGATCCCAGACGATGAAACCCATCCAGACAATAAGGCCCGTCAGAAACACCAGCATGGCGATCTGGGAGAAGACTGCTTCGTTCATGGTTACTCCGATATCAACAAGTACGGTTACTGTTCATCCCGCAGGAAAACCCAATTGTTGTTATCGGATTGGTCTTCACTGAAGTAATAGCCTTCAAGGTTGAATCCCTTGAGGTCGTCGGCCTGGGTGATCTGATTCTGGATGGCGTAGCGGCACATCAGGCCGCGGGCCTTCTTGGCGTAGAAACTGATCATCTTGTACTGGCCGTTTTTCCAGTCCTTGAACTGGGGGGTAATCAGCCGGCCGTCGAGCTGCTTCTTCTGCACGCTCTTGAAGTACTCGTTGGAGGCAAGGTTAACCAGAACCTGATCGTCTTTCGCCAGCAACTCGTTCAGGGCTTCAGTAATCTTGCTGCCCCAGAAAGCGTAAAGATCTTTGCCGCGCTGATTCTCGAATTTGGTGCCCATCTCCAGGCGGTACGGTTGCATCAAGTCCAGTGGTTTGAGCAGGCCGTAGAGGCCGGACAGCATGCGCAGATGTTTCTGGGCGAAGGCGAAATCCTGTTCAGAGAAACTTTCCGCGTCCAGCCCGGTATAGACGTCGCCCTTGAAGGCCAGGATCGCCTGGCGGGCATTGTCTGGTGTAAAGGGGGTATGCCAGGTGCGGAACCTTTCGGCGTTAAGCTGGCCGAGTTTGTCGCTGATGCTCATCAGGTTGCTGACCTGATGCGGCTCCAGTGCTTTGAGCTGGTCGATCAGCTCGCAGGCGTCGTCCAGAAAATCCGGTTGTGTATAGGTTTCCGTCGCCAACGGACTGTCGTAGTCCAGGGTCTTGGCAGGGGAGATGATCATCAACATGTCAGCGGATCCTCATTGCAGAAACGTGAGTAACTGGTCCCTGGTGAACGGCCAGTCCAGCTCCGCGCCGGTGTCGTTACGGCGTAGCACCGGAATGCGTGTGCCGTAGCGCTCAACCAGTTCTTCAGACTGGGCTATGTCTACCACGTCCACCGGGATTGGCTCCGGCATGGGCGTGCTGACCAAAAGCGCTTCCGCCAGCTCGCACAAATGGCACTGGGAGGTGGTGTAAAACAGGAGTTCCATTATTTCTTCGGCTGCGCGTCGATTTGCTGGCCGTTGATATCCTGGCTGTCTTTGCCCATCAGGTACAGGTACACCGGCATCAGTTCTTCCGGCGCCGGGTTCTGGTTCGGGTTTTCTGCCGGATAAGCCAGCACTCTCATATTGGTACGGGTGGCACCGGGGTTCAGACTGTTTACCCGGATGTTGTGGCGGTTGTCATCCAGTTCATCCGCTAGCAGCTGGCTCAGGCCTTCGACGGCAAATTTCGATACCGCATAGGCACCCCAGTAGGCCCGGGCCTGGCGGCCAACGCCCGACGAGGTAAAGATCATCGAGGCATCATCGGATTTGCGCAGCAGGGGAATCATTGCCCGGCTGAGTAAAAACGGGGCCGTGGCATTCACCTGCATCACCTTGTTCCAAATTTCCGGATCATACAGCTCGACCGGGCTGCGGGAGCCCAGAATGCCGGCGTTATGCAGCAAACCATCAAGCCGGCCAAAGTTCTCTTCCAGGGTCATGGCCAGTTCTTCGTATTCCTTGACCGCCGCACCCTCAAAGTTCATCGGTACAATTGCCGGTTGCGGGTGCCCGGCGGCTTCAATTTCATCGTATACCTCTTCCAGCTTGCCTACGGTGCGGCCAACCAGAATGACGGTGGCGCCATGGGCAGCGTAGGCTTTGGCGGCGGCGCGGCCGATGCCGCTACCGGCTCCGGTTACCATGACAATGCGGTCTTTCAGAAGATCGGCGGGTGCCTGGTAATCTTGCATAACCTGTCTCCGTGTTCAGGCGGTTGCTGGCCAGCTTGGGGCCGGTGATGAAATCGAATCGGCGGCTATTGTAACAGCTTTGCCAGGTCGCTGACGGTATCGACAATGATATCGGCTTGCCACAGGTCAACCGACTCCGGCTGCTCGATGTAGCCATAGCGAACGGCGATGGTGTGCATGCCCGCATTCCGGCCTGCTTCAATGTCCCTTTCATGGTCGCCCACGTAGATGGCCTGTTGCGGCTCTGCGCCTATCTCCCTGCAGGCCAGGAACAGCGGCTCAGGGTGTGGTTTGCGCTCGGTCACATGGTCCGGGCAAATCAGCGTGGCGCATCGTTGCGCAAGCCCGAGAGCTTCTATCAGTGGGATAGCAAACCGGGCGGGCTTGTTGGTGACTATGCCCCAGGGAATCGACCGGTTTTCCAGGTTCAGCAGCAACTCGTCCATGCCCTCAAACAGGGTGGTTTCGACGGCAACGCCCGCTCCATACAGGTCCAGAAACGCCGTGTGTTTCTCGAGGTAATCCGGGTGTTCCGGCTCAAGTTCAAAACCGACCCGGATCATTGCCCTGGCGCCGTTGGACACCGACCGCCGGATATACTCTGGCGGCAGCGGTTCCAGGTTATGCTGTTGTCGCAGCAGGTTCAGGCAGCGGATGAAATCCGGGGCGGTATCAATCAGTGTACCGTCCAGGTCAAACAGGACTGCCGAGGGGGGAGTGTCAGTCTTCACGAATATCCCGCGCGTGCATCAGGTAGTTGACGTCGACATCCCGGCCCAGTTTGTACACCTTGGTCAGCGGGTTGTAGGTCATGCCGGTGAGTTCCTGAACTTCCAGGCCGGCCTGGCGCAGGTAATCGGACATTTCCGAAGGCCGGATGAACTTTTTCCACTCATGAGTGCCCTTGGGCAGCATGTTGAGCACGTATTCCGCACCGACAATGGCAAACAGGAACGACTTGGGGTTTCGGTTAATGGTGGAGACAAACATGTGGCCACCCGGGCGCAACATGGCGGCGCAGGCACGAATCACCGAAGCCGGGTCGGGCACATGCTCAAGCATTTCCAGACAGGTGACCGCGTCGTATTGGCCGGCATGTTCCGGGTCTCGCGCCAGCTCTTCAACGGTGGTTTGCCGGTAATCCACTGTCACGCCCGATTCCAGGCCATGCAGTTTGGCCACCGACAGCGGGGCTTCGCCCATATCGATTCCCGTTACATGGGCGCCGCGCAAAGCCATACCCTCAGACAGCAAACCACCGCCACATCCAACATCCAGAACCTTTTTGCCGGCCAGGGCCACCCGCTCGTCGATGTAATTCAGGCGCAGGGGGTTGATGTCGTGCAGGGGTTTGAATTCGCTGGTCGGGTCCCACCAGCGACTGGCCAGCGCCTCAAATTTGGCAATCTCGTTCTGGTCTACGTTCTGGTTGCTCATGGTGCTCTACCTGGATGTAAAGGTTAACTGAGAATCTGTTTGCGCCATTCACTGACCCGAAGCATCAGATCAGGTACGTCGATACGGGTCAGGCGACCGTCCTGTAATTGTGGTACGCCGTGAATCCAGCTGTGGCTTACTGCCCGGCCATGGTTACTGTAAACCAGGTGGGATGCCGGGTCGTAGACCGGCTGCAGGAAGGGGTCGCTCAGGTCAACGGCGATCAGGTCTGCCAGCTTGCCGGGCACCAGGGAACCCAATTCCTGATCCCGTCCAAGCGCCCGTGCACCGTTCAGGGTGGCCATTTCCAGCGCCCGGTGGGCGGACAATGCCGAGGCATCCCCGGCCACCACCTTGGCGACCATGGCGGCGGTTTTCAGCTCACCGAACAGGTCCAGGTCGTTGTTGCTGGCGGCGCCATCGGCGCCGATGGTGACATTGATGCCGTGGTCCATCAGTTTCTGTACCGGGCACAGGCCGCTGGCCAGCTTCAGGTTGGATTCCGGGCAATGCACGATGTGGGCGCCGGAACGCACCAGCTGTTCCAGGTCTGAATCGTCTATCTGGGTCATGTGCACACACTGGGTATTGCTGCCAAGCACCCCCAGTTCTGCCATGCGGGTAACAGGCCGTGTGCCGGTTGTTTTCAGGGCTTCATCGACTTCAAAGGCGGTTTCATGCAGGTGTAGCTGGATAGCAGCGCCTGTTCGCTCCGCGAGGGCGACGGCCTCTTTCAACGGCTGGTCAGAAACCGTGTAGGGGGCATGAGGGCCAATCGCTGGCGTAATGTATTCATCGTTTTGCCATTGTTCGATCAGGGCAGCCCCCTTGCACAGATATTCTTCCGGGCCGGAGCCCCAGACCGTGGGCATATCCATCAGCGGAAAACACACCTGGGCACGCATACCGGCATCGTGGGCCGCCTGGGCTGTCACCTCCGGAAAGAAGTACATGTCGGAGAAGGTTGTCGTACCGGTGCGCAGCATTTCAGCCATCGCCAGCCGTGTACCGTCCAGTACAAACTGCTCACTGACGAACTTGCCTTCGGCGGGCCAGATATGGTCGTTCAGCCAGGTCATCAGAGGCAGATCATCAGCCAGCCCCCGGAACAGGGACATGGCGGTGTGGCCGTGCAGGTTGATTAGCCCCGGCATGACCACATGACGGTCAAGGTTAACCGTTTCGCGGGTGCGGTATTTCCGGTCTGCCTCTGATTGTGGCAGCACGTCTGCAATGCGGCTGCCCTGCAGGATCACCGCCTGGTGCTCCAGCACAACGCCGAAGGGTTCTACGGGAATCAGCCAGCGGGCGTTGATTCGACTATCGGCTGCAGTAATGGTGTCTGCCGTCATTAACCTGCCTTTGTGTTGTGGGGCTTGGCCAAGCCCTGACATTCAGCTGCAAAGTATAACCAGCTGCCGATGGCAGAACTACCCCGGCGGCAAGGTCATGCCTTGCCGGAAGGGCATTGATGCTCAAACCGGGCAGGCAAACGGGCGCCTTGGCGTTATACTGGCGGTTTTCAGTCACCGGAATGGAGTTGACTATGGCAAAACACACTGCCAATCGATCGATGGGCACCGTGGCCCTGCGCTGGCAGGGCGATAGCCTCGAGTTGCTGGACCAACGCCTGCTGCCCGCAGAAGAGCATTGGATTAAAGCTGAAGGCGCTTCCGGTGTCGCCCAGTGCATTACCGATATGGTGGTGCGTGGAGCCCCTGCGATCGGCATCAGTGCCGCCTATGGTGTTGCCCTGGCCGCCAGGCACGCGGGCGCAGGCGATTGGCGGGCAGAGGTGCACAAGGCCATTGACGAGCTGGCGCAATCCAGGCCAACGGCGGTTAACCTGTTCTGGGCTCTTGAGCGCATGAAAGGCCTGTTCGAACGTTGTGAATCCCTGGCTGAAGCCACCCGTCAGCTGGCCGCTGAGGCAGTGCACATTCATGAGGAAGATCTGGCGGCGAACCTTGCTATGGCGGACCATGCGCTGGAAGTCATGGCGCCTGAAAAGGCCATGTCGGTGCTGACGCACTGCAATACCGGTGCCCTGGCAACCGGCGGCTATGGCACGGCCCTCGGTGTGATACGCCGGTTGCACGAGGAAAAGCTGCTGAGCCGTGTGTACGCGGACGAAACCCGGCCCTGGTTGCAGGGCAGCCGGCTGACGGCGTGGGAGCTCACCCGCGACAATATTCCGGTCACCCTGAACGCCGATGGCGCTGCGGCGGCCATCATGGCGTCGGGAAAGGTGAAGTGGGTGGTGGTCGGTGCCGATCGAATTACCGCCAATGGCGATGTGGCGAACAAGATTGGTACTTACAATCTGGCGGTTCTGGCCCGCCATCACAAGGTCGGTTTCATGGTGGTGGCACCCTCCAGCACGGTGGATATGGCGTTGGCGTCTGGCCAGGATATTCCCATTGAAGAGCGTGATGGCACCGAGGTTCGGGAAATCCGGGGAATTCCGCTGGCACCGGCTGGCGTTGAGGTGTTCAACCCGGTGTTTGATGTGACGCCAGCCAGCCTGATTGATGCGATTGTTACGGAAAAAGGTGCGGTCAGGAATCCGAACATCACCGGTATGCGTGCATTATTTGCCTGAGGGCGCTTTTTTCTCGGTAGGCCCGGAGGGCTGAAGGCTTGCCTTCAGTTCCTCCATCTCGGCTTCCTGCTGTTCGATAAAGTGCATCGACATCTCGAAGCTATGGCGTGTGAACTCCAATACCTTGCGGAACCCTTCGTCCGAGAGATTGCGGGCGTCATCATGGCGCCGGAAGATATTGATAAATTCCCGCTCCCGCTCGAACTGCAGGGGAATGCGGCCGATGCCCCAGTCGTTCAGAATCTGCCACACCTCCGGATTGTAGTTTCGGGTGGTGCGCATGATGAACGGAATAGGATCGTTCCTGGCGATCAGTGCCGCCAGGCGGAGAATCAGTTCAAAAGACAGGGTAGACGTGCCGTTTTCAATGGCCTCAAGCAGGGATTTATCCTTAAGGTTCAGCGCCTCGCTCATCTCAGACAGGGTGAGGCCGGCAACCTCCCGGATGTCTCTCAAGGACTGACCGGCAGCGAGCATGGCCCGCAGCTGATCCTGGGAGTTGATCAGTGCCCGGCCAACCCGCAACGAGGTATCGGTGGCCCGGGCACCCAGCCGGAGCGCCGAACCGGTAAAGCCTGCAATACGGTCGAGTATGCCATCTGATGTTTTATGGCGAACGCCCGGATGTTCAATGCTTTCAACCTGCTCCATGGAGCGCATGGCATGGAGAGCGTCCAGCAGCATATCCTGCAGGACGCGGGCCCGTTGGCTGTTTTCCGGTTGATCCTTCGTTGCCCGGTCAGCCATGGCGGTTATCTGGCTGCGGCCTTGGCGGCAAATTGCGCTGGGCTCAGAATCGACGCGGTCCGCTGATCAAGCTCGAGCAGGTCTGCCATGATATGACCACCTTCCCGTATCACAAAGTCCAGCTCTTCATCGGTGGTGTCGAGATCAGCGGCCTGTTCGTCCTGCCATTGTTCCAGCTCGTCCAGGTTCTTGAACGGTTTCTCACCACGCAGTTCCCGACGTGCATTGGCAATAGTCAGCCGAGTCCGTTCGATCTGTTCATGATGCGCTTTGCGTTCATCCATGTTCAGGCTGACGTAGGTCATTTCGCGCTGTTTGGTCAGGAATTCAATTTCCTCTTCGAGCAGGCTGAATTCAGGACTCGCCGAGAATCGGCCTTCATGGCGTTTGCGCAGCTCATCAATCACACCGGTGAAATCAAAGTAACGGGTGTGGGGCACCGCTTCGATCTGATCCCAGGGCAGGGCGTGATCCAGTGCATCTTCACCGATTCGTGAGGTATCGACCCGTGACGGAATCTCGATATCCGGAATGACGCCCTTGTGCTGGGTAGAGCCACCCGACACCCGGTAAAACTTGGACTGGGTGATTTTTAGCTGACCGTGGTTCAGGGGCCGCACCGCCTGCACCGTACCCTTACCGAACGTCTGCGAGCCAACCACAAGGCCGCGGCCGTAATCCTGAATGGCGCCGGCGAAAATTTCGGACGCCGAGGCGCTCATCCGATTCACCAGAACCACCAGCGGGCCATCGTAGGTAACCGAGGGGTCTTCGTCGTTGAGGATCTGCACGTCGTTATTGGCGTTGCGAATCTGTACGGTCGGGCCCTTGTCGATAAATAGGCCAACCAGGTCATTGGCTTCATGCAGAGCACCGCCGCCGTTGTTGCGCAGGTCCATCACCACGCCGTCAACACCCTGTTCTTTGAGTTCGTCCAGCAGTCTGCGAACGTCCCGCGTGGTGCTCTTGTAGTTGGGATCGCCGGCCTGCATGGCCTGGAAATCGGCGTAGAAGGTCGGGATGGTGATCACGCCAACGCGGTAGGTTTCACCGGACCGGTCCAGCTCAATGATGTCCTTACTGGCGCTTTGCTCTTCCAGTTTGACTTCATCCCGGCTGATGGCAATGGTGCGGGTTACGCTTTCGTCAGTGGCATTGGCCGGAATGACTTCTAGGGTGACGGTCGAGTCACGGGGGCCCCGTATCAGGTCGACCACCTCGTCCAGGCGCCAGCCAATGACGTTAACCGGTTTTTCACCTTCCTGGGCCACGGAGATAATACGGTCTGCCGTTTGCAGCTGGCCCTGTTTGGCGGCTGGTCCGCCCGGCACCAGGCGTACCACCTTGGTGTACTCGTTATCGGATTGCAGCACCGCACCAATGCCTTCCAGCGACAGGCTCATGTTGATGTTAAAGTTTTCAGACGTACGCGGTGAGAAATAGGACGTGTGTGGGTCCCACATGCCGGCGAAGGCATTCATGTACGCCTGAAACGCATCTTCGCTGCGGGCCTGATAGGCGCGCTTGAGCTGCCCCTCATATCGACGGCGCAGATTATCTTTGATGGTGTCGTCGTCAGCGCCGTTCAGGCGCTGGGCCAGAACGGCATTCTTGATCCGTTTGATCCACAGGGCATCCAGTGCGTCCTGGTCTGGCTCCCAGTCGGCCTTGGAGCGATCCACCCGAATGCGTTCATCGGTGTTGAAATCGAGCTCATCAAGGCCGTTATCAATAATGTTCAGGGCAAACTGAAGTCGCTCGATAATGCGCTGCTGAACCAGATTATAGATCTCGAACCCTGGCTGAAGCTGGCCCGTTTTCAGGGCAGAACCGAGCCGGGATTTCGCCTTGGCCAGCAGGTCGATATCCTGCTGTGACAGATAGATGCGCTGGCCATCGAGATATTTCAGATACGCATCGAACACATCACCAGACAGTTCATCACTGATGCCGAGATTACGGAAATGGGTGAATTGCAGTTGGCGGGCAATCAGGATGTTGGCCCGGGCCTGGTCAATGGTGGGTGCTACGGGCTGATAGACCGCCGTATCATCAATTTTTGCCTGCGCGACGGACATGCCCGACATCAGCAAAGAGAGTGTCAGTGCCGTGCAAGCACCCACCCTCCTGGCTCTGGATGGCTTGGCGTTACGCTGCATGAGTTTTTCTGCAATGGCCATAAATGTATACCTGACGATACTGGACGGCTGATCAATCGGGTGTCAGCCTAACATGTTCAGACACCGATGACTGCGACGACGGCTATGATCCGTAATGAATTTATTGTAGGCAACCGCTACACCTGTTGCCATAGGCCGGGGGTATCGGTTCGTGACAATATGTCCATATACGTTGCTGCCTATCTTCTTAGATTGGGTCAGGTTGCAGGAAGTAAAGGGAGAGGGGTAAGGGACCGGAGGGGAATCCCCTCCGGTCAGTCGGGTCAGGCGAAGTTTTCGTTGTTTTCTGCCTTTTGCAGCAGCAGTGCCGGCGGCGTGAACCGCTCTCCATACTGGTCCGCCAGTTGCTGAGCCCGCTCCGCGAAGGCGCGAACCCCGTACTGGTTGACGAACTGGATGGCTCCGCCGGTCCAGGGCGCGTAGCCGATACCGAAGATGCTGCCAATGTTGGCGTCTTCCACGGTTCTCAGCACACCTTCCTCAAGACAGCGGATGGTCTCGATGGCCTGCATGAACAGGATGCGATCTTTCAGATCCTGAAGCTGCACACTGCGAGCCTTGGCCTGGTCCACGAACAGGTTTTCCAGTTCCGGCCACAGGTATTTTTTGCCCTTCTGCGGATACTCGTAGAAACCGGCGCCTGCGGCTTTGCCCTTGCGGCCGTGGGTGTCCACCATGGCATCGATGATGGCCTCGGCCGGGTGTGGCTGCCAGGTGCCGCCGGCGGCTTCGGTGTCTTTCTTGCTCTGCGCACGGATGTGCTGCATCAGGGTCATGCTGACTTCGTCGGAGATAGCCAGCGGCCCTACCGGCATACCGGCTAGCAGCCCGGCATTCTCGATACTGGAGGGGTGAATGCCCTCGGCCAGCATGCTGATACCTTCGTTGACAAAGGTGCCGAACACCCGGGAAGTGAAGAAGCCCCGGCTGTCGTTCACCACAATGGGTATCTTGCCGATTTGCTGTACGTAGTCGAACGCCCGCGCCAGGGTGTCATCAGAGGTTTTCTCGCCCACGATGATTTCCACCAGCTGCATCTTGTCGACCGGGGAGAAGAAGTGCAGACCGATGAAGTTGTCCGGCTTGGCGGAGGCGTGGGCCAGTTGGGTAATGGGGATGGTGGAGGTGTTTGAGGCAAAGATGCCGTTGGCGGCCATTTTCGGCTCAGATTCCTGAGTCACTTTGGCTTTCAGGTCGCTGTCTTCGAAGACCGCTTCAATGATCAGGTCGCAACCTTCCAGGTCGTCGGCGGAGGCCGTGGCCTTGATGCGGGCCAGCACTTCGTCTTTCTGGGCTTCGGTCATGCGGCCGCGGCTGACTTTTTTGGCCAGCAGGTTCTCGGAATAGCTTTTGCCTTTCTCCGCATTTTCCACGGAGATGTCCTTCAGTACCACTTCAATACCGCGGCTGGCGGTGGAGTAGGTAATGCCAGCACCCATCATGCCAGCACCCAGTACGCCCACTTTCTTGAAGGTTTCTTTCTCAACACCGTCCGGGCGGCTGCCGCCGGCCTTGATGGCGTTCAGCTGGAACCAGAAGGTGCCGGTCATGTTCTTGGCCACCCGGCCGGTGGCCAGCTCGGCAAAGTAACGGGTTTCAATCAGGCTGCCGTTGTCGAAGTCCACCTGCGCGCCTTCCACGGCGGCGGCCAGAATCCGCTCAGGGGCAGGGTAGCAGCCCTTGGTTTTCTGCTTCAGCATCGCAGGCGCTATGGCCAGTTTCTGGGCCATCGCTGGATGGTGCGGAGCGCCGCCGGGGAACCGGAAGCCTTTCTGGTCCCACGGCTGCTGGCACTTGGGGTTGGCTTCGATGAAGGCCCGGGCCTTGGCGATCATGTCTTCCGGTGAGCTGGCCAGCTCATCCACGATACCGGCCTTCAGGGCGGCTTTCGGGTTTACCTTCTTGCCTTCCATCAGAAACGGAAACGCGGCCTCCAGGCCAATCATCCGCGGCAGGCGTTGGGTGCCGCCACCGCCGGGCAGCAGGCCCAGGGTGACTTCCGGCAGGCCCAGTTGGGTGCGGTCGTCGTCGAGGGCGACCCGGTGATGACAGGCCAGGGCGAGTTCCAGTCCGCCACCCAGGGCCGTACCGTTGATAGCGGCGACTACCGGTTTGCCACAGGTTTCCAGTACGCGCATGTCCGCTTTCAGGCCGTTGACCATGTCTTCGAATTCTTTGGCCTGCTCGCGGGTGACTTTGTAGAGTTCGTTCAGGTCGCCGCCGGCGAAGAAGGTTTTCTTGGCGGAGGCGAGAATAATGCCCTTGATGTTGTCCAGGTCACCTTTGACCTTATTGACGGTTTCGGTCAGGGCGGTCCGAAATTCGCCGTTCATGGTGTTGGCGGACTGGCCTGGCATGTCGATGGTCAGGGTCAGAATCTGGTCTGAACCCAGGTCGTATTTGATGGCACTCATGGTCGGTTCCTTTTAGTTGAAAGTGGCGTTCATACGCGCTCGATGATGGTGGCAATGCCCATGCCGCCGCCCACACACAGGGTGGCCAGGCCGTAGCGCAGTTCGCGGCGTTCCAGTTCATCCAGCAGGGTGCCGAGGATGATGGCGCCGGTGGCACCCAGCGGGTGGCCCATGGCGATGGCGCCGCCGTTGACGTTCACTTTCTCGTCCGGAACGGACAGTTCTTTCTGGAAACGCATGACCACCGAGGCGAAGGCTTCGTTCACTTCAAACAGGTCGATCTGGTCCGCGGTCATGCCGGCTTTCTCCAGCGCCTTGCGGGCCGCAGGGGCCGGGCCGGTGAGCATGATGGTGGGGTCGGTACTGGTAACCGCCGTGGCTACGATGCGGGCGCGGGGTTTCAGGCCCAGCTCCTTGCCCTTGGCTTCGCTGCCGATCAGCATGGCCGTGGCGCCATCCACAATACCGGAGGAGTTGCCGGCGTGGTGCACGTGGTTGATCTTCTCCACGTAGTGGTATTTTTCCCGGGCCACGCCATCAAAACCCATCTCGCCCATCATCTGGAATGAGGGCTTAAGCCCGGCCAGAGACTCCACCGTGGTGTTGCCGCGCACGTGCTCGTCGCGGTCCAGGATCACCACGCCGTTCTGGTCGATGACTGGCACAATGGATTTCGCAAAGTAGCCCTTTTCCCAGGCGCTGGCCGCTTTTTGCTGGGATTTTACGGCAAAGCCATCGACATCTTCGCGACTGAAGCCTTCAAGAGTGGCGATCAGATCGGCACCGATGCCCTGGGGCATGAAACCGGTGTGCAGGTTGGTTTCCGGGTCGGTTGCCCAGGCGCCGCCATCGGAGCCCATCGGAACGCGAGACATCGCCTCTACACCACCGGCAACTACCATGTCTTCCCAGCCGGAACGTACTTTCATGGCGGCCAGATTCACGGCTTCCAGGCCGGAGGCACAAAAGCGGTTCAGGGTGACGCCGGCCACTTTTTCGTCCCAGTCGGCTGCGAGTGCGGCAGTTTTGGCGATATCCGCGCCCTGATCGCCCACGGCGGTGACACAACCCATCACGATGTCGTCTACCTGGGCGGTATCGAGCTGGTTACGCTCCTGCAGGGCCTTGAGCACGGTGGTCAGCAGGGAGATAGGTTTGACGCTGTGCAAAGATCCGTCTTTCTTTCCGCGGCCGCGTGGCGTGCGGACGGCATCGAAGATATACGCCTCGGTTGTCATGGTTGTTCCTCTGTTGATTGTTTTCCGGGCATGTTGATTCAGAGCAGTAACCATAGCGGTTACTCGCCGGGCTGGGTAATGACAGGCGCTGCCAATCCCATTGGCTAAATTGCTCAGGCACAGTGACAGCGGGGTGTTCGCCCTCTATGTTGAAGAGTAAATCATCAGCAACCCGGCATAGGTGTGGTCATGTCACTGAGAGACGCTATCGACAATTTCTACGAACGGTTGGTGCTGGACGCCATTGATGCCACACGGCAGGAAACGGACACGGCGGATTACCTGACAGACGTGATGTGTGTGGCGTTGAACCGCTTACCCGCCCGTTACTATCGGCACACCATCGATATGATGTTCTACCTGGCGGATGAAGAGTTGAAAGAGATGAAACAAAAATCCCTGGCCGCGGTGAAGCAGGCCAGGGATTTTGTCAGTGAGCACCAGCGGGATTGAGTTCAGTCCGACGCAAGCATGGCGTCCAACGCCCGGTTCAGACGGTCGGCATTTTCCGGCGTTACATCATCGCCGCCAGGCTGGCTGCACCATAGGGCCACCAGTCTTTCCAGTTCTTTGAGGGGCGTTTCGGTCTCGCCATTACCGAGCCCCTCGGCCAGCCTCTGAACCTGAATTTCCATCCGGCGCTGCTGGTCCTGTTCCGGAGTGGGTGCGCCCGCCAGAATTTCGGCCCGTATGGCCAGATCTTTGCCAGCTAATCGGTCGGTTCCGTTGCTCAATTTGGCCCAATGGGGCGGCAGGGCATCGTCGGCCAGGCGCCCTTGGGCCTTGTCGGTGATCAGCGTTTTCCAGGACTCGAGAGTATTGGCCATTGCTCTAGCCTGGGTAATCCTGTCCAGCCGTTGCCGCAGCTGCTGAACCCGTTCTCTAACCTCACCCGAAAGCGCGCCGCCGGCAACCTGCTTTACCGCAGCCCGGGCTTCACTCAGCATGGCTTCATCGGCTTCTGCGTCCAGATGTTGGTATTGAGCCAGCACGACCTGTGCGGCCTGGTCCGCCTCTTCTGTCGCCTGCTGACGTGCTGAACGCTGGGCATCACGGCGCGCGAAAATCTGGTCACAGGCTTTGCGGAATGCCTGCCACATTTTGCGATCTTCCCGGTGGCGGGTAATGCCGATGGCTTTCCATTCGGTTTGCAGGGCCTTCGCCTGCTCCATGGCTTCCTGTAGGGGTTCGTGCTCAATCAGTGCCCTGGCGCGGTCAACAATGGCCTGTTTCAGAGCTTCGTTCTTAAGGCGTTCATCGTCAAGCGGGCGTTCCAATTGTTTGAGAAGCTCGTCAAAACGCTTCTGAACCAGGCGATTGTCTTTGAAATCCACCGGCCAGGCGCTTTTCCATTCCTGGCGGGCGGTTTGGTGAATGCGTTCTGCCGCCTTCCAGTCAATAGAAGACCAGTCGGCATTGGCCAGGAAGTGCTCCAGTTGGTCACAGATCGCCTCCCGCGTGTGCAGGTTGGCTTGTTTCAGATCCGATTTTGCCTCAAAGTAGGCTTTGCAGGGCTCGTAGGCTGTATCGGACGCCGCCTTGAAACGGCTCCAGAGCGACCGGTCGGATGAGCCGCCCAAGTCGCGCCATTCGTTCTGCAATTCTTTGATGCGCTCGGCTTTGATCTCCGGCTCAATGGGCTGATCCGCGAGGTGCTCCATCTGTTCACAGAGGGCGAGTTGTTTGGGTTCCGTCACAAACCCTTGCCAGTCGCTCAGCTCCCGGAACTGGCCGGTGAGCAGTTGCATCCTGGCCTGAAGCTGTTTGCGCTGGCGACCGTCCAATTGTTGGAACTGGTTCTGGGCGAGCTTGAGCAGCTGCTTGGATTCTTTGAACTGCTTGGCCTCGAGGGCCGATTCCAGCTTTGGAAGGGTGTTGTGCAGTGCCTCGGAAGCGGCTTTCTGCTCGTCCCGGTTGCCGCCGGCCGGCTGTGCTGGCCGTGGTTTGCCCGCCAGTTTGCGAACCGGCGCAAGCTCAGCTGGCTGGGGGAAGTCTGATGGCCACTCAATTTCCTTCAGCAGCTCAAGGGCTTTCTGACGATGGCCATCGTCAGCCTCATCAGTACCTGCCACCTGTGTTAGTTCAGAGAGAGTGTCCCTGGCCTGGGTAAACCTGCGAACGGCGCTGAGATAGTTGCGCAGCGCCAGCATTCGCGATTCGTAATCTTTTTGCTCCTGCTTCTCCACCTGGGTATCCCGGGTGGCTTCCAGCCATCGGTTTTCCTGGGTCTTTTGCAGGGCATCCAGGGCGGATAGGGAGGGTAGGGCGCTGGATTCCTGGGAAGTCAGGTCGCTCAGGGTCTGCTCAAGCAGGGCCAGTGTCTCTGAGCGTTGAAGTGCCTGTTCCCGGTGGCGTGCCTCTTCCTGCCGCGCCTGTTCCATCTGTTTCAGGCGCTCCCGGCACTGGTGCACGGCTTCCAGAAACTGCTGGGATTGCTCTGCTGTGGCGCTTGACTGGACCTCACTCCAGTTATCCTGCAGTGCTTCTAGCCGCGCCTGATAGAGTTTGAGGTCTTCACTGGCGGCCTGATCTTCAGCCTGGCCGATCAGGGTTTTGATTCTCTGGCGAACGGCGGTTTCGGCAGCTTGCTGTTCCTTCTGGCTTTGAAGGCTCTGCTTGACGGTCTGGTAAACACTTTTGTCCCGGCCCTTGGCCCGTTTCTGGACTTGCTGTAGCTGGATCTCATCTGTAAGAGCGGCGGCAGCTTCAAGCCGGATGGTTGCGGTCAACCCGTCAATCGCCAATGTGGCCAGTTGGGCCTGGTCCGGGTTGCTTCCGAGTTGTTGTTCCTGCTGTTTTTTTAGGAGCTGCCTGGTTTCTTCCTGTGAGGGTTGACTGGGTTCAGATTTTGCCGGTGTCCGGTGTGCGGTTGCCGGGTTGGCCTTGCGAGACTTGAACAGTTTCTGAATGAATGCAGCCATACAAAGGTATCCTTCGGGATTGAAACCAGTCAGCAGTGGCGGCAAAGTGAGCCGCCACCGTTCATCGGCTCACAGGCGTGGGCCGGGTAGTTGAAAGAATCGGCCGCTAGTCTAGCGTTTTGGATGCATTTGCGGGAAGGGGCTTTATGGCAAAACACGAAAAAGATCAGGACCCGGAATACAGAGCCCGCTCTGCGGCACTGCGCCTGCTTGCCCGCAGAGAGCACAGTCGTTACGAGCTGGTATTAAAGCTGCGGCAACGGCGTATTGAAGGCGATCTGATTGATACTGTCCTGGATGAGTATGAGCGCGAAGGCTGGCTGAACGATCAGCGCTTTGCCGATGTGTATGCCCGGCAGAGAATGGACCTTGGCTATGGGCCCTTGCGGATTCTGGCAGAGCTGCAAAAGCGGGGCGTTCATCTCACTCCGGAATGTCTCGATGAAGTCTCAGAGGAAGACTGGTGCCAGCGAGCTGTCCGCTTGCGTGCCAAACGTTACGGCCTGGGGCGGCTGGACGATGATTTGCCGGAGAAGCTGCGGCAGGCACGATTCCTGAGTCGCAGAGGCTTCTCTGCTAATCAGGTAGAGCGGGCGCTGGAAGCGCGTGAGGAAGAATGAGGCGATGAGTTCTCGTGGTGAGTCTGGGGAGCATTTGCCCACTTACAGAGTGGGCGGAATCATCCCCAGTTCCGGCGGCAAGGCTGCCCGCAAGTCCGGCTCCGGCGTCTCAGGTGATTCTGCCTGTGCGGCTGTTTCTCCAGGCTGCCGATCAAGCCACACCACTTCCTGATCAGCGTCAGGTTTGGGTTGGTCGGGTTCCGTAATGCGGGTGAGTACATCGTAATACCGGCGAATGTTCTGAACGTACACCACCGGTTCGTGGCCGCGGGCATAGCCAAATCGGGTTTTGGTGTACCACTCTTTCTGGGCCAGCAGCGGCAGAAATTCTTTAACATCCATCCAGCGATCTGGATTTCTTCCGGCGGATTCCGTCAACCTTCTCGCATCTTCCAGGTGGCCGAACCCGACATTGTAAGACGCCAGGGCGAACCAGGTGCGGTCAGGCTCCGGAATACGCTCGGGGATCTTGGCGTGCACCATCTTGAAATAGCGGGCGCCACCTTCAATGCTCTCTTCAGGATCAAGGCGGTTGTTGATGCCGATGTAGCTGGCGGTGGTGCGGGTGAGCATCATCAAGCCCCGAACCCCGGTGGGTGACACTGCATTCGGGCGCCAGTGGGATTCCTGGTAACCGATCGCAGCCAGCAGTCGCCAGTCGAGGTCAATGTCTCTTGCGTAGTCCTGGAACAGAGACTGGTACTTCGGCAGGCGATTTTCCACGTGGTGCATAAATGTGCGCGCGCCTACATAGTTCAAACGGTCGAGGTGGCCGTAAAAGCGTTCTGCCAGTTGGGCCATCGAGCCATTACCCTGCGCTCTCTCCAGAAACTCTATGGCAGCGTTTGCCAGTGTCTCATCCTGGGCAATCGGGAACAGCCACACCAGGTCTCTGGGCTCACCTAGAGCAAACCCTTCCTTGACCATGGGAAAGTAGACATGGTTCAGGTCCAGCTCATTCGATGAAACGGCAGCGTAGGCAATTTCTCCGGATTCAACCCTCGCCAGCAGCCCCGCAGCATCCAGCCCAGGATGGATGTGCCGGTGAATCAGGGCACCTTCCGGGTCATCGGCAATCAGGTGCTCATGGTTGCTGTCAGCGAGCAGGTGCAGGGTTTCACCGCCAAGGTCAGCCAGTGAGGCTGGACGGGGGAAGTCACGGTTATAAACCACAACCGATTGCGCCTGCACGCCGATGGGAACTGCGCGATACCTGCTTTCAAAATCGGGTTGCTCGGCCAGGCCGGCGAGGCCGATGTGGGCGTAGTTACGCGAGAGTACGGAGAGAATCTCGGTGTTGTCTTCGGCCACCCGCACACGCAGTTCGACCCCCAGTTCTTCAGCGAACCGGCGGGCAAGCTCGTAATCGTATCCGGTTGGTGCGTCTCGGCCCTCGTAATAGATGGAAGGCGCTACGCGGGTAATCACGTGAAGCACACCCACGTTCCTGACCTCCTGGAGCGTGGTCGGGCGGGAACAGCCGGTCGCGGACAATGCTGTGGTCAATACTAACGCCAGCGGAAAACTGGTACTGCGAAGATGCCTGAAAAATCGCGACAAATCCCTGATCTCCATATTGCTCAATGTTCAGGAGGATGTGACCGGGTCACTGTTTTTCCTGTTTTATGATGCCTGAGGCTTTCCATGCGCCTGACCAATGATCCCCTGAGACTTCAGCGGGGTCAATCAAACTGATTAATTACTGTGCAAAACAATGTTAATTGTACAGCTGCTAAAGAACCTACCTTGCGCTGTATCCTGCGTTCGGTTTCAAGTATCATGGCGGCCTTTCAGACGTCCCCCGATTCGCGCGATACAGGTTGATATCATGCTTGAACTTCGCGGCGCTCCCGCGCTCTCGCCTTTCCGTTCCAGAAAGCTGCACTCCCGGATTCAGCAACTTGTTCCTGATGTGGAGCATGTATACGCCGAATTCATGCACTTTGTGGATCTCGATGCCGACCTTTCCGATGCGGAACAGGCAATACTTGATCGCCTTCTGACCTACGGGCCCAGTGTCGAACTGGAGCAGCCAGATGGTGTTTTGTTTCTGGTGGTCCCGCGCCCGGGCACACTTTCTCCGTGGTCCAGCAAGGCTACCGATATCGCTCGCAACTGTGGCCTGCGACAGATTCGCAGAATTGAACGCGGTATCGCTTACTACGTGCGCTCTTCCAGCAAGCTTGGCCTCGAACAGCGAGAAAAAATTGCAACCCTGCTGCATGACCGAATGACCCAGAAAGTATTCCATGAGACGGGTGGCGCCGAGTTGCTGTTCAGTCATGACGAGCCCCGGCCCCTCGGCCGGGTGCCGGTGTTGGCCGGTGGACGGGGTGCTTTGGTTGAGGCAAACGGGCGCCTCGGCCTTGCCCTGGCCGACGACGAGATCGATTACCTGGTAACGGCGTTCACCGACCTTGAGCGTGATCCGACAGACGTCGAGCTGATGATGTTTGCCCAGGCAAACTCGGAGCATTGCCGCCACAAGATCTTTAACGCCTCCTGGGATATTGATGGCGAAGGCCAGGAAAAATCCCTGTTTGCAATGATCAAGAACACCTTCGAGATGAACAGCGAAGGTGTGCTCTCCGCCTATAAGGATAACGCTGCAGTTATTACCGGCAGCGAGGCGGGCCGTTTCTTCCCGGCGCCGGAAACCGGTGTTTACAGTTATAACCGGGAGCCGGTGCATATTCTGATGAAGGTGGAAACCCATAACCATCCGACTGCGATCTCACCCTTTGCCGGCGCCGCAACAGGCTCCGGTGGCGAGATCCGCGATGAAGGTGCGACCGGCCGTGGTTCCAAGCCCAAGGCGGGCCTTGCCGGCTTTACCGTTTCCAACCTTAATATTCCGGGCGACGAGCAGCCATGGGAGTTTGGTTACGGCAAGCCGGACCGGATCGCCTCGCCGCTGGATATCATGATTGAAGGTCCAATCGGTGGTGCCGCTTTCAATAATGAGTTTGGCCGACCCAACCTGGCGGGTTACTTCCGGACTTTTGAAGAGAAGGTTCCCGGTGCGGCGGGCGAAGAAGTGCGTGGTTACCACAAGCCCATCATGATTGCCGGCGGCCTGGGTAACATTCGCGAGAATCACGTCGAGAAGGGCAATATCCCGGTTGGCGCCAAACTGATCGTGCTGGGCGGCCCTTCCATGCTGATCGGACTTGGAGGTGGCGCTGCGTCCTCCATGGATTCCGGTTCCAGCAATGAGAATCTGGATTTTGCGTCGGTTCAGCGGGACAACCCCGAGATGGAACGCCGTTGCCAGGAGGTGATTGACCGCTGCTGGCAGATGGGGGAAGACAACCCGATTTGCTTCATCCACGATGTGGGCGCGGGTGGTCTCTCCAACGCCATGCCTGAACTGGTCAAAGATGGTGGCCGGGGCGGCAAGTTCGAATTGCGTGACATCCCGAGTGACGAGCCGGGCATGTCACCCCTGGAAATCTGGTGTAACGAATCCCAGGAACGCTACGTGATGGCCGTGGCACTGGAAAATCTGGACTTGTTCGATGCCCTTTGCCGCCGTGAACGCTGTCCTTATGCCGTGATCGGTGAAGCTACCGAAGCGCACCACCTGGAACTGGGCGACTCCTATTTTGATGACAAGCCTGTCGATCTGCCAATGGAAGTGTTGTTTGGCAAACCGCCGAGAATGCATCGCAGTGTTGCGCGTTCGTCGTTTACCAAACCGATCTTCGATTCCACCAAGATCGATTTGCACGATGCCATTCGTCGCGTACTCCGCTTGCCGTCGGTGGGCTCCAAGAGCTTCCTGATTACCATTGGTGACCGCACCATTACCGGGCTGGTCGCACGCGATCAGATGGTTGGTCCCTGGCAGGTGCCGGTTAGCGATGTGGCCGTTACCGCGGCATCCTTCGACGTGCGCACCGGTGAGGGCATGGCCATGGGCGAGCGCACGCCGCTGGCGGTGATTGATGCTCCGGCTTCAGGCCGAATGGCCGTGGGTGAAGTGATTACCAACCTGGCGGCGGCGGCAATCGGTAAGCTCTCTGACATTCGTTTATCGGCTAACTGGATGGCCGCGGCTGGTCACCCGGGTGAAGACGAGAACCTCTACGAGACCGTAAAAGCCGTTGGTATGGAACTGTGTCCGGCCCTGGGTATTACCATTCCGGTGGGTAAAGATTCCATGTCGATGAAAACCACCTGGGAAGAGGACAACGGTGAGCAGAAGAGTGTTACCGCACCGCTGTCTCTGATCGTCAGTGGTTTTGCGCCGGTAACCGACGTTGCCCGCACACTTACTCCCCAGTTGCGATCGGATGCCGGTGAGACAGACCTTATTCTGATTGATCTGGCCGCCGGTCAGAATCGCCTTGGTGGTTCTGCACTGGCGCAGGTGTATCGTCAGGTTGGCGCCGTAGCACCTGATCTGGATGATCCGGAAGACATCAAGGCTTTCTTTGCAGTTGTGCAGGGCTTGAACGCAGACGGCAAGGTGCTGGCGTATCATGACCGCTCAGACGGTGGTCTGTTTGTCACGCTGGCGGAAATGGCGTTTGCAGGCCGGACAGGTCTGGACATCAAGCTGGATGGTCTTGCCGAAGACCGCTCCCAGTTTGCCCGTGAGCTCTTCAACGAAGAACTGGGCGCTGTGATCCAGGTTCGCCGTGACGACACCAGCTTCGTCCTGCAGCAGTTCTCGGCCGCCGGTCTGGGCGACCATACAAGCGTTGTGGGCACACTGAATGACAAGGACCGCGTGCGCCTGACATTCGGTGGTGACACCGTGGTGGATGAATCCCGTAGCGAGCTGCAGCGTCTTTGGGCGGAAACCAGTTACCGTATCCAGTCGCTGCGGGATAACGCGGACTGCGCCCAGGAAGAGTTCGACAACCTACTGGACGAGAACGATCCGGGTTTGAGTGTTGAGCTTAGTTACGACATCAATGAAGACATTGCTGCGCCGTATATCAGTACCGGTGCACGGCCGAAGGTTGCGGTGCTTCGGGAGCAGGGCGTTAACGGCCAGGTTGAAATGGCTGCGGCGTTTGATCGGGCCGGTTTCGAGGCAGTAGACGTCCATATGAGCGATCTGCTGTCCGGTCGCATTACGCTCGAGACATTCCAGAGCTTGGTTGCCTGCGGTGGTTTCTCCTACGGCGATGTTCTGGGCGCCGGTGAGGGTTGGGCCAAGTCCATTCTGTTCAATGATCGGGTGCGAGATCAGTTTGCTGCCTTCTTCAACCGTCAGGACACTCTCGCGTTGGGCGTTTGCAATGGTTGCCAGATGCTTTCCAACTTGCATGAACTGATTCCGGGAAGCGAAGGTTGGCCGCGTTTTGTACGTAACCAGTCTGAACAGTTTGAGGCCCGCCTGGTCATGGTGGAGGTGGCGCAGTCACCGTCTGCGTTCCTTGATGGCATGGCCGGTTCTCGCATGCCGATTGCCGTTGCCCATGGTGAGGGTCGAGTGGAGTTTGCCTCCGGTAATTCGGCTCAGTCCCTTGCGGACAACGAGTTGGTGGCCATGCGGTATGTGGACAATCGGGGCCAGCAGACCTCGCGGTATCCTTATAATCCCAACGGTTCAGAGGCTGGCATTACTGGTGTTACATCCCGGGATGGCCGGGTGACCATCATGATGCCGCACCCAGAGCGTGTCTTCCGGGCGGTGCAGCACTCCTGGCGGCCAGATGGCTGGCAGGAAGATGGTCCCTGGATCCGCATGTTCAGGAATGCGAGGCGCTGGCTTGGCTGATTAAGCCAGTCAATCCGGGTGTGGTGGAAACCGGTCTGAAGAGTGTCCCTGAAGGGGCATTTCTCGGACCGGTTTTTTTTATGCTCAATGATGACGCTTGCTGCGCAAAAAGCGAGCAAATAAAATCGCTAAAAGTTCTGAAATTTGTCAGTCAAGGCCTTGACTAGAGAACTTTATGCACATTCCTGGTGCTTTGCTGGCTGAACTGTGAACAAAGTCCAAGAATTGCGTTCATTTTTTGCTCTAGCTTCGTAAGGCATTGAAAAATATAAATAAAAACAAACGGGCGATTTTGTCGCCAATTTAAGGGGAGGTCAGTAACTGTGGGGGTTGGAGGCCGATTCCCAAAAACTTTCCCCAGAGTTATCCACAGATTCTGTGGGTAAGTTTGTAATGCCTTGTTCCGGATAAAAGTTGACCAATTTGAGGGTGCCTATGTACAAGCTTTGCTACTTCGTGCCGGAGAGCCATCTTGAGCAAACCAAGCAGGCATTATTTGATGCTGGCGCGGGAAGAATCGGTGATTACGACAGCTGCGCATGGCAGTGTGAAGGTGAGGGGCAGTTCCGACCCCTGGCGGGAAGCGATCCGTTTCTGGGGAGCCAGGGAGAGCTTGAGCGTGTTCGGGAATTCAAGGTGGAACTGGTGTGCAGCGATGAACTCATCAAGCCTGCGCTTGATGCACTCAAACAGGCCCATCCTTATGAAGAACCTGCCTACGAGGTGTATCGCCTGGAAACGTTCTGATCAGGTTTTTTTCGCCATAGGGTGGCGAATATCAGTGACATGGACGTTATAGGCGTCAGACTTCATATCCACAAGGAACAGCTCAAGCGTTTTGCGTACCGTGGGGAAAGATATCTCATCCCAGGGAATATCGCCCGGCTCGAACAGTTTTGATTCCAGAGATTCTTCTCCGGCGCCGAATAGGCCGTCTCTAAGTGTGGCACGGTAGAACATGTGGACCTGGTTGATGTGCGGAACATCGATGATGGAGTAAAGTCCCTGAATGTCCACTTCCGCCAGTGCTTCCTCGCGGGTTTCCCGGGCTGCTGCTTCTATCGTCGTTTCTGCATTTTCCATGAAGCCTGCCGGCAGAGTCCAATAGCCATACCGAGGTTCGATGGCTCGGCGACATAGCAGGATTCTGCCTTCCCATACGGGAACCGTACCGGCGACAATCCGCGGGTTCTGGTAATGTATGGTCTCGCAGCTGATGCAAACATAACGGTGCCGATTGTCGCCTTCGGGAACGCGTTGCTCAACCGGTTGGCCGCAAGTGCTGCAATACTTCATCGTTTTCCCCGTATACTGAGTGTCCGTTGGTAGTCAGTTTAACGATCCGGACTGCCTCTGTCTCACTCAATATCAGGAAGTTGCCGGAGTAAAGAGTGCAAGACCTGTTAACCGAGCGATTGTCGAATTACGCGCCCAGACAACTGGCACTGGACTACCCTGAAGCCGGTATCCTGGTGCCTATTACGGATAACGAGCGTGATCCGGAGATGATTTTTACCCTGAGGTCATCCAACCTCAAAACGCATCGGGGGCAGGTGGCCTATCCTGGCGGCAAGCGGGATCCTGACGACGCCTCCCTGATTGCAACCGCATTGCGTGAAACCCACGAAGAAATCGGTCTGCCCCCGGATCAGGTAAAAGTCATTGCGCCGTTAAGCCAGGTTATGTCGCTGCACCGTATCCTTGTCACTCCATACGTGGGCGTTGTGCCAGGCGATCATCCCCTGGAGCCAAACCCCCACGAGATCGAAAGTGTCTTCCGTGTTCCGATCTCCTGGTTTCTGGAAGATCAAAGGGAGCGTACCGATACGCTCAGTTTTCTGAACAGCACTCTGTACGTGCCCTGCTATCGTTGGCAGCAGTATCAGATATGGGGGTTGTCTGCGGTGGTGCTGGTTGATTTTCTGAATGCTGTGTACGATGCCGGAATCGATATTCTCGAGCCACCCCGTTGAATTAGCCGGAGAGATTGATGTTTTACAGAATTGACCAATATCACCCAGAAAAGGAAGGCGATGGCCAGTTTGTCGCCCACAACGCCACGGTGATCGGGCGCGTAAAGCTGATGGAAAAATCGAGTATCTGGTTCAATGTTGTCATTCGTGGTGATAACGAACCGATTACGATCGGCCCCGAAACGAACGTACAGGATGGCTCAGTACTGCATACCGACCCGGGCATTCCGCTAACCCTCGGGCGTGGGGTGACGGTTGGCCACAAAGCCATGCTGCACGGATGCGAGATCGGCGACTACTCCCTGGTTGGGATCAATGCGGTGATTCTGAACGGCGCGAAGATTGGCAAACACTGTCTGATCGGAGCAAATACTCTGATCCCGGAGGGTATGGAAGTGCCGGATGGCTCGATGGTGGTGGGCTCTCCAGGGAAAATTCGCCGCGAACTCAACGATAACCAGAAAAAGATGCTCGAGTTCAGCGCAATGCACTATGTAAAAAATGCAGAACGCTACCTGGCGACACTGACAAAGGTGGATATCTGAAGATGAAGGTGGCCGACAAGGTTCGATCGCCATGCGTGAATGTTTGCGCGCTGGACGAAAATGACATGTGTATCGGTTGCCAGCGCACAGGAGATGAAATCCTCCGCTGGACCACCATGAGTAATGACGAGCGACGGGAGGTTCTGCTGAAAGTGGCGGAACGGGAAAAGCAGGTCGCACTCTGACAGTAACAGGACATCAAACTATATGACTGGTTCAAACAGAACGGTGCGTATTGGCACGCCTCTGAAGCCATCGGCGACCCGTGTGCTTTTTTGCGGTGCCGGGGAGCTCGGGAAAGAGGTGGTTATAGAGCTGCAACGTTTCGGCATAGAAGTGATTGCAGTCGACCGATACGAGAATGCGCCCGCCATGCAGGTTGCGCATCGGAGCCACGTTATCGATATGCTGGATGGTGCAGCGTTGCGCGCCATCGTTGAAGCGGAGAAGCCTGACCTGATCGTTCCGGAGATTGAGGCGATTGCCACCGCCGAGCTGGTTCGATTGGAGGAAGAAGGCTACAACGTGGTGCCCACCGCCCGGGCGGTCAATCTGACCATGAATCGCGAAGGTATCCGCCGGCTTGCGGCTGAGGAGCTTGGGCTAAGCACATCAAAGTACCGTTTTGCCGGTACCAGGGAAGAGTATCTGGCTGCCATTGATGAGGTCGGGTTGCCATTGGTGGTGAAGCCGGTTATGAGCTCGTCCGGTAAAGGTCAGAGTACGGTGAAGAGTGCAGCGGAGGTAGAGGCTGCTTGGGAGTACGCCCAAACCGGTGGTAGGGCTGGTAAGGGTCGGGTGATCGTCGAAGGCTTTGTGGACTTTGACTATGAAATCACCCTGCTGACAGTGAGGCATCGCGATGGTATTTCATTCTGTGATCCGATTGGTCACAGGCAGGAAGACGGCGATTACCGTGAGTCATGGCAGCCACACCCTATGTCCGATGCGGCGTTTACCCGAGCAACAGAGATTGCACGGGCAGTGGTAGAGAATCTGGGTGGCTACGGCATCTACGGTGTTGAGCTGTTCATTAAGGGTGACCAGGTATGGTTCTCGGAGGTTTCTCCCAGACCCCACGATACTGGCCTGGTCACCTTGATGTCCCAGGACCTTTCAGAGTTCGCGCTGCATGCCCGCGCCATTTTGGGTATGCCCATCCCTGCCATTCGCCAACAGGGCCCAACCGCGTCGGCGGTCATCCTGCCGGAGGGAGATTTCGATAACGTGGTGTTCTCGGGGCTGGAACATGCCCTGGCAGAGCCTGATACCCAGGTTCGCCTGTTCGGTAAGCCGGAGTTGAAAGGGCGTCGGCGTATGGGTGTTGCCCTCGCCAAAGGCAGTACTATAGAAGAAGCGCGCCAGCGTGCAATCAAGGTAGCGCAGCAGGTTAAAGTGGAGCTAGACTGAAAGGGTGGATGAGGGCTTTCTGATGGCTGGAAAGTGGCCTTCCGAAAAAAGTTCAAATCCACCGTTGACTCCTCGGCAGAGGTCTGTAGAATGCTCGTCTCGCTTGAGGGGCTGGCCACTGAGAAGGGGTAAAGCTTCGGCGATAACTGCTTGAAAGCACTGAAGAAAAAGTTCAAAAGATTCTTCAGAAAGCGG
>NZ_JBQTCK010000011.1:0-49488 GCF_052380025.1 Marinobacter sp. NSM
ACCCTTGGAATCATGACACTGAATTCCTGCTCAAGCGGTACAGAAAACGCCTTGGGTTTCAGCAGCACTGACCACCTACCCACTTTAACCCCGGGTAATGTTGGGAGAACTTCTTCCTAAAAGTCAATCAGGCTCGCAAATGCGGGCCTGACACTTCTGTCGCAACTCTACCATGTACTTCATCTATTCCATCCCTCGCTTAATCATGTGGCCTGCCTCACCCCAACAGTAACCTGTTCAAGCAACATCGACGTAAGTTGCAATAATTACGAGCAATATACCCAATAACTTCAAGGAGCCTGAAACAGTGGAATTTTCAATTGAGTATGGAGCTTTCCGGCTGGTCATTACTGGCGATCATGCAGCGGAGCAGCCGATGGCTCATCTAAGCATCACATACGAGGGGATTCGAATGCTCAGTGCAGACCAGAATACTGCCACGATCACTGGTGATCAGCCGTCGGTATCGGACATCGTGGCACTCATAACAACCTCTTTTCCCAACGCCCGAAAACTTGGGCTAAACGTATTCGAGGCTGCCACGC
This sequence comes from Marinobacter sp. NSM, assembly GCF_052380025.1. Classification (NCBI taxonomy): domain Bacteria; kingdom Pseudomonadati; phylum Pseudomonadota; class Gammaproteobacteria; order Pseudomonadales; family Marinobacteraceae; genus Marinobacter; species Marinobacter sp. NSM. The sequence continues at coordinate 546 of NZ_JBQTCK010000011.1, forward strand.
TCATTGCAGCCCGATGGCCGACGGAATGGGCTAGCACAGTCGACCAATCCGCGAAAAATAAGGAAGCTCGCCGAAACTCGGCTCAATAGGTCGATAATCAGGCTAGTCCAAATAGCGGTCTACTACAGACAGTGAGACCTAACCACTTCAAATTAGCAACAGTTTGAGCCAGTTCACTTATGCCTCTGTCCACTTCGACTATGCCTTCTGATAATGAAGAGATTTGATCGGAGCTATTTGAAGACAGCTCATTAACCCTTACCATTCGGAGACGCAAATCCATAATCATTTCGTTATTCGCCTGAACAACAGACGAAATCTCCGACAGTGATTCCGCCGTTCGTGCAGCAAGCGTTCTGACCTCATCTGCGACGACTGCAAACCCACGACCAACCTCACCGGCACGCGCAGCTTCGATCGCCGCATTCAAGGCGAGCAAATTCGTTTGATCGGCAACACCCTAAATAGTGGTAACAATACCCTGAATCTTGGCAGCCTGCTCCTCTAGAGCCTGGCTCAGACCTAATGCTTCTGCGACTTCTTTCGTTACCTGATCAGTGACCTTAATGGCCTCTTCGATGGCGTTCGTAGAATGACTTGCAATCTGAGAGGTTTCCTCCGAGGTGGCGGCCGCCGACTCACGTGCTGCAAGTCGCTTCCAAAAGTCAGGATTGTCCCGATAGAAATCGTCAAAACAAAATTTCCTGTGAGGGTAACCAACAATGTCGCTCAACTCATAGCCCATTACGCGAAGAAAGTTGTTGTTTGCATCTAAAACCGTACCTTCTGGCGAAAACTTGATAACCGCCATGTAGGAGTCTAAAGCAGTCAGCAGCGCTTCTTTATCTGCACTCTCCGTCACAGTCGTTGTCACGTCTGCCGCAATTTTCACAACATTCACAACTTCCCCTGACTCACCTCTCACAGGAAAGTAGCTGCCTTCAAGCCATACCTTTTTGCCCTGGGAGTTAACACGCGGAAATAGACCATGCAAAAATTTTCCCGCACCCAAGTCATTCCAAAACTGGCCATATTCTGCACTGTCGGCATAATCAGGCTCTACAAAAGCTCGATGATGCTTGCCTATTACCTGGCTTTTTTCATAACCGAGTACTGCTAAAACTTTTCATTGCACTGCTCGACAAAGCCCTGCGGGGTAAACACAACATATCCAACAGCGTCACGAATCGCTTCAAGCATGCACTCTAGTTGGTTAGCAGTTTCTTGAGACCGATCTAGCCGGTTCTTGCATTCGATGAAAGCGGATTGTTTGACAAATCCAAGCATGTAGAATCCCTTGCACTCACAGCCGACAAAATTCACATTCGCTGACTCTAATGTCCATGCATGTCCAAGCATTAAGCTTAGTACGCAAGCGTTTTTGTTCTAGTTTCTGAGTAAGGAAATCGGCTGAACAGGATATTTCTTTAATGCAGATACGGAGTTGATTGCCCAAACCTGGGCCATCAATCAGGTGACGAAAACCGCACGCATGTGCGGATTTCGTCTATTTGAGATCAATTCACGACATTGGCGTTACTCTGCAGTCCAGAATATGTAGTCTGCAGTGTAACCGCTAACAAATTTTCTACCTTCAGACGTTTTCGTGCACTCTATTGCCGGTGCTGCTCCACCCACAAGATTAATGCGTTGTATGTATTCAATCTCACTCATCATGCCATCTGGCCCATCAGATGTCGCCTTCACCAACTGGAAGGGAATATTGCCAGGGCCAGCAGGCGCGGTTGCTAACTGCTTGCCGGTGACTTTGGAACCATCCAATGCTTCCCAGGTCGCTGGCGGGCCATAATATGAGCCGATTTGTGTCCCGCTTTCGTCTACGAGATTCGCACTTGGCCCAGCAAATTTCCAACCATATTTGCCAGCGTCATTCTCAGCACACAGCCACGTCACCGTCCCGTTAACAACGCTACCCACCATCGCTCGCTGATGTCCCGCTGGGACCGCAATTTCTCGCGGTAACTCAACGGCACTTGATTGATTTCCGGATGTAGCGGGGAACACTCCGCAACCTGTGAGAAGAGCAGCGCCCGTCAACGCAGTAATTAATGTCTTTCCTGAAAATTTCACACTCATCAACGTTATCTCCTGCAAAATTTGGGTTAACCCCTATGTTTACGAAACCTGAGCCAAGAAGTTTCAGAAAAAACCGAAAACCGTACTCGAAACTTAACGCAGTAAAGGCGCCGACTATTTTGCTCCAAACGATGTGAGCCACTGACCGACCAAAAGAGTATCTACTTTTGACGTTATTTGTTTCACATTTTTCGCACTCAGCTAAAATCGGGCTAGTCTTGCGAATTGAGAGGTTTTTCTAAACCGAGGAAATTTGTGGTCGTAAATAAAAGCAGAGGCGGCAGGAGAAGCAGTTTGGCTATCACCATCATCGGCATCGATTGTGCGACGGATCCCAAAAAGGTTGGGCTTGCTAAAGCAGTGCTAACTCGTGGGCGGTTGCTCGTTAAGCATGCAGAGCCTGGCGCAGCAAAAAACTAAATTATCCAGAGAGTAATCGAATGGTTAGATGGTGATCGCCCCTGTCTGATCGCACTGGACGCCCCTCTAGGATGGCCCGACGCACTCAGGGCATCGCTCGCACACCACCAAGCTGGCGGGGTAATCAAGGATGAACCGAATAATCTGTTCCGGCGTGAGACTGATCGTTTATCTAAAACAGAACAGGCAAGCAGCCATTGGATGTAGGTGCTGACCGCATAGCTCGAACCACCGTTTTCGCTTTGAATCTACTCAGCGCTCCCGAGAGTCGACCGGAAAACCGATCCCCCTGGCGTGGGATCCAGAACTCACTGACGACCGGGCTATCGAGGTGTACCCAGCTAGAACCCTGACTGCCCATAAACTCCCAAATGGGAAATACAAGGACAACAGCGAGACACTACGTGCCGAGCGCGAGAAAATTCTGCGTGGACTCCCAGAGTGGGTAGAAATTGCAGACGAAAAAGCGCTTCTGGCTAATGCTGATGTGCTCGATGCCGTTCTTTGTTGTGTCGCTGGGGCAGACTTTCTGAACGGCGGGGCTATGGAGCCTACAGACCTGTGTTTAGCACGCAAAGAGGGATGGATCTGGGCTCGGGAGCCAGGAACCGAGTGCTGATAGCCCAAGCCGATTAGAGGAACACCAAACAGCTCTTGATCCTCTCTTACGTTAGAAAATCAGGGAAGCCATGCAAGTTTTCTGGCTCAAGCGAAATCTGAGGTTACAAGACTCAGATCCATTCTATTTTTCAATGGCCGGTGTACGCAGCCATGGCCCGGTTTTGCCTGTGTATGTTCACGAGCCGAATCTGATCTGTCAGCCGGACGTTTCACGCCAGCACCAGGTCTTCGTGCAGGAAACATTGGCGGAGCTGAGCGTTGAAATAGAACGCCTTGGAGGCCGGCTACTGGAGCTTGTCGGGGAAAGTCTGGATGTTTTCAAGCAGCTCCACAGGATTACCCCCATTACCCGCATCTGGACCCACCGGGAGACAACCCAAAACAGCCAATACGAGCGGGATAAGCAGATGAAGGCCTGGTGTCAGGCCGCGGGTATCGAGCTGATGGAATGCCAACAGAACGGGATAGCTCGCGGGGAGCAAACGTCATTGTCGTTTCCGGATTACTTCGCTCAGTGCGTTACCCGAAAGCTGAAAGATCCGACGGGCACCAGTCTGACTAACCGCTTCGCTAAGCCGCCGCTTCCTGCAGCCTCGCCAGAATCCATCCCGGTGGCCACAGGCGACGACAAGCCCTTCCGACAGAGGGGAGGGAGGACACTGGCGGTGAATGCGATGAGAAGCTTCTTTAGCATTCGGAGTCTCCAACGCTACCCGTTTCAGATTTCCAGCCCCAACACGGCTTGGAACGGATGCTCCCGTCTATCAACGTATCTGGCTTACGGCATCATTTCCGATCGAGAGGTGTTTCAAGCCGTTGATGGCGTAGTGACCCAAGGACACGAAAAGCTTAGCCCCGAGTCCTTCCAAAAGCTCCAGGAGCGAGCTCGCTTTTATCTGGATCGCCTGATGTGGCGACGACAGTACATACAGACGTTCGAGCATCACCCGGAACTGGAATTTCAGCACATGCTGCCGCAGTTTGACGGTGTGCGGGAGTCAGAATTCGACCAAGAACGGTTTGAGGCCTGGAAAGTCGGGCGAACAGGCGTGCCCTATATTGACGCCGCAATGCGGTGTCTCCGGCAGACTGGCTGGATTAATATGCGGCTTCGGGCAACGGTAGTCTCGTTCGCAACGATGAACCTCTGGCTGCCAACACTGCAAGTAGCGAGGCATCTTGCAGGTGAGTTTCTGGACTACGAACCTGCCGTCCACTATCCCATTCACCATGTAGTCTCTGGCACATCGAGCTTTGACAACCTGATGGTGTATGACCCCATAAAGCAGGGTATCGACAACGATTCGGCAGGCGTCTTTATCCGTCGCTGGGTGCCGGAATTGCGAGCACTTAAAGGTGCTGACGTTCACGACATAACGCGCACGGTTGGATGCCTGAGTGACGAAGCTTGCGACCTGGGGCTTCTGCCGTACCCGGCGCCAATCGTTGACTACCGACAAGCGGGAAAGCTCGCAAAACAGCGGGTTTCAGATTTGCGAAAAGGAAAAAGCGTGCCAGCTGGTGTGTCAGAAGCAGACGCTGGCACTCAGCTTAGTCTGATGTGAAAAGAGGGAAAAGCCGGATTCCGTAACCCATGATCTCAGCGTCATACCTCGACGCTGAACCGTTCAATCATTGCTCTCTATAGGGGAGCTTGCCTGTTCAATCTGCTGCTGCACCAAGCACCGCTCTCGTTCCAGCTCCCGCCGCAGCTCTTCTTCTGTCGGTAGGTAGGGCAGGTACTTCGAGGCGAACATCTGCTCGCTGTCGGTGAGCACGGAGTACTTCACCACCGCCTCACTTTTCTGGCTGCACAGGATCAGGCCAATCGTCGGGTCGTCGTCACCCTTGCGGTGCTGGTCGTAGATTCGAATATAGCTGTCCATCTGCCCGACATCCTGGTGAGTGAGCTTGCCCAGCTTGAGATCCACCAGGAGAAAACAATTGAGCTTGAAGTTATAGAACACCAGGTCGATGTAGAAATCCTGATCATCGGTGCTGATGCGCTGCTGCCGGCCGACAAAAGCGAATCCTTTGCCCAGCTCGAGCAGGAATGCCTGAAGATTGTCGATCAGCCCTCGTTCAAGGTCAGCTTCCAAGTACCGTTCACCGGGCAGGTTAAGGAAATCCAGCACGTAGGGGTCGCGCAGGTAGTTTCTGGCGTCCTGCTCAGACAATGGCCGCGCCTGGATCTCGGCCTCCTGCTGCACCGCCGCCCGATCCTGACTGCTGATCAGCCGTTCGTAATACAGGGTGCCGATCTGCCGTTCCAGCGCCCGGCTGCTCCAGTGCTGGCTGGCTGCCTCGGCCATGTACCACTCCCGGGCCTGGGGGCTCTCGACCCGGAGCAGAACGCAGTAGTGCGTCCAACTCAATTCGGGACGCAGTGCGTCTCGTTTTGGGAACGCCTCATAGAACCGACGCATATTGCGAAGGTTGGTAACGTCGAAGCCTTTTCCAAACTCTTTGGTTAATTATTGGGACAGGCGCTGGAGCTGCTGCTTTCCATAGGCAGCTCGGGCCTCCCCCTGCTGCTCGTCCTCGATAATGAGCCGGCCGATATGCCAATAGGTCTGCACCATAGAGCTGTTGACCGCTCGCACAACTTGCTGCCTGGCTGTTTCAATCAGCTCCCGAATCTCTGTTAACAACCGGGGGGCGGCATGGTCATCGAAAATTCTTTATTTGGTTCAAGATCCATCTTCCAGCTCCTAGCAGATTTCAGGCGGGCGTATTCACCTCTCATTTTGTCTGATTTCGGCCCTGTGCTGCACCCTCAATTCGTCGGCTCATGATCTCAGCGTTTCATGTGGACGATGAACCGGTCCGTCGGCAGCCGAGTAGAGTCCGATCACGGATGCACAACAAGGAGCATGACGCCGAACCTATGCTGATAATCGGTCACGCACCTGACTGCATGAGTTTTGGATAAAAAAACGCCCGAGAATATCGGGCGAGGAAAGGATTGCACGCTTGCATCAAGGCTACGATGCAAAGATATATACGGCCACCTCACCTCAGAAGATCACGAGAGGAGAGGACAACTCGCCCACAACGAATCCTCAATGCACGTTGGGTAAGTCTATCCAGTTGGTGGTGTACGCCGGAGACAATCGTTCTCGGCGCATCACAAAAGCCGAAGGGCCGGCCCCCCGAGCCATGGTTACCTTAGCTCGAGACTTCCGGTTGATGGTATCCATGACGGCCATGAGACGCTCGGATCGAGCCCTGTCGGATACGTCGCCCGCTGCAATCTCGAAAAGATCTTCCTGGACGCCACTGCCATCCATCAAGTCGCAGAGCATGACACCGGCTTTGGCATAGTCGAAACCCTCGCGATACAGCGGGCGCAAAAGCGTCAATGCCTGCTGAACGATAACGCGAGTATCCTGACTGGGTTTAATCAGCTTGACGCTCGTACTACGGGAATACTGGGGCGCGGTGGCCTTAAACGGGTTCGTGCGAATGAAAACCATCAACCCTCCGGCAAACTGTTCACCACTTCGGAGCTTCTCTGAAGCACGTGTCGCAAAATGTGTGACGGCTTCCTCCAGATCACTCAATGTCCGAAGTGGCTGACCAAACGATCGGGAGCACATGATTTGCTTCTTGGGGGCCGGTACATCCTCCCACGGCACACAGGGCACGCCGTTGAGCTCTCGGGCTGTGCGTTCCAGCACGACAGAGAACTGTTTTCTGAGCGTCGATAAATGGGTATCTGCTAGCTGTAACGCTGTGACAATGCCCATGGCCTGCAGCCTGGCGCTGAGTTTTCGCCCGGCACCCCAAACCTCCTCAACCGGCACCCGAGCCATCAACCGGCGCTGCCGCTCAGGATTCGTCAGATCGACCACACCTTCAGTCGCCGGGTATTTTTTGGCGGCATAGTTGGCCAACTTGGCCAATGTGCGCGTGGGAGCGATACCCACACAGACCGGCAAACCAATGTTCTGGTAAACAATGTTTTTGACCTCTCGACCAAACTCCTCGAAGGATACCACCCGGTCAATGCCGGTCAGGTCCAAAAAGGCTTCATCAATGGAATACACATCCACTTTTGGAGCCAAGCTCTCTAGCGTTGTCATCACTCGCCGGCTCATATCACCGTAGAGCGTGTAATTGGAGGAGAATACCTGGATACCGTATCGGCGAATCTCGGATTTGATGTGATGAACCGGCACGCCCATCTTGATGCCCAGTGCCTTGGCTTCTTTCGAACGGGCGACCACACAGCCGTCGTTGTTGGACAACACAACCACAGGCGTGTTGCGCAGATCCGGACGGAATAGCTTCTCACAGGAGGCGTAGAAATTATTGCAGTCTACCAGCGCAAATACAGGCTGCTTCATTGCACCTTGGTCTCCCTCAGACATACAAACATCATCCCTGCCCTCCCCGCTTCAGTGACCGGATCACATTGGTCACCACCCCAAACACTTCCATCACCATATCGCCCTCAATGGTGATGGGCTGGTACGCCGAGTTTCGTGGAAGGAGGCGAACGGGCGGAGGCGTCAGGTGCAATTGCTTCACTGTCATCTCGGTTTCCAGGCTGGCAATGATGATGTCGCCATGCTTGGCTCTCAGAGATCGATCCACCACCAGTACATCGCCGGGATAGATGCCGGCATCGATCATGGATTCTCCCTGAACCCGCACGAAAAACGTGGCAGCGGGGTGCTGGATGCACAGCTCGTTCAGGTCGATGGTTTTCTCAACGTAGTCTTCCGCCGGCGATGGGAAGCCAGCCGAGACCCGTTCCAGAAACATCGGGATGTTCAGGCGTGAGATGGATTCGTAGTCGCCAAGCAGAATGCAGGACATGCTTTACACCGGATACTGTTTGAATATACAGTATTTTGGCGAGACAATATCAGCGGGTCAACCCATCATTGGGCACAATGCCCTATACTCGGAATAGTGCAGCTGCCAGGAAGGCGGGAGGAGTCTGTATGAAAAGCGTAATACTGATGTTTGTTGGCGGCTTAGTGGGTGGCCTGATCGGGCCAGTAACGGCTCTGGTAGGTGTGGCAGCAGGTTATGCAACTGGTTACGCGCTGGCATATGCAAGCGCACCGAAGCCTGATGAAAAACAGTCTCCTTGCGGTTAACTCCATCATTCTAGAAATTTAACCCTTTACATGTTCCCGGATCAGCCTCAAAGCTTGCTCCATGTGTTTAAACCGGTGGCTGCCGCCTTCAAAACTATGCGCCGGGAAATAGCCGCCAAGCGCCGGGACGGTGTCGGTCCACTGAATCAGTTCGTCGCTCTGGTCCAGCAGCACAATCCCACTGCCATAGCGGGTGAAGGGATAGTAGCCTGTGACCACCTCGTCCATCATTTGATAGGCCTGCCCTTGGTGATCTATACCCTGTCCTATCAGAGATTTGAGGGTGTGAGCAGGAGGTACCTGTCTGTTCACCTGAGCATTTTTCGGTTACCACACTACGAAAAAGGGGTGTGGCCACACTGCGCTCACACCCCTTAACCTATTGACTCATTGCCTCATCCATGGGCCTCGATTCATGGCCTCCAGTACACGTTGCTTCCAAGTCGGCCAAAGCCAACAGGCTGGCGTTTTCGATAGGCCTTGCGCTGATTGTCGGCCATGGCACTCTGGGCATCGGCATCCCGAACGTAACGGGCAAGAGTCATGGCGGGAGCATTGCCATAACGAGCACCCGGCGAGGCGCAGGTCCAGATATGCCTTAAGGCCAGTGCTGCGTCCGAATCCACTTTATCGAGATAAGCCAAACCCAAAGCACAGGCTTCCAGGGTGAGATCCGCGTGGTCACACAGTCGTGCCGCCGCCGTGGGTTTACCGTACTTATCGTATGTGTAGGTCTTGCCGATGTCGTGCAACAGGCCAGCGACGAAGCCGAGTTCCTTAAGGGATCGCGGCATCTCCGGCTCGTTTATCTGTGCCATTCGCAACACGTTCTGCGCCACCTCCAGAGAGTGCACCAACAATCCGCCAGGTTCGTTGTGATGGTAATTCTTACTGGCTGGCGCCCGGAGGAACACCTCCAGCCGATCCCGGCGCTCCAGCACCCGCTTGATAAACACCTGCAAGTAACCGCACTCCAGAGAGCGGACTGCCGCGATCAACTGATCCAGTGCTTCCGGTTTCGGGCAGAAGTTGCGCGGCAGAGTTTGCAGTGCCGGCAAGCTGGCGACATCCGTCTGCAGCGGGCGTCGGATTTCAGTCAGCAGCACCTCGCTGCCCTCCGGACCGACACATACCTGCCCTTTGACGACCACCAGATCCATGTGGCCCAAGTGTTCTGGAATCACCATAGAGCCAATGACCGCCAGCACCACCATATCGCTGGCACAACTGCTCAGGCGCAGCTTCAGGTACGGAATACCTTCGTCATCGAAACAGGCGATGCGACCGGTAAGGCGGTAGGTGCCCCTGAAGGTTTCTTGCGTTAACGGGCGCAGATCATTCAGTTTCATCGCCAATCTCCTTATCGTTGTCGATCACACGGCTCTGGATCAGGCGTTCAAAGGCACTGCCATCCATACGTGTCAGGTTCGGGATATACCGGGAATACACTTTGAACAGCATTTCGGTGGACGAGTGGCCCAGGGTCCGGGCTACCCATTCCGGGTTTTCACCGGAGGCTAGCAACAGCGTCGCCGCCGTGTGCCGCGTCTGGTAGGGACGACGCTTCTTGAGCTTTAGGTGCTCTAGCAGCGGGTACCAAACACGCTTAGTCACATTATTATGGTCCAACGGCTCTCCCAGCCGATTACAAAACACGAACTTACTGAGCTTGCCGGTAGCCTCGTACTGGGCTTTCAGTGCGTCATAAACCGGACCAAACATGGGAATCTCCCGTTGGGAGCCGTCCGTTTTGGTGTATTCCGTCTTACCGTGGATCAGAGTTTCACGAAGCAGAATCTCGCGGCGATCAAAGTCCACATACTCCCACTTCAGGCCATCCACCTCTCCCGTGCGCATGCCAGTGTAAAACCGCACCAGGTAATAGTTGCGGTAGTCCTCGCGCACACGCATGAGGATGGTATCCACTTCCGTCATGGAAAACGGCTCGACATGGACCTTCTGTTGTTTAAGCGGCTTGATATTGAGGTAAGGGTTCGTGAAATCGTAACGCTCCGCCGCTTCGGTCAGGATCATCCGCAGGATCGTCATGTGACTATTGATGGTCTTAGGTGCCATCAGACCACTGGTGCCCCTGCCCTTGCGCCGGGCCATCTTGTTACGAGCCGCCAGAATATCCGCCTTGGTGATCTCCCCGACCCGCTTGGTTTTGAAGGCAGGCTTCAGGGAACTCTCTAAAATGGATTCCACGTTACGAGTGTGAGAGTTCCGCCACTGGATTTTGGATTCCAGGAACCATTGGCCAGCGAAGTCTGTGAAAAGCGGAGTCTCGAGATCGCCGGAGCCGGCCGCAGCCTGGGAGCCCCCACCTTTTTGCGCAATCTTCTTAAGATTGCCACTGTCTGGGAAATACTCGGCATAGTTGAAGTCGCCAAGAAGGATCTTGGCTTCGACCTTCTGCAGCAGCGCCTGTACCCGCTTACGATTTGCTGGCGTATCTTCCAGCGCTGTTTGCTCACGACAGCGATGACCCGCGTACATGAAGTCGAGATACAGCCGGCCCGTTTCTTTACGTGATCTGACCTTACCCATGGCAAACCACCCCGCTAGCCATCGGAATCGCCAAGTGTTCATGTTCACGGGCAGTAACCAGCATTTCCTTTTCAACCTCTTCCCAGAGGAAAAGAATCTTTCGACGACCAAAGGGCTTGATGTAGTGTTTTCCCTCAAGCAAAACGGTGTCTTTCAGGCACTGGCGAATGGTTCTGCAGTCATACTTAATGCGCCCTGCGAGTTCTTCAGTAGTCAGGTAGGTGTAGGAATTTTCCATCGAATTGTTCCTTCTGTTGCGCTACGCTAGATCAACAAAAGACATTCCCCATATCAGAATGTCATCCTGAATGACATTTTAAGCAGCAAAAGTACATTTGCAAGCACTTTTTGCCATTCTGGATGACATTTGTTTATTAAGGATGATTTTAGAATGATTCGATGCCACCTTGCCCGACTCATGGGCGAGCACAAGATGAAGATTGTGGACGTCGCTCGAGAGACTGGTTTAAACCGGAATACCGTGACACTGCTTTATAAAGAAACCGCTCAGCGCATCGATCTTGAAGCGCTCGACAAACTCTGCAAGCTTTTCAAATGCGAAGTCAGCGATTTACTGGAATTTCAGAACGACGAGTAGGTGACAAAGCAAAGTGCGGTCGGCAATTCCCGAGATGGATTTGCCGAAGATAAGCTAGAACAAGATTTCAACTGCGTGGATTTTCGAGTGTGACACCAAAAGACTTACGGTCATTCTCACCTGAACACCCAAATTGCGTGTCACAGGGATTGGCACATATATGTCACATATACGTCACAGGGAATTTCTGCTACCCCAAACGCAAAAAAGGCAGACCAGTAAGTTACTGATCTGCCTTTCTTTTATATGGTAGCGGGGGCAGGATTCGAACCTACGACCTTCGGGTTATGAGCCCGACGAGCTACCAGACTGCTCCACCCCGCATCAAAACTTTTAACGAAATCTTTTGTTTACCGGGGCTGCCCCGATCAACGTGGCGCAAATATTACAGCGCACCACTCAGCCTGTCAATCCATATTTTCAAACAGGTCGGTGGGATAACTCAATTCGGAAGCCACACTCTCGCTACCCGGCTGAAAGAAACCTGCGGAATCGATTGCCTCCTGAACCGGCCGAAAAGATCGGCGATGCTCCGGCGTTGCCCCCAGGCGCATCAGCGCTTCCAGGTGCACCGGCGTGGGGTACCCCTTGTGTTGCGCCAGGCCGTAACCCGGGTAAGTTTGCTCCAACAGCGCCATTTCCCGGTCACGGGTCACCTTGGCAATGATCGACGCCGCGCTGATGGCCGGGTGCCGACTATCCCCTTTTACCACCGGTTCTGAGGGCCAGCGCCAGTTCGGGCAGCGGTTGCCGTCTACCAGCACGTATTCCGGTGCTATGGAAAGGCCATCCACCGCTCGCTTCATGGCCAGCATCGTCGCCTGGTAGATGTTCAATTGATCGATCTCGCCAGGCTCACAGCGCCCCAGACACCAAGCCGCGGCCTTCTCAACGATCTCGTCATAAAGCGCCAGGCGCCGCTTCTCAGTGAGCTTCTTGGAATCCGCCAGGCCCTGAATAGGACGCTCCGGGTCCAGGATAACCGCTGCGGTAACGACAGCACCGATCAAGGGCCCCCTGCCAACCTCATCCACACCTGCAAGGCGCCAGCCTTGATAACGGCACTCAAACGGTGGGAGTTCTTTGCCAGCCATCAGTCCTGGCGCTCCAGCAACTCGGAAATCGCCATGGCAGCCCGTTCATCGGCATTCTGTTTAAGCGACTGGTGAAGGTCGGAAAAGGCTTGCTTCAGGTCGGCCCGCTCCTGCTCGTTTTCCAGCCGCTCAAGCACAGCAGCACCCAAACTTTCAGGGGTGGCATCGTCCTGCAACAGTTCCGGCACTAATGGTTTCTGGGCAAGCAGGTTCGGTAACGCCACCCAGGGCACTTTTACCAGCCGCGACAGCAGCTTGTAACTGAAGTTGCTCAGTCGGTAGCCCACCACCATTGGCTTTTTAAGCAACATCGCTTCGAGGGTCGCGGTACCCGAGGCAAGCAGCACCACATCACTGGCAGCCATCACCTCCCGGGAGCGGCCACGAACCAGGGTGACCGGCAACTTGACTTCCAAGGACTCTACCAACCCCTGAACCTGCCGTTCCCGGTCCCGGTTTACACAGGGAATCACCAACTGGATGTCTGGCCTGCGGGCCTGTAGCCATCGAGATGCCTCCAGGAACAGCGTTCCCAGGCGCTCCACTTCCCCGCCCCGGCTACCAGGCAAGACAGCCAGTACCGGCTTGTCCAGCTCAAGCCCCAGGCTTTCACGGGCGGCACGGGTGTCCGGGTCCATGGGAATACGATCCGCCAGCGGATGCCCCACAAACGCGACAGGCACCTGGTGCTCTTCGTAGAAACGGGCTTCAAAGGGAAACAGCGTGAGCATCAGGTCGACAGACTTGGCAATCTTGAAAATGCGCTTCTGCCGCCAGGCCCAGACGGAAGGACTGACATAATGAACCGAGGGAATACCCGCCTCCCGACACCGGCGCTCGATCGCCAGGGTGAAATCCGGAGAATCAATGCCAATCACGACATCCGGCGGCGTAGCGAAAAAATAGTCCAGCAAGCGGGCGCGGATACTGAACAATTCGCGAATACGCCCTGACACTTCCACCAACCCCATAACGGATAACCGCTCCATGGGGACCAGGGAATGAAAGCCTTCGGCGATCATTTCATCACCGCCAATACCGACAAAGCGGGCATTCGGATAGCGTTTCCGGAGAGACCGGATCAGCCCGGCACCAAGAATATCCCCCGATGCCTCACCGGCGATAATGGCAATGGTCAACTTGCGGGAACTGACCATGTCAGCTTGTGCGTGCGTCACCGGCAGCCTCCTGCCGGATCAGCGGATGATGCCGCGATCCGCTCCCCGGAGCGAGTCGATCAGCGGGCGAACCTCTGGCACGTCAGCAAAGCTGCTCTCAAGCTCTTCCAGTGCCTGCTCTGTGGTCAGGCCCTGACGGTAGATCACCTTATAGGCCCGGCGTAAGGTCAACAAGACTTCCTTGCTGAAACCCCGGCGCTTAAGCCCCTCCACGTTCATGCCGTGGGGCTGGGCAGACTGCCCGCTGGCCATGACATAAGCGGGGATATCCTTGAGCACGATACTACCGCCGGCAGCCATACTGTGCGGCCCGATGTGGCAAAACTGGTGTACCATAGTTCCGCCACCCAGAATGGCGTAATCGCCAACCGACACATGGCCTGCCAGCGTGGCGCAATTCGCCAGAATCGTGTTGTTACCAACGATGCAATCGTGAGCTACGTGCACGTAGGCCATCAGCAGGTTGCCGTTACCAATGCGGGTTTCGCCACGGTCCTGAATCGTGCCCCGGTGAATGGTGCAATTCTCGCGAATCACATTATCGTCACCGATTACCAGTGTTGTAGGCTCGCCAGCGTATTTTTTATCCTGACATTCTTCCCCGATACTGGAGAACTGAAAAATACGGTTGTTGCGACCGATAACCGTCGGGCCCTTGATCACCACATGGGAAAGAATCTCGGTGCCCTCACCGATTTCCACTCCCGGGCCAATGTAACTCCAGGGACCTACCGTAACGTTATCCGCCAGTTTGGCTGACGGGTCCACAATCGCCTGAGGATGGACACCCGACCAGTCATTTGTCGCCATCAAACTTCTCTCTCAGCGGTCAAGATTTCTGCAACGCACGCGACTTCTCCGTCCACCAATGCGCGGCATTCGAATTTCCAGATACCACGCTTGCCAGACACAAACTCGGATTCCATATCCAGGCGGTCTCCCGGCAGCACGGGACGCTTGAAGCGCACTTTACTGGAGCCAGCCAAGTATTGTATCACGCCATCAGACGGTTTCCGTTCCACGGTCACAAAACCGAGAATTCCGGAAAGTTGCGCCATGGCCTCAATAATCAGCACCCCGGGCATAATCGGGTTGTCCGGGAAGTGCCCGGTGAAGAAAGGCTCATTGAAGGAGATATTCTTGTATCCCTTAATCGACTTTCCTTTTTCGACTTCGGTTACCCGGTCCACCAGCAGAAACGGATAGCGATGCGGCAAATACTCCAGAATTTCATCGATCTTCATCATCTTGCTTGGCCTCAGCCCTTTAGCTTCTTTTCCAGTTCCTTGATCCGCCTCGCCAGAATATCCAACTGCCTGAAGCGTACCGCATTCTTTCGCCATTGCCGGTTGGTATCTGCGCTGGTACCCGACGAATACACCCCGGGCTCTGCAATGTCCCCTGTGACCATCGTCATTCCAGTCAGTTGAACCTGATCCGTAATTTCCAGATGGCCGGCAACACCAGCGGCGCCTCCAAACACACAATGCCGACCAATCTTTGTACTCCCGGCGATACCCACTTTCGCGGCCATGGCGCTGTGGTCGCCAATGTGCACATTGTGGGCAACCTGAACCAGGTTATCGATCTTTACACCATTGCCAATCACTGTGTCGTCAACCGCACCGCGATCGATCGTGGTATTGGCACCAATCTCTACATCATCTCCGAGCACCACGCCCCCAACCTGGGCAATGCGGTGCCACACACCACGCTCGTTGGCAAACCCAAAGCCATCTGAACCGATGACCGCCCCGCTGAGAACATGACAACGCTGCCCGAGCACCACATCATGGGCCAGGGTAACTCGCGGGCGCAGGACAGACTGATCACCGATCCGGGAACGGGCCCCGACGAAACAACCGGCCCCTATGACAACCTGATCACCGATTTGCGCATCCGCTTCAATCACCACGTGCGGGCCGACACAGGCAGAGTCCGCAATCGTTGCCGCGGGATCAACCACGGCGGTAGGGTGAATACCGACAACCGGTGCAGGCGTGGCGTCAAACCAGTGACTGATGCGAGCGTAGCCCAGGTAGGGGTTGTCCAGTAACAGGACATTGGTCGGAGCATCGGCAGCGTTAGCCGGCGACACAATCACCGCAGACGCCTTGGTCTGCCCCAGATACTTGGCATAGGCGGGATTAGCCAGAAAACTCATCTGCCCGGGGCCCGCAGCCTGCAGCGTTGCCAAACCTGAAATGGCTGTGTCCGGATTCCCCCTCAGCTCCGCTCCCAACGCCTCGGCCAGTTCCTGCAAACGAAAGGATTTTTGCACCATTGAACCTTCTCCCGATGCGGTAGTAACACGGCCTGGTCAGGTTTATCGGTTAAGCTTCTCGAGCAATTCCGAGGTCAGGTTCATCTCCGGCTTAACGTAGACAACCGCTTCGCTAGGCAGAATCAAGTCAAGATTATGCTCTTCCAGCAACTCTTTGACGGCCGCGTCTACTTCAGGGCGAGCGTTCTCCAGAAACTGCTGTTTGCGCTGCGCAACGGTCTGGTCCAGGCGCTGTTTGAGAAAGTTGAACTCCTGTACTTTCTCCTCGAACTCACCGGTCAGCTTGTTGCGCTCGCTTTCATTCATCATGGCGCCGTCTTTCTCGATCCGGTCCTTCAGCCTGCGGGCCTGTTCCTGGGCCTCACGAACCTTGGCTTCTTCGCCAGCAAAATCCTGCTGAAGTTTCTCACTGAACGACTGGGCGTCGTTGGACGAAAACAACGCCTGGCGCAGGTCAACCACGCCAATTCTGGTCTCCGCTGCGAGCTGCAGCGAGAATGCCATAAGAGTTGCGCCAACAATGGCAGATAGACGTTTCATCGGGAATCTCCTGTGTTTCATCCTTTGTTTTTCTCTTTACTACAATCAGAAGGTTTGCCCCAGCGAGAACTGGAACACCTGAGTATCATCGCCCGGCTTGTCATTGAGCGGTTTCGCCAGGCTGAAAGCAAGCGGACCCACTGCGGTGATCCACTGGAAGCTTACACCTGCGGATGCCCGCACTTCACCCAGTTCCGGGTCAAACCCACGATCGGTATCAAACACCTGACCAGCGTCCAGGAAGAACGAGGTACGCATGGAGCGGGTGTCACCCGCAAATGGGGTTGGGAAGATCAGTTCCAGGCCAGCCTCGGTCAGCAGGTTACCGCCAAAGGGGTCCGGGCTGGAGAAATCATTTTGTGCCGGCTCAGCACGATTACCAAGGGAGTTTGCCCGGTAACCGCGCACCGAACCATAGCCACCCGAGAAGAAATGCTCAAAGAACGGCATCTGGGTGCGGTCGCCATAACCATCCCCGTAGCCCACCTCGGTGCGGGCCCTGACCACCCAACGCTGCGTATCTACCAGCGGGAAGTAAAAATCTGTTCTGTGGGTGGCCTTATAGAACGTGAGGTCACTTCCGGGCACCGCTACATCCAGCGACAGAGAATGACTGTAACCGCGAGTAGGCAGTACGCCGCGGTTCAGTGTGCTGCGCCGCCAGCTGCCGAACAGGAAATAGTTGGTAAACGAATCACCTTCGTCGGCGATGAAGTCACGCACCTCAACCGACGAAAAGATGCCAGGTTTGAGGTTGGATTGGGTGACACCCACACCGAAATTGAGCCGGGTGATGGCATCTGTCGGATACCCGAAGGTTAATCTGGCGCCATATTCATCCAGCAAGTAGGAGGAGATATCCTGCTCTTCAAAATCGGTTTCTCTGGCAAACAAACTGAAACCACGGCTGACACCGTCGACAGTGTAGTAGGGATCCAGATAGGAAATATTGGCGCTTTTAACAGAATCGCTGACGTTTACACCAAACGACACCCGCTTACCTGTACCAAAGAAGTTGTTCTCGGAAACAGCAGCACCAAGGATCACACCGGAGTTCTGGGAAAAACCGATCGACGCTGACAAGCTGCCCGTCGGCTGTTCACGGACACTGTAATTCACATCCACCAGATCATCGGTTCCAGGTACTGGGACGGTTTCAACGTCTACCGTCTGGAAGAAGCCCAGTCGCTCCAATCGGGTTTTTGAGAATTCAATGCGGTCAGATGACGCAACGCCCCCTTCCATCTGGGTCATTTCCTGACGCAACACTTCATCCTTGGTGGAGATGTTGCCCTCAAAATTCACACGCCTGACGTAAGCGCGCTTGCCCGGTTCGATAAAGAAGGTCACCGCCGCTGTATTGTCTTCGCCGGGTTCAGGGACCGCATTGACGTTGGCAAAGGCATAGCCCTCGCGCCCCAGGCGGAACGACAACGCCTCGGAGATGGAGGTCATCTGGGCGCGGGAGAACACATCTCCCTCCTTAACCGGGATCAGCTTGCGCAGCTCTTCTTCTTCGACGATCAGGTTGCCGCGAAGGCGAATGTCCGAAATCGTGTACTGGGGGCCTTCATCCAGGGAGATGGCGATGAATACCTGCTGCTTGTCCGGTGAAATGGACACCTGACTGGATTCTACGGTGAAATCCAGATAACCGCGGTCAAGGTAAAATGAGCGCAACGATTCCAGGTCACCGCTCAGGCGCTCCCGGGCATACTTGTCTTTATTGGTAATGGAATTCCACCAGCTGCTGGTGCGCAACTCAAACAGGCTGATCAGCTCTTCATCACTGAAATCCTGATTTCCAACAATATTAATGTGCTTGATTGAGGCAACAGTGCCTTCGTTGATGTCGAGACGAACCGCTACCCGGTTTCTGGGAAGTTCTTCAGCCGTGGCCCGCACTCGAGCGTTATAGCGACCCTGTGCGATGTACGAGCGCAGGATCTCAAGCTCCAGCCGTTCGAGGGTCGCCCTACGGAACACCTGACCTTCTTCCAGCCCAGCGCCCGCCAGCGCATCCATCAACATATCAGTTTCAATGTTCTTGTTGCCTTCGATCTCGATGGACGAAATGGAAGGGCGCTCCTTGACCGACAGAATGAGTACACCGCTGTCACGGCTGGCTTCGATATCGGTAAACAGACCGGTCCTGAACAACTCCTTGATGGCATTGGCCAGACGAGTCTCGTCAATCTGCTCGCCAATGTTTACCGGAAAAGCCGAGAAGACGGAGCCCGCTGAAACCCGCTGAAGGCCTTCTACCTCGATATCCGCTACCGTGAATTCATCCGCCAGCACAGGCTTGATACCAGTTGCGGTAATGGCTAGGCCAACGGCTACAGCTAGAAGGGAACGTCTCATTCAGTTATATCGCCTGGTTAATGTGCGGTAAGGAGCCCGCAATTCTCACAACCGCATCAGGTCGTTGTAAAGAGCAAACACCATTAAAGTCAGAATCAAAGCCATACCAATTCGTAATCCAAGTGCCTGAACCTGTTCAGATACCGGCTTTCGGCGTATGGCCTCGATGGTGTAATACACAATGTGGCCACCATCCAATACAGGAATCGGCAAAAGATTCAGCACCCCGAGGCTGACACTCAGGTAGGCCAGAAAACGAATAAAATCTTCAAACCCGGAACTGACACTGGCCTCAGCCACTCGGGCAATGGTAATCGGCCCACTCAGATTGGTGGGCGACAACAAGCCCGTGACCATTTTCTTGATGGCCACCAGCGTCAGTCGGGTATCCGCCCAGGTTTCATGCACCGCATTCGGTATGGCTGCAAAGGGGCCGTAACGAACTTCACGCAGCAACTCGTCTGGCCAGGTGATCGCTTCGACACCTGCACCCACGAAGCCAATTTCCTGGCCATCATCGAGGGTTCTGTTAGCCGGGCGAACGGTAAGCTCCAGGGGCGTCCCATCACGCTCTATGGACAGCTCAAGGTCGGTTTCAGGCGCATTCCTGATGTAGTCCACCAGGGCAAACCAGTCGGCCACCGGCTCGCCGTCCACGGCAACAATACGATCGCCGCTCCGAAGCCCTGCGGCAGCAGCCCGGCCATCACTGGTGACCTGCCCCAACACAGCCGGCACCGCCGGTCGCCAGGGCGTGATACCAAATTCTGCCAGGGGGTTGGGCGTATCATTGCTCAGGCGCCAGCCATTCAGGGCTCCGTCGACTGTGCCCCTTGATCCGTTCTGTGACACCTCAAGTGTCACCAGGCCATGCTCTCCGGTTCGCTCCAACAGGCGCATGTTAATATCACGCCAGGACGTCACCCGGTGACCATCCACAGCATGGATTTCCATGCCCTGCTGCAACCCTGCCCTGTCGGCCACACTGCCGGGCGTCACATCCCCTACCACCGGCGCAACGGTTGTTACACCCACTACGCTCAGCAACCAGTAGGCGAATATGGCAAACAGGAAATTTGCCAGCGGGCCGGCAGCTGCAATGGCAATTCTCTGGGACGGCGGCTTGGAGGTAAAGGCCTGATCTTTCAGCCCCTCCGGTACGGGGCCTTCCCGCTCATCGAGCATCTTGACGTAGCCGCCCAACGGGATCGCCGCCACCGCAAACTCGGTACCGTGGCGATCGTACCAGGAAAACAAGGGTTTACCGAAGCCCACAGAAAATCTGAGCACCTTGACCCCGCACCGCCGGGCCACCCAGAAGTGACCATACTCGTGCAGGGTCACCAGGATTCCCAGTGTTAACGCAAGTGCCAGAACGGTTTGAATAATCTGCATAGAGTTTCCGGTTTGAGGCCGTCGGCCAAGATGAACATTCCCGCAGGACTCAGACAGACAGCAGGCTTATCTGTTCCCTGGCCCGGCTGCGAGCCTCGGCATCCTTCGCAAATATGGTATCGAAGTCGCTCGCCGGAACGACCGGCGTCGCCGCCAAAGTCCGCTCTATGATAACGGGGATATCGGCGAAGCACAGCTTACCGTCCAGAAACGACTCCACTGCCACCTCGTTGGCGGCATTCAGCACCGCTGGTGCCGTGCCACCACTGGCAAAAGCCTCGGCGGCCAGCCGCAGACAGGGAAAGCGCTGGAGATCCGGTCGTTCAAAATGGAATTTACCAATGGCAAACAGGTCCAGAGGTGCAACCCCCGCCTCGATACGCTCGGGCCAGGCCAGCCCGTTGGCAATTGGCGTACGCATGTCCGGGCTTCCAAGTTGGGCAAGAACGGAACCGTCCGCGTACTCCACCATGGAATGAATAATACTCTCAGGATGAACGTGAACCTCAACCCGGTCTGGCGTGGTATTGAACAGCCAGCAGGCTTCAATCAGTTCCAGCCCTTTGTTCATCAGCGTGGCGGAATCGACCGAAATCTTCTGGCCCATCGACCAGTTCGGGTGCGCACAGGCCTGAGACGGAGTAACACTGCGGAGCTCTTCTGCTGCCAGGGTTCGAAACGGCCCACCGGAGGCGGTCAGCAGGATCCGGGTAATACCGGCGGCCTTCGGATCCCGAATTTTGTCTGCTGGCATACACTGGAAAATGGCGTTGTGCTCGGAGTCGATGGGCAGCAACTCCGAGCCTGAGGCGATTACCGCGTCCATAAACAACTGGCCAGACATCACCAACGCTTCCTTGTTGGCCAGCAGTACCCGTTTCCCGGCCCGCACCGCCGATAAGGTTGGCGCCAGGCCCGCAGCGCCAACAATGGCAGCCATGACTGTATCGGCATCGCTGGCAGCAGCCACGTTACAAAGGCCTGCCTCACCCCCGAGCACCTCGATGTCCGGGCAATCGGCCAGCAACTCCCTGAGCTCGTCCGCAGCGCACTCACTGGCCATGACAGCAACCCTGGGGCGAAACTCCCGGCACAGGGTTGCCAGTTCCCATGCACGCGTGCCCGCTGTCAGCGCGTAGACCGAGAACCGGCCCGGGTGTCGGCGAATCACATCCAGGGTGCTGAGCCCGATAGAGCCCGTTGCCCCCAATACGGTAATGCAACGTGTTGTCATAGTTACCAGTGACCGGTGGTCAACCAACCCAGCAGGGTGATTATCAGGGCAAACACAGGAATGGCGGCGGTCAGGCTATCGATGCGATCCATGATCCCGCCATGGCCGGGCAGCAATTGACTGCTGTCCTTGATCCCCCGGAATCGCTTGAGCATGCTTTCAAGAAGGTCGCCCAGCACCGACACAAAACCGGTGACCAATGTGGCAACGATCAACAGAACCATTTGAACAGGCGTGGCGGCAGCCAGCAGACTGGCAACAACGGCGAGCAAGGCGACCGCCGCCAGACCTCCCCACACACCGGCCCAGGATTTACCAGGGCTGACCCGGGGCGCCAGCTTGGCCTTGCCGAACGCTCTGCCCGCAAAATAGGCGCCAATATCAGCCACCCAGACCACAAGAAATATGTAGAGAATCGCCAGACGGTTATCTGCCAGGTCACCGAACTGAAAACCTCCGGTTCGCAGGTGGTTCAACCCTACCCAGGCCGGAATCAGCACCAACAGGCCCATCACCGCCCGCACGGGCACGGCACCCCAGGAATCCGATCCAGCCGGATACCGGCGCACCAGCCAGAAGCACACCAGCCACCAAATCACGGCAAGCCAGAGCACAGCCACCGAAGGCACGTTCAGCAGCCCATAGAGTAACGCCGCAACAACAGCGGCGTAGATCACCCGACCCGGCTGCGCCTCAATGCCAGACATATTCGCCCATTCCCAGGCACCCAGGGTAATGATCGCGCCGGTGAACAGGGCAAACCCCAGGGGCGACGTAAAAAAGATGCCGCCAATCGCGATGGGAGCAAGAATAAGAGCTGTGATGATGCGGGTTTTTAACACGGTATAAGTCGCTGTATCGTTATTGTTGTGAAGCTCGCGCCGCAATCTGGTCGTCGGTTTGCCCGAAACGACGCTGGCGACGGCTGTAGGCTTCCAGTGCCTTGCGCATTTCCTCAGCCTTGAAATCCGGCCAGTAAACGCTGGAAAAGTAGAACTCGGTATAGGCCAGGTGCCACAACAGGAAGTTGCTGATGCGCTGCTCGCCGGCGGTACGGATCATCAGGTCCGGCATCGGCAGGTCGCCGATACTGAGGTGCTGCTGGATCAGGTCGTCGGTAATGTCTGACGGTTCAAGTTGACCAATCCGAACCTGCTCTGCCACTTTTCGGGTTGCCTGGGTTATGTCCCAGTGGCCCCCGTAGTTCGCCGCAATCACCAGAGTCATCGCTGTGTTGTCGCGGGTCAGGGCCTCGGCTTTGTCCATATGTTCCTGAAGCGCCGGATTGAAAGCCGAGCGATCGCCGATTATGCGCAAGCGGATATTGTTGCGATGGAGCTTCCGGACCTCGCGCTCAAGGGCAATCAGGAAAAGCCTCATCAAAGCCGACACTTCGTCTTTCGGGCGACGCCAGTTCTCGCTGGAAAAAGCGAACAGAGTGAGCACCTCCACCCCTTCCCTGGCGCAGGTTTCCACCACGGCCTTTACCGCATCCACACCAGCCTTGTGACCAGCCACTCCCTTGAGCCGATGAGCCTTGGCCCAGCGGTTATTGCCATCCATGATAATGGCCACATGCCGGGGACAGTTGTCTGCCATCACCGGAATTTCTGCGGTTATTTGTGACTTCATGAAACCCTCTGTGCGGCGGAGCATCCACCCCGCCGCGTGCTTTCTACTGAATGGACCCGGCGATCAGACCGCCATCAGGTCCTCTTCCTTCGCCTTCAGCATCTTGTCGACTTCAGCGATGTACTTGTCAGTCAGTTTCTGGACTTCGTCTTCGCCCCGGCGTTGATCGTCCTCACTGATCTCTTTTTCCTTGAGCAGGTCTTTGATCATGCTGTTGGCATCGCGGCGAGCGTTACGGATGGACACCCGGCCATGCTCCGCATCTGCTTTCGCCTGCTTGACCATTTCCTTACGGGTTTCTTCGGTCAGCATCGGCATGGGCACACGAATCACATCACCGCTGGTAGACGGATTCAGCCCCAGATCCGACGTCATAATGGCCTTTTCGATGGTGGGAACCAGATTCTTCTCCCACGGGGCAACCATCAGGGTGCGATTGTCTTCAACGTTAACGCTGGCAATCTGCTTCAACGGCGTTTCCTGACCGTAGTAGTTCACCACCACACTGTCCAGAATCGCAGGGTGGGCACGGCCGGTGCGAATCTTGTTGAAGGCCGAGTGCAGAGCCTCCAGGCTCTTCTTCATCTTCCTCTCGGCATCTGCTTTGATATCGTTAATCACGTCAGCATCCTCGAAACGTTCGTCTGGTTATAGTGCAGTATCCGGCCAGATTTCCGCAGCCGGCAACCAATTAATCAATCAATGTGCCTTCTTTCTCACCGGTCACAATGCGGGTCAGTACGCCGGGCTGACTCATGTTGAACACTCGTAGCGGCATACCGTGATCCCGGGCCAGGCAGATAGCCGTGAGGTCCATCACCCCGAGCTTTTTGTCCAGAACCTCATCGTAGGTCAGGTAATCGTATTTTACAGCGCTGGGGTCAAGATGGGGATCCGCATTGTAGACACCGTCAACCTTGGTGGCCTTCAGCACGGCATCGGCCTCGATCTCGATACCCCGCAGGCAAGCGGCGGAGTCTGTGGTGAAGAACGGGTTACCGGTACCTGCGCTGAAAATAACCACGTCACCCTCTTTCAGGTCACGTACTGCACGCCGGCGGTCATAATGCTCAACAATGCCGCTCATTGGAATGGCAGACATCACACGGGTCCGGATATTGGAACGTTCAAGCGCATCACGCATGGCCAGACCATTCATGACCGTGGCCAGCATGCCCATGTGATCCCCCGTCACACGGTCAAGGCCTGCGGCACTTAGCGCTGCACCCCGGAACAGGTTACCACCACCAATTACCAACCCAACTTGTACGCCAATACCAACCAGGGCACCAATTTCAAGCGCCATGCGATCAAGAACTTTGGGATCAATACCGAAATCGTGATCGCCCATCAGGGCCTCGCCACTGAGCTTCAGCAGAACACGTTTGTATCTGGGCTGGTTTTTTGAAGATGTCGGCATGGTGATCCCCTTATCGTCTGTTGGCTATCCGGCGCAAACCCGTTGCAGGCTTGTATCTGACATACTCCTCGAAAAAAAGGGGTATCTCAGATACAAGCCCGCCACGAAAGCCGGGCGTACCCGACTGACGTGGCAGACTCAGGTAAGCACTGCCACCTTGCGTGACAGCGCTCAGAAGAGGATCAGGCCTTGCCTGTGCCAGCGGCAGCAGCCACTTCAGCAGCGAAATCCACTTCTTCTTTCTCGATGCCCTCACCCACTTCCAGGCGAACGAAACCAACCAGCTCGCCACCGGCAGCTTTGATCAGGTCGCCCACTTTCTGGTCAGGGTTCTTGACGAACGGCTGCTCAATCAGGCTGTTCTCAGCCAGGAACTTCTTGATACGGCCACCCATCATCTTTTCGATGATCTCAGCAGGCTTGCCTTCCATATCCGGCTGCGCCTTGATGATCTCTTTCTCTTTTTCCAGCTCTTCAGCCGGCATGTCGTCGGGCTTGCCAACGCGCGGGTTAACAGCAGCCACGTGCATCGCGATGTCGCGAGCCAGCTCTTCGTTACCAGCGGTCAGGGCCACAACAGAGGCAATCTTGTTGTTGCTGTGAACGTAACCGCCCACAACCGGACCTTCTACCTTGATGATGCGACGAACGGTGATGTTCTCGCCGATCTTCTGAACCAGCGCCTCACGCTTGGCTTCCAGATCGCCAGCCATCAGGGCCGCAACGTCGGTTTCGCCTTTTTCGAAAGCAACGTTCAGAACGTCGTTGGCGAAGCCCATGAAGTTGTCGTCACGAGCAACGAAGTCTGTCTCGGAGTTCACTTCCAGAATGTAGGCAACGGTGTTGTCGTCAGACACCTTAACCAGAGAAACACCTTCAGCAGCGGTACGGCCGGCTTTCTTGGCGGCTTTCAGACCGGAAGACTTGCGCAGCTCTTCGATTGCGGCGTCAACGTCACCACCAGCTTCAACCAGTGCCTTCTTGCATTCCATCATGCCAAGGCCGGTACGCTCACGCAGCTCTTTGACCATTGCAGCGGTAATTGCAGCCATGTTCAGTCCTCTTAATCGTTTCCGAATTCGGTGGGGAGGTATGCCCGGTTTAACGAGCGGGCATACCTTACAACTCGAACGTGAAGTTTAAGTGTTACTCGGCAGCCGGAGCGGCGCCCGCAGCGTCTTCGCTGACTTCAACAAACTCGTCAGCGCCAGCGCCTGCAGACTGGGAAGCCTCCAGGCAGGTATCGGCAACAGCCTTCACGTAGATCTGGATGGCGCGGATGGCGTCATCGTTACCCGGGATTACGTAATCAACGCCGTCCGGATCGCTGTTGGTATCAACAACGCCGATAACAGGAATACCCAGCTTGTTGGCTTCCTTGATAGCGATACGCTCATGATCCACGTCGATAACGAACAGCGCGTCAGGCAGGCCGCCCATATCCTTGATACCACCGATGGAGCGCTCGAGCTTGTCCATTTCACGGGTACGCTCAAGGGCTTCTTTCTTGGTCAGCTTGTCGAAAGTACCGTCTTTGCTCTGGGCTTCCAGATCACGGTAGCGGCGGATAGACTGACGGATGGTCTTGTAGTTGGTCAGCATGCCACCCAACCAGCGATGGTTAACGTAGGGCTGGCCGGAACGCTGAGCTTCTTCCTTGATGATCTTGGACGCAGCACGCTTGGTGCCAACGAACAGGATCTTGTTCTTACTTTCTGCCAGCTGCTGAATCACATTCAGCGCTTCGTTCATGGCAGGAACAGTCTGCTCAAGGTTGATGATATGAATCTTGTTGCGGGCACCGAAAATGTACTTACCCATTTTCGGGTTCCAGTAACGGGTCTGGTGACCAAAGTGAGCACCTGCTTTGAGCAGGTCACGCATATTTACCTGAGCCATGATATTTACCTTTTAGCTTCGGGTTAGTCCTCCACGCGTCCGATTGCCCCAACCAGCCTCCTCTAACGGGAGCCGGCACCCTGGGACAACGTGCTGACACGTGTGTGAATTTGCCGGATTCGTTTCCAGCGGGCGCGTTTATACCATAAAGCGACACCGGGGTGCCATTATTTTTAGCGCAACCCTATAGTCACGATAGCAGGCAGCTCGCCTTGTACCTGACCCCTCAGCCCCTTAAAATGCCTGTTTGATGCAAATCAACAGGTATAGCGATGCAAGTATCCATCAAGACTCCCGAAGAAATTGAAAAAATGCGCGTGGCCGGCCGGCTGGCGGCCGAAGTTCTGGAAATGCTGGACGAACAGGTAAAGCCCGGAATTTCTACCGAGGAGCTCAACAGCATCGCCCACGATTACATCGTCAACAAACAGCAGGCTATTCCGGCGCCGCTCAACTACAAGGGTTTCCCGAAATCCATCTGTACGTCGGTCAACCATGTGATCTGTCACGGCATCCCAACCGAAAAGAAAATTCTGAAAGACGGCGACATCATTAACATCGACGTCACCGTTATAAAGGATGAGTACCACGGCGACACCAGCAAGATGTGGGTTGTTGGCAAACCCAAGCCCGGTACCGAACGCCTGATCCAGATCACTCAGGAGTGTCTGTACAAAGGTATTGAACTGGTCAAACCCGGCACCCGCCTGGGCGACATTGGCCACGTCATCCAGCAGCATGCCGAGAAGCATCGTTATTCCGTGGTCAGAGACTACTGCGGCCATGGCATTGGCAAGGTGTTCCACGAGGAGCCGCAGGTCATGCATTACGGCAAGCCCGGCACCGGTATGGAGCTGCAGGAAGGCATGACCTTTACCATCGAACCGATGATCAACCAGGGCAAATACCAAACCAAACTGATGGCCGATGGCTGGACCGTGGTCACCAAGGACCACAAGCTGTCTGCCCAGTGGGAACACACCATCCTGGTGACCGCTGACGGCTATGAAGTGCTGACCAAACGATCGGAAGAGTCATTCTAAGTGGACCGAAGCGAGCTGGAATCTCGTATCAGCAACGACACCTCACCGGTATTTGCCGCCAGGGAACTGTTACGGGAAAGCTATAATGCTGACGCCGAAGCTTTCCGCCAGGGTGCCGATGTAAGAGCCCTGGTTCATGCCAGGGCCAACACCATAGACAAAGTGCTCCGGCTGATCTGGAACCGGTACCCGTTTTCCCGCTCCTCCGACATTGCCCTGGTCGCCGTCGGCGGCTACGGGCGCGGCGAATTACACCCCCACTCAGACATAGACCTGCTTATCCTGACCCGCCACGGTATAGAAGAGGCCTGGCAGGATGACCTGGGCGCCTTCGTTACCCTGCTCTGGGACCTCAAGCTGGATATCGGCCACAGCGTGCGCAGCATGGAAGAGTGTCTATCCTCGGCCCGGCAGGATATCACCATCCTGACCAACCTGCTGGAGACCCGAACCATCGCCGGCCCCGATGGACTGCGGGCAGAGCTCAGTGAGCTGGTCTATTCCGATGGGGTCAGCTCGGATCGTGACTACTTCCTGGCCAAGCGGGAAGAGCAGCAACAGCGCCACAAAAAATACGGCGACACCGAATACAACCTGGAGCCTAACGTTAAAGGTTCCCCCGGCGCACTTCGGGACATCCAGACCATCGGCTGGATCACCAAACGCCACTTCGGCCTGCAGAACATTGCCGACCTCACCCGCTTCAGTATTCTGACCGAAGAAGAACACCAGATCCTGCACCAGGGCGAAACCTTCCTGTGGCAATTGCGTTATGGCCTGCAACTGATTGCCGACCGCAATGAAAACCGGCTGCTGTTCGACCACCAACGTGCGCTCGCGGAAATGCTCGGCTACAAAGATGAAGGCAAACGGCTGGGCGTCGAGCTGATGATGCAGTCCTACTACCGCACCGTACTGGCCCTGGCGGAGCTGGCTGACGTTATCCTGCAGTACTACGACGAAGCCATTATCGGCGAGGGCAGTGAAGACGAAATCCACCCACTGAACAAACGCTTCCAGATTCGCAACCTGTATATAGAAGCCATCAACAACCAGGTGTTCGCCTACGCCCCCTACGCCATCATGGAAATCTTCGTGCTGATGGCCCAGCACCCTGAAATCAAGGGTATCCGGGCGACCACCATCCGCTCGTTAAGGGCCCATCGGCACCTGATTGACGACGCCTTCCGGTCAGATCTGGCAGTCACCACCCTGTTCATGGAACTGTTGCGCACGCCACACGCGCTGGACCAGACTCTGTCTGCCATGAAAAAGTACAACGTACTGGGCCGCTACTTGCCGGAGTTTGGCCAGATCATCGGCCAGATGCAGCACGACCTCTTTCATATATACACTGTCGATGCCCACACCATGCGCGTGATCCGCAATATGGCGCGGCTGAACAGTACCGACGTTCGCAACGAATACCCCCTGGCGTCCCGACTGATTCATCGGTTGCCCAAACTGGAAACGCTGTTTATTGCTGGCCTTTATCACGATGTGGCCAAGGGCCGTGGCGGTGACCACTCAGAACTGGGCGCCATTGACGCAGAAGCCTTCTGTGAACGCCACCACTTGAGTGAGCGGGACACCCAACTGGTGTCATGGCTGGTGGAAAACCACCTGCTGATGTCGATGACCGCCCAGCGCAAGGACATTTCAGACCCGGACATCATCCAGGCCTTTGCCCGCGCCATGCCCAGCCAGGCCCATCTGGATTACCTGTACATTCTGACGGTGTGCGATATCAGCGCCACCAACCCAAAACTCTGGAACACCTGGCGCGCATCATTGCTGCGCCAGCTTTACATTGAAGCCAAGCGCGCCCTGCGCCGTGGCACCGACACGCCAGTCGACCGCCAGGCCTGGATACGCGCCACCAGGGAAGAAGCCCGTCAGATCCTGCACGCACAGAATATGACCGATGAGCAGATTGATCCTATCTGGGAAACCGTAGACGAGGATTACTTCCTGCAGGATTCCACCGTAGATATTGCCTGGCAGACGGCAGCC
Organism: Marinobacter sp. NSM; assembly: GCF_052380025.1. Taxonomy (NCBI): domain Bacteria; kingdom Pseudomonadati; phylum Pseudomonadota; class Gammaproteobacteria; order Pseudomonadales; family Marinobacteraceae; genus Marinobacter; species Marinobacter sp. NSM. The sequence goes on from NZ_JBQTCK010000011.1 coordinate 30,039, forward strand.
ATCATTCGCCACGGCGACAACCCGGACCCATTGGTGCTGATTCGTGACACCCGGGGCGGCCCGACGGACGGTTACTCACAGATCATTATCTACATGAAAGACCGGGTTGCCCTGTTTGCGGCAACCACGGCGGTGCTGGAACAGCTGAACCTGAACATCGTGGATGCCCGCATCAACTCCAGCGAAGGCCCCCACTCGATCAGCTCTTACGTGGTATTGGATGAACAGGGTCAGCCACTGGGCGTTGATCCGGCCCGCAAGGAAAGAGTGCGCAAGCGTCTGATCGAAGAACTCGATGACCCGGAAGACTACCCGGACATTATCCACCGGCGCACCCCCCGGCAGCTGAAGCACTTCGCTTTCCCAACCGAAGTGACCTTCTCCAATGACACCATCAATCAACGCACCGTGATGGAAGTCATCACCCCGGACCGCCCCGGCCTTCTGGCCCGCATTGGCCAGGTGCTGCTGGAACATCGTGTGCGACTGACCAACGCCAAGATTGCCACCCTGGGCGAGCGCGTAGAAGACGTATTCTTCATCACCGACGAACATGGCGAACCGCTGCGCGACCCGGGCGTGTGCCAGGCCCTGCAACAGGACCTTTGCCAAATGCTGGACGATATTGAATGAACCTAAATCTCGAAAGACTTCACCCTTACCCGTTTGAAAAGCTGGCCAAACTGAAAGCCGGCATCACCGTGCCGGACCACCTGAAGCCAATATCACTCGGCATTGGCGAACCCAAGCACCCGTCACCGGCGTTTGTGAAGCAGGTGATCGCCGACAACCTGGACAAACTGGCCAACTACCCCACCACCAAAGGCATCGACGAGCTGCGCGAAGCCATCGCCACATGGGCCAGCAAGCGCTTTCAACTGGCCGAGGGCACCCTGGACCCAGCGCGCAATGTGGTTCCGGTCAACGGCACCCGTGAGGCCATTTTCGCCCTGGTTCAGGCGGTGGTCGATACCAGCAAACCCGCCACCGTGGTAAGCCCGAATCCGTTCTACCAGATCTACGAGGGTGCCGCTTTCCTGGCCGGCGCCGACCCCGTGTACCTGCCCTGTGATAACAGCAACGGCTTTATTCCGGATTTCGACGCGGTGCCGGAATCAGTCTGGAAAGACTGCCAGGTCTTGTTCCTGTGCTCCCCGGGTAACCCCAGCGGCGCCGTCATCCCCCGGGAGACCCTCGTTAAGGTCATCGAAATGGCTGACCGTCATGACTTTCTGATCGCCTCTGACGAATGCTATTCCGAACTCTACCCGGACGAAAACAACCCGCCCGAAGGCCTGCTGCAAACCTGCGCAGCCATTGGCCGTCACGACTTCAAGCGCTGTATTGTGTTCCACAGCCTGTCCAAGCGCAGCAACCTGCCCGGCCTGCGCTCCGGCTTTGTCGCCGGGGATGCGGACGTATTAGCCGGCTACCTGAAATACCGCACCTACCACGGCTGCGCCATGCCCGTTCATAACCAGCTGGCCAGCATTGCCGCCTGGAACGACGAAGACCACGTGCGGGAAAACCGCGCCGCCTACCGGGCCAAGTTCGAAGCGGTGGTGCCCATCCTGCGCGAAGTGATGAACGTGGACTTCCCGGATGCCGGTTTCTATCTATGGCCAGAAACGCCGATGGATGATGAAACCTTCGCCAAGGAGCTGTCCGCACAACAGAACGTGCACGTGCTGCCTGGCCGTTACCTGTCCCGAACGGTAGATGACCACAACCCAGGTGAGAACCGAGTGCGCATGGCACTGGTAGCACCACTGGAGGAGTGTGTGGAAGCAGCCCGGCGAATCGTCGATTTTGTAAAAGGTTTCAAAGCATGAAGTTATATGGCATCAAAAACTGCGATACCGTCAAAAAGGCTCGCAAGTGGCTGGACGACAACGGCATCGCCTACGAATTCCACGACTTCAAGAAAGACGGCCTGACCAGCGAGAGGCTGAGCCAGTGGGAGCAGGCCATAGGCTGGGAAACCCTGATCAACAAGCGGGGCACGACCTGGCGAAAACTTCCCGACGAGCTTCGTGATAACATGAGCGCCCAAAGTGCCCACCAGATCATGCTGGAGAATACTTCCATCATCAAACGCCCTGTGGTTGAGCGGGGTGACGAAGTGACCGTGGGCTTTAACGCAGACGAATGGGCTGTTTGGATTAACTGATTTTTTAGCCACGGACACTCACAGACGCTCACGGACAAGTGATTAAGAATTCTTGTTTTTTGTCGGTGCAAGTCCGTGAGTGTCCGTGGCAAACATTCTTTCAATTATTGAGCACAGGAGCAGATCAGATGAGTTTTGCATTCGGCATTGGCATCGGCACCCAGAATAACCAGGGCGAGTGGCTGGAGGTGTATTACCAGCAGCCGATCATGACCCCAGGCAAAGACCTGATCGACGTGGTTGAAACCGCGCTGGACTACAAAGGCGGTAACCAGGCCATTGATGTTAAAGCCGAGCAACTGACCAGGTTTGCCAACGCCCTACGCCAGCTGGGCCAGACCGACCAGGCGAAACTGGCGGAAAAAGCGGCCGAGAGCAAACGCCCCGTGGTTGTTACCGTGCTGGCTACCGACGATACCGCCTCCAGCACCCCGGAAGTGTATCTGAAGCTGCACCTGATCTCCCACCGCCTGGCCAAGCCCCACAGTGTAAAGCTGGACGGCATTTTCGGCCTGCTGCCGAACCTGGCCTGGACCAACGAAGGCGCCATCGATCTGAACGAATTGCCAGAGCGCCAGCTGCAGGCCCGCATTGAAGGCCGCACCCTGGAAGTGAAATCGGTCGACAAGTTCCCGCAGATGACCGACTACGTGGTACCCAAGGGTGTACGTATCGCTGACACCGCCCGCGTGCGCCTGGGCGCCTATGTGGGCGAAGGCACCACCGTGATGCACGAAGGCTTTATCAACTTCAACGCCGGCACCGAAGGTACCAGCATGATCGAAGGCCGCATTTCTGCCGGCGTGATGATCGGCAAGGGCTCGGACCTGGGCGGCGGCTGTTCCACCATGGGCACTCTGTCTGGTGGCGGCAACATCGTCATCTCCGTGGGCGAAAACTGCCTGCTCGGCGCCAACGCCGGCATCGGCATTCCCCTGGGCGATCGCTGCACCGTTGAAGCAGGCCTGTACATCACCTCTGGTACCAAGGTGAATCTGCTGGATGACAACAACAAACAGGTAGAAGTCATCAAGGCCCGCGACCTGGCCGGCAAGAACGACCTGTTGTTCCGTCGCAACAGCCTGACCGGCGCCGTTGAGTGCAAGACCAACAAGTCTGCCATTGAACTGAATGAAGAACTGCACGCGAATAACTAAGGGCCGCAGCATGTCACTATCCCCCACCCTTGAACTCGCCATGGACCTCATTCGCCGCCGCTCGGTTACACCGGACGACGCTGGCTGCCAGGAGCTGATAATGTCCCGCCTGGCACCGCTGGGCTTTGCAGGCGAGAACCTGCGGTTTGGTGATACCGACAACCTCTGGGCCCGCAAGGGCTCAGACGGCCCGGTTCTGGCGTTTGCCGGCCACACCGATGTGGTGCCAACCGGCCCGGAGAAAAACTGGGCGCACCCGCCGTTTGACCCTGTCATCAAAGATGGCTATCTGTATGGCCGGGGCGCAGCAGACATGAAGGGCAGCCTGGCGGCCTTCATCACCGCCTGCGAACGCTTTGTGGCGAACAACCCTGAGCACCGAGGCTCCATTGCCCTCTTGATCACCAGCGATGAAGAAGGTCCCGCCCAGGACGGCACGGTGAAAGTGGTGGAAACCCTGGAAGCCCGCAACGAAAAGATGGACTGGTGCCTGATTGGCGAGCCTTCCAGCACCCATCAGGTGGGCGATGTCATCAAGAACGGACGCCGGGGCTCCCTGCACGGCTACCTGACAGTACACGGTGTGCAGGGCCACGTGGCCTACCCACACCTGGCAGAGAACCCCGTTCACACGGTGGCGCCGGCGCTGGATGCACTGGCCAGGGAATTCTGGGACAACGGCAACGACTTCTTCCCGCCGACCACGTTCCAGATCACTCGGATTGAGTCCGGCGTCGGCAGCAACATCATTCCCGGCGAGTGCCTGGTGCACTTCAACTTCCGCTACTGCACGGAAAACACCGCCGAGAGCCTGGAAGAACGTGTAGTGGCCATTCTTGACCGGCACCAGCTCAAGTACGACTTGCAGTGGCACCTCAGCGGCCGCCCGTTCCTGACGGACAAGGGCGCCCTGGTTGCCGCCAGCCAGAACGCCATCCGCTCTGTTACCGGCCGAGAGACCGAACTGTCCACCTCCGGCGGCACCTCTGACGGTCGCTTTATCGCCCCCACCGGCGCACAAGTGGTGGAACTCGGCCCCATCAACGCCACCATCCACAAAGTGGACGAATGCGTGAAAGCCGAGGATCTCGACACTCTGTCAGAAATCTACGAAAAGATACTGGAAGAACTGCTGGGCTAACTCTGAGGGGTCAGACCCCAGCGCGTCAGTGGGCCCTAAGGCCGCGCTGGGGTCTGACCCCGGACTTCAAGCCATACACCAAACTCAATAATGCGGAGGCGGAGTCTCATCCTCCTCCGCCTTGATGTTCGAGGGCGAAATATCCTTCAACTGCTTGTGCAGCACCTTCTTGGCATCCCACAGCTCCCGAATATCCATCTCCTGCTTCGCCACCTGCTCACTCAGGGTATTGATCACATCGTCCTGGAACGCAAGTCGCATTTCCAGCTCTGCCAGCCTGTCTTCCAGCGTGTTTTTGCTCATGAGGTTTGGTCAGCCCTTTGGGTAATCTGGTATGATGCCGCCTTTTACCGCCAACTTTGGCGGCGTTCATTGGCCGGGCATGCCATGTTACCCGATGTCCGGCTTTTTATCGTTAGTGTTAAACCATGGAGAATATTCAGCCAATGCGTAATCCAGCCAAAGCGATCCGTCTTTCCCTCATGATCGCCATTCCGGCACCCCTGGTACTGTTTCTGCTGCTGTCTGTCACACCGCAATTTCTGGCCGCTCTGAGCGCTGGCAATCTCGCCGAGGCGCTGGGCAGTGTTGGTGGCCTTGCAGCGTACCTGATTGCCTTTGTTATTTTTGCCATCACCGGCTTTCTGGCCATCGCGCTTGCCACCAAGCAGCCCTCCGCAGCGCCGGCTTTCAGAAGCCAGAGCCGCCCGGCACGCAACAGTCGCCAGAACAACGTTTATGATGACGAAGAAGACGATTTTGACGACACCACACCGGAAGGTGACGAAGAAGGCACCGTCAAGTGGTTCAACGTCAAGAAAGGCTTTGGCTTCATCGTCCGCGACAGCGGCGACGAGATCTTCGTACATTTCCGCGCCATTCGCGGTCGTGGTCGCCGTGTATTGCGCCAGGGCCAACTGGTTCGGTTCAACGTTGTGGAGGCCGACAAAGGCCTGCAAGCAGACAACGTGTCTATCCTGAGCGAGTAATATCGTAGCTCAAGATACGAAAAAGGCAGCCTCCAGAGGCTGCCTTTTTACGTTCTGCTAGTCGGCTCAGTTCCAGACCACCAATTGCTCGCCCCGGTGGTCCAGGCGCCACCACTTCTCATCTTCCACCGGATCGCCTTCTTTCCAGTCACCGGTGCTGCACCGTATCTCCCCTTCCATGGCCCGCCAGGCACTGCGGGCACAGTCCAGGTCACTGTTCCAGGGCAGGTCATCCCCCTCCATCAGCACAGAGGTAAACCTCTTTCCAAAGGCGCCGGGATACAGGGTGATCTGCAAACGGGTACCGTTGAACCACGCACTGCCCTTCACTACCGAAGTGACATCCGAATCGTCCAGTTGAACGTCATCAAGCTGGTTCTCCAGCCAACCGGATATGGCCGCCGGCTCCAGATCACGAATATAAATTTCCAGGTCCTGCACCCAAGGTATCTCCCTGCTGTTGTTCACAATTCAGCACATAGTGAACCGGCCCGGTCCTGGCTGCAACCCATCGTTCCAGTTCCTGGCGAAGATCCTCCACCAATAACCGGCGCAGGGTGCCGGAACGCTTACGTTCGTGCCAAACCACCTCAGCAGCAGCCTGCTCAAGATCCAGTTGTTGTATCTGCAGCTCTACCCGCTCAGCACACTCACCCCGGGCGAGGGCCACCAGGGACTCACGCCGAAGGGTGTCGTGCTCTGCCGCCAGAGCCACCGCCTCCAGCGGTCCCCGGCTGGCAAACAGGTCAAGCCTGGCGGCTGCCCGGTGCAACCATTCGAGCATACCGCCGGGCGTTGCTATACTTCGGGTTTGGCGGGACGCCGCATACTCCATCGCTGCCGGCGACAATTGCAGGTTCCAGCGCTTTTCGATGGCTGGCTGGTGTGCTGTCAAGATCGCTCTTCTCTGCGCCTCACTAACACCCGGCATCGCCATGGTTTCCAACTCCCGGCCCAATATGGCGGTCAGCCGGTTGCTGTCTGTTCGTCCTTTATCCCTGTCGTTTGATGCCAGCATCAGGATTGGCCCCTGCCATCCCGTCACCAGTTCCCGAACAGCGCCATCCGGCATGCTCATCAGTTCCAGTAGGTCGAGCGGTGCCACATTGTCCAGAATCATCGCTGGCCACGGTGCGACTCCGTCCCCGCCTGGCGGGACCACCGGCTGATCGGACGCCATCACCTCTGCCTGGCGTCGCAAGTCCATCTGCACCCAAGAGAATCCCGGCGTCGCCAGCAACATCCTCAGCCAGGCGGTTTTCCCGCTACCACGGGGGCCTGCTACCCAGATCAACCCATTCCGGTTTGCAGATAAAGCCACCACAACGTCCTCAGCCAGCTGCAACCAGGCTGGATCAGTCACCGTAACGGGGCTGAAAGGTTGGTCAGGGGAAACCGGAGGCGTGCAGGCCTCACCCTCCGCACTCGGCCAGTGGCTGACCAGTTCCAGCACCGCCACATAAGCTTTGTCTTGCAGGCGCTCGGCAAGGTGAACCAGCCCGTGCAACAGCACAGGCCAGTCCAGCCAGGGCTGATCGGTCGCTTCACGGGTGCTGGAAATCCAGTAGATAAGCTGGGAAGACAGGTCCCCATCGCCACGAACTTCGGCAACAATGGGTTGTTCACCCTGAATGGTGCGAATCAGTTCGTCCAGATCCACACCCTGCCGTTTCAGAAACGAAACGGCCTCAGGAACAGCATCGAGCAATGCCAACAGGTAGTCTTCAACCGTAATCACCGAGCCACCGCGGCTGGCAACATTGTTGCGGGCTTGCAATAGCGCGGTCTGACACTGGGGAGCCAGGCACCCTTGCCAATCATCCATCGGCATTCTCCTTCCATGGGGTTGGGGCAGCATCATCCTGATGCAATGGGTTAAACAGCGAAGGATTTTAGGGGGAAGAGCGACCAACAGCAACGGTTAGCCGCCTGTTTTGCTGATTAGGCCGCACTATGTTCAGGCTCGGGCTGGGGCCGATGCCCAGGCAAGCCCATCACAGGGCCAGGCGCTGCCCGACCCTGTGGTCCTGATCACTCAGGGTGATTGGGTGACAGGGTGACCGCAAACGCCGGTGAAGCCCACCCTGGAACAGGCTCATCATTGCTGCTCAGCGGCACGCCGCCATGCACCACCGTCTCGGCATCACCATAATGCATCCAGGTCACGGTTGGTACCTGGCCAACCGGTGGTTTGGTGTAATCGCATACCCCGTTTGGGAAGATCTCCGCAACCTTCTGGGCAAAGTTCTCAGAGGTGAAAATACCTTGGAGCAGATTGGCCGGATAATCCACAGGGTCAACCGGCTTGAGCTGACACTTGTTATTCAGGGTGCGAATGTCATCTCCAGCCACTGTTCTCGGGGTACCAAACCGGGTTTGCAACAGCAGTGCCTGGGTTTCAACAATCGGGTCTGTGATCGGCGCCAGCAGATCGGTCACCAGCGAGGGCAAGCCAAGGGCGCCAAGATCCAGGCCGCACACCTGCCCGGTGGCCACGTCCAGGATTTCACCCATCTCTGCCGGCAACCGATTGGTCGGCAAGTATTCCAGGCCGGGCAAAACCGGGTCCGGGTACAACAGGCCACCGGTGAGCGGCAGAATCACACCCCATTCGGCGGTAGCGCCCGACAACGACAGACAGCGATCACGGGCAAAGCCGGGCCGGTTGCGAATCACTTTCTCCGGCAGGCTATCCTGGCGCTCATCCGCCTCGATGCCCGCCAACCACTGGTCCATGGTCAACAGTGCCTCGGTGGTAAACACGGTATCCCCGGCAATCGGGAAGGCGCCGTACCAGATCACATGGTTGAGCGAATGGCCCTGAACCTCTTCAATACGGGCACGGGTTTGCCAGGAGTGGAAGGCATCGTGGGCAAAGCCGGGGTCTGGGCCTCGCAGGTCAATCATCGGCACACCGGCAAGATTCTCCGCCGTGTTGATGGCGCCGGTGCGATAGGCATTGGTGATGGCCTGGATATCACCCCGGGTTCGCTCCGCCTGATACTTGATGTCCACGTTGAAGCCGCCAATCTCCCGGTTCAGATCCAGGAACTGTTGGCCATTGATAAAGCCCTGCTGCAGGGCCCTCAGGCCGTATTGAACGCCTTCATTATCCAGCGGAATGCCGGCAAAACCACGCCCCAGCAATTGCTCATTCTCAGACCACACCTCCGGTGGCCGCTCGCCAAACTGGTTGACCATGTAATCGATCAACCCGCAGCGCAGGCCACCCGGTCGCTCTTCCGGATGATAGACCTCAACACCGTCCTGCAGGCGCCGGCAATCTTCCTGGTCCGGGTAGGCCGCCGGGAAGAAGGCCAGGTCTGAAACCACTGGATTGACGGGCAGGTGCCCGTAGATAAAGGGCCACTGGGTTGGCAGCAAGCCGTTGGTCAGCAGATCCGTCATGAAGGAGAAGAACCCTTCCGGACCCTCAGGCATCTGCAGCCCAAGGTAGTTGCTGATCAGGTTGTAGTCCGCGAACTGGGTAGCGGTGGTCCAGACATCCGGATAGGAACACTGAACAATCAACCCCTGATAGATACCGGGATAGGCATTGGCAATGTGTTGCTGGGCAATCGCCCCACCAGAGCAGCCAGTGCCAATGGTGTAACGAACCGGGCCGTAGTTCTCGATGATGTGCTCTTTGGCCATCATCAAAGATTCGGCAGCGGTCACCAGATTCACGTTGTGGCCAAGGTTGGCCTGGGCGGTGGACAGGGTTACAAAACCCCGGGCCAGCGCCACGGAAATACTGTCACCCAGCAACAGTTCATTGCCGTTGGTCGCGCCGGAGATATCGCCATTGGGCGGACTGCCCATCCCGTAACTCACCCCCACGTTACCGCCGTGATGAACCAGTACCTTCCCGTTCCACTGCTCCTGGGGATTCAGGGCGGTCCAGTCGTTTCCGGGCTGGAACAATGACATTACCTGGTAACGGTCCCGGTTCATGACACCGGTTTCCACACGAACGATGAACGGCATTTCAACACCCTCGTCGGTGGTCACGGTGGCGATGTCATCATCGGCGGGAGGGTTTTCCGGGTCATAAGGCAAAAAAGCCTCCGGCAGGCCAGGGTCTTGCGGATCAAACTCGGTGAACAATCCGGTAAAGCGCTCCGCAGGAACATATTTGAGGCTGTATTCCGCAGGCTGGTTGCATTGCTCGTCCACCGCAGCGGCGTTGGTGCAGGTCCATGGTTGAACCTGGCGGCCCGAAAATACTGGCCCACCTTTCGGGTGGTTAGTGATGTTCTTCACCAGCCGGCTACTGCGATTATCCAGCAGCACTTCCAGCGTGTTGTCACCCAACGCCAAGCCGGTAACAAGGCCTCGCAGCTGGCCAGACTCCATCAACGCGAACTGCGCGGTTACGTCCTGTCCGTTCAACAAAACACGGGCACCATCGGGATTGGCGACCTCGATGTCGATCAGGGCATCGCCACCGCTGATCAGATCGGCGCGATTGGACAGAACCCGCACCTCGCCCTCACCTATTGGCAGACCTTTGTTGCCATCAGACTGACCGGGCGGCGTAGTGCCCGGAACCGTCGGCCCCGGGCCCTGGGCATTGGTATTATCGGAAGCGTTCTCTGAACCGGAACCCCCGCACCCCACCAAAACCAGCATAACGGCTGCAACCAGAGCGTTTCTGGAGAACATAACGACCACCTCATTTGTTGTTGTTTTAGTAACAGAGCGTCACTTAGTGCAACAAATGATAAGCGAGTGTTATGTTCCGGGGCGTTGGTCAGATCGACCGATGCCTCCGTCAAATCTGTGAACTGGATCTCACTTTAATCCAGGCAACAGACTCCACGACCTCACCAGGTACCGGTGTTTTCCATACTGGCCCAGGGCTCCTGCGCCGGCAGTGCATCGCCCTTCTGCAGCAGTTCAATCGAGATATTATCCGGCGTGCGGATAAAGGCCATATGGCCATCCCGAGGCGGGCGATTGATAGTAACGCCGTTGGCCTGCAGCTTTTCGCACAGCGCATAAATGTTGTCCACCCGGAACGCCAGGTGCCCGAAATTCCGGCCGCCGGTGTACTCCTCCGGGTCCCAGTTATGGGTGAGCTCAATCATTGGCGCCTTGTCCTCACGGGCACGGGCTTCGTCTTCCGGGGCCGCCAGGAACACCAGGGTGAAACGGCCCTTCTCACTGTCTTTGCGGGAAATCTCCACCATGCCCAACAGGTCGCAGAAAAAGTGAAGGGTGTCGTCCAGATTGCTGACCCGAATCATCGTGTGCAGGTATTGCATATAGGGCTCCTGTGGTTTCGTGGCTCTCAAACACGCCCAGTTTACGTTATTCTCAGGCCATGACGACAAACGCAGAAACCGAAACCCTGCTCAACCTGCAGATACCAGCCATCCGGCATCTCGCCTGGCTGTGCACGGCCCCCCAACTCCTGGCCGCCCCCGTGAGCTTTGAGCCACTGCAGTGGCTGCCCGATGATTACCGCGACAAACTCAAACACTGGGACAAGCACCCGGACACCATGCCAGCAAGACTCGCGGCCACTACCGAGCGCCGCCTTGGCCATTACTTTGAGCGTTTGTACGAAGTCCTCCTGGTCGACCTTCTAGGCTGGGAACTACTGCTGAAGAATCAGCAGATCAAGGCCGGCAACCGAACCATCGGTGAGCTAGATTTTCTGGTGCGGAATCCACACACCCAGTGCCTGGAACACCATGAAATTGCCATCAAATACTATCTGGGCGTAAACGAAGGCCCCGAAATGACCAAGTGGTACGGACCAAACGCCAAGGACCGTCTTGACCTGAAGGTGGACCGAATGCTCAGCCACCAGAGCCCCATGGCGCAGCGAGTGGAAGCCCAGGCGCTGTTAGCAGAGTTGGGGATTTCAGAGCCGATTATTCCGAGAGTGTTTCTGCCGGGGTATCTGTTCTATCCCGGTGATGAGGTGGAACTTCCGGACTATGTGCCGGTAGGCCATAGTCAGGGGCGATGGTGTTATGCGCGGAATTTGGTGAACTCGGAACTGACGAACTGGGTGCCGTTGAAAAAGCCGCATTGGATTGGGCCTTGGAGACAGGGTGAGCAGCCCGACACTGAGGCGGCGCGGGAGGCGGTGGAGTTTGTGGAGGCTAAGGGCGTGCCGGTGTTGTTCGCGCGGGTGGAGTGGCAGCCTGGGCTTGGGTGTTGGGTTGAGCGAGAGCGGTGGTTTGTGGTGCCGGGGGATTGGCCTGCGCAATAGCGCCAGGCCAGAGGCCCCTACCCAAGCTGCGACTCCCTCAAATTATTGGCCGCTGCGAGAGCATCAAATAGGCCAAGCCTCTGCCGGTCGTAGTTTGCGGTATTCATCCATCGAAATCTTGCCCAGTTGCGGCGTAAGCTTGCAACGGCGCTTATCCCACGGATACTCCACCTGGCGCTTCAACCACTCAGCGCCCTCACCCCGTCTCCACGCTTCCAGATCCAAGTCTCGCCAGAACCGAGGATGACGCCCGGTACGCTCGTCATGCTCCGCAGTGACCGGGTCCAGATGCCGGAACGGCTCCAGCCTTGGTACATCAGGCAAGGGCTGCGAGGTATCCATGTAGCGTTGGAGCATGTCCCACAGCGCCATTACCTCTTCTTTCGATGGCTCAACCCGGCTCAGGGACGTCTGGCTGAATTGTTTGGCGGTATAGCGATGCACGAACATCAGGCGATAAAAGAGACCGCCGGCTTCAATGACTCACTCCACGTAGGCATCGAACTCCTCAAAGGGCGCTGTCAGTTTCTTGCCGCCCGGCATTGCAAAGCTCACTTCACCGGTTTCACGATCGAAGTAGCTTTCTCCGGCTTCGAGGCCCCGGTCCAGGAGCTTACTGAGGAGTTTGTCAAAGGGTCTGAGTAATAGGGCGAAAGCGCCCATGACCCAGGGCATGGTTTTTATGAGGATATATAAAGAAAGAGGTATCCAAATTATCGCCGAACCTAAAACCACTACCATCCGAATTAAATCCAGTGCATCCTCCGTCATTATAATCGAAAGGTATACAATAGAAATTCCACCGCCGGCTAAAACCACTCCTCCCCATGTATACGGTATTAGGAGAAGTAATATCGAAAGGCCGATAAACGCTTTTCCATTCAGAAACCGAATCCGACGTTGATCCCACCACCAATCATCTGAATAAAAAGCTCTCGAGTCACTTTTATCCTGGTGCTGAACTGCCCCCACATCTTCGCTAACCCGGTAATAGGGCTCAATACCTGCGTAGTCACCAACCGGTTGCAAATCTTGGCCAAGGCGCCGTCTTTTGTTTCTAGGCTCAGGGAGCAACGGGAGTTCATCCTTTCTCTCAACTGCTTTCAAGATCGCCCTCGCCCCCTATGACACCACCATCCCATGAACAGATCCAAGCCAGCGAAGGCTCACTCAACTCGCTCCAAATTGAGTTTGCTATTACTGAGGTTGGACACCAGTACTGTGGAAATCAGAATGAACGGTATCGCAACAAAATAAGTCGGAAAGCCGGCATCACCAAAGATATTGATCAAGGCCACAATCGCAACGACGGCCGCCCCTATCGTCAACGCAAATACCGATAGTTTTGCGTTGCGCTCTGAATTTGCTTCAGGGGTGATCTTCAGCGTGGCGTCGCATTCGCTGCACGGGAGTGGCTCCGATCTTCCAAGCTGCTCCAGGTCCTTTTGTGACAGTGCAATGGTGTTGTTACAGGCATTACAGATTGCATTTATAGCCGTGGTCATAATGTCGTCCTTGATAATGATTTAGTCCCTAATCATAGGTCCGATGCCTGCGGCACTCGATCCTCTTCACTGTACACCTCCGCAAACACCTCATAGGGCAAGCGCCCTGGATTTGCTTTCTGCTTCTGGCGCACTTTTTCACTCAGCCGCTTCAGTTCGTCACTCGGTTTTGCCCATTGCGCTTCCGGTAGCGGCTCAGACCAGCGCTGGGCGGCCTCCGGGGTTGCCCGGCGGTTCAAGCGTTTCAGTTTGCGAACCTCCCACTCCGTCAGGTGGTTGGGTAAAGTCCATAGGGTCAACAGGTGGTAGCAGTACCATAAGAAAGGATAGTACCAGCCCACCTCACCTTCGCGGCGACGACGACGCATGCGGTCCCGGGCATTATAAAAAGTATGAACACCTTCCCAAGGCGGGTCGCCGGGCTTTTGCAGTTCCAACGGGTCCTGAATCTCCGTCAGGCTGTTTACCTCGTATTCCATGTAAGCCCGCAGCGCTTCCCAGGTGCTGATGGCCAGCGGTAACCCCGCCGACATCAGCTCAAGACTGGTGCCTTTGCCGGTCTTCGGATCCGTACCCCCGAAGCCGAAGCCGAACTGCCGTTGGACACCGGACTGGGTAACCCCCTCGGCCTGAACTACCCAGGCTTGCAACTCCTCCCAGGGCACAATGACAGGCGTATCCGAATCCGACGGCACTAGGCAGACTTCCCGGCGTTGGCGATTGAAGCGGATGGGCACTACACCCCGGAGTTTGAAGTAAGCTAGCACGCGCGGGGAAAGGGCTATCAACAAGATAGTCCCCCCCCCAACCACACTCAGCTTTGCCCCAATCAAGAAAAACTGACCAAACAATCCAATACCATCCATCAGGCCATCCCCGACTGTTAAGCCCCCGAAAAACATCAGCACAGGGAGAACAATGCACGACAGAACAACAACCATCATCGGCATCGCGAGAGTTAACTGCCAGCCAAACACATTCGGCGTAAACGCCCCAAGTTCCAGATATTCGTCCGTAACCTCCGCCACAACGTGGCTGTGGTCAACGGGAGGCAACCCGGTCGGCAGCGGAAGAGGCGAAAGATAGTTCACCTTGCCGCTTTTGAACGATTCCGAGCTTCCGGCTCTGGGTGTCGTTACATCCGCTACTTTCTTCATACAACTGCCTCAATGGGAACAAATGGCCAATCGAGCTCCCACCACACCCGAAAAGAGTGGCCTTACACGACACAGGCTGTTTCGGGTCGACTTTGGCGATAGGTGGGCATATCCACACTGCCCAATTGCGGAGTGACTCTGCATTGCCTGCGGCCCCAAGCATGCTGCCGCTGGCTTCTCAACAGCTCCGCACCCTTTCCCTTCTGCCAGTCCTCCAGATCGAGGTCTCGCCAGTAGCGGGGGTTACGACCAGTAGTCTGGTCGTACTTGGCGGTCACCGGGTCCAAGCGGCGAAACGGCTCCAACCGGGGCATGTCTGGCAGGGGTTGGGTGACGTCCATGTAGCGTTGCAACATATCCCATAGGGCCAGCACCTCAGTTTTCTCTGCTTCAATGTTGCTCAGGGAGGTTTTGTTGAATTGCTTCTGGGTGTAACGATGCACGAACATCAGCCGGTAGAAGATACCGCCCCGCTGGACCACTCGCTCCACGTAGGCATCGAACTCCACAAACGGGGCCACAAAAGACCGCCCCTTACCCAGGGCGAACTTTACCTGCCCGGTGACCCGGTTAAACTCGCTGCAGCCATCTTCTAGGGTTTCGTCTAACTTCTTTTCCAGCGTTTTCTCGAAAGGCTTGATAATCAATCCAACGCCATTAATCATGAGCCAATTGGTGGTGGGGGGGATGATCCAAAAAGAAAAAAATATCCATGCTGAACCCAGAATTATAAGTGTTAAAACCACAGCAGTCGCCGGCAAAATAGGTATCAGGAAAGTCCCAATACTCCAACTGATAAGCACCAAGCCACCAATAAGTACCAACAACGCCCAAATGAATGGAACAATCAGTATTAACGCCTTTAATCCGAGCTTCTCATTAAGAAAGCGAAGCCGCTGGTGGTCCCACCACCAGTTTTCCTTATAGAACTCTGGATCGTCCCGTTCACTGCACTGGACCGTATCAATATCCTCCACGGTTCGGTGGTACGGGTTAAGGTTGGCGTAGGCACCATACGGCTGAAGCTCGTCCCCAACTCGTTCCCGTTTAGCCCTGGTTTCGGGTAGCTCCACCACCTGATCAGACCGATAGGCGGTCAAAGCATATTCTTGTGTCTCTATCGGTATGGTCATACAGAAACTTCCTTAAGGAACCAATAGGGTACTAATGTCTCGGAATGCGGATTAAAAACACTGCGGGACTTATCCGGTGCCCCGCCATGGCGGTTATCATTATAGGGTTCGTAATTCTCCATCACAGGCGTGGGAAAGACCACAGGTCCCTGTTCTGTACCAACCACAGCCTGCAATCCAACCCGTATCGTTGTACTGACTTCTTCCTGATATCCAAAACTCTGGAAGCTGCTGCTTTGGAGCTCCCGTTTAACCAGAAAACGCACGGCGGATTCATGAGGCAGGGACTGCCTCGCAACGATTTGTGTAAGGGGAGTAGTCGACAACATGACTTCCTGCTCCACTGTGCCAACCGCTACGTTGGAGGTTTCGGCACGGCTGTTCATGTACGCCACTTCCTGTACCACAATCTTGAAAGGCTGGGTCGGCAGGTCTGGACGGCACTCCTGCAGCACCTTCAACCGACTGACCACTGGAGTTTGTAAAGTGATGACATAATCATCCGGCTGTGGCGGATGATCCGGGTTAGTCAACGCAGGGTCCGGATCGACATCCCTGTATCTTTGTGCGGAAATATTGACGGGGGAAAGCAGTGTTAACAACTGCCCGTAATAGGCCAAATCGTCCAGGTTCACCAAGGAGTCCTGCGGGTGCGTCCCCAATGGTCCCTGTTTAAGCACCCTTTCGAAGAGGTCGTCTGTTACACTTCCCGCATACAATGACCCACCCAAAGCCACGCTCATTCCGAGGACGACCCACCCCCAACCCGGAATCGCCAGCAGCCCGGCCATCAATGGTGCTGAGAGGAAGATCAAACCACCGGCAACCGCTATTCCGTGCCCGAGCGCAGCATCAAGATCCCCTCTCGCCAAGCTGATCCTCATATCCCAATAGTTCAACCCCACCGCGAATCCTCCGGCAACGAAACTGGCAAGACCAACCGATCTGACGAGGGTAGCTGCCCCAGTTTTGGCTAGCCTTTTTCCAATCAACGGCCATCCCTTCAGGTCAAACCAAGGGCGGCTTGAAAACTTGTAGAGTCGTGATGCATGACCAGAGTCAATACTTGCCACTTCATTAGCTACGATACTAAGCTTCATCGAAGCAGCGGCCAGATCAACCAAGCTTCCCAATGCCTTTAAAGAGCTTATACCCCAGTCTTGGTTGCTTTTTACTGCATGTATAGTCGCCCGACTCTCCAAAAACACATTAAATACCGCCAATGCCACCAATCCACTAGACACGCCCGGGCCATCCACCACCGCCCCAACACGCTTGGCGAGGTCCACATTCAATACACTAAGCTTCCTTGCCTCCGGGTGTCCGGCAGGCACCACGTAGACCCAAGTATTGCCAGCGATTTTCTTGATAGCTTCTTCCAGCTCACCAGAGGCACGGGCAGGGCTGGTGGAACCCTGGACCTGTCCAGACCGATCCACAAGATCCGCATAGAGGTAATCATTGGCGCGAGTGAGCAGCCCACCCTGGCGGCGGTCGAAGTCGGTCAGGCCACGGCGAATGCCGTCACCCTCCACGCCAATAATGGTGTGCTTGGTAGGGTCTACGTCGCCTCGACGCATCAGATCCACCCCCGCCAGACCGGGGTCAGAAAGGATGGCATTGGCAGACGCGGCCTGCATGATCCTGTGGACCTGGATGGCCTCCACGCTACCGTCTTCCATCAGTCTTCTGCAGGCGGTCAGTACTGAGGCACTCCACTCCCCCAGCGCCCCACTTACCAGTGCCCCAACACGCCCTGCATCCTTAACCTCCCCGGCGACTTGCTCGCCAGTGGACTCCTCGTCGTACTGGAACTGTTTCTCAGTATACGCCAGGGCCTGGAGGTTGAGGCGGGCCAGGTGCTGATCGTTAATCTCCGTCTGGTCGCTGGCGAGCGATCGAAGTTGTTCGTAGGGAGATGACTGCGTGCCTTCCTCCCCTGTTGCGGCGGCGATTCCCGGCGACCACTTTGCCAACATTGATTCGTCCGATAGCCACTTTGCCAGAGCGCCAGGGATCCCCTGATCATCATCCACCCCCTGTGCTTTGAGTACCCCTGGGATTTGCTGCAGTACATTCAAGTTGTCCGCGCACAGCAAAAAGGCTTCACAAGCAGCTACATCCGGGCTTTGCAGATAATCGTCGAACACCGAGTTGAATGACGAGCTCTTCATCAATTTCTTCAGGCGGCGCGTCTGGTCTTCTATGTTCCGAACAGCGTGATTCCTTTCGGCCGTTTCCAGAATGTCATCCAGCTGTTCCCGGTTGATAGCGTTCCGGTAGTTCGCAAGGTCTCCACTCTGACCACTCGGCGCCGGGTCGAATACTGCCTGACGGATTAGCATTGCGGAATGGACCAGGGGTTTATCCTTTATAGCAATATCGATGGCATCCAGATAATGC
This sequence comes from Marinobacter sp. NSM, assembly GCF_052380025.1. Taxonomy (NCBI): domain Bacteria; kingdom Pseudomonadati; phylum Pseudomonadota; class Gammaproteobacteria; order Pseudomonadales; family Marinobacteraceae; genus Marinobacter; species Marinobacter sp. NSM. Next base: position 47,920 of record NZ_JBQTCK010000011.1, read on the forward strand.
ATGGCCAAGTGCAACTGGGCCAAGGCGTGGCGGAACAGGAAAAAAGGGTCCGGGATGGCCACACAAACGCCCCCCTTCTGCGAGCGAAGATGCTGCAAAAGATCCGCTCCAGGTGGGCAGGTAAGGTCAAGAATGTTCGCCGACTCCCTCGCCTGCTTCTCGTTGTTCTCTAATAACTTCGCGAGCTTGCTGCATAGCTCGTCTTCACCCGGCCTTTCAAAACTGAGCACGAAGTCGCAGGGATTCTCTATCATCAGTTCAATGCCCAGATCCCTGTGCCTGAGCTCGGGTGCATCCTCAACACGTGATGCCGGGAATCCGGTTTCAAAACTCAATGTATCAACCGACGTGACAGCCCAGGCGTGACCCACACCCGTCGTCCTTGCATTACGAGTCGCTGCACTCTCTTCAAGTTTTTGGATGTAGGCCCAATCCCACTGGATTTCACTGTAGGCCATGCGGAAATCGTGCATCACCGCTTGCCCCTGGAGAAACACCGGAACAAGCACATCATCCAACCACTGTCCGGCTGATGGGCGTATCATTCTCAAGTCAGATTCTGGGTCACCAACCTCCGCCCGCACTGCCTGAAGATCAATATCGCTGAATTGGGAGTTCTGACTGATCTCTAATTCTCGCCAGAGCTTGTCTTCGCGGAAAATATAAAGATAGCCTGGCCGCAACAGTGCAACTCCTTTCCCCTGATGAACGGGGGCGTTGGAGCCACGTCTAACAGGCAAGTTGCTGGCGATCTCTGCCAGGGGCTTAATCCTTACGAGGGTATTATCCTGGTAATCTTCACGCTCGATGTTAGATCTTGCGTGCTTCAGGAGAGGAATCGAGATCTTGCCGCCATCGCGCTTGGGCACGGTCAGCACGAGATCCTTGGGGTCTGCATCATCGTAATCTGCTTTTCTCAGAATCGAGCGATCCCGGGATTCATCTGAAAAATCCACAGTATCCGTCATACAGTTTCCTCCCCATCAGTCCCTTTAATCGCTTCCACAGAATCTCGTTCAAGATGCCCACCAATCACATCAATGATCAGTTTTCGATCGGAGCCCGGTAACTGATCAAACTCCTCTTGATCAAGAGAGGCAGATTTGCGCTGGCCGACCAAGGCCAGTTCGGGGGGCTGTGGCGTTGCCGCCCCATCTTTGCCAACAAGATTTGGTAGTTCCGGATTAGCAGAACTTTGCCCAGCCCCACTCCCCGGCGCCCCACCAGAATTAACCTTGATCCCCGGCCCAGCCAAGGTAACTCCGCTCGGGTCCAGTTTGATAAAGCTGCCGCCACCAGAAATCGTCAGCTCCGCCCCGGCATCCAGCACCACTTTCGCGCCGGCTTTGTGATGAACTTCTGTACCGGCTTCCGAGGCCATGGTGCGGCCGGTTTTCTGGTGGAAACTGCCGGCGATGGTCTGGCTGCAATCGGCGCCGACGGAGGCTCGGCTTTCGCCATCAGTGGTGCAATGCTCAGCGGCTTTTGTGTGGCTGAACTGATGGTTCTCCACAGTCAGGTGGCTGTCGTTCTTGATGACTTCGGTGCGGTTGTTTTCCGTCAGCAGGT
>NZ_JBQTCK010000012.1:0-41992 GCF_052380025.1 Marinobacter sp. NSM
GATCTACACAATGCATCTTCCATTCTGGCTAACAACGGCCCTGCTGTTTCCGGTGTTGCTTTACCAGGGTAAGCGCACCCAGCGAACCACTCCTCGGCTACCGGAGGCCTCCGGTTCGCCATCTGGCCAGTATGGCGAAGGCGAAGCCGCCAGGCGCGTTCTCGTGATCGGAGAATCCACAGCCGCCGGAGTGGGCGTTGAAAAGCATGTGCAAGGGCTGGCCAGCCAATTGGCCAGGCAGATCCATGAGCGTACCGGCCAGACCATTGCCTGGCACACCTTTGGGGTGAACGGTATTCGCCTGGGTGCCTTGAACAAGCAGCTAGCAAAGGCGGACCTGCCAGAGGCAGACCTGGTGATCCTGAGCATGGGGGTGAACGACACCACCGGGTTTACCCCAAGGTATCGTTTTCGCCAGCAGTTACTGGAGTTACGGGATTTACTCGGTGCACGTTACCCGGCGCCGTTGGTGCTGCTGAGTGTTCCGCCCATGCATCTGTTTACCGCCCTGCCCGCGCCGTTGCGGCAGGTAATCGGATGGCGGGCGCGGTTGTTGGATAACCTGTACAAGAAACTCGCCAGCGAGGCGCCAGCGCGATTCTCGTACGCTCACTACCCTGTGATTTCAGACCCGGAATTGCTGGCCAGTGACGGCTATCATCCCGGGGCTAAAGGCTACCGTTATATCGCGGAAGCCCTGGCAGCCCTTCCTTAGGAGTTTCATGGCAAAATAACCCTCGCCGTCATCCGACAAACACACCAAATCACCTTCCGAGCGTGACCTGTACCTGGATGCCCTACGCGCCGGTGCCTTGCTGGTGGTGGTATTCGGGCACTGGATTGCCACCCTGCCCCGGTTTGATGGTGGCCTGGAAACTCAAACCGAACACCTGCTAAAGATCTGGGAGCCATCAGGGTTTATCACCTGGCTTGTACAGGTGGTGCCTCTGTTCGTGTTTGTATCTGCCACCGTCAGTGCCGATGGTGTGGCGCACCGGATGGCTCAGGGGCACCGGCAGATGCATTGGTGGGCAGGGCGAGCTCTGGCGCTGGCCCGGCCTACGGTGACGTATCTTGCTGCCATTACCCTGATTGCCCTGCTCTCACTCTATACCGGCGGCCGGGTGTTGGGGCCGTTTAACCAGTCGCTCACCATACATTTATGTTTCTGATCATGCTGCTGGCCGTGCAGGCACTGTTGCCCCTGAGCGTTGAAGCCGACAGGCGCTGGTTCTTGGGTGCAATCGTTGGCCTGGTTCTGGCTGCCGCGGTGGTGGATGTTGTGCGGGCCATGCCCGGCTCAGCGGGGGATATTCTGCGCCTGGGCCAACGGGTAACGGATTCGGCAGACGGCATCGGCTGGATCAATGCCGTGCTGGTTTGGCTGTTACCCCAGCAATTGGGCATTGCCTGGAAGCGGGGCCGCTTCAGGGGTGCGTGGACAGGTCTGTTTTTCCTGGTTCTGGGCGCAGTCTGGCTGGTGGCCGCGCTGGCCAGTGGTTATCCCATCGGCATGGTGGGCCGGGATTTTCATGGTGACAGCAACATGTTGCCTCCCACCCTGGCCTTGGTGGGCGTGATGTGGCTTCAGGTTGGCGCGGTTTGTTCTTCGAGCGGCCAGGGCGTTGGCTGCTGGACAGGCGCAGAATCAGCGGGGCGGTCACCATGCTCAGCGCCTTGAGCATGCCGCTGTACCTCTGGCACAAACTGGCAGAACTGCCAGCCGCCTGGCTGGGTGATCGTTTCGGGTTGCCTGTAGACGCCGGATTACCCGGTGAACCCGGCTTCTGGACGGGGCGCTTGTGGTGGATTGTGCTCTGCAGCCTGTTGGTGGTGCCGGTGATCACGCTGGTGGTCGCTTTTGAAATGCGGCGCAAGCAAGGCGTTGTGACAACCTCCAGGCCCCGAATCATCCTTGCCGGCGGCTTCTCGCTGATGGCCGGGCTGGTCGTAAGCCTTGCCCTGGGCGCATTGCCGGCGCCCTGATTGGTCTGCTCGGAGTTGCGGCAGCGTCCTGGCTGTTACGAGTGCATCCGCAGCCAGGACGATAACCCGATTCTTATAGCGCTACCGCCTTGCGCAACAGGGCCGCTCAGTCGGCCTTGTAAAGCCTGAGGATACTGGAAAAGTCGAGCTCACCATTGCCCTGCCCCGCATGCAGCTGGAACAGGTTGCGTGCCATCGAGCCCATGGGGATAGACGCCTGGTTCTTCACCGCGTTATCAAACGCCAGGCCCAGGTCTTTCGTCATCAGGTTCACCAGGAAGCCACCCTGGTACTCCCGCGATGCCGGCACGCCCTCCATCACCCCTGGCCAGGGGTTGTACACGTTCAGCGCCCAGTTGCCACCGGAGCTCTGCTTCATGATTTCCGACAGCACCGCAGGGTCCAGGCCGTTCTTGGCGCCCAGAGCCAGGGCCTCGCTGGTACCTGCCATCAGGATGGCCAGCATCATGTTGTTGCAGATCTTGGCCACCTGCCCGGCACCATGGGGGCCCGCGTGGAAGATGTTTTTACCCATGCCTTCCAGGACAGGTTTGGCGCGATTGAAGGTGTCTTCCTCGCCGCCGCAGATGAAGGTGAGGGTTCCGGCTCTGGCACCGCCTACGCCGCCGGACACCGGGGCATCGATGAACGCGAGGCGCCGCGCTGCAGCGGTTTCCGCCACGGTACGGGCGGTTTCCGGGGCGATGGTGGAGGAATCAATCACCAGGGTGCCTTCCGGCAAGGCTGAGAGCAGGCCCTCGTCGCCCAGGTACACCGCTTCTACATGTTTGCCGGCCGGCAGCATGGTAATAATGCATTCCGCACCCTCAGCCGCAGCCTTGCCGGAATCCGCAGTGCTGGCGCCTTCGGCCACCAGCGCCTCAACGGCGGGCTGTGACAGATCGAATACGGTCACATCATGCCCGGCCTTGAGCAGGTTAGAGGCCATAGGTGCGCCCATGTTGCCCAGACCGATAAAGGTAATCTTCGCCATGTTGCTTCTCCTTGTTGTTGTACTGAAGCCAAGAGTTAATCGTTAGCCCTGTGCTTCCTGGCTGAGAAATTCGTTTATCCAGTCGCTGCTGATTTCCGCCAGCGACGCATAACGCCAGCGCGGTTGCATGTCTTTGTCGATCAGCAAGGCGCGGATGCCTTCGGCAAACTCGCCTTTTCTGAGGCAGTGCTTCGCCATGACCAGTTCGTTGTCCAATACCTGGGCCAGGCCATGCAGCCGGCTACGGTGATAATGCTGCCAATGCAGGGCCAGCGACGTCGGGCTTGCAGAGGCCAGGCCTTTAACGGATTTACCCAGCCAGTCACCCCGGCTGCCAAGTTCCTGAAGGCGACTGACCACCTGTTCCAGGCTATCCGCATCCGTTGCCTGCTGTATCTCATTGAAATGCTGGCGCACGAGTGACTCCGGCAGGGCGTCCTGGCTTTGTTGCTCAAACTGCCGGAGCACGCTGTTCACCACCGAAGCCGCCGGGGCGTCTTGCCAATTCGAAGACACCAGTGCCTCAATGACCCGGCCCTTGAGCCCGTGGCTTACAAACCGGTCAGCCATGCCGGTATACAGGGCATCGGCGGCGTTCATTCGGGCTCCGGTCAGGCCCAGAAACAAGCCGGTACGCCCGGGCATACGGTTGAGGAACCAGCCAGCGCCGATATCCGGGTACAGGCCGATGCTGACTTCCGGCATGGCCAGCTTGGAATGCTCGGTAACCACCCGGTGGGAAGCGCCCACCATCAGGCCGATGCCACCGCCCATCACTATGCCGTGGCCCCAGCAAATGATCGGTTTCGGGAAAGTGTGAATCTGGTAGTCCAGCTCGTATTCTTCTGTGAAGAACTGGTCGCCCTCGCCGAGTTTTCCCGGCTCGGTCATGCTGCGGTACAGAGACACTATGTCTCCGCCAGCGCAGAAAGCCTTGTCGCCCTCGGCCTCCAGCCAGACCGCGCAAACCCTTTCGTCTTCTGCCCAGCGGGTCAGTTGGGGTTTGAGCAGGCGGATCATCTCCATAGACAACGAGTTGAGGTTGCGCGGTGTGTTCAGCCGCGCAACGGCAATCAGCTCATCACCGCTGGTTGTCCACTCTTCAAAAATAATGGGTTGCTCACTCATAGCAGTCTCGACGGTTATTGGTTCTTCCAGGCCGGTTTGCGCTTCTCGAGGAAGGCATTCACACCTTCTTTCTGGTCTTCGGTGTGAAACAGTTCTACGAACAGTTCCCGCTCCATCCGCCAGCCATCGCTGTGGCTGCGACCATCCCGGGCACTCATCACCAGCTGTTTGCAGCGGGCAATGGAAGACGGGCTCTGCTTGCAGGCACCTTCCGCCAGCTTCAGGGCGGCTGCCAGCCCCTCACCGGAGGGCACAACTTCTTCCACCAGGCCAATCTGCAGGGCTTTCTGGGCATCCACCCGTTCGCCGCACAGAATCATGCGCTTGGCCCAGCCTTCACCCACCAGCCAGGGCAGGTTCTGGGTGCCGCCAGCACACGGCAACAGGCCAACGCTGGCTTCCGGCAGGGCCATCTGGGCGTGCTCCTCGGCAATGCGGATATCGCAGGACAACGCACACTCCAGGCCACCGCCCATGGCGTAGCCGTTGATCGCTGCGATAGAGACGCCCCGGAAAGCGGTAAGCGCGGCAAAGGCTTCACCAAAGCGCTGGGCCATGTCGTTGGCGCGGGCGCGGTCACCGTCGGCAAAGGTTTTCAGGTCCGCCCCGGCGGAGAAGAACTTTTCGCCCTGGCCGGTAACCACCAGGGCAAAGATGTTGCGGTCCTGGTTGAGTTCTTCCACCAGTTTCGCCAGCGCTGCCAGGGAATCCGCCGTCCAGGTGTTGGCAGGTGGATTGGCGATGGTCAGGATGGCAATGTGGTCGCGTTTCTCAAGTTGAATCAGGTCACTCATGATCGGTTCCTTGTTTTGTCTCTGGCCGGTTACTGGATGGCTTCTACCACGCCATCCTCCAGCAGCCGGCGGGCGATAATCAGGCGCATGATTTCGTTGGTGCCTTCCAGGATCTGGTGCACCCGCAAATCCCGCAGGTAGCGTTCCAGCGGGTACTCACGGATGTAACCATAGCCGCCGTGCAGCTGCAGGGCTTCGTTGGCTACGTCAAAACAGGCGTCGGTGGCGAAGCGTTTGGCCATGGCGCAATGCAGGGTGGCTTCCGGGTCTGCGCTGTCCAGCTTGAAGGCCCCCAGCCGTACCATTTGGCGGGCCGCTACCAGGTTGGTGGCCATATCCGCCAGCTTGAACTGCAAGGCCTGGAATGCCGCTAACGGTTTGCCGAATTGCTGGCGCTCATGCATGTAATTGCGGGCCCGCAACAGGGCCGCCTGGGCTCCACCCAGGGAACAGGTGGCAATGTTCAGGCGACCACCGTCCAGCCCCTTCATGGCAATGGCAAAGCCGTCGCCCTCCTCGCCTACCCGGTTGCCGGCAGGAATACGCACCTCTTCCAGGGTGACCAGGCGGGTCGGCTGACTGTGCCAGCCCATTTTCTCTTCGTTCTTACCGTAGGAGATGCCGTCGGCATTGGCAGGGATCACAAAGGTCGAGATACCTTTGGCGCCGCTGTCAGCATCGCCGGTGCGGGCCATCAGTACCAGCACATCGGTGGCGCCGGCGCCGGAGATAAACATCTTGCTGCCGTTGATCACATAGCTGTCGCCGTCACGCACCGCGCGAGTACGCAGGCTGGCGGCATCGGAGCCGGCCCCCGGTTCGGTCAGGCAGTAGCTGGCCAGCCATTCGCCGCTGGCCAGTTTTGGCACAAACGCCTGCTTCAGATCATCCGAGGCAAAACTGGCCACCATCCAGGTGGCCATGTTGTGGATGGTGATAAACGCAGCGGTAGAGGGGCAAGCCATGGACAGCTCTTCCACAATCACCGAGGTGTCGAGGCGCGACAGCCCCATACCGCCCAGGCCCTCGGGCGTGTACATGCCCATAAAGCCCATCTCACCCGCCTGCTTCATCACCTCCATCGGAAAGATGTGTTCGGCATCCCATTGGGCCGCGTGCGGTGCCATGGATTTCTCGGCGAAGGCACGGGCGGCATCCCGGAAGGCCAGCTGGTCTTCGGTCAGATTGAAGTCCATTACCCGGCTCCTCCGTTAGCGAAGCTGAATTGAGAAGTTCGCCTCGGATGAGGTGGCTTCGCTGGAGAACCACCGGGATGTCACGGTTTTGGTTTCGGTGTAGAAGCGCACCGCCTGCTTGCCGTAGGCATGCTGATCGCCGTAGAACGAACCTTTCCAACCGGTGAAGGAGAAGAACGGCAGGGGCACCGGAATGGGTACGTTAACACCCACCTGGCCTACGTCGATCTCGTGCTGGAACCGGCGTGCCGCGCCACCGTGATTGGTGAAGATGGAGGTACCGTTGCCGTAGGGGCTGTTGTTGATCAGCGCGATGGCTTCGCCCAGGTCGTTGGCATTCATGCAGGTCAGCACGGGACCGAAGATTTCTTCCTTGTAGATGTCCATCTCCGGAGTCACGTTGCCGAACAGGGTGGGCCCAACCCAGTTGCCATCGGGCAGGCCATCCACAGTGCAGTTCCGGCCGTCCAACAGGAGTTGCGCACCCTGCTTCTCGCCGGTGGCAATCAGTTGTTCAATGCGCTCCTTGGCCTTGGGGCTGATGACCGGGCCGTAGCTGGCACCGGAATCGTTCCAGGCACCGGGGCGGACTTTGGCCATGGCCTCTTTCAGCTCCGGAATCCACTCCTGGGCCGCGCCCACAAACACCGCGACGGAAATCGCCATGCAACGCTGGCCGGCGGCACCCACGGAGGCGCCCACCAGGGCGTTGATCACTTGCTGTTTGTCGGCATCCGGCATGATCACCATGTGGTTCTTGGCGCCGGCAAAGCTCTGTACGCGCTTCATGTGGCTGGTGCCGGTTTCATAAATGTAGCGCCCTACCGGCACCGAGCCGACGAAGGAAATGGCTTTGATGGCCGGGTCAGTAAGCAGAGTATCCACTTGCTCTTTCGCGCCATGCACTACCTGCAGAACGCCCTTCGGCGCACCCGCCTGCTCGAACAGTTCAGCCAGGCGCATGGGGGTCATCGGGTCTTGCTCGGAGGGTTTCAGGATAAAGGTGTTACCGCAGGCAATAGCCATGGGGAACATCCACAGGGGAATCATCGCCGGGAAGTTAAACGGAGTGATGCCCGCGCACACGCCCAGGGGCTGAATCCAGGAGTGGGTGTCTACTTCGCGGGCGACGTTCTCAACGGTCTCCCCCATCATCATCGAGGCCACGTTGGCAGCGTGCTCCACCACTTCAATACCCCGCCAGACATCGCCCTTGGCGTCGTCAAAGGTCTTGCCGGTTTCCTGGGACAGGATTTCGGCAATCTCGTCATGGTGCTCTTTCAGCAGCGCCTGGTAACGCAGCATCACCCGGGCCCGCTCGGAAACCGGGGTTTCTTTCCAGCTCTTGAACACTTCGGCTGCGTTATCAATGGCCCGGCGCATTTCGGCTTCGGTGGCACAGGGCACCTGGGCGATCACTTCGTTGGTGGCAGGGTTGGTGACGTCAATCCAGTTCTGGGTCTGGCTCTGAGCAAATTCACCGGCGATGTACTGAGGTATCTTCTTCATGCTGATAATCCCTGTTTGTTGTTATGCGGGAGCGCCGTTTCCCATCTGGAACCGGCAGGATATGGAAAGAGCGTAGCACGGGGTTCGGCAAAGGGTGATTGACTAAATTTCGCCCATGATGGATTATTTTTCGATGACCAACGATTCCAGGCCTCCCAAAACCACGCAAACCTCGCAGTGGCCCGTACCGCCAGACAGCGTGCGCTATGTGGTGCCGGAACCCATCGTTCGGCTATTGGCACACCATCCGCTGACCCGCGAGCTGTATCCACTGGCCTTCGGGCATTACCGCAGGGCCGCGGGCCACCACATGCACCGGGAACACCATCGTGACAATCTTTTGATCTATTGCACGGAAGGGAAGGCCTTTCTGAATGTGGCGGGCGAGCCTCTGACCGTGCAGGCAGGCGACCTCCTGCTGCTTCCGGCCGGCGCCAGCCACCGATACACCGCCGCGCCGGATAATCCATGGACCATTCACTGGGTGCACTACACCGGTCCACTGGCCGAGGAGTTCAGAAACTACATGGGGTTTGATGGCAACAACCACGTTCGCCACCTGGGCCGGCAACCGAGGCTGCTGGTGGATTTCAACGGCCTGTTGTCGGTTCGCCAGACCGGCTTTCGCGCCCGCGGGCTGATTCACGCCAGTAATCGTTTGCGACAGCTGCTGGCTGCCGTGCCCCTGAATGCGGACGAAACCGGGCTGGCACAGCAGGCGGAACTGGAGACCATTCACAACTTCATGCGGGAACACCTGGAGGAGCGGCTAACACTGCGACAGCTGGCGGAGCTGTCTGGCCTGTCGCCCGCGCACTTTGCCACCCGTTACCGGGAACAAACCGGCACCTCACCAATCCAGCACTTCCTGCACCTGAAAGTAGAGCTGGCTTGCCAACTGCTGGACACCACCAGCCAGAGCTTTGCCGACATCAGCCGGCAGCTGGGTTATGACGACGCCTATTACTTTTCCCGGTTGTTCAAGAAGGTGATGGGCAAGTCCCCCAGTGACTATCGCCATACTGCGCGGCATTGATAGCCACCGGGGAAAGGGGCGCTACAGAGTGTTCTTGTGGACTCGCCCGCCCTTCATGATTAGCCGCAGATTGGTATTCGGATCATTCAGAAATTTCAGCCCCTGCTCCGGATTGCCATCCACCACCAACAGATCTGCCAGAGCCTCCGGCTCCAGAGTGCCGAGTTTGCCCTGATAGGGGCTTCTTGGGCCAGACATGGCGAGTAGTTCGCCATTGCGGCCAGTTGCCATGGCCAGCGTGGTGAGCGAGTCGTAGAAGCGCGTGAGTTTGGTCAGATGGCGCAGCTGATTGTGGGTGTTCTGTGGGCTGAACAGGATATCGGTGCCCCAGGCAGTTTTAACGTCAAAACGTTGAGCCATCTCGTAAGCCCGCACGGTGCCCTCGGCCACCATGCGTTGTGACTCGCGACGCGCGGCATCCGGGTAGACGTTAGAATCTTCATCCTGCAGGAAGGGTTGCAGGCTCCACCAGGCGCCCTCACCCGCCATCATCCGCACACTTTCCTCATCGGCCAGCTGGCCATGCTCGATAGACTTAACACCCGCCCGCAGGGATCGTTGAATTCCCTTGGATGTGTATACATGCACTGCCACATAGGTGCCCCAATCCTCTGCCGCCTCAACAGCGGCGCGCAGTTCGCGCTCGGTAAACTGGGTGCTATCCAGCGGGTCGTAAGTTGAGGCCACGCCACCGCCCGCCATCAGTTTGATCTGGGAGGCACCCAGCATCAGCTGTTCGCGGGTGCGCCGGAGTACCTCGGCCTCGCCATCGGCAATTACGGCAACGCCCTGTTTTTCCTGCTCACTCAGGGGCGAGGCTGTGCCCCTAGGCACTTCATGTCTCATGCGGAAATCGCCGTGGCCGGAGGTCTGGGAAATCATGGCACCGGCGGGGAAAATTCGCGGGCCATCCACAATGCCCTTGTCAATGGCGCGCTTGAGGGCAAAGGAAGGCCCGCCCACGTCTCGAACCGAGGTAACGCCGCGCATCAGGGTGCGTTCGGCCTCTTTGGCTGCAACCAGATGCACGTAGCCCGGGTCTGCGGTCATGGCTTCCAGCTGGCTGATGCCGGCCAGCGTGGTGTGCCAGTGGGCGTCAATCAGCCCCGGCATTACAACACGGCCGCCGCAATCAATGACCTCTGCATCACCGGCGTCTGCACCGTTGGTCTCCAGGGCCTGGATTCGGCCACCCTCAATGCGAATGGCTACGCCGTCACGCAGTGGCCCGCCGCTGCCATCAAACAACCTCAGGTTTTTCAGCAGTATCGGCCGGTTATCATCCTTTGGCTGCTGACTCAGTACGCTCGGGGCGTGCAATGCCGCAAACATCGCCATCACACCCGCCATACCTCCGATGAATCGGCGGCGACTGATGTCCGCCATCATGCGTTCATGGAATTGTGTTAGCAGAGGCGAGCCACACTGGCAGGCGCCATGGGCGTGGTGGTGATGCGACGGATGAAATTTAACGACGTGGGGTATCGCAGGCATCAGAGAGCTCCTTTTGATTTGTACCCGATTATAGACAATTTGGGCTATGCTGCGAGCCGGCCTGGCCGCCTTTGAACCCATCTACACAGCGATCTCTGCATGCAGCCACTGGATAGTAAAGTTGTTGAACAAGCCCTGCACTGGTGTGATGAAGGGCATGGTTTCTGGTTCTGTACGGTAGTGGGCACCTTTGGTTCCTCGCCCCGAGCGCCGGGTTCCTGGCTAATCGCCCGGCAGGATGGTGCCCACTGTGGCTCGCTCTCTGGCGGGTGTGTGGAAGAAGATTTCCTGGCCCGTTTGCAGGACAACGCCTTCAAGGGGCGCATCAATCGCATTCGCTACGGCGCTCCGGACAGCCCGGATAATACCCGCGTAACCCTCCCCTGCGGCGGAGTACTGGATGTTCTGATAGAGCACTGGCCTGCATCCTCCGCTACACGCGAACATTTCCTGGCGCTTCAATCCGCGTTATCGGGCGAGGGGCCCGTTGCCCGGGTGGTCTCACTGGAAACCGGAGACATTTGCCTGGAGCCAGAGAGCGAGCTGGGCGCCCGGGTTACCGAGGAGGCTGACCAGGCCCGACTGAGATTGCGCGTTGGCCCGGTCTCCCGGCTGGTGATTGCAGGGCTGTCACCGGTTGCCACCGCCTGCGCCAGCTTTGCGCACAGCCTGGGCTTTGAGGTGATTGTGTGCGACCCAAGGCCCGAGGAAGTTCGGCACTTCAACCTGGCGGACGTAACACTCCAACAGGAGTTGCCCTCGGTGTTTATTGCCCGTGAGGGCTGCCATCGCGCTACCGCGGTCGTCGCTCTCACCCATGACCCGCGCATTGACGATACCGCCATGATGGAGGCGGTCAAAACCGAGGCGTTTTACATCGGCGTGATGGGGTCCATGAAAACTTCGGAAAAGCGGCGGGAACGGCTGGCGCGTATTGGCGGGCTGACCGAGCAACAGATCCACAGGATCCATATGCCCGTAGGTTTGAATATTGGCAGCAAAACGCCCGCAGAAATTGCTTTGGCAGTGATGGCAGATATTATCCGAGTGCGGCAAGGCATCTCGCGCCAACAACTTTGATCTTGCTTGTCTGGCCTTTGCATCGCTTCTACAGTTAAGCTCAGATGCTCTTTGACCCCCTATTCAGCGAAGGAACCGATTGATGGTCAGAAACACAACCTCGGCTCTCGTTATTACTATGGCGAGCGCGGCACTTGCCGGCTGCAGCATTTATCAGCCTGTCACCAGCGGTACAGAAGATCCCTGCGCAACTCTCCAGAACATAGTGGCAGATTACCCGACCGGCTTTGCCGAATTTCGGGGAAGCAGCAGCAATTTCAATTCGGTGACCATCTACCGGGCAAAAGAGCAACTGATCAAGGGCCATTGCGAAATCTGGGCCTGGGGCAACGGAGACTCTGCCTACACCTGCACAGTGGCTGCTCCGGATCAAGAGGTTGCGGAAACCATGCATGCCCGCGCCGCAAGCGAGTTGTCTGAGTGCCTTGGGCCGAATTGGCAGGCCGAAAAGGGCCCTCGGGAGCGTGATGGCAAGCCCGCGGGCGAGCGAATTCAGTTTACGAGCGCCGAGGCCAAGGCACCGGCTGTCGCCTTGCACCGGGTAGAAGACCACCGCCGACATTCCGTGTACCTGTTCATCGGGACCAACGCCCGCTCCCCGCAACAGACCGACTGAGGCGCGCATGTACTCTGATTCACACCAGCCAGACGCGCCTCCCGGCGCCACTGACTACCTGAGCACTGATCAGGAAGGCAGCTCCGGTATCACCCGGCTCCTGCACCGGGTTGCCCAGCAGGACAGAAACGCGTTTGCCGAGTTATACGAAGCCACCGCTCCGAAACTTCTGGCCACCGTGCTGCGTATCCTCAAGGACAGGGCTTGGGCAGATGATGTGATTCACGACACCTATGTCAAAGTCTGGCATAAGGCCGACCAGTTCGATGCGGAACGTTCCTCACCGATCACCTGGCTTGCAGCGATTGCCAGGCACGGCGCTATCGACGAACTGCGGCGGCATCCGGCAAGGCGGGAGACCGCAAGCGACGAACTGGACAGTATTGCGGACCATTCGCCGGCAGCCCATGAACAAATCTCAGATCAACAAACGGTAAAGCACTTGAACCATTGCATTGACCAACTCGAAAAAGATCGCCAGGACATGGTTCGTCTGGCGTATCTGAACGGTTGGTCCCGGGATCAGCTGGCGAGGCATTTTGACCAGCCGATCAACACTGTGAAAACCTGGTTGCACCGAGCCCTGAAACAGGTCAAGAGGTGTCTTGAACCATGAGCGAACGTGACGACCTGGATATGATGGTTGCAGAGTTCGTTCTGGGAACTCTGCCAGAAGAAGAGCGGGATGCCTTGCAGGCTCGCCGTGCCCGCGAACCTGAGCTGGAAGCGTTAATTCAGCAATGGGAGGCCCGGCTGGCTGGCATGCTTGATGGGGTTGAACCTGTAGAGCCCGGCCCCGAGCTGTTTGCACGAATTCAGCGAACGATCGAGCAGCAACCATCCGCTCCCAAATCCCCGAGTGCGGTGCCAGACAATGTGATCAGTCTCCGGAAACAGCTGACCCGCTGGCGCTGGAGCACGGCCATTGCTTCGGCAGCGGCGCTGGTACTGGTTGCCGTGCTGGCGACTCAGCCGGAGCCCGAGCCGCAAGCCCAATCCTTCGTGGCGGCGTTCCAACACAACGATGAGCAGCCTGCGTTCCTGTTGACCGTGGATCTGAACAGCCGCCAGCTGAATATCCAGCCGGTAACCGCCGAACCTCAACCAGACAAATCTTACCAGCTCTGGATGGTGGCAGAGGAGTATGGCCCCAACCCGCGATCGGTGGGCGTGATGGGCGAAAACTTCACCCTGGACCAGGCTGCACTGCGTGATTACGACCCAGAGACTCTGCGTGGCGCCACCTTCGGCATCAGCCTGGAGCCAAAGGGTGGTTCACCCACCGGACAACCGACTGGCCCGGCCATTCACGGCTTCCTTTACCCCACTTCTGCCGACCAAGGCAAAGGTCGCAACTAAATCGTGATCGCGCCTGAAACTTTTCAGGCGCCGCTCCGTAGCTGCTTGTACTCCCATCAAAAACAAGGTGATGGATGGGTAAAACCGAACCTAAGGAGCACACAATGAAAAATCACATCAAAACCACCGCATTCCTGACCGCAGCCCTGGTTTCCGGTGCACTGGCATCCGGCTCAGCACTGGCGATGGAGCATGGCAATAAAGTAGGTGTCTGGGGCGATGACCAGTCTGTCTCCGAAGGCACGGTGACCGCCAAGAAAGTGGTGACTGAGGAAAACGGCTGGCTGGTGGTTCACCGCACCGACGAGGCCATGAAGCCCGGCCCGGTCGTGGCCCATGCGCCCCTACAGAAGGGCAAGAATATGGACGTTGCAGCCATCCTGACCGAGGAAGTGGCCAGTGGCGATAAGCTGATGCTGATGATTCACAACGAGGAAGGCGGCAGCAAGACCGGTATCTTTGAATACACTCTGGGCGCCAAGGAAGATGGCCCCATTCGCAAAGACGGCAAGCTGGTGATGACGGTTATTACCGCTAAGTAGTCTATTCAAGCTTTTGTGATGGTCTTTCAACAACACCCTGGCAGCATCTCCTGTCAAGGTGGTTTCTGAGTGTATGGTGAGGTAATTGTGTCACCGGGGGGTCATCAACAGGATTAAGAAATTTAAGAAAATCCTAAAAACCGCAAAACCCTGAGCACGCATGAAGGCAATTAGACTAGACTTGGCGTACATCGATATAAACCGCTTTCGCTCCAGAACACGAGGTCAACGTGCGGGAAAAGGTAACATTTTTGCCGTTCATATTAGCTGTCTGCTTGAGTGTCAGCGCGTATGGTGAGAACAGACCGTCCTCTCTGAACTTATCTGAATCCTGGCAAGCACTTCTCGAAAACGACGATCTGCTGTCGGCAAATCAGTCAGCCAGCCTTCGGGCCGAAGCCCTGGCATCAACGGCGAACAGCTTGTATCTGCCCCAAGTTGACCTAGTGGGGTCTTACACGCGGCTCGACTCCCAGATAGAACTGGATGCGCTGTCTCTGAACCCACTGAACAGCGCATCAGAAACCATACCAGGGCAATTGCTGATCGACTTGATTGGCGGCCCGGGAGCTTTCCAGACACCCGTCACAAGCCGCAACATAACGCGAAGCTCAATAAACACTCTGTGGCCGATTTATACCGGCGGAAAAATCACGGCCAGGAAAAATCTGCTTCAACTCGAGCAGTCCGAAGCATCACATGTCCTGGAGGAAGTCCGGCGGGCCCGGTTTACGGAGCTGGTTGCGACCTACTTCGGTTTAGTGATGGCGGAGCGGGCGTTGAACACTCAGCAACAGGTAGAGAGCGCTCTTGCCAGGCACCTGCATGTGGCAAAGGCCCTGGAGGATCAGGCACAGATTTCCAGCGTGGAGCGCCTGGCTGCGGAAGCCGCTTATGACAGAGCCAGGATTACCACCCGAGCGGTTGAGGAACAAAGAGACACGGCGCACAACGCGTTTGCGTCGTTGATACATATGGATTTCCAGGATAACGGGCACCGTGTCGAATCGCACCGTCTGGCTCCAACGACGCCCCTGTTCACCCTCCCGCAATTACCTCCGCGGGATACGTTCGAGGCAGGGTTAAGCGAACACCCGAGCCTGCGGATTCTGTCCACCAAGCATGACCAGGCAAAGAACATTGCCGAAGCGAGCCGGGGCCTGTACCGCCCGGACGTTTTTCTGTTCGGCAGCTACAACGTGTACGAGAACGATTCTTTGGCGAGCGATCTCACGCCGGATTGGCTGGTTGGCGTAGGCGTCCGAATCGCGCTGATGGATCGCAGTGGCCGCAAAGGCAAGGTAGGCGCAGCCGACAACACCGTTCGTGAGGTCGATTCACTGCAAAAGGCCACTCAACGAAGGCTGGAGTTGCTACTCGACCGGAACTACCGTGAAGCCCGGCAAGCGCTTGCTGAGCACAGGGACCTGGCATCGACCGTGGCCCTGGCAGAGCAGACGTTAAGATTGCAGGAACGCGCATTCGCTGAAGGTCTGGGGCGCTCGCTTGATGTCATTGACGCCCAAACTTTCCTGGCGACCACCCAGACCCGTCGTGATGCAGCGGCTCTCCGTTTCGTACTGGCATTTTCGCAGTTGCTGACCCTGAGCGGACAGCATGAAAACATGTTTTCCTACGTGCTTGAAGGAGATGAAATTCAGTGAATGCAAAACGAATTGCCATTCCGCTTGTCGTTGCTGTCATCCTGTTGGGCATTGTCATCGTCTTCTGGAAAGCCTACGCACCTGCACCCATCCAGTTACAGGGGCAGATTGAGGCCAGGCAACATATGGTGGCGTCCAAAATTCCGGGGCGGGTTGCTGACATTAGCGTCCGCCGCGGGGATCGCGTAGAGGCAGGCACTGAGGTTTTCCGCATCGACAGCCCGGAGCTTGAGGCCAAACTGACTCAGATAGAAGCGCTTGAAACCATAAGCCGATCACTCGCTCAGGCCGTTGAGGGCGGCACGCGTGAAGAACGTATTGCCGCAGCTCGCAGCGAGTACGAAAAAGCCCTGGCCGCCGAGGCACTGGCTAAAACCACCTTTGAACGTATTCGTGCGCTTGCCGATGAGGGGCTAGTTGCCAGGCAAAGAGCCGACGATACGTTCACACTGTGGAAGGTGGCCGAGAAAACACGGGTAACGGCATCTGAGATATTGAAACTGGCCGAAGCAGGCCCACGGCAGGAGGCCCGCACAGCAGCTCAAGCCGGTGAAATAGCTACCTCAAGTTTGAGAGACGAAGTTGCTGAACTGCTGGATGATACTGTGGCGCGGGCCCACAGAGGTGGCATTGTCAGTAATGTGCTGCTGAACGAAGGAGAGCTTGCTCCCCAGGGTTTCCCGGTCATTATTGTCACCGATCTTGATGATTCTTGGGCATTGTTCAACGTCAGGGAAGATTTACTCAGCCGAGTCACCGAAGGCAGTGAATTTGACCTGGAAATCCCCGCCCTTGATCAATCCGCACGATTCCGTGTCAGTCACATTTCTGTTCTCGGAGATTACGCAACATGGCGTGCAACAACGCCAGGGCGCGGATTTGACATGAGAACGTTCGAGGTTGAAATGCAACCTGTGGAGCCAATCGCTGGATTGAGGGCGGGCATGAGCGTTCTTCTTGAAATGGCACCGTAAGCTCGGCAACAGACCGGAGAGCTCAATGGGTCGTGAGCATCTAACTGGCTGGAAAGCTCTGCAGGAGCAACCCTGGCTGCTTGCGGTTGTCGTATGGCTGCCGCCGGTTCTGTTCGTGTTGTTGATCAGTATCTTCCAGATTGGCACACCGCAATCTCTTCCGGTCGGTGTCGTCAATCTGGACCATAGTCATGAATCCTATACGGTTGAACGTCAGTTGGACGCAAGCCCGGGCCTGAGCCTGTTAAGGTCATACGCCTCGACGTCCGCTGGCGCAGATGCCCTTCAGCAATCGGAGATCCTTGCCCTTGTCATCATTCCGGAAAACTTTGGCCGGGATCTTCGGCTTTCGATCAGCCCTACGGTGACCGCCTTTTACAACAATCAATATCTGTTGTCCGGCAAATTCATCAATTCATCGTTAATAAGCGCCTCCATGGATCTGGCCGCACGCACGGGTGTTGGCCTTAAGATCAGCCATGGCCAGACCGCCCCTGAAGCCATCACCTCGGCAGTGCCCGTGCGCCCACAAGTCACATCGCTCTATAACCCCAACATGAGCTACGCACGCTTTCTGGTGACGTCAATATCGCCGGCTCTCTGGCAAATCATCATCGTTATCTCAACGGTTCTAGCGTTAAGCTGGCGACTCGAAAAACAAACCATCCCGGCACCATTGATTGAGCGGAGCAAAGCGATCACGGCCGCGCTTGCGCCTGTCAGCCTGCTCCTATGGCTCCAGGGGCTGCTGATGCTTTTGCTGTTCCGTCTCTTTCTGGGTTGGCAGCCATCCGGCAACATCGTCTGGCTTCTTCTTGGTTTGGCCCTGACCATCTTCAGCGTTCAGGCCATGGCAGTCCTCATTGTTGCTCTCGTTCGGGACCGGGTAAAAGCAATAAGTGTTAGCGCTGCGTACCTCGCCCCTGCGTTTGCATTTATGGGCATTACCTTCCCCCGAGGTGATATGAACGTGATCGCATGGGCCTGGGGAGGCTTGATGCCATCCACTCACTACATCAAATTGCAGGTGGACATTGCCGACCACGGCGCCTCCCTGCCTGTCATTTTCAACTCACTGATTGCGTTGCTGCTTTTCCTCTTCGTCTTGCCAATAGCGCTGAAGCTACTTCCGACAAAGCTCGACCCCAAACTTGCAGAGCAGGTGAGCTGATGATCCGCAATACCAGTCTGTGGGGTGCCTGGAAAGCAGAACTGTCGAATATCATCCACGACAAATCGGTGATGCTGGTGATGATCGGTGGCATTTTGTTCTACGCACTGCTTTACCCGCTGCCCTACCAGAAGAACGTTCCGGGGCAACAGGCCCTCGCGGTTCTGGATCAGGACCGCTCAGCGCTCGCCCGGCAATTGATACGCATGGCCGACGCAACGCCCCAGTTGCGCGTGGCTGCGGTCCCACAAAGCATGGATGAGGCAACCGTCCTGTTGGAGAACGATGTCGTTCACGGGCTGTTGGTCATCCCGGCTAACTTTGAGCGAGACGTTTATCTCGGGCGCCCGGTGAATATCGCCTTCGCCGGCGATGCCAGTTACTTTTTGATTTATGGAAATATCGTCGAAGGCTTGCTGAAGGCCACAACCACTTTGTCCGTTGAAACTCAGATCATCAGTAGCCTCAGAAAAGGCAGCAGTCCGGCCAACATCCCCGGTGAAATTATGCCGTTCAAGATATCTCCGCATGGGGTGTTCAACCCAACCGGCGGATACATCAACTATATTGTTCCGGCCGTCTTTGTTCTGATCCTGCACCAGACCCTGTTGATTGCAGCCGGCACGGTCACCGTTAAAGATCGGGCCCGCCGGTTGTCAGGGCTTGTCACAACCCCGCTCAGGCAGGCACTTCCGATCAGATTAGTAACGTTTGTGTTCGCCTACCTGATCCTGGCGCTTTTGTATTTCGGCTTTTTCTTTCAGCTTTATGGCGTCCCACACGCTGCACCGCAGTTCGCATTAATCGGTTTTAGCCTGTTGTTTCTCACCTCAACAACACTCTTTGCAATCCTGCTCGGTTACCTCTTGCCCAGGCCCGAACTGACGACCGTTATTGTTCTGCTGTCGTCGCTGCCCATCGTCTTTACAGCGGGTTTTGCCTGGCCGGCGTCTAACCTTCCGGCGTGGTTAGACACAATCACCATGATGATTCCCGCCAAACCCGGTATTCAAGGATTTCTCTCTCTCAATCAGATGGGAGCCCCAATACAAAGCCTGACGTCGGAGATTGCGTACCTGTTCGGCCTCTCGTTGTTTTTTGGGCTGGGCATCCTGCTGCTCGCAATGTCGGAGAGAAGACGCAGCAGGAGCCGAATGGACGCCGAATCAACCCCCCGCTCCTACTAGGGAATGGTAGTCCGCCCGAAACCGGGCAAAGCTCAAATACCGCCCCCGATGATCCACCAGCTCCATGGCATCAAACGCCTCCACAAAGGCCCGTGATTCACCCGTGCTGATCACCCCGCGGTAATCACCCGTCCAGTCCATAAACTGGACCAGATCCAGTAGCAGCGTCATCTCGAGGGCGCCGTTGGCCCGCTCAAGATAGCGGTAGGCCAGTGCGTAATGTTCGAAACGGTAGCTGACATTGCTGGCGTCGTTTCTGGTGGCGTATCGCAGGGGATCATAGTCGTAATGCCGGTAGGCAGGTGCTACGGGGTCGCCGGCCACCAGGGCGGCCTGGCCTTCCGCAAACCAGTAGGGCAGCAGAGATGCAACGGCGTTGTACCGGCTCAGGTTTTCCTGAACGTAGTGGGCCAGTTCATGGGTGAATATCTGCCCGGCCTCATAGGGCCAGCTTCGGTGGTAGGGTGCAACCGCCACCGCTGCGAGCGTGCCCGCTGCAAGATTGCTGTTGCTGACCCTCGGACTCAAACAGGCGATCACCTTCTCCGGGTATGGCACGGCCGAGCTGCGCTCATCTACAAAATCCCGCCAGCTCATTCTGAACCGTTTGAGCACGCCGTCTATGCGGGTGCTCACCTCTGTGGCGGCGGCACGAAAGGCATTTTCGCTGTAGGCGTGCGAGCCGTAGACACGTACCCGCCGGTCCGCCGTTTCAAAATACAGTGTGTCGCCAATGCACACTTCCGTCTCGTCATTCAGGCTCCATCTGCCCCCGGGGAAGTAGCGCCCGGTGTCTCGGGCATCCAGGAAATAGCCACGGCTAAACTGCTGTTCATCCCGGTCGTAGTAGCGATCCCCGGATGTGGCGCTCACCTTGCAGCCAGACAGCGTTATGGCTGCAAGCGTCAGCAACCCCACCGTCCACAACCTCCTCGATTTTTCCATGTTTTTACTCCGCGACCTGTTGTTTGCCTCTATTATTCGTCAGGCCGCGCTTGGTGTCCGTCAACCCATGTAAAGACCGGGTAAAGGCATACTGAACCAGGCGTTTGCGAAGAGTGAAATCAGATAGGTATAACCCCCAATCCCAACGTTGAAATTTTTGTAGCGCGCACCGGATTCTCGTGTTAAAAATCGCTCGAATCCCACCAAGAACTGCGTGCGTCCTGCGCGCTTTGTATCCATCCCTTTTCAGTGAGGGACACCATCCAATGTTCAAGTTGTGTAAGCCACAGGCGCTTGCCGCCGTTGTTGCGTTGTCTCTGGGTGCCTCTTCGGTTTTTGCCGCCGGAGAAGTGCGTGTTTATAACTGGTCTGACTACATCGCCGAGGACACCCTGGCGAAGTTCACGGAAGAGACCGGCATCAAGGTTATCTACGACGTTTACGACAGCAACGAAGTGCTCGAAGCAGCTTTGCTGTCTGGCCGTTCCGGATATGACCTGGTGGTGCCTTCCAACCACTACGTAGCCAAGCAGATTACTGCCAAGGCCTTCGTGGCGCTGGACCACAGCAAACTGCGGAATATGGCCAACCTGAACCCGGACCTAATGGACGACCTCGAAAAGGTCGACCCGGGCAGCCAGTTCTCCCTGCCTTACTTGTGGGGCACCAACGGCTATGGCTACAACGAAGGCCGCATCCAGAAAATCCTGGGTGACGATGCACCTGTAGACTCCTGGGCCATGGTGTTTGATCCGGAAGTGACCAAAAAACTGGCTGCTGGCGGCTGTGGCATTGCCATGCTGGACTCCGGTGAAGAGATGGTGCGCGCCGCCATGGCTTACATTGGCCTGGACCCTAACAGCAACAGCGCAGACGACATCAAAAAAGGCGGCGATGTGATCCGGGCCGTGCGCCCCAACATCACCTACTTCCATTCGTCCCGCTACATTGGCGATCTGGCCAACGGTGACCTGTGTGTGGCTGCTGGCTATTCCGGCGACATCCTGCAGGCCGCTGCCCGCGCTGACGAAGCCAAAAACGGCAATGTCATCCGCTACACCATCCCAAAAGAGGGTGCGGTGCTGTGGTTTGACATGATGACCATTCCGGCCGGTGCCCCGAACGCAGACAACGCCCACAAGCTGATGAACTTCCTGATGCGCCCGGAGATCATCGCAGAAGTCACCAACTACGTGTGGTACGCCAACCCGAACAAGGCGGCAGACGAGTTTGTGAATCCGGAAATCCTGGAAGACACCAGCATCTACCCCACTGATGACGTGATGAAGAATCTCTACATCATGGAAGGTCGGCCCCAGGACGCCCAGCGCCTGATGACCCGTACCTGGACCAGCGTGAAGTCTGGTCGCTGACGGTGGCCGTAACCAACAGCACCTCCGCGCAAGCGGAGGTGCTTCTCAGCATCAAGGGTATTTCCAAGAACTTTGACAGCACCCTGGCGGTGGACGATGTGAGCCTGGACATCCACAAGGGTGAGATCTTTGCTCTGCTGGGTGGTTCCGGCTCCGGCAAATCCACCCTATTGCGCATGCTGGCAGGCTTTGAAACTCCGGATTCCGGTCGCATCGTGCTGGACGGCCAGGATATCACTGCCCTGCCCCCGTACCTGCGGCCCACCAACATGATGTTCCAATCCTATGCCCTGTTCCCGCACATGACGGTAGAGCAGAACATTGCCATGGGCCTGAAACAGGACAAGCTACCGAAGAACGAAATCGCCGACCGCGTAGCGGCCATGCTCAAACTGGTGAAGATGGAAGCCTACGGCAAGCGCCGGCCACAACAGTTGTCTGGCGGACAGCAACAGCGCGTGGCCTTGGCCAGATCCCTGGCCAAACGCCCCAAACTGTTGTTGCTGGACGAGCCCATGGGCGCGCTCGACAAAAAACTGCGCACGGAAATGCAGCTGGAGCTGGTGGATATCCTGGAAAAGGTGGGCGTCACCTGCCTGATGGTCACCCACGACCAGGAAGAAGCCATGACCATGGCCAGCCGCATTGCTATTATGTCTCATGGCCAGATTGCCCAAGTGGGCTCACCCATTGATATCTACGAGAGCCCGAACAGCCGGATGACGGCGGAGTTCATCGGCTCAGTGAATATCTTTGAGTCGAACATCCTGGAAGACAACTCTGACAGCATTTCACTCACCAGTGATCTGCTGGATGCACCGGTGTTTATTGACCGGGGCGTAACCACGCCCGCAGAAACCACCGAAACCCTGATTGCGCTGCGCCCGGAGAAAATCTACCTGACCACGGAGAAACCCGAGGGTGATACCAACTGGAGCTGCGGTACCGTAGACAACATTGCCTACCTGGGCGACATCACGTCTTATTACGTGAAGCTGGCCAGTGGCAAGCGGGTTCAGGCCACCATGGCCAACGTGGAACGCCGTGGTGAGCGGCCCACCTGGGGCGACCGGGTCTATGTGTCCTGGGAAGCCTCCAGCCCCATTCTGCTCTGGAACTGACGCAATGAATCGAAAGCTCTTTCCCGCCCCGGTCGTGGAGCGGGTGCGTGCGGTGCTGTTCCATCGTCGGGTGGTGTTCGGCGTGCCTTTCGCCTGGCTGCTGCTGTTCTTCCTGCTGCCATTTGCCCTGGTGCTAAAAATCAGCCTGACCTCGGCGGTGATGGCGATTCCGCCTTATGAGCCGGTGTTCCGGTGGGTAGATAACACCCTGTCGGTGGTGGTGAATTTCGGCAACTACCTGTTCCTGGTCTCCGACAGCCTCTACGTGGCCGCCTACTGGGGCTCGGTGAAGACTGCCTTCCTGGCCACCCTGTTCTGCCTGCTGATCGGCTATCCCATGGCCTATGCCATGGCCCGCGCGCCCAAGCACTGGCAGCTAGTGTTCCTGCTGATGGTAATGCTGCCGTCCTGGACTTCATTCCTGATTCGGGTGTACGCCTGGATGGGCATCCTCGGCAATCAGGGCCTGCTCAACAATTTTCTGCTTTGGCTGGGGGTGATCAAATCGCCATTGAAGATACTGAACACCAACTTCGCGGTGATTCTGGGCATCGTCTACGCCTACCTGCCGTTCATGATCCTGCCCATCTACACCAACCTGGTGAAGCTGGACGTGCGCCTGCTGGAGGCGGCCTCGGATCTGGGCTGCCGCAGCCTGACCACCTTCTGGGCCATCACCTTGCCGCTGTCCAAGGCCGGCATTCTGGCGGGCTCCATGCTGGTGTTTATACCCGCCGTGGGCGAGTTTGTAATTCCGGAACTGCTGGGCGGGCCCGATACCCTGATGATCGGCAAGGTGCTATGGGAAGAGTTCTTCAACAACCGCGACTGGCCGGTGGCTTCCGCCCTGGCGATTGTGATGCTGGCACTGCTGCTGGTGCCCATCGTGCTGTTCCACCGCTTCCAGGCACGGGAGATGGAAAAAAATGGTTAAGCTAAGAGCGCCCGGTTTCTCCAAAATCATGCTGGTGCTGGGCATGCTGTTCTTGTACCTGCCGATGGTGGTATTGATCGTGTACTCGTTCAACGCCTCTCGGCTGGTATCCGTATGGGCCGGTTTTTCCACCAAGTGGTACGGGGCTCTGTTCGCCAACGAGCAAATCCTGTCTGCGGTGTGGATAAGCCTGCGCATCGCCTTCTACTCCGCCAGCATGGCGGTGTGCCTGGGCACCCTGTGTGCGTTTGTGATCACCCGATTCAAGAAGATGCGCGGCCGCACCCTGCTGTCCAGCATGATCACCGCCCCCCTGGTGATGCCGGAAGTGATCACCGGTCTGTCACTGTTGCTGCTGTTTGTGCAGATGGCCCAGTTGATCGGCTGGCCAACCGACCGTGGCATGGCCACCATCTGGATTGCCCACACCACCTTCTGCAGCGCCTACGTGGCGGTGGTGGTGAGCGCGCGGCTGCGTGAGGTAGACCTCTCCATTGAGGAAGCCGCCATGGATCTGGGCTGTACGCCGCTGAAGACCTTCTTTGTGATCACCTTGCCGGTGATTGCACCGGCCCTGGTGTCGGGTTGGCTGCTGGCGTTCACCCTGTCTCTGGATGACCTGGTGATTGCCAGCTTTGTCTCCGGGCCCGGGGCGACGACGTTGCCGATGGTGGTGTTTTCATCCGTACGGATGGGAGTGTCGCCGGAGATCAACGCTCTGGCGACGATCACTATTGCCGTAGTGTCGGTGATCGCTTTTATTGCTTGGTATCTGATGCGGCGGGCGCAACTGACTAAAAACAACAAGGCACGCTGATTGATGGCTGCGTTGAAAATAGAGCTCTTATCATGACCGTTCTACTTTTCCGGACTGAAGTGCCAACGAACTATAGCGCCGCTTGGCGGCGGTCACGGACGGACTGAACCCACTTGTAAAACAATGGCACCAGCAACGTGCCGAGAACGGTAGCGGAAACCATACCAAAAAGAACTGTGACACCGAGGCTAACCCGGCTTGCCGCCCCGGCACCGCTGGCAAAGACCAATGGCAGCACGCCAAGC
Source organism: Marinobacter sp. NSM (assembly GCF_052380025.1). NCBI lineage: Bacteria > Pseudomonadati > Pseudomonadota > Gammaproteobacteria > Pseudomonadales > Marinobacteraceae > Marinobacter > Marinobacter sp. NSM. The sequence goes on from NZ_JBQTCK010000012.1 coordinate 24,166, forward strand.
ACGAAAGACAGGGCCGTCATCAAAACCGCCCGGAAGCGCAGCACGGCCGCTTTTTGGGCTGCTTCGGCGGTAGGCATGCCGGATTGCCGCAATTGCATGGCAAACTCCACGATCAGGATGGCAGTTTTGGTAGAGAGCCCAATCAACAGTACCAAGCCCACCTGGGCGTATATGTTGTTCGCCATACCCAGTACCCAGAGCCCGCCCATGGCACCAAACATGGCCAGTGGCACAGCACCAATAACCGCTAATGGCAAGGTCCAGCTTTCGTACTGGGCAACCAGAAACAGGTAGACGAGCACTATGGCCAGCAGGAAGATCACCGCTGCCAGGCTACCAGCCTGTATCTCCTGCAGGCTTTGTCCTGCCCAGCTGAACCCATAACCCTGAGGTAAACTTTCCGCCAGACTCTCCATCGCCTGAATTGCATCACCACTGGCATAACCAGGGGCCGCTTCACCGGAAATGGTTACGGAGCGCTGGAGATTGAAATGCTGGATAGAAGATGGGCCGAGAACAGGTTCAAGGGAAGCCAGTGTCGTAAGTGGCACCATGTCACCCTGCTGATTACGGACCCTGTAGTAGGAGAGGTCTTCGGGTTCTTGTCGGTAGCGGCCTTCTGCCTGTAACAATACCCGGTAGTTCTTACCAAAACGGGTGAAGTCGTTCACGTACAAAGAGCCCATCTGTGTCTGAAGGGTGGAGAAAATGTCTGACAACTGGATGCCCATTGCCTTGGCTTTATTTCGGTCTACGTGCAGCAGGTATTGTGGAATATTGGCGCGGTAGGTGCTGTAAACCCGAGACAGCGCCTCATGTTGGTTGGCCTCGAAAATCAGTCCGTTCATTACCTGGGAAAGCTCCGCTACGTCCCTTCCCTGGTTATCCTGAAGCCGGAAGTCGAAACCTGAGGATGTGCCAAGCCCCGGAATAGGAGGAGGATTAAATACCATGACTTGCGCTTCCGCAATTGACCACAAGCTCGACGAAAGGCGGGGAATCACCTGCCTCAGACCAAGAGCTTTGTCTTCACGCTCCTCCCAGTCTTTCAGGGTGACGATACCGAGACCATTGTTCGAGTTTGCGCCCCCCAACAGGGAAAACCCCGATACCGTAATAAAGTCGGTCACCGCAGGGTCCTGCAGAACCAGTTCTGTCACCTTTTCAAGAACAGCGTCTGTGCGCTCAAGAGCTGCTGCATCCGGCAACTGAACATCCACAAACAGGAATCCCTGGTCCTCCGGTGGCACAAAGGCAGCGGGTACGGCCTTGAACAGGCCCGCGCTTGCCACCAGGATTGCTACCAATGCCACCCCCATCAGGGCACCCTTACGAAGCAGCTGCGTGACCAATCTGTCGTAGCCTCTGGTGCTGCTGGTAATCGCCTTCTCGACTGGGCTTAACCACCTTATGGGTTTGCTGTCACTGCGACCTAACAACGCAACACAAAGCGCCGGGCTCAGGGTTAAGGCGTTAATGGATGAAATGATTACTGCGACGGAAATGGTTACGGAAAACTGTTTATATAATTCGCCGGTGATACCAGGCATGAAACCAACCGGTACAAACACCGCCAAAAGAACCAGCGTGGTGGCGATGACCGGGCCAGTCACTTCGGCCATGGCCTTTGTGACCGCCTCGCGAATCGGCAATTTCTCTTCTTTCAGCAGCCGTTCAACGTTTTCGATAACCACGATGGCATCATCCACCACAATGCCGATGGCGAGCACCAGCCCGAACAAGGTGATGGTATTGATGGAATATCCGAGTGCCGCCATGACGGCAAAGGTGCCAATGAGCGAGACCGGAATGGCGATACTGGGAATAAGGGTAGCCCGCCAGTTCTGCAGGAACAGGAAAACCACTAGTATGACGAGCCCAACGGCCTGTAACAGAGTGATGACGACCTCGTCGATGGAGCGGCTGATAAAATCGGTGCTGTCGAAAAGGATGCTGTGCTTTACACCGTCCGGAAACGCAGGGGCTGCGCTATTGACAACCTTTTTGACCTTCTCTGCGACTTCCAGTGCGTTGGCATCCGGTAGCTGATAAATCACGACGAATGCGGTATCACGATTGTTCAGCTTGGCGGTTGACGCGTAGGAGCGAGAACCCAGCTCGATGCGACCGATGTCCTGCAGGCGCACAAATCCGCCGTCGGGTTTTGCGCGCAGAATGGTCTGGGCGAATTCCTCCGGGTCTGATAGCCGCTCGCTGCTCTGTATGCTGTACACAAATTGCTGACCAGCGGGCACTGGCGACTGCCCCAGCTTGCCGGCAGCCACAATCTGGTTCTGTTCCCTCAATGCCGCGGCTACTTCGGCAACGGTAATATCAAGCGCAGACATACGCTGGGGGTCCAGCCAGATCCGCATACTGTAATCTTTTGCGCCCATCACTTCAGCGGAGCCAACACCAGGCACACGCCCCAGGGTCTCGACCAGATTATTGGACGCAAAATTACTGAGAAAAACACCGTCCAGATCCGGCCGCTCAGAGGTGAGGTTAATACCCATCAACATGTTGCCGGCCTGTTTTCTGACAACCACACCCTGCCGCCGAACTTCATCCGGCAAGAAGGGTTCGGCCAGTGCAACACGGTTCTGCACGTTTACCTGCGCAATATCTGTATCAGTGCCGCTTTCAAAGGTTAGCGTTATCTTGGCAGCACCATCACTGGATGCGGTCGACTCGATGTAGATCATTCCTTCCACACCGTTGAGCTGTTGCTCAATCGGTCGGATAACCGACTCCTCCACAACCTGCGAACTGGCACCCGGCAGAGAAGCCGACACCTGGATCTGGGGTGGCGCCATATCCGGATACATATTGACCGGCAGCCCACGAAGGGCCAGCAGACCCGCAAGGGTTATCAGAATGGAAATGACAAACGCAAACTTCGGTCGCTGAATAAAGACACTGCTTATCATTTCGCGGCCTCATCACCAGTGGTGAGTACGCCTGTTTTGGGGTCGATCTGTTTCTGTAGCGGTGCCACAGTTGCGCCGGAACGGACTTTCTGCGTGCCTTCGACGATGACCCGGTCACCGACTTCCAGGCCCGTCTCGGCAACGATCATGGCGCCTCTACGAGGGCCTGTGGTGATGAAGCGTTGCGCCACCTGCTCCTGGTCATTGACCACCAGCACGAATTTGCCTTCGAGCGTTTCCTGCAAAGCGACCTGGGGTACCAGGATCCGGTCTTCACCGGCCTGGCCCTCAATATGCAGGGTGACATAAAGCCCTGGCACCAGAACCGAAGCTGAATTAGGGAAGACCGCGCGCATGGCAACGGTGCCGGTGGAAGCGTCAGTCTGGACATCCGCGAAGTCCAGGGCGCCAGCGGCAGCATATCGCTGTCCGTCCGGTAAGGTCAGGTAAAGCCCAAGATTGCCGGCAAGGTTGGCAGCGGCTTGCCCGGCGCGGCGATAACCGACGTAATCCGCCTCGTTAACCTGGAAACTTACATAGATGGGGTCTGTCACCAAGACCTCGGTAATCGGCCCGCTAGAGGGGCTGACAACAGCGCCCACATCGAAATTAAGTTTGCCAATCCAGCCGTCGAATGGCGCCCGAATTTCGGTATAACCCAGGTTATTTTGGGCTTTCTGCAAAGCGGCTTCTGCACTTTGCAGGCGCCCTTGAGCAGCGCTGAAACGATCCTGGAGTTTGTCCAGATCCGCCGCTGATAGAAACCCCTTCTCAGAAACCTCTTTACCTCGCTCCAGGTTTCTGGTTGCCGAGGCCAGCTCCGAACGAGATGCAGTCAGCTCCGCTTGAGCCTGACTGAGGGTTGCACTGGCGACATTGTCCTCCAGACGAACCAGCAGTTGATTTTTTTGAACCCGGGCGCCCTCTTTAAAATTGATTTCCATTATTTCCCCCTCGATTCGGGCAGAAATATCTGCCCTCGCGGAGGGGGCGGTTCTGGCGACAAAGTCCCGGGACGGCCTTACTTCAGAGCTGTTTACCGTCACCACGGAAACCGCGACCGGTGCGCTTTGGATCGTCTCAACTGGCTCCGAACAGCCAACAATAGAAGACACACACACAAACAGCCCAAAAAACCATGAGGCATTAATAATGAAAGGTTTCTGGTGCTGCCGGATTTTCAACATTGGTTTTCCTTGTTGTTCTCTGAAGGCCTGTGTATCTGGGCTTTTTGATATGATCGAGGGGCGCGCTTTTGCATGGCCCCATCATTCGCTCTTCTGAAAAGCTAATTAATGTTTATCCTACCTAAACAAGACGAATCTGGGAAACAAAACTGAAAGCAAAAACAGAGTATAGAAAAATTGGCTGTTCTGTTTCCGTATGCTGTGTTCTGAGTCAGGACGATTGACTCCGTAGCAGACTCCGTTGAAGCACTGGCAAATTAAGGTTGGCGATCAAGGAATAAACGGGTCATTACCGAGAAGAAAAAAGCTGCAGAAAGGCTGCACATGACAATGCCCGTCAGCCCCTCAACCGTCGCGATAATGCGCCAGGGTGGCGGAACCACCAGATCGCCATACCCGATAGTTGTATAAGTAACGCCGGAGAAGTACACCGCAGATTCAAAATAAGAGATGGCGCCGCCCCAATAATAAAAGCAGGCCCAGATGACTATCTGGGCCGTGTGACTGACAAGGAGAATCCATACCAACCTTACAAAAAGCCATGTAAGCGGCCAGAAATTGAAATTACGCTCATGCCCAGTATTAAGACCTGACAGCCATTTCATCGACAGGGTTAAAAAGGCGGTATGAATCAGCACGGTCGCAGCCACCAGGCCAAATGTCAGCACCAGGATCGATGTCATCTTTATTGTTCGCCTGTTGTGTGTTTCAGGAAAAACGAATCTGTCACTGAACGATCCGATGCTGGAATAGAGAGCTTAATAGAGCGCAACCCTTTCGAACCGAAAACGGACGTGGCCTGTGTTGTCTCGGATTTCGGAAGGACAACAGCAGCTATTTCACTTGAAGCTATGGTTCAATAATGTATAAGACTACTAGCTGCACATCCAACCTAAAGGCTATAAATTGGGGAAATGAAGATGAATAGTTCCAAACTGGTGGTAAGCTTTCTGATGTTTTTTCTTGGTTTTGGAGCGTTTTCCGGCTGCTCCACCAGTCCGGAAGTGAAAAGTATCACGAAGGTGCAGGGCAATGTTCAGTCGCCAGAGAAGGTTCTGGTACTGGCTATAAGCCCAAAGGAATTAAACAGGACCGCAATGGAGACTGCGCTGGTAACTCGCCTCAACAATTCGGGCTTTAAAGCCATCGAATACGGCTCCGCACCCAACCTGCCCTGGGAAGATCCAGACGCGCTGCGGGAGACAATAAAAGAGCGTTTGCAAGCACAAACTGCCGATGGCGTTCTAACCGTCTCTCTAGTCAGAAAAAACCGCCAGATTAATTATGTGCCCAACCAAGTTGTCTTTAATCCCGTAACCACAAATATCGGCGCTCTTGCTTCCGTCACCTATATGGAAACCATGACAATTCCGAAGCATTATGAGGAATCCACAGAATACATACTCAGAACAACGCTGTTCGATACGGAGTCGGGCGAGGCTATCTGGCAAATGTTTTCCAGCACCATTGATCCAAAATCGCTCAAACAGGCAACCCGTGAATTTGCCAGCCTCGCGGTGCAGGAGCTTCAAAAATCGTTCGCTGAATGAGCCAACACATGACCACCTGCGAGACCCTGAACCCCTCTGCCGTAAACTCCGGTTGACCAATAGGTATGTTTTTCTTGTTCAGGAGCCATTTCCTGTCGAGAGGATGTGAATCAGACCGTTGCACTCCACCATCGGGTCGTCACAGTTCACCACAATGTCTGACCTGGCAATGACATAGGCTTTGCCGGTGGTGGTGTTTTTGACGACCGCATATTCCCCTTCTTGCTCGACCGCTGTGAATTCACCGATGAATCCCGTCTCTCTCAAAGAGACGGTTTCCAGCTTATCGCCGGGTTTGATTCGGCCTTCGAGATTCATCAACGCCAGCCGCGCCGAGGTGCCGGTACCCGTGGTGCTTCGGCAGATGACGCCGGGGTGCACGTAGGTGGCGGAGCGGGAGCGGTAGTAGCCTTCGGCCACTTGTTCTACCGGGCCCATGAAGTGCAGGAACGGCAGCGGGCCCACGTCGCCCAGAGTGTAATGGGAGAAACCCCGTTCAGCTTGGATAGCCTCAACGATGGCATGGGCGGTTTCGGCCAGGTGGCGTTCTTCGTCCAGGGTAAGATCGAAGCCCAGTGATTTGGCGTCGACCAGGGCGTAAAAGCCGCCACTGTAGGCCACGCTGTAGCGGACCTGGCCGATGCCGGGCACATTGATACTGGCGTTGTGGGTGTGGATGTAACTGGGCAGGCCTTCGCAGGTGATGGCTTCCACCACCCCGTCATGCACGGTGGCCTCAATGCTCACCAGGCCGGCGGGGGATTCCAGTTTGAAGTGTTGTTTACCTTCCTGTTTGCGGACGATTCCGGCTTCCAGAACCGCCGTTGCCGTGCAGATGGTGTTAGAACCGGAGTAGATTGGGTAGCCCATGACTTCCATGATGATATATCCGGCGGCCGCTTCCGGATCGGTGGCGGGCACCAGCAAGTCGACAGACATTTCGGGGATGCCGTAGGGTTCTTCCAACAGCAGCCGGCGCAGGCCGTCGGCGTCATCCCGCAGATATTCCATCTGGGCTCGTACGGTATCGCCGGGCAAAGCGGTAATGCCACCGGTCACAATACGGCTGACATCGCCGCCGGCGTGGGTATCCATCAACTGAATGGTGAGTTCCGGTTTCATCCGCCTGCCTCCAGCGCAAAAGGTTGGCCGTGTACCGGCCATTGGGCATCCGGCACGATGACGATCTTGCCCAGATAATTACCACCCCGATTGACGAAGTACTCCTCCGCCCAGTGCAACTCCGACAGTTTGAAAGCGCCGTGTAGCACGGGTTTTAGATGGCCATCGCGTATCCAGGTCATCAGCTGGTTTGCTTCTTCACGGGTGCCATGGGATACCCCGAAAATATGCACCTGATACAGGTAGATTCGGGTCCAGAGAATTTCACTGATGTTGCCGCCACTGGCTCCTGCGATGCTCATGCGCGGGTAGGTGCTGCGGGCGTTCATGTCGAAGATCATGGCGTCGATGAACATGTCCGTCATTTCGCCGCCCACCAAATCCATCACCGCATCGAGGGGTTTGCCGCCGGTTTCTTTCTTGACCCGGTCTACAAAGGTACCCATGTCGCTACGATCCAACACCGCTTCGGCGCCCAGATCGAGCAGGGGTTGGGCTTTGTCTTTCTGGCTCAATGCGTAAGGGACAGCGCCGATGATGCGGCAAAGCTGGATCAGTGCAGTGCCCACGCCGCCGCTGGCACCGGTCACCAGCACCCGCTCACCGGCCTGAACGTTGGCGGAGGTGAGCATGTGGTAGGCGGTCTGGTAGGAACACATGCCCATGGCCGCTAGTTCGGCATCGGCCAGCTCAGGGTTGGGGATATTGTGAAACTGTTCAGACGGCAGAGCCACGTATTCGGCATAACCGCCATCGGCGCCATGACCATAGTAGTCCGGAGTGAGATTGATATCGGTGCGGTCGTTGGCGTAGATGTTAAAGTCCAGGAGGCCCCGCTCTCCGATACGGGCTTCACTGACGCCCTCGCCCACCGCCACAACCTTACCGGCGATGTCGGCGCCCTGAATACGCGGAAACGTCAACGTGGGTTTGCCCCCCATCTGGAACGACGTCATCTCGCCTTTTTTGGTGGGGTAGAGTCCTTCCCGGGCTTTGCGATCGGTGTTGTTTTTGGCGGTGGCGGTTACCTGCACCAGTACCTGGCCGGCAGCCGGTTTGGGCACTGGTATGTTCTGGTATTCAAGTTTGTCGATGCCGCCATGGCCGGTGAGGACCATGGCTTTCATGGAAGCCGGGATCTCGGACATTGGCTCCTCCCTGTTCTGGTGGTTTTAGTGATCTTCAGAGCATAGGAGAGATCTGGGGTTGTGTCAGGGGGCGTTGGTTCGTGCTTTTATTGCCCATCCGTTGGGTTTGGGGGCGGGCTGGGAGGTGGGGCGTGTTTTTCTTCTGGAAAAAACAACTCGCTTCGCTCAAACATCTTTTTTCCTGCCAGAAAAACACGCCCCACTTCCCGCCGACTAAACCTTGTTGGAAAGGAAGCGTAGTTCGTAACCTGGCGGTTGAGTTTGACGCCACTTATCGTGCAATCACTTTGTACACCGGGCGTAGTCGGGGTATTTGTTTGAGGACTACCTGAATGACGGTCATGAGCGGCACCGCCAGCAGAACGCCCACCGGGCCCCAGAGCCAGCCCCAGAAGAAGATGGATACGAAGATGATGACCGGGTTGATGGCCATGCGAAAGCCGTGAATCCAGGGTTCCAGGAAAAAGCCAACAATGGTGGTCAGCAGGATAAAACTCAGCGGCGCGATGGCCATCATCCAAAGCGTATCCAGAGTAATGGCGGAAACCACTGCCAGCAACGCAATCGTGAGCATATTGCCGAGATATGGGATAAACCGGGCAAGGCCAGCGATCAGACCCCACATGGCTGGGTCTGGCAAACCGATGGCCCAACAGATGAGTCCGGTAAGCACGCCAACGGATAGGTTACTCAACCCCAGCACGGCGAGATACTGGGCAATCTGTTGCTGGGAGTCGTGGGTGATTCTCAGAACAGTCTTGCGCTGCAGCCGTGGCAGCTGTTTGACAAAGTTAAAGATCAACCTGTCACCGCTCACCAACAGGAAATAGGTTAACGCCAGTGCCAACGCCAGGCCTGCTACTCCGTTACGGGCTTTGGACATCAGCTGGCTCCGCCAGGAATCCGTTTGCAAAACCACTGTTGTGGGCTTCGACTGATTGGTCTCCGACAGCTCATCCACGGACTTTTCCACCTGCTCCGCTGACTGGCTGACCTTATCGAGCTGGCGCATGATTTCGCTGTCACCCACCAACAGCCTGGATATGCCCTCAGGTGCTTTCTGGGCCCACTCAAGGGCCGGGGTTGCAACCGCAGCGCCAATACCCACGATACCTGCAAGCACAACCAACACCAGTACCAGCGAGCTCACCACTTTTGGCAACCGCCAATTGATATAGGCTTTCTTCACTAACGGCGAGAGCAGCAAGCTGGTCAGTACGGCCAGAACAATAGGCAGGATAATCTGGTGAGCAAGATAGAGGGTATACAGGATGCCCAGGATAAACAGGCCATAGATGGGCGTAGAGAGCTCAGCCAGCACACTCTTCCCGGGCTGGTTCTCGGGAGAGCGGTTTTCTGTTGGGGAATCATCCATGCTGTTTCAGTACCTTCAGATCAGGATGGCGCCGTGTCATCCACAACGCCGATTAGGCCCGCACAGGCGGGTTGCGGGTGAGTTGCTAGTGTAGCGTTCCAGCATCTTGCTTGCATTATCAAACAATTACCATTCGCCCAAGCACAAAACTGAACCGGGGGCATTGCCAACTGCGTATACAAAGGCACGAAGCCTGAGTTGAACCGGAGAACCAGATGCCACCGCGTTATGACACCCTTTTCTACGACGGACGCTGCCCACTGTGCGCTAAGGAAATCCGCACGCTCAGGAAGTTACAACGTGGCGATCTGATATTTGCCGATATCCACGAGCAGAATGCGCACAACGCACAGTTACCAACGCGTGAGGAACTTCTCAAGCGATTGCACCTGATGACCTGGAACGGGGAATGGGTAATCGGCTTGCCGGCCAATGTTCGTGCATGGTCTCACACACCGTTTGGCTGGTTGCTCAAGCCCCTGTTGTGGCCAGTGGTTTACCCGGTCGCAAAACGGGTGTATGAAGGCTGGGCTGATCGCCGGTTCGAACAGAAGTACGCCTGCTCCGTTGGTCCATCGTAAACAACATTTATTGCAGTAGGCATTGAATTTTCTGGTGAGAGTGAATCTTTGATGGGGAGTGCCCGCCAGCTACTTTGGCTGGCGGGAGTTACCGACATTTAACCAGATTAGCAGGGTCCACCGGTATAGCGACAGTACACCTACGCCAACTGGCTGATCTCTGCCCCTTCCGGAATCAGAGACGGCGTCTGTGGCTCCCGGCCCTTAAGCATATTCGCGAGGCGCCGCTCACGAACCGTATGAACGGAAGGGTCAAGCCTCAGAACTTTCAGTGGCAGAGGATCCCCTTCCTTGAGTTTGTCGAACAGCTCCGCTTTATTGAGATAGAAAGCGCCACTGCAATTTCGACCGTTAAACTGAAAATCAAACTCAACCAACAGATTGCACTGGTAGTGTCCCTCGCCCAATGGCCGGTTGTGTTTGTCATACTCCTGGTGAAACTGGCAGTCCGCCTCTTTTCTGGTCAGAACGCCATCTACCTCCACACCGTGTTTACGCAACAGGGCCTGTTCGTAGTAATAGCTGATGCTTGAGTAGGCAGTGACAAACGAAGAAATGAACAGGGCCAAACCTATCAACGCGAAAAAGGCTCCGAAGATCATGGCACCCCACTCGCCAAAGCCCAGGTAGAAAACGCCTCCCCCAACAATTCCGAAAACAAGCCCCATGCCCAGCAACATGAAAAAGAAGTCGAGATGATCTTCTACCGCTGCCCTTAGAAGCGGCCAGTCGGTGGTGCCTTTTCTGCGCATGTTGGTCTCCGTCAGGGTCGAAAAGACTAACTCGCTAATTTCGGCAGAAATGACGTATTCACCCAGTAACGTTTGAGGTTGGATTCATCAACCAGAACCGGCACTGTCTCCTGATGGATGTGGTCGCTGGGATCAAACCACAGGTTGTCGCTTCGGAACACATGCAGCTCCCCCGTTTGCGGATGTTGCCACTGGCAGACAATGCGAAAAGGATTCCGGCCGTTGACCGTGAGACTGGTGTTCTGCTCAACCGACGCAAATTTTGCGAGTACTTCGGTGCCATGCTGTTCCAGATAGGCTTTTGATCGCTCCTTCAGAACACCAAACAGCACCATCCCGCCACCGACCAACGCAAACACCAGGCCGAGCCCGCCAACGATCAATGACAGCCCCCACAGGGAAAAGAAACCGTTGATCTGCGCGTTCTCCGGCGCTGAGGGCTCATACAACACAGAAACTCGCTCACCGCGCCTGAAGGAGGGAGGGTTTGAGCCGGAACGGGACTGAAACACGATCTCTCGGCCACTGGCATCCTGAAATGCCACGACCGGGTAATAGCTGCTGGAATCACTGGAGCGGGAATATACAAGCTCAGTCACTATCCCGCTGGTTTCGGTCGCCCGGTCGATAAAGGCGGAGGTGCTGTTGTAGCTAGCAAAAGCGCCGAACAGCATAGCTACGCCGATGAGGGTAAAAGTGTACTTTAGGATTTTCAGGGTTTTCATTTTTTCGTTCCTTGAAACTCATTGTCGACTATGTTGAACATCGGCTTGAATCAAGCATCCTGACCCGTTTCTTTCGCACAATTAGACTAATCGTAGAAATCCTTCAGAGATTCGATCCACATCCAATGTTCTGGCTTACCGAACTCACGGCAGTTAACGCAACTCAGCTTGCCCGGTGCGTAAAACTCTATTTCAAGGGTATGTCCTGAAATATCCGCTTTATCCGAACCACATCCATCCACGAAACTACTGGCAAATACGTGGAACCGATCTCCAACCCCACAATGGCTGAATGTGTTAGAAAGCGGGCGGCCCAGGACGTTAACCATGAACATCCCCGTTTTGGAAATAATTACCCGTGCAGGTTTGTTGAAGCGCCGCTCATGATCGTGATAGTGGGCTACAAAACTTGCTCCCTGTTCCACTGCATAGTCTGGGTAATAGACACCCCAATGAGCCTCGGGAATCGGAGTCGATTTGGAGCTGGTCCACACGGCCGGGTTGATAAGAACCGGGATTGCAAGTGCAGCGGCAAGAGCGCCAAACATCGGCAGCCGGCGATTCCATGCAGCACTCAGCGCGGGAAGTAACTGAAAAGCTAGACCGAACCAACCCATTAGCAAGCAACTTGCGAGAACAATCCTACCCTCGAAAAAAAGGGTGACAAATTCGAAAGGCCACGTCAGAAGCCCAATCAGCAAGCCTTTACCCAAGAGAGTAATACGGTCTCCATCTCGAAAAGGCACATTGAAAACAACCGTCAACCATCCTGCCAAGCTGCTCACAAAGAAGACAATCAAAAACCCGACATCCAGGATCCCGTTCTCGATTTCCAGAAGAGAATACCCAGAGCCGCCGGCCAATGTTGTCGCTACATAGCTGAGAAGAAGGAGCGTTGAGGGTAAGGGGAGAAACGCTGAAATATACTGCATTAATAGTAACGTCCCTGTTTTATTAACTCTTATGAAAGTGCTGAGCTCTTCCTTTGAGTTTGAATACCTCACATGCTTATAGTCGGAATTACTTGTCGTACAGCATGAACGTATTGCACCCCGATACTCAGTTAATAGGCTCAGAGCGGTTAACTACACAGCGGAAACCATTCCCCGACGAATCAATGTGCCGACCACTTCGGGCAAACACCGTGCCCCCACCGCCAATGTGCTCCCCTACACCGGCCCAGTCCCTTACGGTTTTTTCAGGCCTCTCGGTATCGAGCGGACCATCAGGACCCTTTGGATTTTCCCTGGGGGCGTGCCTGTAATAGTCGCTTTGAAACCAATCCTGCGTCCATTCCGCTACGTTTCCAGTCATGTCGTAAAGGCCTAGCGGATTTGGTGGGTAGCTTCCAACCGGGCGCCGCTCGAACTTCAGCGAAGAGTGCATCAGAGTGTTGCCAGAAGGCGGTGTCGAAGGGTCAACATACTCTTTCGGGCGGCGAAGGTAGGGATCCCTCTCGATATCTCCTGTATCGGTGGCATAGGGTACCTCTCTCCCCCGGCTTCGAGCCGCATACTCCCACTGAGCCTCCGTAGGCAAAGCAAAAGGCAGCCCGGTACGTTCTGCGAGCCAAGCGCAATACCCCTCAGCCTCTCCGTAGTTTGGTACTCGGGCGGGCTTCCGGTAATAGTTCGGTGACAAGGGGTCATCCGAAACCATCAGGTACTTTTTTAAGCTGAATTGGTCTGCATAAAGGTCAGATCGCTCAAGATCTTCGTAATAAACAGCTATTTCACCCCAAGTCGTTTCGAACCGCGATATCGAGTAACTATCGATCCTAACGTTAACCACGGGGCGGCTATGATCTGTCAGAGTCACGTAAGGTGTGCCATCAGGTTTCCCAACATCTCCAAGAACAAACTCACCACCTTGCACGAACACCTGATTATCTATAGCTTGCGTTAGGACTTGGGACACCACTTCATCTTCGTCACAGCCCGAAATAAACGCTTGCACTACTACCAAACAAGCTACTTTTAGTGGATCAACACCCGACATCTATCAAAGCCTCCTAAGCTATCCCGCATATTCGACAGGCATTAAATGGGTCCATTTGCACTGGTCTACCCGCGATCGCGACTTTACTCCTCAGCTCATAAATAAATAACCTCTGATCAGCTTCACCTTTTCCAACGAACTCAAATAGGCGATCAAGGTTCTCTTGAAAATCCCCCCGATTGGCAACACCCTCAGGATTCATCCGAAATACCGTTTCTTCGAAATCACGCCAACTCTGAAATGAAGCAAGGATCTCACTCACAGCCTGAATCTTTATATCGTTACTACTCCAGATATCAGGTGTAACCCACCAATCATAGAGAATATTGTCCAAGACAGTGCCTTTGACTTCAGGAGGGGAATGCAAGAACACGGCGTCTTCCTTAAGAGCTAGATCATTGACAACATTTTGGGCAAGCTCAGCCCCTCCCAGCTCGCGCTTTCGTCCAACGAATACATCATCCACAAACTCTGCAAGCCCGGTCACCACGCTCGTTGCAAACTCATGAGCTGCCGCAGCAGCACTGATCCCACGTCCTAATGCGAACAAACTCATTCGTTTATACCAACCGAACGCTTCCGTATCAGGATCAAATAACTCCAAATACCTGAAGTCCACATCAAGCAATGCGTTATAAACAAAATGAAGCATACGCATAATTTTCTGTGTTTCTACTTCGAGAAGAAAACTCCCCGCGGCTCCGGCACCCAAAACGAGCCCTGCGTGGGCATTGCAATAAAACTTTCCCGTGGTTTCACTGAAGTGCAATCGAATATTAAACTCCGCTCCTGCACCAAACGCAGCCTCGACCTTCTTTCCGATACTGCAGAGCCTATCCCACTCTCGCGCTTCAGTTAGAACATCTCTCCAGCGCAGCTCACCTGCAACTTCACACCCGCCGCGGACACCCGCAAATACACCACCTTCTATCTCTGCTTTCTGCCCGTTCTGCCTAGCAGCAATTCCTTTTATAGTTGGGAGGCCATCGGTAGTAGATACATGAACGTTACCGGCAACAAGTGCTGAGGCACCGGCAAATCCCGAAAGGGAAGCCATGATCGCCGCCTGAAAATACCCCAGCGAAGCAATTCTCCGCTCGCCGTCCCAACCGCCAACCCGGTAAGGGATCTGGATTTCCGACCGATTATTCACAGGAAATGCCTGCTCTATACCCACTTTGCCTTGAGCCAGAGCAAACTGCCCTTCTAACTTCGCTTGAAAGTGGACCTTGCCTTTTCTCGGATCAAACTCACCAGAAGCACTTGAACCCGCGGCAAAGCGCATAAACTGGGCCTCTGCCGAAGCATCAAAGCCGGTTTCGTCAACCGCTTGTTGTCTTGCCTCGGCATCACCCCAGATCGACCAGGACGCCTCATCGTAGAACTTGTTCAATGTCGTCATGAGGGCACCATTCTGATCAGGCTCCCACAATTTTGCGTTGAACTTGATGTTCAGCTCACTTCGAATAGCATCTCGAAGCTTTGCCGGATCAACACCATTCTCGGTTAACCATCCATAACTCCGCGCTCGGTCTCTTGCAGCTATGGAATAACGTCGCGGGTGATTCTTCATTTTGTCAGAGCGCACAAACGTGACATGTTTATTACCGGCCAATCTTTTGATCTCAGTGATCGGCGGTATGCTCTGCATATCGTTAGTAAGGACGGAGCGAGCTTCCAGTTCTTCAATTAGGCGCTCTTTCTCTTCCTGCACTTCTGACAGCGACTGGCCTTCACCATCAGTCGGATTCAATTCGGAATCCTCGTCGCCGTCGTCGAGCTCGTCCAGCCTTGCATAAAACGCGTTCATCGGGCCGCAAACGAACTCTTCCTCCTCAAGCCACTCAGAAAGTTCCTCTTCCGTCAACAAGATCAACTCATCAGAGCCCGTGACATGGACAACTTCCACAATTTCATCTGCACATGATGGTTCCTGAGCAACCTGTCCGACCTCGCAGCTGGAGAAATTTGCGTCGTTCGCAGCGGGTAGTTTGAGCCGCTGCCCAGGAAAGATCCGATCGGGATTGTCGATATCCGGATTCAGTCTCAGAAGGCTGCTTAAAGTTGTTTGGTGTCGCTGTGCAATTGCACTAAGGGTGTCGCCGGACTTGACGGTGTACTCGGAACTCATGGGGCAACTCCATATGCCAAACGTTTATCCAGTTCACTCAAGCGCATACCTGCTGGCAATTCAGAACTGGACAAAATAGCCTGAAATTCTGGATGCTCAATGCGCTCTCCGTGCACTACAGCTAGCTCTGCAAATCGGCTTACGTCTTTCTCTGTGCGGAACCCAAACGAGTTGGCCTGCTGAATCAGTGCGTTCAGCCTGGATGCATCGTTTAGGGAAAGGTATTGGGCCAACCGGGTCACGAACTCGTCTTTGGCCATAGCCGCCAGGGCCTCAATATGGTGATCAGCAAGAACAAACCAGCCTTCCTCAGAAGCCTGCCTGGCTGGTCTCTGGCCATCTGCACTGAATCGCCGCCATTGACCATTATTTTGGAACGCCAGCCAGTCTGTTATCGGGCCACTGAATTGGTCTCGCTCCAGATCACTGAACGCTCCCATCAACCTGACCAGCTGTTTTGGGGAATAGAACCTGAGGTAGGAATAGCCACCATCAGGCAACTTGACGCTCAACAGGCTTCGTAAATGATCGGCCAATACGGGCAGGATCTCGTCTGCCATCAGGACAACGGCATGGTCTTGCCATCTTACCTGCTCTGACCATATTCGTGATGATGGCGAAGGCTTTACAAGGCAGGGGCTCACCTCGATGACCGACTCATGGGGTGTGCCAAGGTACAGGTATTCGAGTTCCGGCTGATCATCGTATTCATAGATAAACCTGGGAGCATCAAATACCGCACCATCAATCAGTATCCACGCTCGCTCAATGGCCTTCTCATCCAAGCCCATCATGCAATGTCGCCCTCACATGCACAGGCTTCCATGGCACAAGAACCATCCGGTTGGCGGCCGCATTGCTTTACAAGAGCAACATCCTTTTTAGCTGCGGACTTCAACGCGGGCACCGAGGCTGCAGAAGGCCCCGCTGTCGCTCTGGTGCCATTTTCCGCCACCTGCACAGGTTCATCGTTGGCCGTTAATTCGTTCAACCTCTCGGGCAACAACGGCCCCGTAACCCCAACCCCACTACCACTCCCCGGCCCACCCCCGGAATTCATCCGCACCAGCGGTCCGGAAATAGTCACCCCACTCGGGTCCAGCCTCACAAAGCTGCCACCGGCCTTCAGTGTCACCTCAGCGCCGGCTTCAATCACAATTTTCATACCGGCCTTGTGGTGGATTTCGGTGCCAGCTTCCACCAGCTGTTTTTTGCCCTGCTTGCTATGGTGGCTGCCGTTGACGGTGAGGCTGTAGTCGGCGCCGATGCTCTCGCGGTGTTCGCCTTCGGTGGTGTGGTGGCTGTTGCCTTTCGTGTGGCTGAAGCGGTTGTTTTCCACCGTCAGGTGGCTGTCGTTCTTGATGACTTCGGTGCGGTTGTTTTCGGTCAGCAGGTCCAGGTCTTTCTGGGCGTGGACGTAGATTTGCTCCTGGTCCGCTTCGTCTTCAAACCGGAGTTCGTTGCTGCCCTCACCCTTGTGGGTTTTGGTTTTCAGGGTGGTTCTGGTTTTGTGTTCCGGCAGCGCGTACGGCGGTGTGTTGGTGGCGTGGTAAGTCCTGCCGGTAATAATGGGCTGGTCCGGGTCACCGTCCAGGAAGGACACAATCACTTCATTGCCGATTCTGGGTAGGGCCATAAAACCCTACTGGCCACCGGCCCAGCCCTGGGCGACGCGTAGCCAGGCGCTGGAGTGTTCGTCGTTCTTTGAATAGCGGTCCCACGGGAACCTTACTTTCACTCGTCCATACTGGTCGCAGTGAATCTCTTCACCCTCGGGGCCGGTGACGATGGCCATCTGGGGGCCGTCCATCATCGGTTTGTGTTCGCACAGGGGCCGCCAGATTTTATCGGCCGGAATGGCGGTGAAGTCGTTGTGGTAGCTGGTGGGTTCGCTGCCACCCTCTTCTTCCAGGGCCTGGGGCTGTTTGCCGGTGTGGGTGACGGCGGTCAGCAGCCATTCCCGGTTCAGGCTCTGGCTGTCGTGTTCCTGCAATTCCACTTTGGCGCCGGGGGTGAAGTCCGGGCGGTTGCTTTCGCCCCTGGCCAGGGAGGCATCGTTTCTCAGGGCGTCCAATCTGGCCTGGGTGAAGGGTTGGCCGCTGGCGTCAGCTTTGTAGCGGCCGGGGTAGTCGTAGTGCTGGTAATCTTCAAGGTGACTTACCTCACCTGCACTGTGCTCGTGCATCAGGGCGTAGGCGGGGTTTTTGAAGGTGTAGTCCTTCATGGCCACGGACGCGGCTTTGATGCGCTCTTCGAAGGCGAAGCTGAACACACAGGCTTGTTTGCTGCTGCCGCCGGCCCGGGTGTTGCAGGGGACCGGGTCCAGTT
>NZ_JBQTCK010000013.1:0-36607 GCF_052380025.1 Marinobacter sp. NSM
GGGAATTCTGGTCGGGACGGTAGGATTTGAACCTACGACCCCTTGCACCCCATGTATGGATGGGAAGCGTGGCAGGGTGTTGAAAGGAAAGGAAAATCGAGCGGATTGCCGGGGCGGAAAATAGGGAATCTCGGCCTATACAGATCAACAGGTTGGATATTGGTTTTGGTTGTGGAAAACCCGCAAATTACGGCGGGCTATTGTCATCATCGGCATACACTCGCTCATCGTAATTCGTGGCGCTCACGCTCACCTCAAGCTCTCCCTGGGGGCTGATTTCGGTAATCAGCGCCGGGAAGCTCCAGCGCTCATTTGTGCCGAAAAAGACGTGTGGCGGCTCATGCCTTGCGGAAATCTCCGGCAGAGGATCTACGGCTGCGATGATCTCGTAATCGGTCTCGCCCCGAGTGGCAGGCCATGGCCCAACCAGATCGCCGTAGGCGTTGCGGTAGGCGACAACATGGCTCTCGCCGTCTTGCCAATCCATCGGCTGGCTCACAATGAGCTTTGGCGTTGTGCCGGTCGTGTCCACGGCTCTCAGCACTGACGCTTTGCCGTAGCCCGGAATGTCATCGATCAGCGGGACATAACTCAGATAATCGCTGTTCAGCGCATCCAGTTCGGTCGTGAAGCTGTACGTCCAGCGGCGATACCGCTGTGAGCGACGGCGGCGCATGCCAATCCGCCAGGCTTTGGTTCGATCTGTCACGCCATCCAGCTTGATCTTGTCGAGCTTAATGCCCTGGTCGCCGGGCAGCAGGCACTTGACGGTCTCAGTGGTCCAGGTTTCGGCATTCGTGTATTCAACTTCTACGCCGTCCGGCTCTTCGGGCTTGCGGGTAGCGAATGAGCGTTGCAGCGGTGCGGTCATGTTCTCCGGCGAATAGGGCTGCTCAAACTGCGTGCGAGGGCCATCCCGGACAGGGGTGATGACACCGCTGCTCAGCGTCATGGACGCGAAGCCCGCCCGGAGTATCTTTTCAATCGCTTCTTTGGCCGTGCCGTCGTTGATCACGAAATCAAAGTAATCGCCCCGGCTTTGCCATAGGCCGGCTATCTGCTCGAACTCGTCTAGGTCAATCTGGTCATCGGTGTAGCCGAGAGACTTGGCGACGTGAACGGCAGCCGCTGCAATGGATCGAGTCGGAGCCTCGGCGGTCAGCGCGCCGCCATCGATGCCTGGCAGAAGGCGGGTGGCCACCAGGTTGATTCGGTTATTGGAGGCGCTGCCAATCTGGTCGGTGCCTTCGATGGTCACTGCCATGGTGGTGACGCCCGCGTAACTCGTCACAGTGGGCAGCCGGGCTTTCAGTGCCTGCCATTCTATCCGGTCAAGGTGCGCCAACTCGGAGCTTTCAGCGGTCACACGACGAACCCGAACTTCGGGGCGTATGGCCGAGCCAAGATTCAACTGATACGTAAACCCGAGCTGGTCGCGGGTGGCGTTGTCCAGCGTGTAGATCTGGCTGGTCCAGGTGGTGCCTCCCAGCTCCCGCCACTGGATTTCAATCTGGCGCTTACTCTCGAAAGGTACCACTTTGTCATCGTTGATTTTGCCCTGGCCTTGGGGCAGAAATACATCGATCTCGATGGAGGACGTGGTTTCGCCGGCGGGGCAGGCGGTAAAAGGCCCGGCCCAGCCATCGGCCTCTGATCGGCTGGCCAGGAACACATCGGCATAACCGGTGCCGCCGGGAAACGACGACCAGCCGGCATCCTCCGCACCACCAATGAAACGAGACAGACTGTAGCCGTCTATCAGGTCGGGGTATGTGGTGTCGTGGATGATGCCGTCGATCCGGAAGTCTTCGTCCTCCCGGCGCGCGAACATCAAAAAGCTGCCAGCTGTCCATCCAGTGACCGGGGATCCGTCTTGAGTGATGGTGATGTCGTTGCCGGCTTTTGATGCTATCAGGAAAACTCCGTTGGCTTCAGCCGATTCGGTTGACCTGAGTCGGACCTGGTCGCCCACGTCAGCATCACCCCAGTCGCCGGTCAGGGTTACGATATCGTCAACATCAACCGAAACCGTGACGCTCTGGCGGGCAGAAATGGCGATAAAATCACCCTCTGCCCAGTCACCCGGGAAGAACACCGAGGCGCTGGTGGTCCGGATTTCGTTGCTGTTGTAATTGAGCTGCACGTTATCCAGCCCGGAGGACAGGGAGCGGCCACGGTACAGGCGTATACCGCTGGAACCGGTGGTGGCACCTACTTCCGGGGCGTTGTACCAGTTTTCGTGAGCCGGGTGACCGGACACGTCTTCGCCGGGCTCGAAGATCTGGTAACTGATGGAGTCGCCAAGCTGACTAAACGGCGTTTCACCGAGCTTGAGTAGGGCGGTTTCGATCAGGCACCTGCCAGTGGTTACGCACAGCATGATGTGCTGCGCCTGGGTGCGGGCGTCCCTGTAGTATTTGCGGGGCTGGTTGACGTAATCCGGATATCGAATGTATCGCCCGAACAGCTCAGGGATGCCCTGACCGAGACGAGCGGTGTTGGCCTTTGCGTCCGCAGGCGATATCTGCGCACCCTGCTGGCCCCGACCGCCTGATGACTGGGAGGGAATGTTAATCAGCGCATCAATAGCCGCTTGGCCGGCCTGGTACGATAGAGACGCGCCTGGGAAAAGAACGACGCCAAGCGTGGAGCTGAAGAAATCCCCAACGCTGCCGAACGGCACTACCCGGAACTCAACATTGTCACGCTCACCGATCACAACATCCGCCCAGTCCAGCGGATCAACGATGGCGCCATTGATTGCGCAGCTGACCGGCTGAACCGGCCCGGGCTTGTAGTCGTCAGTCTGGCCCTTGAGCCATTCCTCAACCGTCATGCCGTGGTCGCGGTAAACCTCCGCCGGCTCGGCGGGCATGATGGTGTCGAACACTTTAATCGTCATAGAAAACGACTCTCAGGAAACGCTGCTGGAAGGGTTTAAGATTCACAAGGCGCGGGCCATGCCGGCCTTTGCCGGGCTCGTCGGTTTCGAGGATCATCAGGCGACCGTCGATTTCGACAACAATGGCAATGTGTGTGCATAGCCTGCCCCGGTAACAGCAGGCAATGGCGCCCGGGTGGGGTTCACATTCTCGGTAATTCACCGATTCGACCAGCATGGCCTTCGTCAGTGCCCGCTTGTCTGAGCCCTCCACTGCGCCATGCTCGGGCATCCATGGTTTTCCGAACAGATGCACCCGGGCCAGCCGGGTCAGGCCATAGCAGTCCGCCCCATCCGGTAGCCGTCCATTGGCCAGATAGGGGACGTTGAGCAAGTCGGTTAGGGTCATCAGATGTATCGGAGCCCTGGGAACTCGTCGGCGGTGTATCGCCGGCGTGGCCATTGGGTATTCAACAGATCGAAGTATCCGGCCTCGATCTGAATCATGATGCCCTGAAATGCACCGCCCCTAAGCGTCATTCTGTATGGCCTGGACGCAGGCGCAGAAAGGTCAGAAGCAACGTATTCCCGGTAAATGACCGGCACTTCTTCGCCGGATTCCAGCGCGGCTTCGATGGCCTCCTGGCCCTCGGCAGTCACGTTGGCAATCGACAGGGATAGCATCTGCTGACCGCTGGCGCTTTTGCTGGGGCGCTTGATCGAGAGCGGGCCGGCTACAAATTCCGCTTCACTGGCATTCTCCAGCGTCAGGGTGCGGTCAACGAACCCGGTGCAGACGCGGGTGGGGTCGATGCCGGCTGGGGTGATTTCCAGGGTGCGGATGATTTCTTGGTCTGCAGATGCGTAGGCCTTGGCTATAGCTGACATCACGCCTGCGCCACGATAAATGGAACGTCAACAGCAAGCTGCTCCATGATGGCCGCATGCCCAACAGCAGAAAAATGAATTCCGTCTCCCGCGTACATTGACTGATCAATAGTCTCTCGGTCATTTCCAGACGTCACTGCTGCGGCGAGGTCTATGTACTTAACCCTGCCGAAGAAGCCATTGAGCACGTCGTTGGTCATCTGCAGCCGAAGTGATTCGCTGCCTACCCTTGGAGGAACTGTACATAGAATTGGCTCAGCCCCGATTTCCCGCATCCTTCCGATAAACCAAGATGTCCAACCCCTCCAAGAACCAAGATCTGTGTCGTTCGTTCCAAGCGCCCAGATGACATATTTTGGCCTCCACCTCAAAAGGTCGGAATTTTCCCGGTCAAAGATGCGGCTTGTGGACCCGCTAACGCTGGCCAGCACAACGTCATTGTTGAGGCTTGCTTCAAGGAGTCTCGGCCAAGACGGTGCGCCCGCAAGCCCTGAGTTGCTCCCCTCGCCATTACTGTCACCAATTACCAGAACTGATGGTCGGGACGGGTAGTCGGAGCGAACATTGAACCACTCGAACACCACGTCACCAGAGGTAACCGCCACGCCGTAACGGCCAGCGAACCCTGTGTACCCTTCTGATATATCACTCGATAGCGATACGCTTTGTCGGGTAACCGTATCGCTCGCAGTGATTTCCCAGGTGAGATTGACCTTTGTGGCAGAGACTGTGTACGACCGCCCGGCCACCAGTGAGAACGGTAATGCCACGCTTTTTACTAAAGCGCTGGTGTTTGACGCCGTGAGCCTGCGGAGCTGCAGCTCTCCGGAAATTCCGTCAATCAGCATGAGGGCTCCTGCAGACTGCCATGAGACGAGACCGGCGATACTCTCAGCAGTATTGAATGTTACGCGCGAGGACATAACTGCACGACCCAGCGAGCAAAATTCATCGATATATGCCCGAACTCCATAACCACTTGGTGACGCAGGAGGTATCAGGCCTC
This sequence comes from Marinobacter sp. NSM, assembly GCF_052380025.1. Taxonomy (NCBI): domain Bacteria; kingdom Pseudomonadati; phylum Pseudomonadota; class Gammaproteobacteria; order Pseudomonadales; family Marinobacteraceae; genus Marinobacter; species Marinobacter sp. NSM. The sequence goes on from NZ_JBQTCK010000013.1 coordinate 4,776, forward strand.
CGTCTACCGTCCACGTTCCGCCAGCCGTGGACCATCCAGCAGGAACTGCGCCGCCCACAAACCTCTCTGATATGATCTCTCCACCAATGTCCAGTGTATCAAGCGCTGCATATTTGGGCCCAACGATTGTTGCTTGAAAGCTTGTTGAGAGCGGGACATTGTCACTGACCAAGCCGCCAAAAGACAAATAACTGTCATCATTAAAAGAAATTCCGTCCCCGACAGTCCCCGCCCCCTGACTATAGAGAAACCCGCCGCTCTTTGTTATCAGAGCGATAGCCTCGCCCTTGTTAACATTGACAGATATCGCAACATCATTTACTCCCGAGATTGGAAGGCTGATTTCTTCTGCATGCCTGATTCTTCGAGTTTCGCCAACTTTTGCCCCCAAAATCAGCAAGTCTGCAGTTGAGGGCGCGGTCACTGCTGCAGATATTTTCTTAACAGTGCCGCTACTCCTTACCTCGTAATAGCACCTCGCTGCGTGGCTCGGAGCGGCGCTCAACCCTCCGATCATGCCGATCTGATACTCTGACTCCCCGGATGATGCTGAGTTTTCACTGCTGGCTGCGATAGCAGTGATTGCATTGTCTTGAGCACGAACGAGCCCAGTGCCGATCACTGAAATCTCCATAGCCAAGGGAAGATCGCCATAGGCAAGCGAAACTACCTCCCCAACTACGCCTGTGGCTGCGGGCGCCGTAAATAAGGATCTGGTATCGGCGGTGTCTGATGAACTCCAGCGGTGAATGCGTGATGGGTTATCCAAAGCCTTAAACATCACAACGTAGCCGGTTTCAACCTCCAGTCGGCCGAAATCCTCCGGCGAAATCGATGCGACTCCACTTGCATCAGTCACCACGGATACTGGTGTGTTTGAGACCAGCTCGAACTCAAGTCTGGCTCCTGTAGGGCGCCAGATGTACATAGAGTAACTGACAGTTCCTGACACTGTAGATGTGAGAAGTCGGATGCTGGATATAACCCCGTTAGGCAACGCAGCGGAGCAGCCCTGAGCACCGGTGGTAAGAACCAGTGACCCTGTGGCCACAGAGATATTGCCAAATGTTACTGAAGTTTCATCGGGAGATTGTCCAATCCCGGTGATGGCAGCGAGCACAGGGCCAGTTGACGGGTATCGCTTCGTTTCAGTTGCCACGGGACCAGGATCATGCCTGTACAAAATCATGTACTCACTGTCAGCAGGGCTTGGCACGCTGAAATAGTCACCCTCAGGGGTCCCTGCAATGCCTGCTACCGTATCCTCAAAAACACCGGAGGCACCGATGACAGCAGCATCGCCAGCGGCTTCAGCTCTGTCTGCCTCATTGCCAGCACGATCAGCTTCACCTTTGGCCCGATTGGCTTCGTTTGCAGCGGCATAGTAAGCATCAATCGCTGGCTGCCCACCATCGAACACCTGCTCCATGCCCTTGAGCGTCAGGCGCGATTTTCCGAGGCGGTCTGTAAATGTCGTATTTTCGGATGACACAGCCTCGTCAAAAGCCTGAGAGTTATCATGACGATCCCTCGGATCAGCGCTACCAATCGGGTTGCCTGTGTTGTACTTCGCCATTATTAAGCTCCTAAGCCTCGGGCCATTCTTGATTCATGGTGATGTCGAAAATTGATGAGTAGAGAATGTCGTCCCGGCCGTAGAGGTATTCCTCTTCGGATACCGTGGGCCGTTCGACAATCTCGAACTGTGCCGTATAGCGCCAGTGCCGGACACCGATGCGCTCAGGGCCGCTGTACATTTCGGTGAAGCGGCATTCGTAATCCCGCAGCCCCATAGGGGAGTCGAGCTTGCAGTTGAACCAGGCGGTGCCGTAGGCGATTTCGTAGTTGAACCAGCCCTCGAATATCTGGGCCTGCTCCTGGGTGAGCAGGAAGGTTACCGGCACGACGGTCGGAACAACTTTATTCAGTGGGCGCTGCTTGGCCCGGCCGCTGGCCATTTCGGTTCGGGCAAACGTTGGCCCTGACTTCAGGCCGTACCCGGAACGGTGCGGCGTTGGCAGCATCTTCGGGAAGTCAATCGTGGTGGCCATCAGTTACCCTGCCTTCTGAGTCCGTAGGCGTTCTGGAATGCCTGATTTACTCTCCCGCCTCCATTCATAACGCCGCGAGAGATGTGGTCGTCTACAGCCTCGATGATGACTTGAAGTTGACCATCGCTACCGCGCTGGGTCCGAACGTTGTCGTTGCCATAGTTGTGAATTTCGACGTTCCCATATCCTCCGCCAGCCTCCTGGCGCGCCAGAAATGCATCAAGGCTGTCAGCCTGCGGAGAAGTGAGAACACGCTCGCCCTTGTCCAGCAACCAGGTTCCTTCCCGGGGGACGCTATCGATGCCGTCGTGGGCCATGCCAGCGATAGAAACTTCTTGGATATTGCTGACAATGCCAGCAGTGGCTGCAGCAACCGACGCCATGGCGCCAAGGTTTGCAGGCCATGGCACGGCAGCGGCTTGGGCAATACCAGTGTTTATAGCCACAATGGATTGAGCGATGGCGGCAGCCTTCTGAACCGCAAACATGGTTTTGTAGAGAGCAGACTGCTCGCCCGCAAATTTTCCGGATAGGTCGGCCAATGACCCAAACAGCCCTTCCGCACCACCAAGAATAAGGGCCTGCCGCTGTTGCTGAAGACGAGCCTCTTCGTCGAGCTGCTTCTTACGAATCTCCGCCAGCCGCTCCTGCATTTGCTCTTCGGACTGGATCTTTAAGTGGTCAGCCTCCATCTTGCTGAGAGCATCCGCGTGGTATAACTCGTTGATCTCCTCATTTCTTTCACCGAAGATCCTCAGCGCCTCTTGTTTTTCCGTTTCGAAAGCCTGACGCAGAGCGTCTACGCGCTGCTGGTACTTTTCATCGTCTCCGGCATCACCGCCTGAGCCTTGACCAAGATTTAAACCAGCCGCCTCCTGTATGGCTGCCAGGGCCTCTGCTGATTGCGCGGCTGCTTCTCGGGCCTCAAACACAAAACGCTTGAACTGGTCGCCCGGCAACGGCTTGCCCAATTCATCTCGGAGCTTTTCGTTTAGGTCAGTGATCTCCTGACTGGCCTCAGCGATCTCTCCCTGAATAACTTTCCCGAGATCAGACATCCCAAGCGTTTCCATATCCACGCCGGGGATTGAGTTGATGACGGAGATCATTTCATTCACAGCGGCAGTCGGGATCTCTACTATCTCCCTGGCCACTTCCAGCAACCCGATGCGGACCTTTCGAGCAAAAATGTCAGCCGCTGTTTGGGTTTTCAGAAACCCACGATCCAGCTTAGCCAGGTTGTTTACACCCTCTGCGGCACCCTCTATGACAACGTTGAAGGCATCAGCTGTCGCCTCACCAACCCCGCCAGCATCTTTCGCGTTCTGAATGAACAGCTCAGACACGCCGGACAGAATGGGCGCCACCTGTATTGCAATCTGCTGACTGATCGCATCGAAAATCAAGCCTGTTCTGGCGAAAGCGTCATTCGCCTGCTCAACTTTGACCGCATCTACTGAGTCAACAGAGAGCCCAAACTCGTCCACCTGTTGACGATACGCACGAATGGCGTCACCGCCTTGAAGGAAAAACTGCGCAGCCTGCCGCTGCTCGAAACCGAGCTGCTGGGCATAGCGGGCCGCTTGCTGCGCAGAGGCACCAGATTCAACGATCGCGTCCGCGATGCGGGCAAGCCGTTCATCAGCTTCCAGCCCAGACAGCTCTTGAAGATTGAGATTCAGAGCTTCGACTGTTTTTGCAGCCTCACCAGAACCATTCTCCGCAGCACCCAAACGACGGTTAAGCCTGGCGAGCGACATTTCATATCCGTCAATACCGCCTTCAGAAAACGCCAGGGATAGCGCGGTAACGGAGTCAAAAGTGGTATCAAGCGACCGAGCAAGCTTGTTTTGAGCATCTATGTTCTCAAGGCCGGCCCGAGTTTGCTGAACAGTAATGGCCGTCAACGCGCCAATAGCCGCCGTCGCGGCAGCTGCGGAAATCTTCAAACCCTGCTCAAGCTGCTGCCCGGTCTGTTTTAGGTTTCTTGAAATCTCATTCCGGAACTTCTTGGACTTGCGCTCAGCCTTATCCAGGCCCTGAACGAATCCACCCACCTGAGCAACCAGATCCAACGTCAATGTGCCTAATGATTTTTTGGACACGCATTCCTCCTGGCATTAAAAAACCCCGCCGTGGCGGGGTTTTGTGAACTCTCAATCTGGCTAACTGGACCGACAACGGTCAATGTTGGCTGAAATGCGCTGTAGCGCCTTCAGGGCTAATTCCGGATTGGCCCCAGAGAATGCCCCGACCGGATGGAATCCAGTATTTGGCGCCGCACCGCTATATGCCTGAACCTGCTCCAAATTTGAGAACTCGTATTCACTATCGGTTGCTGATAGCTGGAAACGAACGTAGCGCTTTACTAATGCTGACACTTCATAGCTAGTTACTCCGACGGCAATAACGCCGCGCTCAGAAGAATGCTGAATGACCGAGCCGCCGCTCACAGTTTTAGTGTCTGTATCGTGGTAGTAGGTCCCTGTATATGCCCCAAAGAAGCTGTCTGCGCTGTCGGCAAAACTGACAGAGGGATTCACCACGCTTTTAGCCACACAAAACTCCAGATCGCCACCGCTTGAATCAGCACCGAACCGAACTGACTCAATCGCCTTGGAAGATTGCCAGGGCTTTAGCGTGACATTTTGACCCAGGCTTACAGGCGTTTGCGCACACCCCGCAAGCACCAAGGCGACGAGAAACCATAGTTGCTTCATTTTCATTCCCTTTCTGAAGTGAGGGCTTCAGTTTAGCAACCTATCTCCATGTTTCCATAGCCTGCTCAAGCGACAGCTTCGGCTCTTCGTGGTGCGGCGCGAACTGGTAAAAGCTGACCGGCTGACTATCTTTCTTACGGTTGACGTTTGCCAAAATCGCCGCAACCAAAGCCCCGGCTCTCTCGATGCGCATGCCCGGATGAAGGCTTCCGCGCTTGCGCCGGTATTCCACCCAATCCAGGAACTCGACGTAACTGAGGGTCTGCTTGGCCTCGGCGATGGTGCGGCCACCGATGCCGTTCAGCACCAGCTCATGCCACACCTCGTCCTCGTCGGTCAGCTCTCCGTCTTTTTTCCGTTCACCTCACCGATGACGCGCAGCAGCTCCATGGTGATCTCGCCGTTTAGCGGGCCGCGCTCCGGATCTGCCTCGCCGGTAATGTCCTCCGGCTTGAAGATCGGCTTGCCTTCCTTGTCGCAGATGGCGGACGCAATTCGCCCGGCCACGGCGTCAGACTTGGCGCTCAGAGACTTAATGTCCGAGACGGCGGTGTGGTACGACAACCGGCGCACGTAAACCGTAGCGGTCTTTTCCTCGTCGCCGTCCTTCAGGACAATCTCTTTCTCGACCGGGGCGCCGGTGAAGGCGCCCATGTCTTTGAGTGCATCAAGGGTCAGATCCATGTTTACGCAGCCTTCTTGATCCAGCGGGCACCACCGGTGCGGCGAATGCTCACCTCCGACTCAACCAGGGCGTTGGTCTGGAAGTCGAACGGGAAGTCAGAAATGTAACCGCCCATGGTGAACCAGGTCCTGGAGGTCGGGAGCACAAAGCTATAATCGCCCAGTGTCGCGGTCGCAGTTGCGCCAGTGCCATCACCGCCGATGGTTACCGTTGGCGCCGCAGTGTAGCCGGTGCCCGGGTCAGTCACGGTGATATCGGTGACAGCTCCACCCACTACGGTTGCGATACCTGTTGCAGTCCGGCCGTCAGCATCTTCGGGATCAGAGAACGTGACTGTAGTGGTGCCGCTTGAGTAGCCAGATCCGCCAGCATCAACAGCGACAGAGCCAACGCCCTGAGCAATACCTGGAGTTGCTTTTCCGTCAGACCAGCCAACAACCCAGTCCAGAGCAGGCGAAGGGTTCATTCGAGAAAGATTCCACATGGTCATGTGGCTGTCGTAGTCGCCATCCGGTCGAATGCCCAAGGACGCAGTACCCGGGTTACGCATACCAGCAACGTATTCCATTTCGTTGCTATCAAGACAAGTGTTGTCCAGCTCTCCTGCGGGATCGCCGCCAGGGTTGAAGCTGGTTGCGCAATCGACCTTGACGACTTCGGGAGTCTGGCCGGTGGTGTTCAGAAAGAAAATGTGGGTGCCTTGTGTGAGCTTGCTCATGGTTCAATCCTCTCGCGGGTTTCAATAAAAAACCCGCTCGGCGGCGGGTTGTTCGGGTGGTTGGTGTTTTCTTTATCGAGAGACGTGCCACTCGACGTCGAATCCATATCGTTTGTGCCCGGTGTCTGGATCGGTGCTCTCCTCATTCCAGCCAACCACGTGGGCGTGGGGCTCAATCGAATCACGAAGCGCGGCGGCCACCTGTCGGGCTTCACTGCCGCGTCCGGCGTAAACATCGATTTGGATGGTGTAACTGTCGATGTCCGGGGTTTGTCCCAGGTAGTTCTCCGGCGTGCCCGTGATGGTTTGCCACACGGCGTAGGGCAGCTGGACGCCCTGGGGTGCCTCGCCAAAGGGAAAAAGTCGAGTCGGGCCGGTGCCGAGCAGGGCGGTTACTGCTGGGTCTGCTGCGCAAATTTGAAAGATCGGCGGATTCATCAGCTATCGCTCGGGCGCAATTGGTTGATCCGATCCACAGCTTCCTCGTGCTCGCATTCTTCCGGGTAGATGCCGGAGATGTGTACGTGGCCGGCGACCTGCTCAAGGTTTTCTATGTCCCGGACTGCTACGATCAGGTGCGCAGTGACTGCTTCATTCGAAGCAATGTCGATAATGCAGCGCTCAACACCTTTTATCTCGGTGCCGTCTTCCGTGAAAATCTTGGTGCCATTGCCAGCTTTGGGTGCTTTGCCATCAGGCAAAACAATCTTGATGCTCATTTCACACCTGCCTTTTTCCTGGCCCGCTTCAGGGCGCGGTCGATGCTTTTGCCATACTGCTTAATGAATTCGCTCACCGCCTCCTGGCCAGCCTGATTCACGACCGGGCGCAGGTAGGGCTGTGCCGGCGCTTTCTCGGTGCCTAGCTCGACAAGCATGGCGTGCGGCGTTGCGCCTCCGGCTCCGGTGTCAGGGTTGCCGGGCTCCAGGTTGCGCGTGCTGCCAGTGAGAACACCGAGGCGGAACATCATATTGCCGGTGCGCTTGAATGTGCGGCCAGACCAGCGAATGTCGATGTTGTCGGCAATGCTTCGGCCCGTGGTCGGGTCATCGATTCGGGCCGCGTTCGATTTGGCCTGATCTCTCAACACCTGGGCCGCCTTGCGCAGCGCAAACCGCCCGCCCTTGCGCTTCATGTCGTAATCCAGCCCTTCCAGCTTGCCCAGCAATTCCGGCAGGCCGGTCATTTCGTAGCTGATACCATCACTGGCCATCGTTCACGCCCTCTGAATACGGCAACGTCAGCCATTCCAGGCCGCTCTCGTTGTCCGGCAGAACACCTTCGATGTTGTAGATCTTCCCCCGATGAAGAATGCGCATGGTGGCGTCGATGCCTTCCCGGTAGCGGATCTGGAATTCGCCGGTGATTTCAGACTGGCCAGCCTGGGACTGCTTGAACTCCCGGGCGCTTGAGGGGCGCTTTTGTGCCCAGACAGTGGTCACGGCTTCCCAGCCCGGGACCATTTCGCCGGTCTGCGGGTCTTGCGTCAGCCCCGGCTTTTCAATGGTGATTCGGTGGCGGAGTTTGCCAATCTGCATCAGATGCCCAGCCCAACACGGTAAAAATGCAGCATGTTGTGTGCTGCGGGGTTCTCCTGAACGATTGAGCCCGTCACGCGCTGCTCCCGGTTTTCGTACAGGTCCGCGATAATCAGCTTGATTGCGGCAACAACGCTTGCCGGTGGTGTGACTTCGGCGCCCTCGTCATCCGTCCAGGGAATGGAGCGGCCAATGTACTGCTCAGCGTAGTCTTGGGCAGCCTCGTTAATCTGATTTAGTAGAGCGTCCTCGGCGGTTTCGCTTGCCTCGATCCGCAGATGCTCCTTGATCTCGCTCAGTGTCAGAACCGCCATCGGGCACCTCGTGAATTACCTTGGTCTGATAGACCTCAACAAAACGGCGTACTCCGGACAGTTGCGCCTCGGTCGCCTCAAACTCTGTGCCTGCCTCTACCCGACCCAGTTGATCGTGCAGGAAGGTCTTGAGTGCTTTCGCTTTCATGCTTCCTCCGAGTAAAGGGGCCAGCCGGAGCCAGCCCCTCTATCCTTCAGCGGTTAAGCGGCAGTGATATCACCGAACATGATGCCGCTCGGACGATCAACGGCCAGCGCCAGGCGCTCTTCAGCTCGGATGGTCACCAGGTTCTTGGTGAAGTCATCGTTGATGAAGCCCATCTCAACCACCGCGCCTTGACGCTGATAGATGGTTGCGCTGGCACGCATGGAGCCGATCAGGAACGATCCGGCGGCCATGTTGTTGCTCATGACCACCTGCACGCCAAACGGAGAGGTGCCTGCGTTGGTGCCCGGCGCGCCGTACAGGTATGCGCCAGTGCCGGCGCCTTCGCGGGCCAGCTCCATTGCACCCCAGTCAGCCGGGTTCACGATCACAGTGTCCGGCATGTTGCCAGTGGCCCACAGGGCGTACTTCGCTTTGTTGATGGACTCCACCAGGTTCGCGCCAGAGGTCGGAGTGAACGCGGTGAAGTTGCCAGCATTGGTCAGGCCGGACAGGTTCGGCGTACTGCCATTGCCGTTCAGCAGCTGCGCGTCTACACGCTGAGCCAGGCCATCGCGCAGACGGGTGTCGATGTACGCAGCCACCGCCGGGGCATCAGCCATCAGCTGGTTGGACACCTTGATCCAGTGGGCCACGGTTTCAACCGGCACATTGTACTGCTCGAACGTGATGTCGGATTCAGGCTTGGCGCCGCCCTGAGCCACTTCAGCGGCGTTGTTCACGTTGGTGGCTTCGCGCAGGCTGTTCACCGCGTTCTCCGCAACCGTAATGGTCGGGATCAGCTGGCGAATGGTCAGCGGAGCAAAGTCACCCGGGGTAACGCCGGGGCGCTGCATCGGGAAGGTGGTGGTGCCATCGGCAACCACGGTGTTCTTCACCTCGATGCGGGCACGTTCGATCTGGCGCTTGGCTAGGGCCTGGAACTGCTCGGACTTGATGAACTCGTTACCGGCGCTGACCGGGGCCTGATGCTCAGGGGAGGCCGGGAACTGCTTCTGGGCCATATCGGCCAACTCGTCCTGCAGCTCCTTGTACTTGCCGGACAGCTCGTCAATCTGGCCGGTCAGGTCGGTCGCGGCTTTGCCGTACTTCTCGACCTCATCGGTATGCTTCTTCAGGTGTTGCGCCAGGTCTTCACCAACGCTCTTGAGTGCGGCATCCAGAGCCGCCTGATCGATAGGGGTAGTCATGTTATTCACCTCGAATGATTGCGGAGAGTTTTGCTTTAACGTGTTCGCTGATATCCGCAATCACTGCGGACTCTTTTGGGCCTGCATCACGCAGGATCACGGTCTTTAGGCTTGCCACGAACTTGCATGCCTCAGACCTAGAGAAGCCTCCAGCATCACGCAGGAGGGCTTCAAAATCTTTTATAGCGTCGGCCTCGTCGATGGCGCTCTTTACGTCGCCAATCTGTGCAGCCAGGTCAGCAGGACGCTCGACTACGCTGATTTCAATCAGGTCAATTTCCTGCAGATCCTCGCCGCCGGTTTCGTTGCTGACCGCTTTTACAGGCCGGTAGCCAATGGACAGGCCGTGAACCGCGCCATGCTTCAGGAGCGCATAGGCGTCTTCGGCAACGGAGTGGCCCGGAGTCAATTCCCCTTCCACGTAAAGACCCTTTTCGTCTTCCACTATGTGGGTCCACTTGCCAATGACAGGTCCGAAGTGATTCCAGCGCATTTCAACGGGGCGTTGACGCCCTTCCAGAGTGGCCTTGTACGCTCCCGGCATGATCGTATCGCCGTAGCTATCCACACCACCGAATACGCTGGCATACCCGCTGAATTTGCGGCCATCATCGGCCAGCTTTACCTCGACCGCATCAAGTGCCAGGTTCTTACGCTTCATCATCTTGGGTTCCTCGCGGTGTCGGGGCTTGGCCCGCCATATCAATCGGCACCATGGCGCCCTGAACAAGTAATTGATTTCCGCCATCCAACGCCCTGCGGCCCTCTGCTTGGCGGGCTTCGTTCGGTGTCATCTGGCCGGAGTTGATGGCGATTCTGTAACCCTCCATCCGGCTCTTGAGATCCGCACGAAGAAGGGCGTCGAAGTCAAAGCGGGCTTCGTAGCCATCTTCGTCGATCAGCCAGCGCAGGATTGCGGCCTCGAATTTCTCCAGATAGGGGCGCAGGTTCAGCTTGTAAAAGCCCTGCATAATCTCGAAGACATTGGAGCCAAGGGACGACTGGCCGAACGTCTGGTTCAGAAGGATGCTCGGAACCCCCAAAAAGCGGCCAATGTCCTCGATCTGGAAGCGGCGACTATCCAGCAGCTGGATATCCTGCGGTGTCATGCTGACTTGGTGGTACTGCATGCCGGCTTCGAGCACGAACAGGCGGTCGTCGTTGCCTTCGCTCATCTGGGAGAAGTTCTTGCGAATGGCGGCCCGCTGCTCTGGCGTCAGCGTCTTGTCGATACTCAGGACGCCGGAGGGCTTGGCACCATTGCTGTACATCTTGCTGACGCGGTTATCAGACGCGATGGCAATGCCGATGGACTGCCGGGCGTAGCTGAGCGGACTCATGCCCACGATGCCGTTGCCGAACAGCTTGACGTGCCACATGCTGTCCGATGAGTACACTTTTACGTCAGCGCCGTTGGTGTACTTGTGGATCACAGTGCCGTCCTGAAGTAACTCGGTTTCGACCTGCGCAGACGACACTGGAAGCAGGCCAACAATGCGCCGGCCAGTGCGCTGAATGATGGCGTAGGCATTGCCGCTGACCGTGAGGTTGAGCGCCATGCTCTCCCAGAACTCAACCGGTGACTGATACTGGTTCGGGCGGCTGGTCAGAACGCGGTGAAGCGGGTGCTCTGTCGCCTCTTCTCGGCCTTCAGGGCCGGATTTGTAGAGGTGGAAGGGCAGGGAGCCGATAGACTCGGAGATAATACGAGCTGCCGCCCACACGGCGCTGATTTGCATGGCCGTGTCAAAGTTAACTTCCGCTGCAGAGTCGGTGCTGTATCCGCCCGGCTGGCCAGACTGGAGCCCCGGCTCTCGTGCCGGTGAGCCAGGCCCCCGGAAGAAGTTTCTGATTGCGTAGAATAGGCTCATAGCACAAGCGGGTCCGATAAGAATGAATCAATGTCGAGGCGATCAACTTCGTGGCCAGCCCCAACACCCAAGGCCATGGCCAGCGCCACCATGCCGTCAATCCGGCCGGTGGCTTTGTGCTTGTCGAGTTTGCGGTTGTTCGCGGGGTCTTTCGTGACCACGGCGTTCGCGGCGCACATGGTCAAAACAGGGTGCATGCCATGCCGGATGCGGGCGTTCAGTAGATCAGCCTCCAGTGCGTCCAGGGCTGGCGACATATCCTTGAAGCCTTGGCCAAACTCTGACATCGGGAAATCCAGGCCCAGTCGCTCAAGCTCTTTCTTGAACACGTCCATCCGCCAGCGGTCGAAGCCGATCACCTGAACGTCAAGGTCGGCCATGATGTCGGCCATGTCGGCGGCCACGAACGCATAGTCCACCGTCGCGCCCGGGGTAGTCCGGAGCCAGCCTTCACGCGCCCACACGTCGTAGGGCACCCGGTCACGCTTGGCCCTGTCATAAATTCCCTGCTCGGGAACCCAGAAGAACGGCAGAACATGCTTAACGCCGTCCTCGTCAGCCCCGGCCAGTACCAGGGAGGTCAGGTCGGTGCGGGCCGACAGGTCGAGGCCGCCGTATACCTGCAACCCCTGAAGCGGCGAGGGCTCACCACCGCAGGACTCCCAGACGCCCTTGGAGACGAACGGCGACACTGTGGACACTCGCTGATTCAGGCATAGGTTGCGGAACGTGGATTCTGAACTCGGCATCCGCTCGGCTCGCTCTGCCTGCTTTTCCAGATCCGGCAGGGACCGGAACAGCCCCAGTGCCGGGTTGGCCGCCTTCCAAGCTTTTCGGTCGGTCAGCTTGGCGTCTTTCGGGGCCTGGTACAGGTGGCTGACGATGTGCGGGTCTTTGGATCGCTCCGCATCGTCGAGCCAGATGGAAAACAGGTCGTTGTCAGTGGCCGCCTGGGTGCTGATCGCAATCAGTAGCGGGTCTTCGTGTGCGCCCTGGGCGGTGGTGATCGCGTCCACAAATTCAGATTGAGGCCCGCGTACCTGGCCGATTTCGTCCAGAATGGCCAGAACCGGAGATAGGCCGTGCGTCGTCTTGCCTTCAGCCGCCAGCGCCTTATATTCCACATTCATCGGCTTGCCGATCAGCCGCTTGCCGCTCGGGATGATGTGGACAATCTCACTCAGCTTCGGGTTGAGCTGGATCATCTTGCAGGCCAGAGCGAACACGATGCCCGCCTGCTCCCGACTCATAGCGCCGGACACGATCTGGCTGTTCTGCTTCGCCTCCGGCCCGACCAGGTGAGCAAGGAGTATTCCGGCGATCAGGCCGGTCTTTCCGTTCTTCCTGGCGATGCTCAGGTAGGCGATTGAGGTGCCGGCCTTGTTGTCGTATACGTCCAGCAGGAACCGCTTCTGGAAGGGCGCCAGCTTGATGGGCTGCCCAATCAACTTCCCTTCAGGTACGCGGCAATACTGCTCGATGAATGCTATGACGCGCTGACCGCGAGTTGGCTTTCTGGCCATCAGTGCATCGGCTTAGCCAGGAGGCTGTCGCCCTCAGAGGCTTCTGCGAATTCAGACGCCTGTCGGTGGGCTGAGTTCTGGTCTACCTGTTCTCGTGATTTGCCCTGAGTGGCCTCGGCATGGATCTGCAAGTGAGCGCTCAGCAAGCGGACGCGCTTGGCCAGCATGTCGGCACGCTTCTCCAGCTCCTTGGCATCGAACGGCTGCTCTTCGCCCTCGGGCAGCAAGGCGAGAGCCATATTCTTTTCCAGCTCCTCCGAAATTCGCTCCAGGCGGTACATGCACCGAGCAACTTCAGCCGCCATGACCAAATCATTCTTGGTCCAGGCCCGCTTCGCCTTGGCCGTTGTCACAAGCTCCCAGAACGGCTGTACGGCTTCGCTGATTGTCACCCCCGCCGGAGGCTTCGGGGCACCGCTGAGCGCCCCCTGAACAATCTCAGTGCGGCCAGCAGCGCTGTCTGATCTTTTGCGCTTGGTCATAACATGCTCAAGTGAGTTACCGTTAAAAAAGAGTTTCGGGGGCGGTCTTTGTTGGCACGGTTTTTGAGGTTGGGCCCACCCCTCCCTTGCCGTGTGCAGGGCTATCGGTTCCAGTGGTGCGACGGATCAAGCGGGGCGCCTGTGGTGTCGCTGCCTACCTCTGCAACTCCGCGCTTCTCGGCCTTCTGCTTAGATGCGTCGTGATGAGTTGCGCACAAGCTTTGCAGGTTGTCGGCATCAAAGAACAGCGCCTCATCGCCCTTGTGCGGAACGATATGGTCAGCCACCGTTGCGGCTTCAACCTTGCCTTGCTGCTGGCAGTACCGACACAGCGGCTCTTTGGTCAGCTGGTCACGCCTAAGCGCCTTCCACTCCTTTCGGTTGTACAGGTGGCGCCATGGGCGGTTGTCGTCGTACTTCATCGGCTAACCGGTGAACCATCAAGGTAAGTGGCCGGCTCCTGTTCCTCGTCATCCAGACCTTCAGCCTCGGCCATCGCCTGAACCAGTGCAGCCTGAGTGTCAGCCATACGGTTGATGGCGTCAGTCTGCTCCCTCATGGCCAGCATCAGCTCGGTGAATTGCTCGTCAGTCACTTGGTCATCTCGCTGATAGCGTCAATGAGCCCGTGCTGTCGGACTCTGCACTCGTGGTAGAGGCTGGCCCAGTCTCGCATGGTCAGCACGACGTCTTGCCCAGTGCCATCAGTTAGCTGGGGAAGGGCGCTCGGAACCTTGATCATCAAGCTCTGCGGGGGCTGCACCCATGGCGAGGCTGTTGAGCAGCCGGAAAGAATCACCATCAGGAGGCACGCATATATTACGAAAAACCGGTTGCTGTATCTCACGGATGATGCCTCTATCGATTACACGCTCATTGGCTTTGAGACCTTGCAGCTTGGAATCCACCAGGCCGGCAACCTCAGACATATCGCCGCGTATCTCGGCAGCCAGGTCACGCTGGGCCTTCATGATGGCCAGCTCTTTGCTGTCCTCAAGCCAGCCTCGGGCAGTCCAGCCTGAACCAGCCACAAATGCCAGCAGCAGGACACCGGCCAGCGGCTTAATCAACTTCGCTTTCAGGATCATTTCTTGGGCCTGCTGAACGCTTCAATCGCGTTGTTTCCGTAGTAGCCGATCACAATCACCGCAAAGGCCCAGCCCAGGGATTCAATCAGCGGCAGGTTTGAGGCTCGCAACTCAAAGAACAGGCCAGCCGCCAGGGTAACGAGCAGCGCGCCCATGGCCGTGTAAGCCAGCCGGCGGCGGTGCTTCCAGTAGCGTTCTGGGTCTGGGTGGCTATCGCTCACGGCTCTGGCTCTCGATCAAGCGATCCAGCTTGTTGTTTATCATCCTGAGATCGACCCGAAGCTCGTCGAACTTCTTCTCTGTCCTGGTCTGGTCACTCACACGCTCTGTCTGCAGGTGCTTGATGTTCAGCTCCAGGTTGCTGATTCGGGTGTCTTGGCCGGCAAAGAACCAGAGAGCCCCGACGATCAGCCCAATGGTTGTCCCAATGTGGGCAACCGACACGCTCTTATCTAAGTGCCACCCTCTGCGATCTGGCATATCCGTCACCGTTTCACCTCGCCAGTCCGCATGATCTCGGCCAGCTCCTGGGCGCGATTTCCTACCTGACGAGCCCAGCGGCTATCCAGCATTTGCCTGGCTGCCTCCGGGTAATCCTTTCGACTGATTGCGGCCCACGTCTTTCGAAACGCCATCAGGCCATAGAATCCAAGATTAAACGCCATATTCGCCAGAACCGTCTGGCGCACCTCGTCCAGCTCGTTGTATTCGTCCACGGTATTCAGGTACTGCTCAACCTGGTCAATGTCATTGTCGAGCATGAAATCCGCTTCTTCCCGGCTGATACCAACGTCCTCCAGATTCCGGCCATGCCCAATCGTCAACTTGCCCACGGTGTCTCGGTAGGGCTTCAGGCGCAGGCCTTCATGCCGCTCAAGTTGTGATCTCAGCAGTTCGCGATTCATAGGCGGTATTCTGGTCTGGAAAGTAAAAACCCCGGCGTGCTGGGCAGCGGCCGGGGTCGTGTTGTCTGGCCGCGCTGAACGGGGCCGTAACTCTGTCTGCACTTACGGACTGGCAGATGAGATAACCCCGGCGTACACAAGGCAGAGGCCGGGGCGTATAAAACCCGCCGATTTGAGCATGGTCCCGCGGGATTTCGCGGCAGAGGCTTGGCGGGTGTTTTGGTGGCTGTTGCGTTACAAAGAGGGCGCCAACCTCACCGAGCGGCTATGTGTTGTGCCAGTCAGGCCGCACGTTGTATCTGGACCAGGCACAAAAAAACCGCCAACTCGGGTGAGGGCGGTTTCGTTTGGGGTCATTTCGACCAGTTAGCAAACAGTGTAGCCGCTGGACCCCTGAAGTCAATACCTCATTAAGCAGCGCAGGCCTCGGCGAAGCCCAGCCGGCATTCCAGCTGGCTGTAACCCTTGGTCACGCGGCGCTGAAACACTTTCACGGTGCAGCCCACAAGCTGGGCGCATGCCGCATCGTTCCAGTGGATTTCATAGCGCTGCTCGGTAAAAGGGTCAACGGCCACCTTTGTGCGGCCCCGATAGAACCGGTCAACCACCAGGGCTTCGACGAACAACGGAGACTTCTTGCTCATGGCGCTCAAGCGCTCATAGGCCCGGGCGAACTCCTCCGGCGTATTCCGCAGCCGGATCTTCTCCAGCTTGTCCGCCAGCACACAGAACTCACTGAACCTAGACCCGGATGGCGGCCTGCCCTCAAAGTCGGCCCACATGCCCATAATGCTGCGGCCCTGGTGCGCGATCTGGTCGATGGTGTCCAATCCCTGCAGGTATGCAATGAACCGATCCACCTCCCGCTGGGCAGCTTCCCGGGCTCGTCTCTGCTCTGCTGTTCTCCGATTCTGTTCTGCCATTACCCACTCCGCATCCCGTTGAACATCGCCCGTATGGTTCTTTCGTCCATTTCTGACTGCTGTTTCAGCCATTGTTCCAGTTGCCCCCGACTGATCCGCTTTCGCCGGAACAGACCCCACTTGGTCATAGCTTCAGCTTTCAGTGCCTCCCAGCGTTTCAGGCATTCGGCCTTATGCTGTTCTGGCGTCATGCCGCCCCCTTGATCGTAATCACCCCCATACCGAACAGCTCTCGCCAGGTGCGCATCTGTGCCCGGCGCAGGTACCAGTCTTTGTGCTCCCGCTCCATGGGTGGCCACTTCACCCGACCATCGATCACCGAATGGCAGGCATCGCAGGCAAAGCAGGCGCTCAGGTCGTCAGCCTTCCTGGCAATGCCATGGCTCTCGTCTGGAAGATGGGCCAGTACGGTGGTGTTCCAGTCACCGTTGCACACGCCAACGATCTGCAAGGTGCACTCCTGACCCCGGGCCGCGTTCCGGATATGGTTCGAGCGAATGGGCGTTGGTTTCTTCAGCATGTCAGTCTCCGTGGTACCGTGATCCGCCAGCGCCATAACCCCTGCCGGCTTCGCCAGACTTCAGCTCGGCGATCTGCAGCCTAAGCTTGCGGTTTTCGTCTTGCAGATCGTTGCAGGCCATACGCAACAAAACCTTTGCGTCATCGTCTTTGAGCGGCGCCCCGTCCTGCAGCCGGCCGACACCGAAACAGGTAAAGCAGGGCATGGTGTGGAACACGCCCTGCACAAAGCCCCGGTGGCAGTCAGGGCAGGGGGCGGTTTCCATGCGCTTTGGCGTCAGATCGGGGCCGGCCTTCTTCTTCACGCCACCACCTCCTTGCGCCCGTGCCGGTGAGGGCTCAAGTATCCGGCCAGATCCAGCTCCACCTGGATATCGGGAACAGTTACCTGGTAATGCCGGGCCAGCGCATTCAGGGTCAGCCGCTCGGATCGGCTTGCCAGGGACTTGTGCTCGCTGTAGCAGGCCCGTACCAGGGCAGACTCATCAGCCGATAGCGCCTCAGTAGGCATGTTCTCGATGGCACGGTTAACCGCGTGCACGCTTACTTCAAATTTCGCCGCTAGCCGCGCAGGGGAAAGCTCGTTGGCATCTTGGCGAATCTTCACCCCGTACATATAGGCCTGGGCAGCGTTTCGGGCTCTCAGTTTGGTCAGGTGATCAATCACTTGCTCTTCCCTTCGGTCAGTTGCTTCCGGAGATCCGCCAGCAAGGCCTTCGCCTCCTTGCGGCTGGTTTTGGTGTGGGTTACGCCAGAGGCTGGCGGATTAGCGTTCTGGCTCACTGGCCACCTCCATTCCGGTAAGAGCTCCAGTCGAAGTCCAAAGCCTTGCCGCCGTTCTCACGGAGCCGGTCAACCACGCGCTCTCCGAGGCACTTGCTCAAGTCGCCGGCAGGCAGGTTGGTGACCACCACTGTTGGCTTTTCCAGCAGGTACCTGGCATTGATCGCTTCATAGGCCACGGTCTGCTCGAACTCCGTGAAGTTCTGCATGCCCACCTCGTCGATCACCACCAGCTCCGGCTTGGCGAACTTGTCGTAAACATCCTGTTCGCTGTAATCGGCGGACTTCCTCCAGCTGCCTTTCACCTCACGCACCAGCTCGGCAAACGTCCAGTAGGCGCCGGGCTTGCAGGTTCTCAGGATTACATCACGCAGTAGGGCGCAGGACAGGTGGGTTTTGCCGTTGCCCACGTTGCCCAGCAGGATCAGGGACCGGCCGCCGTGATCTCCGGAGGCCAGCAGATCGGCGTAGTCCTGAATCTTGCGCAGTATGCTGGCGGATTTGCCGTTCACGGGCTTGTAGTCAGCAAAGCCCTTATCGGAGAAACGCTTGGGAATATCGGCCTGGGCCACGTACCGGGATGCACGCTGGCGCATCATCTCCATCTGGCGCTGGCGTTCTTCCTCCCGCATCCGGGCTTGCAGGGCTTCTTCCGCGCACTCCGGGCAGCCCTTCCAGCCTTCGGAAACACGGCCCTTGCCGCTGTGGTGCACGTCGATGAAGTTTCCGTGCTGTTCGCACTCGCCCTTGCGGCGGTCATCGATGCCCAGGATGTGATCCATCTGCTCGTCGGGTTGCCCCAGCAGCTCAGAAATTAGCGACCCCATCGGGCACCTCCTGCTTCAGGCCTTGGCTGTAATCGATCTCACTGAATCCCGAATGCCGGGGACGGTCTGGAAAGGGCTCTGGCGGGGTCCACTCGTTTTCAAACTCGCAGGACGTGCCAAAGAACCGCACCGCTTGCATCACGTATTCGGTGTTGGCCTTCCCTGTGGACTGGCAGAACTTCGCGTAGCGGATCACGCCAGCGAGTATCACGGCGGGGTCGTGGCCCTCCTTGGTCCGGGCAGACCATGCCTTGAACGCCTGGCGCTTCGGATTGCTGCCGGGGCGCTTGGGGTATTTCTGCCAAGCCAGTTCGAATTCCTGTGGATAGGGCGGTTTTTTCTCGGATCTGCCAGCCTTGGCCGATTCACTCTGCGTGGGCGCATCGCTTGCCGATGGGCCAAGTGTTTTATTCTTTGTATCTGTATCTGTATCTGTATCTTTATTCGTTGGCTTCTCGCTGCCTTTTCGTTCCAACGGAATTTCAACGGGCGTTGAACGGTCGTTAACTTCCCGTTCGGATTTCGTTTGTTTTGAGCGCTTTCTTGCCTCTGCGGAAGCCCTTCCGGCCTTTACACGTTGTTCCTGAGCATCCTTCACGGCATCGAGGTCGCGCTCAATGCGGCCATGCACCCAAAATTCACCATCGTCCGCGAAGAACTCGCTCAACGAATCTTCAACGGAAGGCCAACGGTCGTTGGAAATCCGTGCAATCTTTTGCAGGCGCTTTTTGGGGATCGGCTTGCCGGTCTGCCAGTAGTTGAAGATCAGCAGCAGGTACGCGCCATGCTCTTCCGTAGTCAGATGCATGGTGTCGGCCAGGTAATCTGCCGTGTAAAGCTGGATATACGGTAGTGCGGCCATTACTGTACTGCTCCTTGCTGAATAAGTTTCCGAAACCGACGGTCCATACGCCGCTCGGCGTTGTACTGCTGCTGGCGGGCTTTGCGCCATTCCCGGTAAGGCTTGCCGGTGGCCATCTGGAATGCCCTGTCATCCACCAGATCGCCCCACTTGGTTTCGGTGATCCCGTTGCGGTAGAGGTACTGGTCACGGCAGCAGCGGTAGATGTGGCGCTTCTCTCTGGCCACATCCTTCGCCTTCAGGTAAGCGGCTGCCTCATCCGCCAGCTCGATCAGGAGCCGGGCTCGGGTGAATTGTTCGGGTGTCTGCTGAGCAGTCATGCAGCAACCTCCTGATCCAGAATCAGGTGGCTGAACTGGCCATCCCAGTCCTTCTTCATATCGAGGTGGCCCTTCTCATATTCGGCATACAGCCACTTGGCGCCCTTGAGGGTGAGGACCACCTTCTCGCAAAGCCGGCCTTCCTGGTTCAGCTCACGGCGTTCTGTGAAAAGCTTGTCCCTGTAGGCCGAGGCACTGCGGTACCCGTGAGACGTTTTGATGAGGCGCTTGCGCTCAACCAGCAGGGGCTGAACGCGGTTTACGTTCACGCCATTGAGCATCCGGCAGAATGCAGGCGGGGTAATACCGTTCTTCAGATTGGCCGCCAGATCGTTGCACACTGAGTTCAGGCGCTGGGTTTCGCTGCGGTAATGGTCAACCTGAGAGTTCAGGTCCTCGATGACAACCTTGGCCTGGGGGCTGAGGTTCTGCAGCCAGGCGGGGGTCTTTTGCTGGCCATCTAAGGCCTTGAGCCTTTTAACGACCGAGCGCCGTACCGCCTTGGATTCGCGCATCGATACCAGCAGGCATTGCTCGTGGGTTAGCAAGAAGGCCGATGTTGATGTGCTGTTCGGATTTTGAACTACGAAAGTTTCGTAGTGCTCCCCTTCCAGCTCGTCAGCAATTCTCGCGTGGAAATCGTTCCTGCGGATGGGGTTCTCACCGTGCTCTTTCCGGGCCCCGTTAACCATCTCCAGCAGATCGATGCTGGAGAGAGTCTCCGAATTAGAATTGAAGCTGTGGATAACTTCGTTCATAATCTTCTCCTGTACTTGGTTAACCCGGCGAGCTGTTCCACCAGCGTTTGAGCCGGGTTTTCTTTTTTCAGGCCTCTGGCCCTTTCCCCGTAATCACCACCCGAACCTCACCCAACGGCTTCACGATCTCGTCGCGCTTCAGGAATGGGTGCGTCCGAAAGTGGGAATCGTCGATTCCCAGGGCATCCGCCAGCCCATCACGGCCGGACTTGAACGCGGCAACCACGTTGTCGTCATCGCGTGCCCGGCGATCAGGTGGGCAGAAGTCCAGGAACACATGAATTTCACCGCCAGTGGCAACCAGATCGCGCAGGGGCTCCAGATCCCATTTGCCCTGGTTGATGGCCTTCCGCGATTCGACCTTGCACGTGTAGCGGTACATCTCTGCGGCCCGGGCAGGGTGATCTGCAATTTCTCTGGCATGACTGCTCCACTGTCCGGTTTTGTATTTCGTGACGTGTCACGCTCATAAAGCTAGCGGGTTATCCGGTATCACCGCCGTATACCTTTTGATGGGAGGTTACCCAGACCCCCTACCGGTGGGAGCCACATGCAGCTTGTCATCGCTGTTTGATGCGTCGGCCGGGAAACTCCCAACCCCTTACGCATCCGTGGAAGGCTCTACCTGACGCAGCAGACTGGGGACCTGCCAGGTCATCCTTGGTTGAGGGAGCAGAGCCCTCCCGGATACGGCCCGTCTTTCCGGGCTGTCAACGTGGTCACCTGGGGCGGAGGTCGTGACGGTCCTTTGGCCCACGCTGCTGGCGTTCTATCGGTGGTCCCTATCTCCACCTGCAATGTCGGCACCTCGGCTTACGCCTGGCCAGCGACTGTTACCGGCTGCTTCTGATAGCGCTGCAGCTCGCGCCTGCATCAATACCTGTATGAATAACCACCCATAGTCAGGCGGGTATTCCGCCAGCGATGGTGTGTTTCAATGGGAACCATCAGGCGGCCTCTCCGGATTGCTTATCCGCCGGGAGTCCGTCAGTAGGGTTCGGGTAGATGTCCGGCCTCGCTTCATGCGGCGTAACTCTCCATCCGGTCGATGCACAGACGGAAATGACGTTTGCAGGAGCTATCCGCCGGATACCGTTCCGGTAGTGCTTGATTGCAGAAACCGAAACGCCAAGTGTTTTGGCAGCAGATTCCGGCCCTACTTGCTGGATGAAGGTCTGTATGTTCATGAGGGATACGATATATATCATTCCGTATCGAGTCAAGTTGATTTGGATACAAAAAGTGTCGTTGCCAGAATGGATACATTGCGTACCATTCGAATTATGGAAAATTGGCAAGACCGCGTGCGGTCAGTAATGAGAGAGAAAGGGGTCACGCAAGACCGCCTTACATCTGTACTTGGTGTTTCTACCAGAGGTGCGGTCGGCCATTATTTGAGCGGACGAAGGGAGCCTTCTGCTTCTCAGCTTAAAGCTCTGGCTGAGTTCCTTGACGTTGATATCGACTGGCTTCTAACCGGCGAAGGGCCTAAGAAGAAAAATTTCGATATATTCGCTACAGCAATCAAGGTGTTTGCTAAGAAGCATCGAAGGCCAGGAGACGAGAACCTAACTGATCAAGAGGTCTATGACCGTTACGAGGCTGAGGAGGAAGCAAAAGAGCGTGCGATTCAGGATCAGCTCGATATCCAGAGTGGCAGATTTGAAGATGCTGCAGCGCTTGAAGAGCCAGACGAACTGGGGTTAACGGAGGTCAGAGAGCCAAGCGTCGCATATCTTAGAAGAAATGAACTGGAGTTCTTCGGGCACATGGATGCCTGGGACAGCAACACGCCATTGGATGAGGATGAAGTGGAGTTGCCTCTTTTCAGGGAAGTCGAGCTGGCGGCAGGAGGTGGCGCCACTCAGGTGATAGAGAACCACGGGGCAAAGCTTCGTTTTGCTAAATCCACCCTGCGCCGGGCTGGCGTACCAGCTGAATCCGCCGCATGCGCGTTTGTGCGTGGCAACTCCATGGAGCCGGTCATGCCCGATGGTACCTGTGTTGGCGTGAACACCGCCGATAAGGCCATCAAGGATGGCGAGATCTACGCGATCGACCACGGAGGCATGCTCCGCGTGAAGTACCTGCACCGACGCCCTGGTGGCGGCATCAAGATCGTGAGCCAGAATGCGAGTGAACATCCAGTTGAAGAAGTAACTGCTGAAGAGATGGCATCCAATGTCCGCGTGATTGGCCGTGTGTTTTGGTGGTCAGTATTGAGGTAAGGGCATAACCAATAAGGAGAAATGTTTTGGGAAGGGAAAAAAAGCGCAAGTCCATTCATTACAAAGTCGCCACGATATCGAACCAGACCCAGACTCTCCAGGAGATGCTTGAGGCCGCTCTGTGCGATCAAAGTGATGCGCATTACGCTGCCAATCGTATGGAGAAGATCAATCCAGATCATGACTCAATATGTCGCCTGATCAATCACCATACGGTCTTCCAAGGCATGTTTTTTGGGCAATTAGTCAGATTCGAATCTGGTCGAAGCCAAGTGCTTATGACTCTAGATGAGCAAGCCTCTGAATATTCGATCGACACCATCACTAGTGATGCTGTCGCTGGCGAAGAGGGAGAGTCGGAGTCTGAAAAGGTGCGGCGTAAGAAGGAGTTTATAGATTCGATTCTCTATTTCGGTTGCCTTGATAACCACATTGTTCTGATGCAATCCCAAGCATTGACGTCGAGAGAACTGGAGACCCATTTAAGCTGGCTTCTGGGTACCCGACTAAGCATCATGGCCAGGAATTCGGCCTTGATGCTGCAGGACAAAATCACGGAAGAGGTTCGCGCTAAGGTTGAACGATCGCCAGTTAAGACTGTCAGTATTGGTACGCCTGTCGAAACATCAGAACAACAGAGCGGTGATGACAGCGGCGAATCTGTCTCCAAAGGAGTTCAGTGGGTTCCTGCTGGCCGCGGCGCAGACATTTTAAGTGCCGCCATGGGGGCCGATTGGTTTAATAGGTTGAAGCTGGATGATTCGTTAGATGAAGCTAACCTTCAGGTACAGTTAAAGGTTACGTATTTGAGAAAGACCTCGAAAACCGGTCAGCAAATGTTGGATAATATCGCCGCCTCCATGAGGCACAGCCACGATGACGATGTGGTAGTGGAGCTCAAAGGCGGTGGCAAGTTGCTCGGCAAGGAAGTTCGCCTGAACGGTCATTTGAATGTCCAAGCCACAAATGGAATTGTCGATGAAAGTGACCTATACCATCAAATGCACACATGGCTTCTATCGAAAATCGATGATGACGAAATCGAATACATTGACCCGGATGGAGACGACTAGGCTGCCAGATCAGTCCGGTTGGACCGCTATGGGTGCGTTGGTCGTGATTGGAGCCGCAGCGGCCGGGGCATTATTGTTTGCCTATGTGTTTCAGACAACAGAAGCGCGACAAGCTATACCGTGGTACGTATGTTCTTTGATGCTGATTCCCGTAGGCATTGGCCTGTCTGCAATAAATAAACTGAACGACCTGCATTCCAATAGTGACGGCCTCAATAGAGATGAAAGGCGCCGGCTGGCCGGAATCGTTGATGAAAAGCTCCGTCAGATGTACCTAGCGATTTCGTTTTACGTAATTGCAGCGTTTGTATCGCTTGGCATTGTTCTCGTAGGCAAGGACCTGCCTGCTGTTCTGTCTTGGGGGGTTCCTCTGATTGGAGGCCTTCTCTTCATTTGCATTCTTAGTATCGGCTTCCTTTTGGCTCAGATCGCTGAGGCTCACAAATTTGTCGGAAAGCTCAAGAACCGAAAAGAATCGCAGAGAAATAAGCGAAAGCTTCGGGCCAGGACCGGCGTCAACCCTAGTCGTTAAAGCCCGCCCTCAAGCGGGCTTTTTCTTATCTGCAATAATCCGCCAGCAGCTGCTTGTAACGGCTGAACTGGGCCTGATCTGGCTGAAGGCCGTAGACCTTCACTATCCTCACAAACCGACTGACATACTGGCATTTGCCGGAGGGCGGTAACCAGCTTTCCGGGCCTTGGGCGCCTTTGCTTCGGTTCAGGCTGGCCTCTACCGGTATCAGGTTTACTGGATCGTTCGCGAACTTCTCTCGCTTTGCCTTCGTCCAGGAGCTGGCGCCGTGATCCCAGGCCCACTTCAGGGGCACCACATGGTCGATATCGATATCGCCGGCGTTCTGTATCACGTTTCCTGTAAACATGCTGATCCAGCGCCCGGTAACCACTCTACAGCGCCTTTCATCGGCAAACCTTACTGTCGTTGTGGAGGCGGAGATCAACGCTTCTGCACGGCTGTCCTGGCAATCCCCATCAATATCAGCCCACCCATGACCGAATTCGCTCCGATCGTAGCCGGTCGCTACTTGTGGGCCTTCGGCTTTGGCGATGACCAGATTCTTTGGCAGGCGGCCGCCTGACTGAATGCATTCTTCTGTTGAGCTGAACGCCTGGTAGTTCGTTGTTCTGTCGTAGTGCGAGCTGGCGGGCGGGTGGCAAATCCCTGACTTCGATTTCTTGACGACCTCTGCTTGTGTTGTGCCGGCGCTGACTATCAGCACTAGGGCGAAGAGGGTATTCACTACTGCTTTCAATGTGACGGTCTCCCTGATCGGTGAGGGCAGAACCATAGCCTATTTCGTGACGTCACGGAAATTTGCCCAAAAGGATACAAAATGTATTGACCAAAAGGATACATATTGTATACGCTGTATCCATAGTCGTTGATCAGGGAGACAACACCATGGGCCGCAGACAGAAACCACACTACCCCCGAATGACCGTCGAGCTGGCGGATACCACACTGCTTCCGCCTCGCCGTGCCGAAGTCGTCATGCTGGCGGCCCGGGGCATGAGCGCCAAAGAGATTGGCCGCGAACTCGATATCTCACCAGACACCGTTAACTGGCACCTCGACGAGGCCAAAGACCAGTTTCACGCGCACAGCAGGGTAGATCTGATTTCCCAGGGCTGGATGCAGGGCCTGTTCCGGGCCCGGATGCTCGCCTGGGCTTTGATGGCTTTCGCCATGCTGCCCGCGATGCGCAGCCGGCCCACGCCGATCAGTGGCGGCCGTCCTCCCGTTACCCAGAACACCATTGGCCGCACCGTTATCCGCGGCGTCTACGCATAAGGAGCACCATCATGGCAGCTGTAACTGTGGAATTTCCGGAGAACCTGACCCTGGCAAAGCTGGATCCGGCACTCCGCCAGCTGGCAACTGAGCTGGGTTGTGAGATTCGCCTGGGCGCTAATCGGACCTACAAGGTGATTCCAAGGGAACAAAACATCGTCCGTTTGCCGGTGCGGCTGCGGGCAATCAACCAACCAGGCCCCGGCGCGGCGTAAGGAGATCGGCATGCTGGTAGTTACCAGGAAGGACGGCGAAGCGCTGGTGATCACCCCGGAGAATGGGCCGGAGATCAAGGTGGTGATGATCCACAACAGCGGCAACACCGCCCGCATGGGAATCATCGCGCCCCAGTCTGTGACCATCGACCGCGAGGAGATCCACCTAAAGAAGCGGGAGGGCAAGCGCCGTGGCTGATGCATGGGCATGGATACATGAAGGGCAGGTGGCGGGAGCGTTTGTTCACAAGGGCCCCGCGGACTTCTGTACCGATCGGGCAGGTGGTTTTGTGATCCCTCTGCGGGCTGAAACTGCGAAGGTTCGTTACGCAGACGAGCTTTACCAGGTGCTCAAAGACCTGACCGGCCTGGCGAAGATGGCGGCATGCCCGCTGAACACATACAAAGCAGCGATCCGGAATTCCGACGAGCTGCTGAAGCAGATTGATCGGGAATCGACGGAGGAATCGAACCATGGCTGATGTTCTGGACGTGCTCGGAGCGATCAAGGAAGCCGAGCGCTCAACCAAAGCGATGATGGAGGCGTTCCCGGAATGGTCCGACAGGGCTTTCGCATCAAAGATTCTGGGCAACATGCGCAGCGGCGGGCTGATTCACAAGCGGTCGAACGGCTATTGGGCGCTGACTCAAAAGGGCCGCGAGCGGCTGGGAGGTGTCAGTGACCTGGGCAAGAAAGACGAAGCCCCGGAGCAAATCCCAGTAGAGGGGCCGGTGAACGAGAAGGTAACCGTGGTTTCGGACTGGGAACAGGGCATTCGTGACACGTCACGGAAAGCAGAAAGTGACGCGAAGGCCGAGCCGGTGAGCGCTTTTGATATGGCCCGGCGACTTCAGCACGAGATCCCGAACGGCAGCAGCCTGGTGATCGAGGCCGACGAGGTGTTCCTGGCATGGCGCGGGGCTCGGTTTGCCATCCAGAAGCCGGAAGACCTGGAGGCCTTCAAGGCCATTCAGGAAGCGTATGTGGGTGAGGTGGCGTGATGCTTATTGCCAGCTATGACCAGTGGAGTGACCTGAAGCGGCAGGCGCTGGAGGAGGATAACCCACCGGTTCCTTGTGAGGAATGCAAGGGAATGGGAGAGATTCACTCTTTATGCGATTGCTGTGGGAGCGAGCTGGACGAGTATTGCGAGGTCTGCGAGGGCGAAGGGGAGGTGTACTACCTGGACTCTCCGAATCCGCGAACGGGCGGCGAACTTTTGAGCCGGAAAGCTTATTTCCAAGAAGTGATTGATGACCTGAAGAAGTGGTGTGCCTATAGCAAGGACGACTTTCTCTCACTTGTTGGCCCGTTTGTCGATGAGTGTCGGAGGGGGCACTAACCATGGCTCGAAATCAGCAGAAGCCCCGCCAGCGCAAAGCGCACTGCGGCCAGAAGCGCGCCCAGCGCTTTTTCGGGCGAACCCGGATCTGGACCTGGGAAACCGACCGTGAGGTCGGCAGTGCCAGCCAGAATGCCGTTGCGGTTACCCGAACCATCAAAGGGTGGGAGCCGCTGGAGCCAAAGGTGGCTAACGCCGTTACCCGCCACCGGAACAGCTGGATCGTGTGCGTCCGAGCGCTCTGTTGGGACGGGGCCGGGACAGAGTGGGTAGAGGAAGAAGTCCGGATCATGGAGAACCAGCGCCTCAGCGAGTTTAACGACCTGTACCACGAACTGCGGACACTGGTTCTTCAGGCGCAGCGATACGACCAGGTTGTCGATGTTGGTTGGATTGCCGGCACCTGGCTTAAAGATCCCAAAGACGAAGAGCTCACCCTGGTCGATCTGGGCGCTTCGTCAAAAGCCCGCCAGCTGCTGTGGCGCCAAGTAAATGAGGATTACCAGGAGGAACGGAAAAGGGAGCTGGCAGCAGCATGAGATCGCCAGACGAAATCATTGAGCTGATTAAGAAAACGGGATTGGCCTACATCCACTCAAGCGGTTGCGCGGTGCTCAGTAACGGTACCTGGTTGCAGCCTGAGGAATGGGATGTGTGGTTGGAACACTTGAAAGACGTGGAGACAGAATCATGAGCAAAGGTCCTCAATATGTAATTGGAAGTTCAGCCAGCGACTGTGAGTGCGACATGATGCGCTCCGCGGAAGTCACACCAGTGAGTACTCTCGCCACCGTGGCCGAGACCCTGCACTACATGAACGCCAACGGCATCGAGAAGATCAGCCACCGGAAGGCCCTTATAAAGGCTGGCCGAAAGGCGCTGAATGTCCTGGGGGATGCGTGATGGCACTGAGTCCAGCCGAACGAAAGCGCCGCCAGCGGGAGCGGGAAAAGGAACTGGATGTGCAGACCTACCGAATGGAGCTCACCGGCACAGAACGCTGGTGCATCCAGAAAGCTGCAGCACGGCAGGGCTACGAAGATCAAACCGAATACCTCCTTAGCCTGGTGTACGCAGATCTCAAAAAGCCCGCCAGCCGGGCCTGCAACTACCCGGAGTGCAACTGCCCGTTTGATAAGCCTTCAGGGGCGGAGTGTTACCGGGGATATGAGGAGAGGGCAGCGTGAATTCCAAAGATTACACAGAGCAAGACCTGATGGATTACCAGGAACAGCTGTATAACCACGGCCCGACTTGTCCGGAGTGCGGCGAAGGGGCAATGAACGCGAAGAACCCGGCCGATCCTAACTGTGATGAATTCTACTGCGGCGAGTGCTTGTTCAATGATTCGGATAATGAGGGCTAATCATGACCTTTGAAGAATACGCACAGAAGCACCTCGGCACTGCCGGGCTCAGCTTTGCGGGCATTGAGCTGGTTCGCATGGGGTGGAATGCCCGGGCCAGCCATGGCAACTGTCAAGGAATCCTTGATAGCTCAGCATGCGAAGTATCTATCACCCCGGAAATGATCGAGGCCGGCGCCCAGCGCCTGGTGGCATGGGAAGAAAACAGCGAGTGGCCGGATAGCTGGAGCCCGATGGTGGTTGCAGCGGCCCGAAACGATGCTGAGCGGGTGATTCGGTCAGCGCTGAATGCGCGGCCAGACCATATTCCTGACACCAGGAAAATGGTCCAGGGCGATGTGTCCAGCATGGGTATGTTGACCATCGAAGAAACGGAAGAAACGCACCGACGAGCAATTCTGGTGACGTTTGAAACGGATGAAGAAATCAATGCTGCACTTAGTCATCGCCAGTGCCGGTTTACGGTGTTTGGGGGTGATGTGTGATTGACGTTATCCAGAGGCTACACCGAGAGCGTGATGCGCTCGAAGCAAAGACAGAAAAGCTATGCAAGTTCATCGCATCTCGAAGGCACGAGGAATTGCCAGACTTCCAGCGTGAAATGCTGGTTGCTCAATACCATGCAATGCAGACCTATCTCGGGATTTTGAAGTTGCGGATCGCGGACCTTATGACGCCGGAGCATGTGGAATGAACATCGAACTAAAACCAATCGCACAGAAGAAACTCGATCAGATGGGCGCAACCGTCCATGGCGTGCTGGTCAAGAACGAAGCCGGGGCATGGGCGGCGGTATCTGAGGCGGGGCGGGTGATGTGGCTGGATGATTTTGAGGATCAGGGCGGCGAGTATGCGGCCTATCTTGAGGGCATGAATAGCCATCTGAAAGCAGAGCCGGAAGCCGCCCGCACCCAAAGTGGGCAGGAAGTGATGGGCTGGGTTATGCCGTCAGCCATGAAAAATGATGGTCTGAACTTCACCGCCGATAAAAAACTGGCAGAGAGCTGGATGAAATTTTCCAGCGAGGTAACGCCTGTATACATCAGGCCCGCCCAGCAAGACCCAGACCTGCAACTGATACATGAGCGTGACCACTGGGAGGAAAAGGCAACGGAGCTGGCCGAAGACGTTGGCAAACTGCTCGGTGTCGAAGTAGGCGAACACTCCAGTGCGAACTGCCCGGTGCAGAATGCTATTGATGCAGTGTTTCGAGCAACTGAATACCCCGCCCAGCAAGGGAGTGTGCCGGATTACGTAAACGAGGCATTGCAGAGACTCATTGAGAATGGTGGCAACCTTGGCCCAGCAAGCAGAGAAGACGCTTTGGTGGTTGCTCAATACCGGCGCGAGCTGCTTGCCACACCCCAGCCAGAGGGTGATGGGTGGACTAAGTGCAGCGAGAGGCTGCCAACTGATGCAGATTCTGACTGCGAGGGCTGTGTATGGGTTTCTGATGGGGATCTTGTTTATACAGGGTATTTTGGGCATGTCGAGGCGGTATCCGATCACTACTGGAAACCAACCGGCCTCAAGCGCCCACAACCGCCCTCGAAGGAAGGCGGATGATGACTGAATACAAAACCCGAACCACACAACTCGTGGTGCACCCGGCAAATGACAGCTCCACATTTAGCGAGATGGCCACCAGAGTCAGCATTGACGACGAGGGCGGCGGGGAGTTTCTCAAAGTCGAGCAAACAAACACCGGCGCAATTTTGATTAACCCGGGCGAGTGGCCAGCCATCAGGGAAGCCATAGACCGGATGGCGGCGGAATGCAGGAGCGAACAATGAACCAGGCGCAGCTTTTCGAGCCCGAAGTAAAGCCGGCCGGTTACAGCCCCGCCAGCCCTCGCTGGTATCGAGGCCGGCAGATCCCGGCAACGTATCTGGAGCACCAGGGCATGAGGGCAGTGCAATGTCCGACGCTTGAGTGGGTGATGGACGAGATCATGGAGGCGCTGCGGGGCGGGCCGCTACTGTGCCGGGAAATGCACCTGTATACGGCATCACCGGTGCGCATTGATGTGGTGGCGAAGCATGTGCACCTGCTGGTGGAGATTGGCCTGGTGCGGA
The DNA here is from genome assembly GCF_052380025.1 of Marinobacter sp. NSM. NCBI lineage: Bacteria > Pseudomonadati > Pseudomonadota > Gammaproteobacteria > Pseudomonadales > Marinobacteraceae > Marinobacter > Marinobacter sp. NSM. The sequence continues at coordinate 35,128 of NZ_JBQTCK010000013.1, forward strand.
TGGATTACCGGTTTGACTGGCCCCGGGATCGTGGCGGCAGCAATCCGGCCGTTGTTGAGTCGGTGGAGGTGTAGCTGTGAAACTCATTAAAGCAACCCAGTTCCGGACCCGCTACTTTGAAAAGGGGAGTGAGCCGGACATGAAGACGCTGAAAAAGTGCATCGATGAGGGTGAGCTGCCGGGCCAGCGTATCGGAACCATCTATTACGTTGACCTGGACCGCCTGAAAGTGTCGAACAACCCGCTGGTGAATAAGGTGCTGGCAGCATGAGCCCAAGGCCACGTAGACCGAAGAACAAGGCATTGCCGCCAAATCTGTATCCGAACAACGGTGGCAAGTCATACCAATACCGTCACCCGGTCACCGGAAAGTTCCACGGTATGGGTTCCAATAAGGCCCAGGCCATCGCGGCTGCCAAGGAGCTGAATGCGCACCTGATGCCGGAAAATGACCTGGTGGCGAAGGTGCTGGGAAATATCACTGTCCGCCAGCATATCCAGTGGTTCTTCGAAAACGTGGCGCCAGAACGGGAATACAAGCCAAGCACCCTGGAGATGTATCGGGTTCAGGCTCGTAAGTTGGAGGCTGCCATGGGGGATGTGGCGGTCGAGGACGTGAGCGTTCAGGACATTGCCGAGCTATTGGAAAAGTATTCGCCGCGGTCAGCGAACCAGATTCGTCAGGTGGCTGCAGGGTTGTTTCGGGTAGCGGTAAGCCGAGGCCTCCGATCAGACAACCCCGCCGAGGCTACGCTTAAGCGCAGAGAGAAGAAGGCCCGCCGGCGGCTCACTCAGGCGCAGTACGACACCATCCATGCGAGGTGCCCGGCATGGGCCCAGAACGCCATGGATCTCGCTCTTATTACGCTGCAACGCCGGGGTGATGTGTCGCGGATGAAGTTCGACAATATCCGTGACGAAAAGCTGTACGTGGTGCAGGAGAAAACGGAGAAGTACGACACCGGCTATTTGGCCATCAGCATTGGTCCGAAGCTGAAGAAGGTGATCCGGCGGTGCCGTGACGATCTGGCCAGTCCCTACCTGGTGCATCGAAGGCCGGAGCGGAAGATAAAAGAGCGGGAGGGGATGGACCACTGGACGCAGGTTCGCCCGCAGATGATTACCAGGGCATTCGCTGAAGCTCGGGACGAATCCGGACTGTTCGACGGCGTGCCTGAAAATGAGCGGCCAACCTTCCACGAGATCCGGGCGCTGGGCATCAAGCGTTACCGGGACAAAGGCGAAGACCCGCAACAACTGGCGGGCCATGCCAGCGCAAAAATGACCAGCAACTATGACTCAGGACACGATGAAATCCGGTGGGTAGAGGTTGCTGCAGAGTAGGGGGTTTTGGTTTTCTATTGGTTGTATTTTGGTTGGCCCAAAACGAAAAAAGGCAGACGCCTTGTAAGTGTCTGCCTTTTCGGGGAATTCTGGTCGGGACGGTAGGATTTGAACCTACGACCCCTTGCACCCCATG
>NZ_JBQTCK010000014.1:0-33962 GCF_052380025.1 Marinobacter sp. NSM
GGGGAATTCTGGTCGGGACGGTAGGATTTGAACCTACGACCCCTTGCACCCCATGCAAGTGCGCTACCAAGCTGCGCTACGCCCCGTAAACTGCTGCCCACCAAGAAAAGAGGTTTATCTCAGTGGCTTAACGGGAGCGAAGTCTACACCAGCCCACGGTAAAAATAAACAGGGAGCGGGCGATTTTCTTCGATGGATTACCTCAGTTTGGTTTCCCTCAGCTTCAGGATGAATTCCGGCGGCTCAAAGGTGTCTGGCCGGGCATCGTCCCAGTATTTGTCGAATACCGTCAGGCCGGTTTTGCCTTCCAGCAGGGCGCCCGGCTCCAGAAACGGAAACAAGTCCAGGTAACTGTGGATTTCGGTTTTGGAAACACGCCGAACAATGTGTTCGGGCCCCAGTTCCGAGGGGTGTTTCAGGCCCGAGGCTTCCAACAGGTTCTGGAGCGCATCCAGCGTGTTCTTGTGGTAGTTGTATACCCGCTCACTTTTCAGCGGCACATCGAGTTTGTTACCCCGGCGTGGGTCCTGTGTGGCGATGCCGCTGGGGCAGCGCCCCGTGTGACAGTTCAGGGCCTGGATGCAGCCCAGGGCAAACATATAACCGCGAGCAGCGTTGCACCAGTCTGCGCCGAGAGCCAGCGTACGGGCGATGTTAAAGGCCGAGGTGATCTTTCCGGCGGCGCCAATGGCGATGTCTTCCCGAAGGTTTGTGCCCACCAGGGTGTTGTGCACCAGCAGCAGGGCTTCGGTCATGGGCATGCCCAGCCGGTTGATGAATTCCAGGGGTGCTGCGCCGGTTCCCCCTTCGCCGCCGTCTACTACAATAAAGTCGGGCTTCTTGCCGGTTGCCAGCATGGCTTTAACAATAGCAAACCATTCCCAGGGATGACCAATGGCCAGCTTGAAGCCGACCGGCTTGCCGCCCGAGAGCTCCCGTAGCTGTTCCAGAAATTCCAGAAGTTCCACCGGGTTGGAAAATGCCGAGTGACTGGCTGGGGATACGCAGTCTTCGCCCACCTGAACGCCCCGGGCTTCGGCAATTTCCTGAGTCACTTTTTCACCGGGCAGAATGCCGCCGTGGCCGGGTTTTGCGCCCTGAGATAGTTTGACCTCTATCATTTTAACCTGACCAATGCAGGCATTTTCCCGGAACATATCCGGGTTAAAGCTGCCGTCGGGATGTCGGCAGCCGAAATAGCCGGAACCAATTTCCCAAACCAGGTCGCCGCCTGGCTTCCTGTGGTAACGAGAGACAGAGCCCTCGCCGGTGTCATGGTAGAACCCGCCTTTGCGCGCACCGGAATTCAGGCTGAGAATGGCGTTGGCAGACAGCGAGCCAAAACTCATGGCTGAAATGTTGAACACGCTGGCGCTGTAGGGCTTATCGCAGTTCTTGCCGATCACAATACGGAAGTCGCTGGAGCTAAGCTTGCTTGGTGTAAGGGAATGGTTCATCCATTCGAACCCCTCCTCATACATGCCAAGTTGTGAGCCAAACGGTCTCTTGTCGAGTACGTTCTTGGCCCGTTGATAAACAATGGTGCGTTGTTCCCGGGAGAATGGCCGTTCTTCGGTGTCTGACTGGATGAAGTACTGCCGGATCTCCGGCCCCACGGATTCAAACAGGTAGCGAAAGTTCGCCATGATCGGATAGTTGCGACTTACCGTATGGCTTCTCTGGAGCAAATCCCAGGTTCCCAGGGAGGCCAATCCAGCGAAAATCAATGGAATAACGTATCCAGCGCCTGCCCACAGAGTGATCGGTAAGGAAATGATCAGACCGGCGATGCTGATTACATAGGCCGAGTAGCGCAGCGGGAAGGTGGTGGTTTTCGCCATGGATACCTCTGTGGTCGGTATGGGTCAGGCCCAATTGGCTCGGGCTAGAGTATATCTTACGGTTTTCAATGCGGAGGGGTTCAGATAGATGTTCGGTTGTACTTTCGCTCCTGAAATCTGGTCTATGCTTGAATATGCAGTAATGACACATATCAACTTTTGATGTTTTGAGCTCAAAATAATAAGATGACTGGCTTGTAATCTATGAAGATAGATTCACAGCTAATGAACCCGAACGAATATTCAATCGTCACACCAGACCAGGAGGCGCCAACGTGGGCGAGGTAGTGAAAGACGAATATCAGACGGATTACGTCGCAGGCCAGGACAACATAAGACCGTTTGGACTGGACCTCCATAACTGGGTATTCCCAGTCACATCAGTCATTGTTGTGCTGTTTGTCATAGCAACCCTGATGTTCCCGACAGCCGCCAAGGAAACGTTGGACGGCATGAAGTGGGACATTATCGGGTCCTTTGACTGGTTCTTCCTGATCAGTGCCAACATCTTTGTGGTGGTTAGCCTGGCCCTGATCTTCATGCCCGTGGGCAAAATACGGCTAGGCGGACAGGACGCAAAACCTGAGTTCTCGACCCTGTCATGGTTCGCCATGCTGTTCGCTGCTGGCATGGGCATCGGCTTGATGTTTTGGGCTGTGGCGGAGCCGGTTGCTTACTATACAGGCTGGTACGAGACGCCATTCAATGTTGAGGCGAACTCGGCCGAAGCCCGTGACATGGCTATGGGCGCGACCCTTTACCACTGGGGCCTGCATCCATGGGCTATCTATGCGGTGGTTGCCTTATCGCTGGCATTTTTCGCCTTCAACAAGAACATGCCATTGACGATTCGCTCGGCCTTTTTCCCACTCCTGAAGGATAAAGTCTGGGGTTGGCCCGGTCATATCATCGATGTGCTGGCGGTTGTAGCGACCATCTTTGGTTTGGCGACCTCTCTTGGCTTCGGTGCGCAACAGGCGGCTTCTGGGCTCGACTACCTGTTTGGCATGGGCTCCGGCATTAATGTGCAGATGGCTATCATCGTTGGTGTAACGGCCTTGGCACTGATTTCGGTACTTCGCGGTCTGGACGGCGGCGTCAAGGTGCTCAGTAATATCAATATGGTCACCGCGGGCGTGCTGCTGTTCTTCGTGATCTTTGCGGGCCCGACGCTGGCCATTGTGGAAACCATCTGGATTACCTCGTCCACCTACGTTGCGAACGTGGTGCCCCTGAGTAACCCGTTTGGTCGCGATGACCAGGCCTGGCTGCAAGGCTGGACCGTATTCTATTGGGCCTGGTGGATTTCCTGGTCACCGTTCGTCGGGATGTTTATCGCCCGCGTGTCCAAAGGCCGCACAGTGCGTGAATTCGTGACTGCAGTACTGATCATCCCGACCCTGATTACCACTGTGTGGATGAGCGGCTTTGGTGGCTCAGCCCTGGAGCAGATCCAGCAGGGCATGGGCGCTTTGGCAGAGGACGGCCTGACAGAAGTCTCGCTGGCCACTTTCCAGATGTTCGCCAACCTGCCGCTGACTGGCATCATTTCCTTCGTGGGCATCATTCTGGTTCTGGTGTTCTTCGTGACATCCTCGGATTCCGGCTCACTGGTTATCGACAGCATTACTGCCGGTGGCAAAACTGATGCACCGACGGCTCAGCGTGTATTCTGGGTGGTGATGGAGGGTGCGATTGCCGCCGCCTTGATTTTTGGTGGCGGTGACGATGCCCTGGGGGCCATTCAGGCGGTGGCCATCAGTGCCGGCCTGCCGTTTACTGTCGTGCTGCTGATCATGACATGGGGCCTGTTGAAGGGCCTGACACACGAACGAAAACTGTTGTTGCAACGCGGTGAGCTGCTCTGACAGGGCAGCCCTCACGGCCACAAAAAAACCGGAGCCTTGAGCTCCGGTTTTTTTGTGGCCTGCCATCGGTCAGAATTTCCCGAAAGCTCCCATCGCGTACTGAACACGCTCCCTGGGGCTGAAATGGGGGCGCTTAAGGGCCTCGATGTTTCTCAGCCTGGGTACCAGTCCCTCCCCGTTAGCCATCTGTATGGCCAGGCCAGGACGTGCGTTGAGCTCTAGCAGCAGGGGGCCTTTCTGCGTGTCGACCACCAGGTCTACGCCCATATAGCCCAGCCCGGTGGCTTCATAGCATCGGGAGGCCATTTCCAGCATGTCTTCCCAGCTTTCAATCTGGATGTTTTCCAATGCCAGGCCAGTGTCTGGGTGCAGGGTAATTGGACGATTGAACTGAACCGCGTTGAGGCTGCGGCCAGTGCCTACGTCCAGGCCAACACCAACGGCCCCCTGATGCAGGTTGGCTTTGCCATCGGAATCCTTGGTGGCCAGCCGCAACATGGCCATCACCGGATAACCCTGAAAGATAATGATGCGGATATCCGGAACGCCCTGGAAGGAATACCTGGCGAGGGAGGGGGTGGACTGTACCAGGTCTTCCACAATGGCGACGTCTGGCGTTCCTGCCAGGGAATAAAGGCCGGCCAGGATGTTGGTCAGATGGCGTTCGAGCATAGCCACGGAAATGCGGGCGCCAGAGGCCTTGACGTAGTCATCGCCATCCCGCCCGGTGATTACGGTGATGCCTTTGCCACCGGAGCCCTTGGCAGGCTTGATGGCGAAGCCAGCGAGCCCCTCGGCTATCTCTCGGAAATGGGAGATTTCGTGTTGCTGGCGAACTACCTGCAACAACTCCGGAGTTTTGACGCCGTACTCGCTGACAGCAAGTTTGGTTTTCAGCTTATTATCAACCAGGGGGTAGGCAGCCCGTTCATTGTACCGGGAAATGTAGTCCACATTTCGCCGGTTCATGTTCAGGATGCCAAGCTTTCTGAGTTTTCTGGGGGAAATCCAGTCCATATCAGTCGTAGGCCTTCATCGGGGTAAAGCGCCTTAATTCGCTGAGTTTGTAACCGGTGTACTGCCCCATCAGCAGGATCAATCCCAGGACCACCAGATGCAGTTCCGGGAAGTTGAATGTCAGGTGCCCGGCCAGCGACGTGTTCATGGCCAGATAGGCACAAATAGCGACAAACAGGCTGCCGCTGCCTTGTACCATAACTTCGCGGGCACCTTCCTCTTCCCAGAGGATGGACATCCTCTCAATGGTCCAGGCAATGATCACCATCGGGAAGAAAGTGACTGTCATGCCGGTATTGAAGCCCATCTGGTAGCCGATAATGCTAAGTCCGGCAGTGATGAATATCACCAGGATGATCAGTGCCGATATCCTCGATACCAGAAGCAGGTTGAGACTGGAGAGATAGCCCCGCAGTAGCAATCCGATAGACACGACCGACAGAAACGCAATCAGTCCCGGGACCAGAGTGGTCTGCACAAATGCCACGGCAATCAGCACGGGCATGAATGTGCCGGAGGTGCGAACCCCGATGACAATCCGCATAAAGGCTACGATCAGAGCCCCGATGGGCAGTAACAGCAGCATCCGGAACATGCTTTGCTCTTCGATCGGGAGTTGGTAGAACCCCAGTACCCCGAGGCCATTCTTGTTGGCTTCCAGGGTGGCCAGCTGAAGTGCTGGCACTGTCTGCCGGAGCATGGAGAAGCTCACCTGGGAGTTGTCGCCGCCCACCACATCAAGCAGCGACTCCGCCCCCTGGCGCCACAACAGCAGATTTTCCGGCACCCCCTGTTCGGCGGTTCTTGGGTCAAAGGTGAGCCAGCGGTCACCGTTATGTATCTGCAGGAACTGCATCAATTGCTGGCGGCGGCGGGCATCTTCCAGTTTGAGTGCGTCGGCGGTGCGGGCTGGGATGCCGGCATGATTCAGCATTCGAACCAGCATTTGCAGGTAGTTGTCGTCAGCGACCAATAGGGTGGTGTTCTGGGTTCGGCTGTCAGGTTGCAACAGCCGGATTAGCTCCCGTGTCAGGCTTTCCGGAGAGCTGGAGCGTTCGTTAGCCTGGCGTAGTACTTCGCGAACTGCGGTAGCCTGGGGTTCTTCCCAAAAGGTGGGAGTTGGTCTCGGTTTTCGTGAACGCGCTGATTCTCCGGCACTGTCATCAGGCACGAACTGGGCTTTGAAATAGAGTGTCTGGGGGCCGGAGACATCCCGCTTGGTCCACTCGGCGCGCCGGCTGCCAGAGGTTTCGATAATGGAGAAACCATAGCCGGGGGACGCTGCCTGTTCGGTGAGGATGCTGAACCCCGGCGGTTGCTCGGGAACGTGCAAACTGATCTGTGCGGCTTCATCCTGACCAACAAAATCAACCCGCGCCTCGATCATCCAGACCGGCCGTTGCTCGCCCGTCATCCAGGGTACGCCAAGCTCGATGTGTCGCCAGGTGGCAATGGATACGCCGGCGGCGATCAGCAGCAGAACAAATGCGTAAAACGGCGCTCTGGAGCGGACGGTCATGAGTCATCTCCGTTAACGGCTTGCCTGCGGTAGGAGTCAGGAAGTTCCGTGGCGTATTCCTTACCCACGTCAATGAGCATGACATCCCGCAAAACGTTCCGGCCAATCAGTACCTCGTAGGTCAGGTTAGTCCTGTCGGCCAGGGTAAACTCGGCCACTTGCTGGTGGTCGCCGATGGCAAACTGGAGCTCCACCACCACGCGCCGTTCGGCTTCTTCGGCACTGGCCTGAATGACCCGAACACGGCGCGATATCTCCCGCTCCATGGTTACCCATTCGCCGTCTGCACCGGGCAAAGGTACCTCAAAGCGTACCCAGTTGCTGCCATCCCGCTCGAAGCGTTTGACGTTACGTGCGTGAATCGAGGATGTCTCTGCGCCACTGTCAATGCGTGCGGTGTAGATGTGCCCAGGGCCGGCCAGGTAAAACTTCTCTATTTCCCCCACAATCACTTTGCCTTTGAGCCTGTCGGCGCGCCCCTGGTTCTCCGCAACTGCAGGGCAAACCGGTGCTGCGGCCGGCGGGCAAACGGGCCTTTCAACCTGGGTGGCGATGGCATCGAGAATGGTTTGTGTGGCAGCGTCGCTTTTGTGGAGGAGTTGCTCATGCCGCACGGTGGCGTTGTTTTCCATCGTCACCTGCGTGGCTCTCTGGGTTTGTACCGATGTTCTCAGGTCTTCCATGTTATGTTTGGGGACCATGAAGTAACGATCTGCCGAGCAGCCGGTGATCACAAGTGCCATGGTTGGAATTACGAACATCAGGAAGCGCCGAGGCTGGAAGAACCTGTAACCCATTGATTTCCCCTGAGCTGGCTGCGGAAGCGGTTTCTATGACCGATTATGAATGCAGCCTGTGAATGTGTTTCTGAATCAGGCGGCAAAGTATACTACACGCGACCTGTGTGAATACTTTACAGTTGGTTAAGACCTTGGAAATCGACTCAGAGTGAAATCAACTGTTCCTGGCCGAGGGCGGTTTCAGAGCGGAGAAATTCCTGGATCACCGGGGAGCAATTCAGATAGAACAACAACAGTTCGCGCTGAATATCCTGATCCTGGATGCGGGAGGCAAAGCCTACAATGTCTTTCAGCGCCTGATCGCTCACAGCGCTTTGTTCATTTGTGGGCACTGACTGGCCATAGCGAGAGTTGAGAAGTTGGGTTAGACGCTCAAGGTGAAATTCGCCGGTGTGGGTGATGTGCGGCAAAACCCGTACCGATTCGCGCCCCAAGTGCTCATCTGAGGTGCAAAATTCGTCATCAATGCATCCCGCGCCTGTTGCCGGCACGGTATCTACTCCCAGTTTTCTCCACAGTGCCTTGAGCATGTGCTGGTCCTGCCTTGGCGCGTTCAATGTTCGGAACCCTGCGCCGTTGAGAGATCCTTTTGTTCCTTTTAGAGCAATTTACGCTAGCCGTAAAGAACCGGATTCCGTCACTTGCCGGAAATGCCGATCAGTCGAGGGTGGAACTGAGATCAGTACAGGTAATGAGGGTTTAACGGGCAAAAGGTTCCGCGCTTGGGGTAGACTGGTTCGTTAATGCTAACCATCGAAAATCTTTGGTGTTAACACGCTACGAAAGGAGTTTCACGCTGTGGTCGATACCCTGACCAATCTTATGGAGCTACGCCCCGAATGGCTGGCCGGCTGGATTATCACACTTGTGGTGGCGTGCGTCGCCTTGTTTGCTGGCCTGGTCTGGGCCGCTTTGACGGTGCGCAAAGTTCGTGCTGCGCTGGATCTGAAGGCACAGGAACTGGCTGATCAGAATGCCCGGTTGCGAGAATCGGATCAGGCTCAGGCCTTGCACCATCAAGAGGTAAGCCATCTGGAACAGCAGATAGAGCAGCAGCGGCAAACCCTGCTGGAGCGGGATAACAGTCTCGAGACCTGGCGCCAGAAAGCCACCGGTCTGGAGAACCGATTGGCCTCTGCAGATTCGGAGTTGGCCAGTCGCCGGGACCGGTTAAGCCAGTTGGAGCAGGAGAACCGGGATCTCCGGCTGCGGGCTGAGAGCCTGAGCGATGAGTTCAACCAGCTGAAAGTGGAGCTCCGGGAGCAACAGGTGACCCTGGACAAAGAGCGCCGCTCGGCAGCGGAAAAAACGGAGCTGCTTGAGAAAAACCGGGACGCTCTCAAACAGGAGTTTGAGAACCTGGCCAACCGCATCTTTGACCAGAAAAGCGAGCGCTTCAGTCAGCAGTCGAAGACCAGCCTGGATTCCCTGCTCAACCCCTTCCGGGACCAGCTCCAGGACTTCCGAAAACGGGTTGAGGATGTATACACCACCGAAACCCGGGACCGCCAGGCCCTGCGAAGCGAAATCAAATCGCTGCAGGATCTGAACCGCCAGATTACCGAGGAAGCCGCCAACCTGACTCGCGCCCTCAAAGGTGACAAGAAAGTACAGGGTAACTGGGGGGAATTGATTCTTGAGCGAGTGTTGGAACGCTCAGGCTTGCGTAAAGGCGTGGAATACGAAACCCAGGGCAGCTACCGGGACGAAGACAACCAGTTACTGCGCCCCGATGTCATCGTACACCTGCCGGACCAACGCAACCTGGTGATAGACTCGAAAGTGTCACTGCTGGCTTACCAGCAGTGGGTAGTGGCCGAGGAAGACAGCGCCCGTGACGAAGCACTCAAGCAACACGTAGAGGCGGTGCGCAGCCATATCCGAAGCCTCAGTGAGAAAGACTACAGCCAGCTTAATGGCCTGCATTCTCCGGATTTCGTGCTGCTGTTTATGCCAATCGAGCCGGCCTTTGTGGCAGCATTCCAGCAAGACGAGAACCTGTTCGCAGAAGCCTTCGAGCGAAAGATTATTGTGGTGACTCCCACCACCTTGCTGGCGACCCTCAGGACGATTGAAAATATCTGGCGTTACGAGCGGCAAAGCCAGAATGCCCGGCGGATTGCCGACCGGGCTGGCGCCGTTTACGACAAACTTCGGGTGTTTGTGGAGGCTATGGAGCGTTTGGGCGCCCAGCTGCACACGGCTCAGGGCACCTACGATAACGCCATGAATACGCTGACTCGCGGCCGTGGTAATCTGATCTCCCAGGCCAACCGGTTTGTGGAACTTGGGGTTCGGGTAAAGAAGGAACTGCCCAAGGCCATTATGGAGCAGGCCGAGGTGGATGCGGATGACGAAGGTGCCGATTCCGGCGAGCCGAAGCATACCGAGTTTGGCGCGCCTACAGACGCAGGTAGCGACGCACCCGAGGTGGCGGAAGAAGGCACAAATGACAATCAGGAGTAGCGGTATGTTGCCACCCAGAATTTTAAGCCTGGCCGGTGGACGGTCATTCATGGCAGGCCTGGCAATGGTGGCCTCGTTGGCAGCGGTTTCTGCCCACGGGCAGTCGTTGGCACCGGAGCATGAGATCCGTCGCCTGATGCTGGCCACCGAAGAGGCCGTTGCGGCAGAGCGCTGGGGTGAGGCGAGCGAGTACCTGAACCGTCTGCAGAAGATGGAATCCGAAAAACCGGCGGATTATTTCTACTACCGCGGCCGAGCAATGTTGCAGGCCGGCCACCTCAACGAGGCACGGGCGGCCCTGGAAGCTTATGTGAGCAGGGCTGGAGTGGATGGGCAGCACTACCAGCAGTCACTGAAGCTGATCACCGATATTGAGAAAGAAAATCGCGCCAACGTACGGGCGGTGGCCAACGGCAATGGCGAAGCCAAGGAGCCCGTGGCCATCATCGAACCAGCGGGCGGCCAGGAGCTGAAAAGCCTGCGACAGCTGTACCTGGCCGACTCAGACCGGGAGGCGTTGACCATCCATCTCAATGCCCTCTTGGAAACCGCCGGCTGGCGTAGGGACAAAACCTTGGTGCGGTTGGACCGACCAGCAGACATCCGGTACCGGGTGAGCGTTGCCAACGGTAACCTGAACATTCAGGAAATCACCCGGAACACCGATGACACAACCGTCCGGAAGTCCGTTTCGCTGCCGGTATTTGGCGTAAATCCACAGCCCCGCTGGGACTGTGAGCCCGCTGTAGGCGCCTGCTGGATTTATGATCCGAGGGATGGCTCCCGGCTGTTCCAGCTGGCTCAAAGCCGAAACCAGGTGAATGAGATTGCCCTGACCCTGGGCCGGCTGATTCGCAACCTGCAGCAGGGCAGTTCCGGCTCCTGATACGCACCGGTTGGCAGGCCCTGGCCGTTATTCGGCCAGGTCACCCCGTTCGCCCTCCCGCCAGGCGCCCGGGGTGACGCCGGTCCACTTTTTGAAGGCCCGGTGAAAAGTTGAAGGCTCCGTAAAGCCCACCCGCTCTGCAATATCGTTGATCGGCAACTCCTGATGGCTCAGATAGTAAATGGCCATATCCCGCCGCAACAGATCCTTGATCTCCTGGAACGACGTATTCTCCTGCTTGAGCCGCCGCCTGAGGGTTTGCGGGCTGGTGTGAAGCTCCTGAGCAATCCAGTCAAAATCCGGCATGGGCTTGGAAAAATCCCGGCCAATCAGCCCCCGGATTCTGCCCGTCCAGGTGTTGCTTTCGTCCGGCCGGGATAACAGATCTGCCGGCGAGGTTTTCAGAAACTGGCGCATCTCCGGCTTGTCCCGGATCACCGGGGCGGAGAGAAAGCGCTTGCTGAAGGTGAGGGCGGTACAATCCGATTCGAACACCAGCGGGCATCGGAATATGTGCCGGTATTCGTCGCCGTGTGCGGGGCGGGGATAGTTGAACTCCGCCTTTTCCAGCTCCACCGGCTGGCCGATCAGCCAGCTGCCCAGGCGGTGCCAGATCACCAGAATGCTCTCCCGCAGGAAATAGCTGGGGTCGTCAATCTCACCCTCGATACGGGTGACCAGCCTGACGTTGTCCTCGTTTACTTCCATCTCCATGCTCACCATAGGTTCAAACAGGCGGGAGAACCGGAACGCCTGCTCGTAGACTTCCTCCAGCGTCTGGCAATTAATCACCAGGGCACACATGGTGGCAAACGTGCCGGTGCGGGCCTTGCGGGGGCCCATGCCCATAAACTCATCGCCGGTGCGGTTCCAGATCACCTGCATCAGCCGGCTGAATTGATCACTGTTTACCCGCGCCATCTCAATGCGCAGCAAATCTGGTGAAATACCCGCCTCCTGCAACAGAGCACGGCTATCCAGACCCAGGCGCACAGCGCCGGAGAGGGATGCTTCAACAAAATGTCGAGAAACCGTAAGGGTAGACATAACCGATGCCATTGATAGAAACGATGTTCATCATAAGTGCCCGGCGAGACAATGCAACCATCTGATTTCGCGAAAGATGGAAGATTCTGCCAATGGGAATGAAGGAACCGGCAGTTGGCCCCCTCTGCAAAACCCGGCAGCATGAGCCACAGTACTCACAATACCTCAGATAAACCAATGGAGACGACCATGGCAGGCCCACTGAATGCCCTGAAAATACTCGATTTCAGCACCCTGTTACCCGGCCCCTACGCCACCATGATGCTTGCCGATATGGGCGCGGAAGTGCTGCGTGTGGAAGCGCCGGACAGGGTAGACCTGGCCAAGGTGATGCCCCCGTTTGATGGCAAATTCAGCACCACCTTTTCATATCTCAGCCGTGGTAAACAGACACTCCAGCTTAACCTGAAGCAGTCCGAGAGCGTGGAGAAGGTAAAAGAACTGGTGAAAGACTACGACATCGTCGTGGAGCAGTTCCGCCCGGGCGTGATGGACCGGCTGGGCATTGGCTATGAAACCCTCAAAGCCATTAACCCGAATCTGATCTACTGTGCCATCACCGGCTATGGCCAGACCGGTCCCTACAAAGACCGCGCCGGCCACGACATCAACTACCTGGCCATATCCGGCGTTGCCAGCCACTGCGGCCGCGCCGACAGCGGCCCCCCACCGATGGGTATACAGGTTGCCGACGTGGCCGGCGGCTCTCACCACGCGGTGATGGGCATTCTCGCTGCGGTCATTCAGCGCCAGCAAACCGGGCAGGGCGCCTTCATCGACATCAGCATGACCGACGCCGCCTTCGCACTCAACGCCATGGCCGGCGCAGCCGCCCTGGCTGGCGGACAACCCCAGAAACCCGAAGGCGGCATGCTTAATGGTGGCACCTTCTACGATTACTACCAGACCAGCGATGGCCGGTGGTTGTCGGTAGGCAGCCTGGAGCCGCAGTTCTCCGCAAGGTTGTGCGACACATTGGGACTTAGCGAGATGAAGAGCTTTGCACTGAGCCAGAACCCGGAGCATCAGAACACATTGAAGGTGGCGATCAAGGATAAGATTGCGGCGAAGACTTTTGCCGAGTGGCGGGAGATTTTCGCGGAGGTGGATGCGTGTGTGGAGCCAGTTTTGACGATTGAGGAGGCGGCGGAGCATCCGCAGATTAAGGCGCGGGGGATGGTGGTTGAGAGGGATCGGGGGGATGGCGTGGGGCAGCGGCAACTCGGGATCAACTTAAGCTTCAGATAAGTCGATGGTCTCGTTATCCCCAAAAAAATACCCCAGCTTTCGCCGGGGTATTCGCCTAAGCCATAACGGCTATGCTATCAGTCTGGGTCCACTATTGAGATAGAAGTATCAGGGCGCTCAGTGTCGCCTGTGTCCACCGCGACAACAGCTCCGTTTGTTGCGATCAGACTGAGAGTTTGGAGAACCATCTGGCTGAAGGTTGCATTTGCAAGATCTGCGGATCCCGGAATGTCGTCACCGTTCTGATCTTTTTTCGCTGACGGCAGCACCGGCGTGCTGTGCTGGGCAAGTGAGGTGAACTTGACGTAAGCCGGCAAATCAACACCGCCTGTGTCGCTGCTCGCAACCCTATTCGCGCCAATCAGCTCACTAAGCGGGGTGGAGCCAGAGAGCGGCGCCTTTGAAGATTGCATATCCACCATGACAATCTGGCCGCCCACTTCACCGGGGAATGAGCCGTTGAGATTGTTTACCCGGCCGTCATTGATGGTTGTTGTATCGCCGTCCACTTCAGAGATGACAGAATTCTGAAGGTCCGCAACAAAGTTGACCGGGTCAACGGAGTCTATCGCGTGCTGAAGAACGTTAAAATACGTCTGCAGGCCAGCATCCTGTTGCGTCAAACCGGTCTGGGCGGATAGCCCGCCGACGATGGTTGGGCCGAACACTGGTGAGTTTTCCAGCATACGAACGACGCCACCCACCGGGGTCAGCAGGTTGGCGGCCTGAATTTCAAGGTCTGAACGACCTGAGGCATTGGTGGACGCAACGAAAGCTCCGCCGTTAATTGTGCCTAGCGAATGACCGACGAAATAAACGTTGGAGGCATCGAAGGCCGGTGCAATTGCGCCCACAGAAGCACGCACAGTCATCAAGTCGACAGATCCCTGGCGAAGGTTATCCCGAGAGCCCAGGAAATTGGTCAGGTTTATGAACAAGTCTCCAGACTCTCCTGCCGCGGCACTCGTATCAAAACTCATCTTAATGATGTTGTTGAGATTGTCAGTGCCATAGCCAAAGTGTCGCTCTGTCGCTCCCTCTGCCGCAATGCCTTGACCGGTAAATGCAGGGGTAAGGCCAGGAATGGTACTGCCGGCTCGGGAAACCGTTCCAATGAGGATATTGGCATTCTGAGCCGGAATTCCAGCACCGGTCAATGTGTCGACATCGCCTTGTACAACGGCGTTGATCAGCGTTTCGTTGTTCCAGGTTCCGCTAGGCAGCTCAGTGCCAGATTCTGCTGCGGCCAGCAAGCTAGCGGCTAGCGTTTGCTGATCGCTAACAGAGAACGGAGATACACCGTGCAAGGGTTGATCTATTGCAACCACTGCGACACCGTTCGCTGCGAGCGCACTACCGAATGTCAATGCTGCGCTGCGATCGGTCGTGATGCCATGCTGGTAAATGACCACCGGGAGTGAATCTGCGCTTTCCAGGTCGGCTCCGGATGGATACATGACCAGCATTGGCACGGTAATGTCCGCATTCTTTCTCGGGAACGGGAACACGGCATTCACCACCTCTGACTTGCCAGTGCCTTGAGGAATGACCAGTCCTGCGTCTTCGAAAGCAGCGTTAAGGCCTGCAGCGAGTTGCGTATCCGCTTTCCAGAATTCGGTTCTGAGCGCGGCGCCACTCTGACTGCTAGGCACTCCTAAGAAGTAAGGCAGAGTGATTGAGCCCTGCGCAACCAGAACGTTGCTTGCTCCTGGAATGTTAGACAGCACGGCAGAGACAGCTGGCGCTGGCATTGCTGAACTGAAGTCGATTGAGGGTTCTGACGCCTTTGGTTCAGGAAATGTAATTCCTTGAGCCTGCAGACCACCTTTCAGAAGAATCCCGGCACATTGGAACTTATCAGGCACGGTGACAACCGGTTCGGCACTCACAACAAACGGCTCGGCATCACAAGATCCGAGCGCTGGATTAATTGAGCTGGGCTCAAACGCGCCCGAGGCGAGAGCCACTGCATCTTCAATTTCAGAGAAGCCGAAAGAGGCCAAAATACCCGGAAGTTGGGCGGCATAAATGTCATAGAATGGCTGGAAGTCAGTTTTCGAGACTACACCGTCACCGTTCATATCCCACGTAGTGGCAGGGAGTGAGGGGGCATTTGGAACATTGTTCTCGTTGAGAAGGAGGAAGTGTGCCCCTCTCGCACGCTTAGCAGCTCCAGTGGTTACCGACAGTCTTAACTGGTCCTCGATCCATTGAGCTGGGTTAGCTATGTACTGAAGGACTTTTTTGTCGTTAGACGTCGTAAAGCTATATGCTAAGGCGATATTTTCTAACTCAATTTCGGCGCCGCCGAAATTCGATCTGAGGCCACTAATTGCTGACTTTGCGGTGGGCTCCCAGAAGTTCTGGATTAGATTGCGGACGGCGTCAACACTTGGGCCAAGTACTAAATCACTTTTGAGCTCTGTGTAGGCGGGTGAGCTTACGATAGGCTCTCCATTGCTATCCAGAATTTCCTTGGTAAGTGCAACCACATAACGTTTGTAAGGATCCAGTGGCTTGGTTGGCAAAATTCGGATGTAATCGGTGCCACTAAGTGGCTTTACTTCAACCTCGAAATCGAAGAATAGGTCTCCGTCCGGCACTTCGCTTGCTCGAAGGCCTCGCAGTGGGTCCCCACTGGCGTAATCTAGCTCGATCACAAATACGTTCTGCGCTAATACTGCTTGAACGTCTGCGGCTGGATCCGATGAAGTTCCCGTTTGAAGTCGGCCCAGTGCCCCGAGGTCAGGCCCAATAACTGATTCAGCGTCAATCGACTGGTTGAACTTTAAGTCGATGGGGGCAACTGTTGATGCACCGCTAAGACCGTTCAGTGCAGTGGTTACGGGGGGCTGTGTGTCGCCAACCGCAAAAGAACCGTCACCCACGTTTGCATAAATCAAATCATTCGGAATTGGCAGGTCGGACACTGCCGGGAACGGATCGAACACCGGCCAGGTTTTGCCCTCAAATTGAGCAAGGAAGTCAGCTCGGTTTTTATCCTGACTGATCTTATAATCCGGATTCGCATTACCCCCATCGCCGGCGCTATCGAAGCAACCAGTCAACCCAAGGGAAGAAGCCACGGCAAGACTTATTAGAGTTTTCTTGAACATGGGTGGAACCTTTTCCTGTTGTTGTGTCGTTATATCCGGCGTAGACGGAACCGGTCGGCCCCTGAATTCCGTGCTTTTGCCTGTTCTGCTTTTATGAATTCGTTCGTTGTCTGAAATTGTAGCCAGCACTTGAGCCAATTTCTGTAGCTTTGACTATAGCGACAGTCTGGCAAGTGTTGATCAGCCAAAAGTGTGATTCTGCTTTCGGAATCCCTCCCCGCACAGTCGGAGTGGCCTTTCTGAAAAATAGTGGGCACTGGCGGGTTTGTCGAGTCCTATCGAGTTCATTTCTGGTAAACTCACGCTTCCTTATATAAGCAGGGGCTACCTAATTGGCTCCGCACACTTCCGATAATCAGAAAGCTGATGAGGCGACTATGACCACTGTTATCCGCCAGGACGACCTGATCGAAAGCGTAGCCGATGCGCTGCAGTTTATTTCCTACTATCACCCGAAGGATTTTATCCAGGCTGTGTATGAGGCCTATCAGCGCGAAGAGTCCCAGGCCGCCAAGGATGCCATGGCCCAGATTCTGATTAACTCCCGTATGTGTGCCCAGGGCCATCGCCCGATCTGTCAGGATACCGGCATCGTGACTGTGTTCGTGAACATTGGTATGGATGTGAAGTTCGAGTGCGACATGCCGCTGGATGACGTGATCAACGAAGGCGTGCGCCGTGCTTACACCCACCCGGACAATGTTCTTCGTGCCTCCGTGCTGGCAGATCCGGACGGCAAGCGCCAGAACACCAAAGACAACACGCCTGCCATCATTCACTACAAGATGGTGCCGGGTAACACGGTAGACGTGCACGTGGCAGCCAAGGGTGGCGGCTCTGAAGCCAAGTCCAAGTTTGCCATGCTGAATCCGTCTGATTCAGTGGTGGACTGGGTGCTGAGGATGGTGCCGCAGATGGGTGCCGGCTGGTGCCCGCCGGGTATGCTGGGTATCGGTATTGGCGGTACTGCCGAGAAGGCGATGGAGCTGGCGAAAGAAGCCCTGCTGGACCCGATCGATATTCACGACCTGCAGGCCCGTGGCGCGTCCAACCGATCTGAAGAATTGCGCCTGGAGCTGTTCGAAAAGGTCAACGAGCTGGGCATTGGCGCCCAGGGACTGGGTGGTCTGACCACGGTTCTGGATGTGAAAGTTAAGGATTTCCCGACACACGCGGCCAACAAGCCGGTGGCGATCATTCCGAACTGTGCGGCCACCCGCCACGCGCATTTCGTTTTGGACGGTTCCGGTCCCTCCCTGCAGACCCCGCCGAGCCTGGACGACTGGCCGGAAATCACCTGGGAAGTGGGCGAGAACTTGCGCCGCGTGAACCTGGACACCGTGACTCCGGAAGACGTTAAAGACTGGCAGCCCGGTGAAACCGTTCTTCTGTCTGGCAAAATGCTGACTGGCCGTGACGCCGCCCACAAGAAGATGGTGGATATGATCGAACGTGGCGAAGAGCTGCCGGTGGATCTGAAAGGCCGCTTCATCTATTACGTAGGCCCGGTTGATCCGGTGCGCGAAGAGGTGGTTGGCCCGGCTGGCCCCACCACGGCCACCCGTATGGACAAGTTCACCGACACCATGCTGGAGAAAACCGGCCTGACCGGCATGATCGGTAAGGCCGAGCGTGGCCAGGTCGCCATTGACGCAATCAAGAAGCACGGCGCGGTATACCTGATGGCGGTGGGCGGCGCGGCTTACCTGGTGTCCAAGGCGATCAAAGGTGCCGAGGTGGTGGCCTTCGAAGAGCTGGGCATGGAAGCCATCTACGAGTTTGAAGTGGAAGATATGCCGGTAACCGTAGCGGTGGATTCCCGCGGCAGCTCCGTGCACCAGACCGGCCCGGTCGAGTGGCACGACAAGATCATTGCTGCCAAAGCGGTTTGATCTGAGTCTTTGTAGTCTCGGTGGCGGCCTTGAGTATTCGGCTCAGGGCTGCCACTGATCAAAGCAAACATTTTCCCGCACTCCTCTTGCCCTTAACCTTGTTGATTGGGTTGTGCATTAAAAATATCGTCAAAATTGATTGTCCATGCATGAATCAAACGTTTTTTAAAGTGCCGGGTGGGTGTACGGTTCAGGAAGCTTGAAAACTGTATTTTCTTTTGGGCGGGTCAAGTGTTATATCTTGCGAGACTGGTTAATAGCGCCAACCCGTTCACACAGCAGCTGCTCTCGGGGTACCGCATACCCCGCAGCTTTTATTAAACTGTGTCCCGTCGCCCGGGCTTGAATGCCCGGGTTGACCGGAGCTTGCACCTGGATGGTGCCGGCTGAAACGGAAATGTTCATTCTTCAGGGATCGAAGTCATGCCCCAGGCAAGCGGATTGCAGTTCACCGCCCGTGTAGGCGAATTCCCCTCAGATCACTTTTCGGTAGTTGGCTTTAAGCTGGCCGAAGAGCTGTCTTCCTTGTTTCATGGCCGGTTAGAACTGGCGAGCACCGACCCCGATGTGGCCGCTGCTGACGTTCTGGAACAACCGGTGTACCTGGTGGTGTGGCAAGACGGCCAGCCAGTGCGGCGTTTCACCGGCGTGGTCAATGAATTCGTCCGCGGCAAGACCGGCCACCGCCGCACCGCCTATGAAGTGGTGATCCAGCCCCCGGCCTGGCGCCTGGGCCTGATGCACAACAGCCGCATCTTCCAGACCCAGACCACCGATGCCATCGTGCGCACCCTGCTGGAAGAGCGGGGCATCATTGATACGGTCTTTGACTTCAAACGCCCCCCGGAAGAACGGGAATACTGCGTCCAACACCGGGAAAGCGACCTGCAGTTCATCAACCGCCTGGCCGCCGAAGAAGGCTGGCATTACCGCTACCAGCACGGCAGCGTGGACGGCGAAGAACAACCGGCGTTAATCATCGCCGACCACCACGGCGATGCCCCGAAACTGGACCCGGTGCCCTGCAACACCCAGGCCGGCGGCAGCAGCAAACAGGCCTGTGTATTCAGCTTCGCCTACGAAGAACGCATCAAAGCCTCCTCCGTGGCCATGAAGGACTACACCTTCAAGAACCCCGCCTACGCCCTGATGCACGAGCACAGTGCAGGTGAGGTAAGTCACCGTGAAGATTACCAGCACTACGACTACCCCGGCCGCTACAAAGTCGACGCCAGTGGCCAGCCCTTCACCCAGGCCAGACTGGACGCCCTGAGAAACGACGCCTCCCTGGCCAAGGGCGAAAGCAACCGCCCGGACTTTACCCCCGGCGCCAAAGTGGAACTGCAGGAACACGACAGTCAGAGCCTGAACCGGGAATGGCTGCTGACCGCCATCACCCACACCGGCAAACAGCCCCAGGCCCTGGAAGAAGAGGGTGGCAGCGAACCCACCAGCTACCACAACGACTTCACCGCCATTCCGGCCGATAAAATCTGGCGGCCCCTGTGCGAACACAAACCGATGATGGACGGCCCCCAGATGGCCATCGTCACCGGCCCCGAGGGTGAAGAGATTCACTGCGACCAGTATGGACGAGTGAAAGTAAGGTTCCCGTGGGACCGCTATTCAAAGAACGACGAACACTCCAGCGCCTGGCTACGCGTCGCCCAGGGCTGGGCCGGTGGCCAGTAGGGTTTTATGGCCCTACCCAGAATCGGCAATGAAGTGATTGTGTCCTTCCTGGACGGTGACCCGGACCAGCCCATTATTACCGGCAGGACTTACCACGCCACCAACACACCGCCGTACGCGCTGCCGGAACACAAAACCCGGACTACCCTGAAAACCAAAACTCACAAGGGTGAAGGCAGCAACGAACTGCGCTTCGAAGACGAAGCGGACCAGGAACAGATCTACGTCCACGCCCAGAAAGACCTGGACCTGCTGACGGAAAACAACCGCACCGAAGTCATCAAGAACGACAGCCACCTGACGGTGGAAAACAACCGCTTCAGCCACACCAAAGGCAACAGCCACCATACCGTGGACGGCGAAAAGCGCGAACAAACCGGCAAAGACCACAGCTTCAACGTCACCGGCACCCTGCACCTGAAAGCGGGCACCGCCTGGCTCAGTGACTCGGGCACCGAGCTGCATATCAAAGCCGGCCAGAAAGCGGTGATCGAAGCCGGCGCCGAAATCACCCTCAAAGCCGGCGGCAGCTTCGTAAAGATCGACCCCAGCGGCGTGGCATTGGGTGGCGCGAGCATCAAGATGAACGCCGGTGGCGCTGGCGGAAAGGGCAGTGGGCAGAAGGTGCAGGTGCCGGAGAGGCCTGGGTTGGTGGATGCCTGTGGCGCGTATACCGAGCCCGCTGCGCTGGCCACGGTCGGCCAGAGAACTAATGCGCAACCGGATGCCCAGATGCGTGCGCTGCAGGAAGGCAAAGCCCTGACCTCCATTTGCCAGTCAGAAGAGAACACATCGGGAGATGGGTCCGATGCTTGATGTTTTCGAGGGACCTTCAAAAGCTAACAATCAGCTTCAGGACATGCATTTCAATTATGTCCTGATTGATGGCAGCAAACGCGCAGAGGCGGAACGCTGGCTATACGAGCTTGTTGACACTTCGGACTATCGTAATCTGTTTTATGGCACTGAGTGGGCATCGATTCGCGATGTTGCACCGTTGCTGGTGAGCACCGACCGGGGCCACCCGTTGTTGGAAAAACTGTCTCTGGAGGGCAAAACGCTCGAGTGGGGCTACGCGATCGCCAGTGATGAATCGTTGGATGCGGTAGCTGACCATCTATGCCGGTTTATCACGGTACGCCACCCTTTGGGCTACAGCGTCATGTTGCGGTTCGCCGATCCCACGGTTGCAAGGGTCCTGCTGGCTTCTTCCGGTGATGGCGGTGTGCCCGAATACTGGTCTCCGTTTACTGCGGTAAAACTCCCCGATGCTTTATGGGATGGTTGGCATCTTGAAGTGCGCCCGGACTCGTTGCCAGCGGTTGGCGTTGGAAGGAACACAGAGGGCGGTGCTTCATTTCGGCTGGGTGAACACACCCTCAGAGGTTTAACGGACACTGATCGGCGTACAACGTTGGTCAAATTGATCCAGCACCTTGAGACCTTCTTCCCGAGTAGAGCCGCGCCAAATTTAAGGCAGGCTGTGATAAGGGATCTTCGGACCATCATGGAACAGGCGTTGGCCAACGGCTATGAATCGCTTCAGGCCTTGCTCCATTGGTGTACCGTGTACGGCTATCAGGGAGAGCTGTCGCTGTGGGACGCAGCGGCCTCTCGCATTTATGACCTTTTTCATCGGTGGCCAGGAACGGCCGCAGAAGCGCAGGCTAGAGAAGCGGCGATGATCGCCATGTCCTCGGCTGGAACCCAAGTGCAAGGAGAGCCTATCCATGGGTAAGCAACTTACTAATCCCATAGCTGCCGCCGATCGCGCAAGCCTGGCAAGCGCCACGGCTCAAGGCGCCTGCCCGTTGACCCGGTCGGATATTCAGTTGGTCCCGGTACGATACGCTTATGCCGATGAGGCGGCGGAACACCCCTCATTGGAGTCCCGGTTCAACCTCGAATTTCAGCCAATTGGCATCCGCCAGGTACGGGATGGTTACCTCTACTTGTTCCATTCCGATGCCCCGGACATTCTGCATGAGTACGAAGTCAAAGACGGCGGCGCGGTTACCAAGCGTTTATGGCAAGGTAACGAGGGTGCTCAGGATCAGCGTACTGGAACCCCGGATACTCCGGCCATCGTGGTGCCGCGCAGGGGGCATGTCGATGTATTTTTCTCGTCCACACAGCTGACCGCGAAAAAGTGCAGCATGCTGATGCGCTGGGATGATTACCGTCGAGAGGTGATGCAGCGGGTGAGCCTATCTGGTTACTGCCCCATTAACGGCAAGCCGCAGTTGTTGAGCAAGGCAAGTTTGGAATCGCTGCTGACACACCCAGATGCCCAAGCTGTGCCAATGGATGGGAAAACCCATTTACCCTCGTGGTACTGGGCCCAAAATACACTGGATACCGGCTCTGAACCGTTCGCCCATCGATTGCCAGCTTATGATCTGGACCATGCCTATATTGTGGTTGATGATTTTATGGGCCACATCGACGACCTGCTGGATGCCTGGGCGATTGTGGATACCAACCACAACGCATGGTTGGAGGCAGAGGACGCGAAATACTATCCGGCGCGCTTCATCAGCGATCTGATTCGATTGGATGACGAGCGAGTAGCCGAGCTGGCCCGCGCGTTTTCGGCGCAGGTTGAAGATGAAGATGCCAGGGCATTGTTTGAGAAGGTTTCTCAGGGGAGCCGCGACCAACATGTCCGGTTGAAAGAGCTGATCGACGACTTCCCTGAATATCAGCAAAGCGCTCGAAAGGTTGCTGGCCCCAGCACCTATAGCTATATGCCGTCCGACCATGAACGGGTCACCAGAATGCGTGACGCTGCTAAAGCGCTGGCAACAGAATTGGGCATGTCACAGCGTGAAGTGCTCAGTATCGTCGAATCCATGGCGGACTATCAGGCCGACCTTGTGGAAGGTTCTGCTCTCAGTGGTCAACAAGGTATCGCGGATTTGGTGAAGCTGGAAGACATGAACGCCTATCTGGAACAGGCTCAGCAACACCTGATGCGATTCGCCGAGGAAAAACGACGGATCGTCACGGATATCCAGTCGTTACTAGCCATCTTTTACCTTCATGGTCATCTGCACGACCGGGAAAGCGATGCCGACTATATGGCGCTGCTGAAAATGGACAACGGTCTGATTGCGGTGCTTACGGAGTGGGCACAGTCATCGGGTGATTTTTCCTTCCTGAAGCGATTTTACTTTGAGGAGATCGGGCACCAGCATTTGATCTCCCTGGACCTGAAACCCGAGATCATCCCCGGCACATTAAAAGACGTAGTCGACGGCCTGAAAGCCATAATGGATGCAAAGCAAGCTCCTGCGGCATACAAAGAGTGGGTTCGGCTGGTTGAGCAGAGCCCCCATTTGCAATTTCCGTCGCTTTCAGAGGGCGCTGCCGCACAACTCAGCCACCATCTGGCTCAGCTCAACATTACCGGGCGATTGGCGGTATTCGAGTTGGTACAGGCGGTGGATGCCGCCGATCTGCATGGCCGACTGAAGCAAGTGTTCGAACGGATGGATCCTGGGCTTCGAGCCCACATCTTCGAGAACCAAAGGCTGTACCAGATTGACCTGGAGATTGCAGATGCCGACAGCCTTGCCAGGCATGAATCTCTCGTGAAGGAAATCGAACGGCTGGCTAAGTTGCGTGAGGAGGTTTTGGAGCGGGAAAACCGCCTTCAGCAGCGGCATAGCGAGGCCAGCACCCGAGACCGTCGCCGATATAAACGAGAGTATGACGAACAGATCCAAGCCATTCGTGCTCAAAAGCAAGAACTGACCCATCAGCTTCGGGAACGGGGGTTCAGATTATTGGATACATCCCCGTTAGAGGGTGAAAATCATAGCGGAGAGCTCTTGATTGCTGGGTTGACCCGGACTGCCTACGGCCGTGCTGTGCAATCTGAAGTCGATGAACTGAAACGTCTGAGAGAGCGGGGCGGGCTTACCCGCATGATGGATTATGGCCGGGGTATGATCCACGGACAGGATACACTTGACCTGCCGAAACGAGTTGGTGGTTTGGGATTAGTGTCGTTTATGGGGCTGGTGGGGGCTGTTGGAGCTTACGATGCTTTTCAAAAATGGGACAAAGAGGGCGATTGGGGTGAGTTTTGGTCATTTGCTAGTGGTGCTGCCGGAACAGTTGGGGCGGCAGCCAGTATATTGACCATCGTCGGCAGTGCCCGCCTGAATTATTACTACCAGACCATATCTCAGGCAGATGACGTGCTCACGCGACTGGCCCGGGTGAATGTATGGGGCGGCACGATTGCGGCTTGGGCTGGGTTCTTTTCGGCGCTAGCGGACGGTATAAAGCAACTTGATGTCATTACCAAAGAAGGTCAAGGTGCCGGAATAAAGACAGGTGCCGGTATAACCTTTGCTGGAGACAGTATGCTGCTCTATGGCAGTGGTCGAATGGCGGTCAATGGATCTGCCGGTATCTACCACGTTCTCCGCAAAACCTCGGTCGACATCACCTGGAAATCGGTCAATCGGGGGATGCTGTCGTTGGCCGGCGGTGTGTTCAGGGGAGTGAACGTTTACCTGTGGATAGGTACCGCTTTGGTCTGCATAGGCAATTGGGTACAAAGCTATTATAAACGCACAGACGTGCAGCGCTGGTGTGAGCAGAGTGCCTGGGGCAATGACACCAAGGGTTGGGATACGGATCAGCAGCGCCACGAACTGGCCAAGGTCATTTACCAACCCACTCTGTCAGTGAAGGCAGAACAAGCCGCGTTGGATGGGCGCACGAGTTATTGCGCCTTCCGCCTGGAATTGCCCGGACTGAGTTCGCTGGAAGCGGATAACATGGAATGGGCAATCTTGCGGCAGGAAAGGACGGCCTGGGAGCCTGACCACGACTACTGGAATCAGGCCATTACTACCAAGAGTATGGGCTCGGTGGGCGTTGCCCTGGAGCTGTCCCTGACTGGAGCCGACCTGGATACGGCCGATGGGTTCTATTTGGCCTTCCGCTATAAGGCTGCAAACTCCCCCAACTGGTTGCCAGAGAGAGACAAGGCGTACCATTACAAGCTGACCTTGCACGAGCATGGTAATTTGCCGATGGTCAGCGCTAACGAAACGAAAGAGTGGCAGCCGATAACACCTCTGGGTGCGCCGGACACGCGATTGACCCCATTGATCATCAACTACCATGCACTGGTAAACCATCCCATTAAGTCCTGACTATGACCACAGCTAACGAAAGCCCATCACCAACTCAAACATCGCCTGAGCCCGACTGGGAAGCGGGTGTGCGCCGCACGACCCAAGAGGGACGACTGTTGGCCCTGGGTCCTGCACCTGTGACCACCGGCGAGAGGGGGGCGGACGTCAACGCTTGGATTCGACGAAAAACCGAGGGCTGGCTGGATTTGCAGAACGGCAACTTGTTGTTCGGTGCCGAGTTTGCGTTGATGTTTTTGAGTCTCACCGTTCTCGTGATGATGGGTGGGCTCGCTATGACAGTGGACTATTATCTTGGGCACAATGAATTCACTTGGATACCGTTGCTTGGTTTGGGGGGAATGAATTTGTTGATTACGGTCCCGTGGGGACTGTGCATGCATTTCCTGGGCAACAAGGCAGTGAAAGAAACGCCACCGGTGAGGCTGAACCGGCAGCGCCGGGAAGTGGCCATGCCGCGCTGGACGACCGGAAAGGGCTTACAGCTGCCGTTTTGGAACTCAAACTCGGGCTTAATTGCATATATAGTTTTACTGCTCACCATAGGCTTTGTTTTTTCTGCTATTACGCAGGAGAATGCGTCCGACGAATATCGGAGCACATTGGTGTTTTGGGGATTGCTTACTCTAGGTACAGAAATCCTGGTAATAAGCACGTACCTTTTCATCGCCCTCCGCCTGAAGAAAAAACATGACCCCAAACTCGTCTACGAAATCTATCCCTGGGAAAAACTGGTCGCCTACATCGAAACCCGCCAGGACATCGGCCCCAGTTTGATGGCCACACACACGGTGCTCACGCTGGCGATTCCGAAACCCAACGATCCGGAATCGGCCTTGGCTGCTGCCAGCATTAACGTAGGCCATGAAACGGCCGGCCTGGCTCAATGGGAGTGTATTCGCCAGTTTATGGAAAACGGCCCCGAGGCCTGCCCGGACCCGAAGGAGGACGAGACTCTAGCTCACTACAAAACCAAATGCCGCCAAGCCCGCAAAGAAATGTCCCTGGTACCCTGGCTAGGCAAGAAAGTGGGCGACTGGTTCTTCCAGCGTTACCTGGCCCACATCATCACCGAACGCCGCATCAAGACCCTGGCCCTGAAGAGCTTGCCAGAGGAACTGAAAGCCTGGTCCGCGCCTTTGCCCAAGGAACAGTGGGCCAAACCGTCTGAGGCACTGCAGAACCTGAACCAACAACTCGCACGCGCTTACGAACGTGGCCTGAAGTTCACACAGATGGGGCCCGTGTCTGAATGGCAAGCGGGTCGTGAGGAGAAGCAACAACAAAAGCGAGGCAGAGGTCGTTTCCGAGCCTGAGTCTCATGCTAAGGGAATCCCTATATCTTGATGCACATAGCTGACGAGCCCCCGTCATTGCCTCAGCCATTATTTGAGCCCTATTGGGAAGCAGGCCTGCGCCGCACCACTAAAGATGGCCGGTTGCTGGCCCTGAGTCCGGAGCCGGGGGGGGAGCGGGCGGTGAACGCCAATGCGTGGATTCGACGAAAAACCAAAAGGTCCTCAGGGCTGCCACTGAAAGTCCTTCATCTTTACCTTTCCTTTATACACCTCCACCCCTTCCAGTCTCAGCTTCTCGGTTTGAAGCTGGCAGGTTTCCGTGCCTTCAGGAAAAGCGATCTGGCCGTTGCTGCGGATCACCCGGTGCCAGGGGATGCTGTGGCCGGCGGGCAGTTTGCCCAGGGCCCGGCCAACAAAGCGCGCCTGCCGGCCGAGGCCGGCCATGGCGGCTACCTGGCCGTAGCTGGCCACTTTTCCTTGCGGAATCGCGGCCACTACCTGCCAGATTTTCTGCTCTTTTGTCGGTTCTTTTTCGAACTCGTCCATTCAGAGCCTCATGCGTCTGCGCACTAGAGACGCAGTGCGCCGTCCACTTCGATCATCCGGCCGGAAACGTAGTCGTTCTCGAGGATGAACGCCACGGCAGAGGCAATTTCCTCCGGCTTACCCATACGCTTCAGCGGAATGCCTGCGGTCATTTTCTCCAGGGCTTCCGGTTTCATGGAGGCGGTCATTTCGGTTTCGATAAAGCCGGGGGCGATGCCCATACAGCGGATGCCGTAGCGCGCCAGTTCCTTGGCCCAGACCGGTACCAGGGCGGATACGCCAGCCTTGGCGGCGGAGTAGTTGCTCTGGCCCATGTTGCCGGCGCGGGAGATAGACGCGATGTTGATGATGGCGCCCTGGTCACCGTTTTCGATCATGCGGGTGGCAGCTTCGCGGCCGCACAGGAACACGCCGGTGAGGTTGACGTCAATGACGGACTGCCACTGGGCCAGTTCCATGCGTTTATCCAGTTTGCCGTCCTTGAATTTCACCATCAGGCCGTCGCGCAGAATGCCAGCGTTGTTTACCAGACCGTTCAGGTGGCCAAAGTCGTTGATGATGGCCTGGAAGGTTTTCTCAACATCGTTTTCTTTAGCGACGTTGCAGACATAGGTTTTTGCATCGCCACCGGCTTGTTTGCAGGCGTCGGCGGCTTCCGCCAGTTTGTCTTCCATCAGGTCGATGAGCGCGAGCTTGGCGCCTTTGGCTGCCAGGTATTCTGCCATGGCGCGGCCGAGGCCCTGGCCGCCGCCGGTGATTGCGATCACGGAATCTTGAAGTTTCATGGTTTGCCCTAATTAAGTTCAGAGGTGGTTTAAGTTCTCTGTGTGTCTGCATCGTTTTTATAAGGAGGCATTTTGCCCGTTTTCCTTTTTCTTTTCATTATTATGCCCATCGCCGAGATGGTGGTTCTGATCAAGGTCGGCGGCCTGATCGGGGTGTTGAACACCATCGGGCTGGTGCTGCTGACCGCCGTCATTGGCGCCTGGCTGTTGCGTCAGCAGGGGCTGGCTACGTTGTTGCGGGCGAACCAGCGGTTGAACAGCGGTGAGCTGCCGGCAAAGGAGGTGGCCGAGGGGCTGATTCTGGCCGTGGGCGGGGCCTTATTGCTGACACCGGGGTTTATCACCGATGCGGTGGGGTTTGCCTGTTTGTTGCCGGGGTCCCGGCACTGGCTCGCGGCGAAGGCTTTGAAGCGAATGACGGTAGCCGGCCAGAGTCGGAGCTTTTATTTTGGTACAGGCGGTGGTGCCGGGCCATTCGGGCAGGGGCCGTTTGAAGGGCATGGACCGTTCGGGCCGCAGCGTCCGTTTGATCGGGATGCCAATGGTGACATTATTGAAGGCGAATATCAGGATCAGACGGAGAGCGATCGGGAGCGCCTTGAGCGGGCACGGGAGCGCGGTGAGGGCGACGAAAAAAAGTGAAATTTTTTTCGCTCTGGGTGTTGAAAACGTTGGTGGCAACCCCATTAACTCACCACAGATTCGTCTCAGGCTGAAAACTGCTGTCTATCAGTGGCTTGGATGCCGGGGCAATTTGTCCGGTCCGGGGTTCCGGCCAGACACTTTTAACATGCAATTGTCATTGCCACATTAATTTGACTATTGGAGAAACCGAGCAATGAAAATTCGTCCGCTACACGATCGTGTTGTCGTACGCCGTAAGGAAGAGGAAGAGAAAACTGCGGGTGGCATCGTGCTGCCGGGTAACGCCAAAGAGAAGCCTTCCCAGGGTGAGGTAGTTGCTGTGGGCAATGGCCGTATTCTGGATAACGGCGAAACCCGTGCACTGGCGGTCAAGGTGGGTGACACCGTGGTCTTCGGTCAGTATGCCGGTAACACCGTAAAGGTTGACGGTGAAGAGCTGCTCATCATGAGCGAAAGCGAAATCTACGGCGTGCTTGAGTGATCGCAGCAGCGATAAGTACGAACGCTCATTAATCCGATCTTATTCAACTTCGGTTTAACGAACAGGAATAGAAGACATGGCAGCAAAAGACGTTAAATTCGGTGATAGCGCCCGCAAACGCATGGTTGCAGGTGTAAACATCCTGGCAGACGCCGTCAAGGTAACCCTGGGCCCGAAAGGCCGTAACGTGGTTCTGGAGAAGTCTTTCGGCGCTCCGACCGTGACCAAAGACGGTGTGTCTGTGGCCAAGGAAATCGAGCTGAAAGACAAGTTCGAGAACATGGGCGCGCAGATGGTCAAGGAAGTTGCTTCCCAGGCCAACGAAACCGCTGGTGACGGTACCACTACCGCAACGGTTCTGGCCCAGTCCATCGTCAATGAGGGTATCAAGGCAGTGACTGCCGGCATGAACCCGATGGATCTGAAGCGCGGTATCGACAAGGGTACGGCTGAAGCCGTTAAAGCGATCCGTGAAATGGCCAAGCCCTGCGACGACAGCCGCATGATCGCCCAGGTCGGTACGATTTCTGCCAACGGTGACGAGACCATCGGCAAGATCATTGCGGACGCCATGGAGCGCGTAGGCAAAGAAGGCGTCATCACCGTTGAGGAAGGCCGTGGCCTGGAAGACGAGCTGGACGTGGTTGAAGGTATGCAGTTTGACCGCGGCTACCTGAGCCCGTACTTCATCAACAACCAGGACAACATGTCTGCCGAGCTGGACGACCCGTACATCCTGCTGGTTGACAAGAAAATCTCCAACATCCGCGAACTGCTGCCGGTGCTGGAAGCTGTGGCCAAGGCTGGCAAGCCGCTGCAGATCATCGCCGAAGACATCGAAGGCGAAGCCCTGGCCACTCTGGTTGTGAACAACATGCGTGGCATCGTTAAGGTGAACGCGGTTAAAGCACCTGGCTTTGGTGACCGTCGTAAGGAAATGCTGCAGGACATCGCCATCCTGACCGGTGGTACCGTGATTTCCGAGGAAGTAGGCCTGACCCTGGAGAACACCACTCTGGATGACCTGGGTACTGCCAAGCGCGTTAACGTGACCAAGGAAAACACCACTCTGATCGGCGGTGCCGGCGCTCAGGGCGATATCGAAGCCCGCGTTGAGCAGATCCGCAAGCAGATCGAAGACAGCACTTCTGACTACGACAAAGAGAAACTGCAAGAGCGCGTAGCCAAGCTGGCTGGCGGTGTTGCCGTGATCAAGGTTGGTGCCGGCTCTGAAGTGGAAATGAAAGAGAAGAAAGCCCGCGTTGAAGACGCGCTGCACTCCACCCGCGCCGCCGTTGAAGAAGGCATCGTAGCCGGTGGTGGTGTTACCCTGATCCGCGCCATTGCGGCCCTGGACAAGGTAGACGCCATCAACGAAGAGCAGAAAGCCGGCGTGAACATTCTGCGCCGTGCCATGGAAGCGCCGCTGCGTCAGATCGTATTCAACGCAGGTGGTGAGTCCTCTGTTGTGGTTGCCAAGGTGAAAGAAGGCGAAGGTTCCTTCGGCTTCAACGCCGCAACCGAGCAGTACGGCGACATGCTGGAAATGGGTATCCTGGATCCTGCCAAGGTCACCCGTTCTTCCCTGCAGGCGGCTGCCTCCGTAGCATCCTTGATCATCACCACCGAGGCGATGGTTGCGGACGAGCCTGAAGACGAGAAGTCTGGCGGCATGCCAGACATGGGCGGAATGGGCGGAATGGGAGGCATGGGCGGCATGATGTAATGCCGGCCAGGTCCCGACCAGATCTCAGTTTCTGAGGTCTGGCCCGATCTACCCCTGAAAAACCCCGCGCTGGTTCACACTGGTGCGGGGTTTTTCGTTATTTTTGTCATGAACTTGCCTAATGGCTTTGTTAGACTCGGTTATCCGTTCATTAACGTGCAAAACTCAATGACTGAACCCCAAGCCAAGCCTTTCCTGCGCCCTGCCAAGATCCTGCTGCTGTTGCTGCTTGGCTTCCTGGTGTATGGGGTGGTGCTGGTGCTGTGGGTGCCGGCGGGGTGGGTTTGGCACCAGGCTTCCCGGCATGTCCAGTTACCGCCGCAGGTAGTGGTGCAACAGGTGTCGGGTAGGCTCTGGGATGGCGCCGCAGGCGTTGTGGTTGCAGGTTTTCCAGCCCGGGTGCAGTGGACGTTGGGGTGGCCCTCGCTGACCGGGGTGGAGTTACCGATTGGAATTTCCCTGGCGTCGTCACAATCCCGGGTGGAGGGAACTGCTAGTATCGGTTGGCCGGGTAACCTGGATGTGACGGCCCGCGGCCGGATAGCGGTCGAGGAATTCGAAGATCTGATTCGTCAGAGCGGCGGAGCCATGATTGAAGGGGACGTCAGTATCGATCGACTGCGTCTGATCTTCGCGGATAACCGATTGCAGCAAGCCGACGGTGTCGGGCGCTGGAATGGCGGGCTGGTTACCTGGCCTATGGGGAATCAGACCGGGCAGGCGGAGTTCCCGCCTATGCAGGCCAATATAGATACCACTGAGGGTGGCGTTGCGTTGACGGTATCGGAGCAGGGCGGCGATGGCCCCGCCGCGGATGCCAGTATTCTTTGGGACGGCATGATGGAGCTCAGGGTGTATAAACGCATGGTTGACCTGGCGCAGCAGCCATGGCCCGACAGTGCGCGCCCGGGTGATGTAGTGTTCCGGGTTCGTCAGCCAATACTGCCGGGAGGGTTCTGACGTGGCAGGATTGGCAGCACATCACCAGGAGCGTCTATCCAGAGCCCTTGCAAACATTATTCTGGTCGCCCTGGTGGTTTATCTGAGTATTTCGGCGGCCAAACTGACCTGGCTTTATGCATGGTCTGATCGGCCGGTTCCGGATGTCCCGGCACAGTTGGGTGGCCAACCTGGCGCCCAGAACCGGGTGCCCCAGGCTTCCATCGCCGGTTACGAATTCTTCGGTCGGCCAGAGCAGCAGGCCGGTGTGGCAGAGGTTGTTCGCCGCAGCGCACCGGAAACCGGGTTACGGTTGCGCCTCGAGGGGGTGCTGATAGGGCAGCGGCCGGAAGACTCCGGTGCTATAGTTGCCGGAAGCAATGGTGAAACCGAGTATTACCGGGTAGGTGAAACCCTGCCCGGTAATGCAGAGCTGGCCGAGGTGGAATCAGACCGCATTCTGATTCGGCGTGGCGGCCGCTATGAGTCACTCGCATTTGAAGAACAGCTGGACTCTTCGGTAATGATTGCGGACGCACCGGTTCAGGCGGCAGAATCGCCCGATGATTTCCTGGCCGGGGCCAGGCAGCAGCTGGATGCAGAAGGGGCTGCGGCATTGGCGACTTATGGCTTACGGCCAGCGGATGACAGCGGCGCTTCTGGGTATGTGTACGATGGCTCCAACCCGATGCTCAATGCGGTCAATCTGCGCCAGGGCGATGTCATTACTGCCATTAACGGTCAGCGCCTGGGTGATGTAGAACAGGATAAATCCCTGCTGGAAGACTGGCGCAGCCAGGCCCAGCTGGATATC
This sequence comes from Marinobacter sp. NSM, assembly GCF_052380025.1. Classification (NCBI taxonomy): domain Bacteria; kingdom Pseudomonadati; phylum Pseudomonadota; class Gammaproteobacteria; order Pseudomonadales; family Marinobacteraceae; genus Marinobacter; species Marinobacter sp. NSM. Next base: position 31,801 of record NZ_JBQTCK010000014.1, read on the forward strand.
GAGATAGAACGAGACGGCTCCATACTGACCGTTAGCTATGCCATACCCGAGCAGTGGCGCTGATCGGGAACATTACAACAGGACGATATCGCCAGATGTATAACCACAAGACCAACGTACTCCGGACCCTCGTGTTTCTTCTGCTGTTGCCGATCCTATCGGTGGCTCAGGCACAGGATGAAACCTGGCGGTTGAACCTCAAGGATGCGGACATCCGGGCCTTTGTCACTCAGGTGGCGGATATTACCGGGTACAGTTTTGTGGTGGACCCCAGGGTAAAGGGTAAGGTGACCGTGCTGTCCAGTGCGCCCATGAACAAGCACGAAATCTATGATCTCTTTCTGGCGGTATTGAATGTGCACGGTTTCACCGCCATTCCCGGGGAAGAAGTCATCAAGATTATCCAGCAGGTGGATGCAAAGCAGTCTGCCGAGATTCTGGATCGATTCGAGGTTACCCCATCTGAACAGCTGATTACCCGGGTTATCCAGATTGATAATGCCAATGCCCTGGAGTTGGTGCCGATCCTGCGGCCGCTGGTGGCCAAGTATGGACATCTGGCCGGTGTGGCTGCGGCAAATGCCCTGATTGTCAGTGATCATTCATCGAACATTCAGCGAATTGAGCAGATTGTTCGCGAACTCGACAGCCCTTCCAAATACGAGGTTGAAGTTATCCAGCTCAGGGAAGCCTGGGTGGGTGATATGGTCAAACTCCTGCAGGAGCTCGCGCCCGATGAATTGCGTCGTGGCAGCGGTGACAGTTCCGCGAGAAAGTACAGCGTGACGGCGGATGAGCGGAGCAATCGGCTGATTCTCAGGGGCGACGAGACTTTTCGTGACAAAATGCGGGGCTTGATTCGTCAGCTTGATCAGCCCTCGGCAACTGGCGGCACGACAAAAGTCATCCGACTCAAGCACGCTGACTCCAAAGCCCTGACCGAAATTCTAAAGGGCGTGATGGGCGAAGTGGTGCGGGAATCGAGTACCGGCAGTGGCTCCGGGGGCAGTGGCTCATCGGGTAGCCGTTCGGCAAGCTTCTCGGTGTTCGCCGATGAAGGTTTGAATGCGCTGGTTGTCCGAGGCGAGCCGTCGTTGATGCAGGAAGCCGAGCAGATTGTGGCCGCTCTGGATGTGCGCCGGGCTCAGGTGATGATTGAAGCGGCGATTGTCGAGATCAGTGACGAGCTGGGGGATCAGTTGGGTGTCCAACTGGCAGCTGGTGATGAGTCTGCCAACGCCTTCCCGGTGATGGGCACTAACCTTACCAGTGGTGAGGGCATGCTGGGACTGAACTCGGTGATTGGTGCGCTGGTAGGAGATACCCTGCCGCAGTTGGGCGGCGGCATTACGGTCGGCGCTGGCCAGCGGGATCGGGACGGTCTCACCTGGGGTATTCTGATTCAGGCGCTGTCTTCCTCATCCGCTGCCAACCTGCTTTCGACACCGAGCATCATTACCCTGGATAATCAGGAATCCGAGATTATTGTGGGCCAGAACGTGCCGTTCCGGACGGGGCAGTCGACGGTTACCGGTGATGGAACCACCAACCCGTTTACCACCATTGAACGCCGTGATGTGGGCCTTTCCCTGAAAGTAACACCGACCATCAGTGCCGACGGCCTGGTTCGACTGGTGGTCGAGCAAACCACCGAGGATATCTCCACCACGACAGTTTCCGGCGCCTCAGACCTGATCACCAACAAGCGTGAAATCAAAACTACCGTGCTTGCCGATGACGGCGAAACAGTGGTTCTGGGCGGGCTGATCAAGGATGACTTCCAGGTCAACAAGAGTAAGGTGCCGCTGCTAGGGGATATCCCGTTGCTTGGCCGCCTGTTCTCATCGGAGTCTGAAACCCGCATCAAGCGTAACCTGCTGGTCTTCCTGAGGCCGACCATTATGCTCGGCAAAGACGAGAGCGTGGCTGCCACGACCGAGAAGTTTAACCAGCTGTGGGACGTAAACCTTGAAGTCCGCGAAAAGCTCGGCCTGCCCGCCCCGGAAGACCAGCCCTCGGTGGATATGCTGTTCCAGGGGCGTAGGCAGTAGGGTCCCGGGGTGGGTTTCCCGGTGGGGGGGGGGCCCCGGGGGCGGAAAACGGGGGGGAGGGGGGGAAACCGGTGGTTGTAATCCCCGCCCATTAAGTAAAAACACCGGAGA
>NZ_JBQTCK010000015.1:0-14058 GCF_052380025.1 Marinobacter sp. NSM
GCGGCCCCCCCCCCCTCCCTCCCCCCCGGGGGTTTTTTGGGTTGTCGGGGGTGGGTTGGGGGTGGGGGGGGGGGGTCGCCCCGTGGGGGGTCCCCCCCCCCGGGACCCTAAAGCGGTGGCATCGGGCAATCCAGCTGATCTGCTACCAGCCGCATTAACTCATACTCCCGTACATCCACTTTGCCATCTTGGGTCACGCAGTAGCCGCAGGCGTCGATGACGGCGGGCTTCAGCAGCGGCGACAGCCGATTCAGTATTTCCAACGCTTCTCTCAGTTCCCGCATGGACACCTTCCCGGCTCTGCTTTCTTCCTGACCGGTACCAAAGCCGGCCATGGCTTCGAGATACAGCTTGTCCGCATCCTCAGGGGTGTCGGTGCCGGCCCGGGCAAACAGGCTGAGCAGGCGCCGCAGGGCCGGCATCACCTGGCGATAGTTCCGGTATTTGACCGGTACAACCTGTTCTGCGCCAAGCCCGAGATGCCGGTTCAGGAAGGTGGTCAGGGCCAGCTCGAACAGGCTGACCCGGTTGTCGGCTGCAACCAGCTTCTGAACGTTTTCAAGCAGGGCGTCGCGTTCGTCCGGGTCCAGTTTCCGCAATGCCGGCATGGCCAGTTCCACTACCGGGAAGCGTGCAGTTTCACCCAGTCTTGCCAGGGCTGGCAGCATCTTGTCCAGCAGGTCTGGCTGCGCGCCCAGTAGCGGGTGTTCGGTTAACAGCGCCAGTCGTTGTTTCTGGATGCTCGGCGAAAGATCAAAGATCAGCAGGGCATAGCACAGCTGAATTGCGCCGGCGCGGGTGTAGAGCAGGTTACGGAAGGTGGATGGCAATTGTTCCAGAAGCTGGACGGCAAAGGCTTCGCTCTGGGCGCTGACGGTGCCTACCCGTGTGGACAACTTTTCAGCCAGCTGTGGAGTGTCGGGTGCCAGGGAAGAGCGCACCGGTGATGAGCTACCACGGCCCCTGGCAGGCGCGACAACCTGGTTGACCAGATCGTTCAGGCCTGTTTTGCCGGCTGGCCTGGTGGTGTCCTGGCGCAGTTTTTGGCTTGGTTCAGTGTCTCTCAGGCGGCTGCGCAGGCGAGCCAGCATGCCGGGCTGGATGGCATTGATGCGTTCGTTGATGGGCGGGTGGGACGCGAGCAGGGTGCTGAACTTCATCCGTGCCGACTCACCAAAACACATGTGGTTCATATCGCTGGCATGGCTGGTGGTGTCCAGGTAGCCGCCCTTCATGCCAATTTTGAACAGGGCGCTGCCTATGCCCTCGGGGTTACGGGTAAATTGTACGGAGGAGGCGTCCGCCAGCATTTCCCTTTGCCGGGATACCGCTGCCTGAATCAGCCGGCCGAAGAACACACCCACATAGCCGATGATCATCAGGGCCAAACCGATCAGGCCCATTGCAGCCTGCGCACGGCCATCCCGATTTCGGCTTCGGCCGCCGCTGTAGAAACCTGCCCGAAGCAGGAACTGGCCAATCTGACCAAGCATCAGAATGCCGGCCAGTAGCGCAATCAGTCGGACGTTAATGCGCATATCGCCATTCAATATATGGCTGAACTCGTGCCCCACCACGCCCTGAAGCTCGTCTCTGGTGAGGTGGGTAAGTGCGCCGTGGGTAACCACCATAACGGCCTCACCAGGCGTGTAGCCGGCCACAAAGGCGTTGATGCTGGTTTCGTTGTCCATCACATACAGGTCTGGCACGGGCACGCCACTGGCGATGGCCATTTCCTCCACGATGTTGCGAAGCTTGCGTTCTTCGGGATCGTTGGTGTCGGGCTCAATCGGGCGGGCGCCCACCATTTTTGCCACCCGGCTACCGCCACCGGCCAGGTCTGCCCAGCGAACCAGCGAGCCGACCCCTATAAGCAACACCACCGCAAGTGCGGTGGTGAGTCCGTGGCTGGAGGTCAGCCAGTAATGGAAGGGTAGAACCGATGTTTGGCTGTGGGTGACCAGATACCCGACCAGGCAAACAGCCAGGGTAATCAATGTGACGGCTGTCAGAAACAGGACGATTAACAGGCCGGTATTGCGCCGGGCATGGGCCTGGCGCTGGAAGAAACCGGGGTTTGCCATGATTCAGGCCTCAGAAGCTGACTTTTGGTACCTGGCGCGCTTCCGGGGTTTCCAGTTGCAGCTGGGCGGTTTCCTTGAAGGCAAACATGCCGGCAACAATATTATTCGGGAACTTCTCGCGGAAAATGTTGTAGGTCATCACGCCGTCATTGTAGGCCTGGCGGGCAAAGGCCACCCGGTTTTCGGTGCTGGAGAGCTCTTCCATCAGTTGCTGGATGGTTTCGTTGGCTTTCAGTTCCGGGTAGTTTTCAGAAACGGCGTAGAAGTTTGCCAGGGCTTTGGTCAGCAGGTTCTCGGCACTGCCCAAACGCTGGATCTTGGTGCCGTCCCCCGGGTCTTTCGCCGCGTCTTTCTGGGCGCTGACGGCGTTGTTGCGGGCTTCCATCACCTGGGTCAGCGTCGATTTTTCGTGAACAAGGTAGGCCTTGGCGGCTTCCACCAGGTTGGGAATCAGGTCATGGCGGCGCTGTAGCTGCACATCAATCTGCGCAAAGCCATTCTTGAACTGATTACGCAGCGATACCAGGTTGTTGTAGATAAACACCAGGTACAGTATGACAACGGCAATAACAACAAGGCCGATGACGGTCGTTCCCATGACTACTCCTCAGGGTGAAAGGTTCAGGCGTTATTTTCCACGATACGGGCATGGAAAGTCTGTACAAACGTCTCAAATTCCTTGGGTGGCAGTGGTTTGCTGAAAAAGTACCCCTGGGCCAGTTTACAACCACGCTGGCTCAGATAGTACTCTTGTTCGGCGGTTTCAACCCCTTCGGCCACGACGGTGAGGTTCAGACTTTTGCCAAGGTCAATGATGGTGTTGGCAATTCGTGTGTCTTCCTCATTGACCAGCAAGTCCCGAATGAACTGCTTGTCGATTTTCAGGTGCTGAACCGGCATCTGCTTCAGGTAGGTGAGAGACGAGTATCCGGTGCCAAAATCGTCCACCGCGATGCTGATGCCTGCCCGATGCAGGCGATGCAGCTTGGCCACGGCATCGCTGAGATTGGTCATGAAGCTGGTTTCGGTTACCTCAAGCTCTAGCCGGCCGGCGGGAATGTTGTGGCGTTTCAGGGTGTTCAGGATGTCATCGACAATGGATTCCTGGCGAAGTTGAACAGCAGACAGGTTCACGGCAATTCTGAGGGGTGAACCTTCACTGGCCCATCGAGCGGCTTGCCAGCAGGCCTGGTCCAGTACCCATTGGCCAATCTCGACGATGGCGCCATTGGACTCGGCAACGGGGATGAAGTGATCAGGAGGAATCATGCCTCGCTCGGGATGTTCCCAGCGCAGCAGTGCTTCGGCACCGATGACGCGTTTGGTCTCGAGGTTGATCTGAGGCTGGTAAACCAGATGGAACTCGTGGTTTGCCAGCGCATTACTCAGGTCTTTCTCAAGCTGTTTGCGCTCCCGGATCTCCTGATCAATGCTGGCAACGTAGAACTGGAAGTGATTGTGTCCGTTCTGTTTGGCCAGTGCCATGGTCTGTTCGGCGCTTTGCAGAAGCCGGTCGGCCTGGTCAGCATCGGAGGGGAACAGGGCAATACCCAGGGTAGCCGTCATGGATATGCGATGGTTGCCGGCGTTGATCGGGGTGGCGAAGCTGCCCAGAATCTTTTCGGCGGTATCGGCTGCCTGAAATCCATCGCGAAGCCGCTTCTCGACAACGACAAACTGGTCGCTGCCCAGCCGGGCAACACTGAACCGTTCCGAAGGCAGGTTGGCGGTCAGGCGACTGGCGACCGTCTGCAATATGGTGTCGCCAGTTCGGAAGCCGCACTGCTCGTTCACGGATTTGAAGTCATCAATGCCGCAAACCATCAATGCCAGTGTGCCATGGGATCCCCTGGCAGACACGATGTCGTGTTGCAGGTCTTCCATGAATGCGTCACGGCTGGGTAGCCCGGTCAGAGTGTCATAGCGTGCCAGGCGGTTGACCCGATCTTCGGCTTCCTGATGCCGTTTCTGGCTCTCAGCGATAGAGACCAGAAGATTATTGGTGGCGTTCACCCATAGCCCAAGCTCGTCTGCCCGATGTCCGTCCGGAACCGCAATCAGCCGGTCGTCGGGCCGTGCCGGGTCGACTTTGCGAACGGATTGCACAATGCGTAAAAGGGGGCGGGTAAGCACCAGATGGAACACCACGAACAGTACAAGGCCCAGAATCAGTGCCAGTGCAATGCCCGAACCAAAGGTGATCAATGCGCGGTTCAGCCAGTTCTCAGCGATAGGGGCAGTGTCGTAGTGCACTTCAAGGTAGCCGTAGATCGTGTCTGGGCTGGTGCCTCGGTGCAGGCTTTCGCGGTATTCACGAATGCTGCCGAAAATGGGGTCGGTAATGGGGCGGAATGCCCGGTCTTGCAGTGGCCTGAGCCGGCCGCCCAATTGGTCGCCATCCGGGTGAGAAATGCGAGCCAGGTGAATGGGCTCCAGCGCGAAAAGGCCATCAACCACTTGCTGGGCCAGGGTGTCATCAATACTGAAAACGGACTGGGTGGCGGCGTCACGAACCATTGCCATGGTCTGGTTGGCCTGGCGTTCCAGTTCCATGGATACCCGCCTGGCGTCGAGAACAACCTGAACGGTGCTGACCAGGATGCCTGTCAACAGGGCGACAATCAGCACCCAGCGCAGGATTCGGTATCCCAGGTGATTTTCAACTTTGAAGGCGGTTTGCATTCCGAGTCTTGTGGCTCATCTGTCCGGATTGTTCTTGAGTGCAGGCGCCAGGGTCAGGCCTGCCATGTACGACAGTATGGTTCAGATTTTTTGCAACTGCATGGAGTATGGCCGATTTTTTCAAATAATCATGGGTGGGCGTGTATCGATTTGTTGCGGTTTTGTCGCATCTAGATACAGAAACGCCCGCCAGGCTGACCTGGCGGGCGTTCAGGCGGAAGCGGCTGGGCAGCTTCCGACGGCACTACTCTGTGATCAGGCCAGATTTTCGTTAACGAAATTCCAGTTGACCAGGTTCCAGAAGCCTTCGAGGTAGTTCGGGCGGCTGTTCCGGTAGTCGATGTAGTAGGCGTGTTCCCAGACGTCAACGGTCAGTACCGGCTTGTCAGCGCCGGTCAGCGGAGTTTCCGCATTGCTGGTATTGACGATGGCTACGCTGCCGTCGGCCTTCTTCACCAGCCAGGTCCAGCCTGAGCCGAAGTTGTTGGCGGCTTTGTCGTTGAATTCTTTCTTGAACTCTTCGAAAGAACCAAATGCCTTCTCGATCGCCTCTTTGGCAGCGCCAGTGGGCTCGCCACCGCCGTTCGGGCTCAGGCAGTTCCAGAAGAAGGTGTGGTTCCATACCTGCGCAGCGTTGTTAAACAGTGGGCCGCTCGCGCTCTTGATAATGTCTTCCAGGGATTTGCTGGCATTATCGGTGCCGTCGATCAGGCCATTCAGCTTGGTGACATAGGTCTGGTGATGCTTGCCGTAATGGTATTCCAGGGTTTCCTGGGACATGTGCGGTTCCAGAGCGTTTTTTTCGTAAGGCAGTGCGGGAAGTTCAAATGCCATGAGGTCGTTCTCCCTGTCTCTCTGTTTATGTTGAATGTGTACGTCACAGCAATATAGGGGCGATTTGAGCTAAATCAACCCCTTGGTGTAAGAGTACTTGTAAACTCGGGGCTGCCGGGCAGGAACTGTGCGCAGTTCCGGACCCGCCAAACCAGCTCTTCATAGCTGTCGGCCAGAATATTTACATGCCCCAGCTTGCGCCCCGGGCGCTCACCTTTATTGTAGAGGTGAACATGAGCGTAGGGCAGTTCCAGTATGCGTTCAATGTCTCCATGCTCGCCGATGATGTTTATCATGCAGCTAAGCCCCCGGGCTTCCACGTTGCCCAGGGCATGGCCGCTGACAGCGCGAATATGGTTTTCAAACTGACTGGTCATGGCGCCTTCGATGGTCCAGTGCCCGGAGTTGTGCACTCGCGGCGCCATTTCGTTGGCGACCAGCCCGTCATTGGTTTCAAAAAGCTCGAGGGTTAGTACGCCCACGTAGTTCAATTCGTTCAGCAGAGATTTGATGTATTTCTCTGCGTCTTGCTGAATGTGTGCCTGAAGGGCAGGCGCGGGAGCAATGGAATAACGAAGGATGCCTTCGTGGTGGGTGTTCTCGGCGATGGGGTAGAAGGCCAGGTCGCCGTCCTCGGCGCGCACGGCAATAATTGATACTTCACGTTTAAAGTTGACGAACTTTTCGACGATCACCCGTGGGTGCCCGATGCTGCTCCAGGCGGCTTGTGCTTCTTCCGGTGTTTTCAGGACGGCCTGACCTTTGCCGTCGTAGCCTTCGGTGATGGACTTGGCAACCACCGGGCAGCCGAGTTCTTCGGCAGCGGTTTTGAGTGACTCGGCGCTGTCTGCAATTTGCCATTGGGGTGTGGGGATGCCCAGGCGGCCGAACAGGGTCTTTTCGGCTTCGCGGTTCTGGCAAACTTCCAGGGCCCTGGGGCTTGGGTGCACGGGTTTGTGTTTGGCGAGTTCTTCTGCCACGGCGACGGGCAGGTGTTCGAATTCGTAGGTAACGCGGTCCACCCGGGAGATGAAGTCGTCCAGGTATTGGCCGTCACGGTCGATGATCACTTCGCCAAGACCGGCGCTGGGGCTGCCGGACATGTCATAGAACACGAAGTCTTTGGCCAGGGGGTAGCCTGCGAGGGCTAGCATGCGGCCTAGCTGGCCGGCGCCAAGTACACCAATTCTCATGTAATTTCTCCTGCCACTGTTTCGGCTCTGACATTGGTGGTGTGAGCAGTTCGGGGAAGGCTTTCCAAAACACGCTCAAGCCCATCCATGGGGCGCTTGGGCTCCGCCATCCATGGCTCCGCACAGTTTTGGAAAGCCTTCCCCGAACTGCTCATCCAGCCTTGGGAGTTGGCTTCACTGATCTCTGGGATCAGGATTGTCCAGAATCGTTTGTGTTTGGGTTGTCCTGAATTCGTCAACGGCCTTTCGCACGTTGTCATCGAACGTGCCAATAATCTGTGCTGCCAGCAGACCAGCGTTGGTGGCGCCCGCCTTCCCGATAGCCAGGGTGCCAACGGCGATGCCGCCGGGCATCTGTACGATAGACAGCAGCGAATCCAGGCCGTTCAGGGCCTTTGATTGCACCGGAACACCCAGGACTGGCAGAGAGGTCTGGGAGGCAACCATGCCGGGCAGGTGAGCGGCACCGCCGGCGCCTGCGATGATCACCTTCAGGCCGCGGTCGGCTGCGGTTTTGGCGTAGTCAAAGAGCAGGTCGGGTGTGCGGTGGGCGGAGACCACCCGGGTTTCGTAGGGTACGCCGAGTTTTTCGAGCATGTCGGCGGCGTGTTCCATGGTGGGCCAGTCGGATTTCGAGCCCATGATGAGTCCTACAAGCGGCTGCATATGCAACTGTCCTGTGATAATTGGAAAGCCGGCCATTGTATGTTTTGCCTACCTACCATGCAACACAGCGCGGGCGTGGTTCCGGTAATCTTTAAAAGGCTTCATTTTAACGGATTGTTAAGTGCGGGTATTATCGTGGCTGACATTTTGACCATCCCGATTCAGGAGTAGTAATGGAACCCATTCGCCCGGACGATGACGAGCTGAGAGCTGAGCCCCCTATTGGTGGCGCCGAGCCCAGAAAACCTGATGGGCAAAAGAGTAAATCGGCCAGTAACCGGCAGAAGCCCCCAAAGCCCCCAAAACCGGAGAAGACGTCTGGCGGTGGCAGCCCGGGAGGTGGGTTGTTGATGTGGCTTGTGTTGGTGGTGGTGGCCGCAGGAGCGGGTGCCGGCTGGTATGTTCAGAATGAGCGTATTGAAGCCCTCGAGGGGCAACTGGAAGAGGCCGATTACTGGGCACGGCAGAGTAAGCTGGCGCTGGCGCGTTTTGAGGGAGAGTTATCGGAAACCGGGGAGTCGCTGCAGGAGCGGGGAGCTTCACTGGAGGAAAAGATTGCGGCTAATGACAAGCGCCTGGATTCAGCAGACAGTGAAATCCGTAAGCTCTGGGTGATTGCTAACGAGCGCAACAAGAAACGTCTTGATGAGCACCAACAGAGGTTGGCCGATGTTGATGATCAACTGGCCCAGGTCAACAAGGCTGCGTCTGATTTGACCGCATCGTTGGAGCAGGCACGCACCGGTTTGTCGGCGGATGTGGCGCAGGTGCGGCAGCGGCTCGACGATTCCCTTGTCTCGCTGGAGCGAGCCAATCAGGAAGCAACGCAGCAGTTGACGCGGCTGAGTCAGCAGATCGGTGATGTGGATCAGGTGGTTGAGAACCGGATAGGACGCTTTGAGCAGGAACAGAAGCTGGGGATCAGTGGCATGGGAGGCCAGATTGCCGCGCTGGAGCAGAAGGTGGAATCCATGGCGGGCGACGGCGAGGTCCGGGCTTTGAGGAATCAGCTGTCTGAGCTCAAGAAAACCGTTGATGCGGTGGATGCGTCCCGGTCCCAGCTTACTTCCCGATTGGTCAGGTTGTCGGAAGAGGTAAACCAGCTGCGTTCGCAGGTTTCCGGAAACTAGACACCCGTATTCCGGCTTGGGCCTGCTTGTGGAGTCGCCGGGGCTGAATGTAACGGTTTGTATTCATCCCTTGCGGTAGCTCTCATTTCTATCGAGTGGCAGTTGTTATCATCGGCCAACTCGATAGGGATGAAGAGTGCATAACAATGAAAAGACGAGTGCCTTATCTGCGGAACGCTATCGCCCTGTTGTGTGTGGTGGCGCTCTCCGGTTGTACCATTTATCAGTCTATTGGCAAGAGCGTGGGCTCTTTCCTGCATCCGGTTTCCGGCTACGATTTTGTGCATCTCGAGACCGACGCCTGGGACCAGAACAATGCTGTTCTGTATTTTTATCGCACCCACTCCCAGTGGGCAGCCGATGAGATCGAAGCCCCCAGCGTCTACATCGATGACAAGCACTACTTCAATATTCGCAACAACAGCTACACCTGGCTTGAAGTTAAGCCTGGTGAGCGGCACATTGCCATGCGGCGGCCCCTGCTGGGGCTGGAGGGGCTGAATTCGTTCAGCTTGAGCCTGATTGCCGATGCCACGCTGCGGGTTGAGCCCGGCAAGATCTATTACCTGCGTTACAACGAGCTGACTGAGCCGGAGCGGCGCCATCCGGATCTGGACCCGGATCATCCTCTGGCCAGTGGCGATCTGCAGCTGGTGACCCGTGACTACGCCATGCAGTCTGGTCAGATTGTTTCGACTCTGTTCCTCAACAGCGATTTGCTGGCGCCGAATCATGCTGGTGCTTCCATTGTTGAGGTTAATGAAGACATGGATTACAAAAAGCGAAAGGCGGCGTTGGAGGAAGAACGGGAGCTTGAGGTTGAACAGCTGAAACAACAGGGTAAGTATGAGTCTGCCTCCTGGTACTGGCCGTTCGGTGGTGGCCCCACAGAGCCCCTTGAGGCGGATCAGAAGCTGGAGGCGCTGGAACGGGATTACGCAAAGCTGGAATTGGAACGTAAGCAGCGGCGTGAAGAGGAATCCGGCGGCGGCTGGTGGATTTTCTGAGCCAGGGTTGTCTACACTGGAGTTGGTTGACTGCAGTGAGATAAAAACAATGTCGCTCAAAGATAAGCTGGTAGTTCGATTCGAGAAAGTGGCGGGCCGGCTGGTGCCTTATCTGGAAGAGTCCTGGCGGGATGTCAGGGTCAAGCTGGATGATCTCAACCGTTCCCTGGCCAGCCAGGCGATACCGGGTGAACGGCGTGCCAAGGTCAGTGAGTTGGCGTTGCGTCAGAAGGGCGAGCAGGCGGGCCAGAAAACCGCCGAGGTCAGGGCCTTCCCGGGTGGGGGCAAGCAAGACACAAGCTCCTGATTTTGATTAATAAATGCTCAGATCGGGCCGGGTCAGAAAAAATTCATGAATTTTCCGGAAAACATTTGACACGGTGAGCGAAATGCTTAAAATGCGCGTCTCACTTGGTTGATGCAGCAACGCTGAATCAGCAAGCGCCAAGCGCAGCAAGTGACCGCTTTGAGCCTGAAGAACAGTAAGGCCACGAAGTGGGTGGTTAGCTCAGCTGGGAGAGCATCGCCCTTACAAGGCGAGGGTCGCAGGTTCGATCCCTGCACCACCCACCATTTTGAAGCGGATTTCAGGTTCAGCTAAGGTTGAATCGATGCGGAGCGGTAGTTCAGTTGGTTAGAATACCGGCCTGTCACGCCGGGGGTCGCGGGTTCGAGTCCCGTCCGCTCCGCCAACTTTTTCCTGGGTGGTTAGCTCAGCTGGGAGAGCATCGCCCTTACAAGGCGAGGGTCGCAGGTTCGATCCCTGCACCACCCACCAGATGTGAAAAAAAGCAGATCCAAGCGGATCTGCTTTTTTTTCGCCTGAAGGAAAGTCTGATCGTTTTCCTGTTACAAAAAAACCGGGAGCTCGATGCCCCCGGTTTCTCGTCGCTAAGGCTTTTCCAAGGCCCGGCATCATTTGCCGATCAGCGACTGCCCGCACACCCGCACAACGTTGCCGTTAACGCCGGCAGAAGCCGGGTTGCAGTACCAGGCAATGGCTTCAGCCACGTCTACCGGTTGTCCGCCCTGAGCCAGACTGTTCATGCGCCGGCCCGCCTCGCGGATGGTGAATGGCATGGCGGCGGTCATTTGGGTTTCGATGAAGCCGGGGGCAATGGCGTTGATGGTTATGCCGTTTTTCAGGTGCTTCGCCATAGACTCTACATAACCGATCACACCGCTCTTGGCGCAGGAATAGTTGGTCTGGCCGAAGTTGCCGGCAATACCGCTGATGGAGGAAATGCACACAATACGGCCGTTGTCGCGCATCAGCTTGCGCTCGGCCAGTTCTTCATCGATCAACTCTTCAGCAGTCAGGTTGACAGCGATCGTCATATCCCAGAAGTGCTCTGGCATGTTTCCGAGGGTTTTGTCGCGGGTAATGCCGGCGTTGTGAACCACAAAATCAACCCCGCCGGTTTCTTTTTCGATGAAATCTGCTATCAGCCTGGGTGCCTTTTCTTCCGTAATGTCGCAGGCCAGCGCCTTGCCTTTGATGGCGTCGGTTACTTTCTGCAGGTCCTCCAATGCCGGGGGGATATCCAGGCCGATAACGGTTGCGCCGTCACGGGCCAGGGTTTCTGCAATGGCTGCGCCAATGCCCCGGGAGGCGCCAGTGACCAGGGCTATCTTGCCGGCCAGCGGAGCCACCGGGTTGGTTGCTTTGGCTTCCTCTGCTTTGCCAATACGCACAGCCTGGCCGGAAACATAAGCCGAGCGTGCAGACAGGAAGAAGCGAACCGTGGAATCCAGCTGGTTCTCGGCGTTCGGAGCCATCCATGCCAGGTTGGCCGTGCAGCCCTTCTTGCCGATTTCCTTGCCAACGGCGCGGACAAAGCCTTCAAGGGCTTGCTGGGCGGCGGCCTGGGGTGCCTTCCGGCAGGTGTGAGGGTCCTGGCCTATCACCAGCACCCGGCCATTGGACGCCAGTTTGCGGATGGTCGGATGGAAAAAGTCGTACAGGGCGCGCAGTTCCTGAGGGGTTTTGAGACCGGTCGCATCGAATACCAGGGCTGAGAACTTTCCGTTCACTTCGCCGGACACATCCAGCGCCTTGGCTTTGTTGCCCGCCTGAGCGGAGTCCGCCAGGGTTTCGATGCCCGTGGCATGGTGCAGGCCCGCCGGGCTGGCGCCAATGATTGAGCCGAGCGTGGCGATAGCGCGGGCACCTGCGCCTGCGCCAATCAATACGTCGCCTTCAATAAATGGCTGGTCGACCCGCTTCAGGCGGTTGAGGGGCGCCGGGGAGGGCAAGCCCAGCGACTGTGCGGCGGTTTTGCCAACCGGAGTGTTAACCAGTTTCAGGTAGAGGTCAGACATGATGTTCTTCCTTGTGAGTTTGGTTGAGTATGAAATAGCCCAAAGGGTAAAGCTTCTGCCAGTTATTGGATTGACTCAACTCAGTCATGGCGTTGTCAGAGTTGCCAATGAGCAACGGGCGCCAGGCGCTAGACTCTGGGCTAACCTGAATCAAACCACTTATGATCACCACTGAAGGGACAGTTTGCTATGGCACAGGCACCAAAAACCACTCGTACTGGCACGAAATCCGGTTCTCGGGCTACCAAAAAGGCGCCCGGCATTCGTCGCGTTGCCGTTATTGGCGGTAATCGGACGCCATTTGCCCGCTCCAACACCGCCTACAGCAAAATCAGTAATCAGGAGCTGCTGACATCCACGCTTCGGGGTCTGGTGGATCGCTACAACCTCCAGGGCATGAGGCTGGGCGAGGTGGTCGCTGGCGCGGTGATCAAACACTCCCGGGACTTCAATCTTACCCGTGAGTCGGTGTTGAGCTCGGGCCTGGCGCCGGAAACGCCGGCCTACGATATCCAGCAGGCCTGTGGTACCGGGCTTGAGGCAGCCATTCTGGTGGCGAACAAAATTGCTCTTGGGCAAATTGAATGCGGTATCGCCGGCGGTACCGATACCACGTCGGATGCGCCCATCGGTGTGGGTGAGGGCTTGCGGGAAATTCTTCTGGACCTGAACCGTGCCAAAACCGCCAAGGAACGCCTCAAGATTCTCGGCCGTTTCCGCCCGGGCCATCTTATGCCGGAGATTCCGGAGAATGGCGAGCCGCGTACCGGACTGTCCATGGGGGATCACTGTCAGGTCACGGCGAAGGAGTGGAATATTGCCCGTGAGGATCAGGATCGCCTGGCCTGGGAAAGCCACCAGAAGCTGGCCAAGGCCTATGACGAGGGCTTCTTTGAGGATCTTCTGACACCGATGGCGGGTCTGGATAAAGATAACATCCTGCGCCCGGATACCACCCTTGAAAAGCTGGCTACATTGAAACCCTGTTTTGATCGTGAGAACGGCACCATGACCGCTGCCAACAGCACCGCACTGACGGATGGCGCTTCTTGTGTGCTGCTGGCCAGTGAGGAGTGGGCCAAGGCCAATAATATGGAAGTGAAGGCCTGGCTGACGTTCTCTGAAGTGGCAGCGGTGGACTTCGTGGACAAGAAAGAGGGCCTGCTGATGGCGCCGGCCTATGCCGTGCCGCGTATGCTGGAGAAGGCAGGTCTGACCCTGCAGGATTTCGACTTCTACGAAATTCACGAAGCCTTCGCCGCCCAGGTATTGTCTACCCTCAAGGCGTGGGAAGATCCGGTCTTTTGCAAGGAGCGCCTGGGTCTGGACAAGCCGCTGGGCAGTATTGACCGGGCAAAGATGAACGTGAAAGGCTCCAGTCTGGCAACCGGGCACCCGTTTGCCGCCACCGGTGGTCGTATCGTCGCAACCCTGGCCAAATTGCTGGAAGAAAAGGGTAGTGGTCGAGGCCTGATTTCCATCTGTGCGGCGGGCGGTCAGGGCGTGACGGCGATTCTGGAGCGCTAAGTTACGGGAAAATCGTAATTCCCTTTGACAGGGGCAACTTCACGCCGTATCATTCGCGCCACGTTGATCGGGGTGACCCGGTAAACAACCAGTTTGATGCGGGGTGGAGCAGTCTGGTAGCTCGTCGGGCTCATAACCCGAAGGTCGTTGGTTCGAATCCAGCCCCCGCTACCATATAAAAGAAAGGCAGATCAGTAACTCACTGGTCTGCCTTTTTTGCGTTTGGGGTGGCAGAAGCCCCCTGTGATGTATCTGTGACACAGATTTGCCAATCCTTGTAAAAAAAACACATGGTTGGAAAAGCGATTCAGTGACAGCTTCCTTGATGTTGCTCAGTATTGCTCGTAATTGTTGCAACTCGAGTCGATGTTGTGTGAATGGGTTATAAATGAAGCGAGGCGTGCTTCCTGATCAAGGGAAGGACGTAACAGGTGAGGAAATTTGCGGAGTTGCTTCAGAAGTATCAGGCTCGCATTCGCGAGCCTGATTGATCGTTTGGGAGAAGATTCCTCCAGAAATAACCTTGGTTAAAGTGGATAGCGTCAATGCTGCTGAAAACCAAGGCGTTTTCTGTACCGCTTGAGCAGGAATTCAGTGTCATGATTCCAAGGGT
>NZ_JBQTCK010000016.1:0-10900 GCF_052380025.1 Marinobacter sp. NSM
CCGGGTCCAGTTTGGGGGCGTCGCCGTGGTGGTCGGCGATGATCAGGGCCGGTTGCTCTTCGCCGTCCACGCTGCCGTGCTGGTAACGGTAATGCCAGCCTTCTTCGGCGGCCAGGCGGTTGATGAACTGCAGGTCGCTTTCCCGGTGTTGGACGCAGTATTCCCGTTCTGCCGGGGGGCGCTTGAAGTCAAAGACCGTATCAATGATGCCCCGCTCTTCCAGCAGGGTGCGAACGATGGCGTCGGTGGTCTGGGTCTGGAAGATGCGGCTGTTGTGCATCAGGCCCTGGCGCCAGGCCGGGGGCTGGATGACCACTTCGTAGGCGGTGCGGCGGTGGCCGGTGTTGCCCCGGACGAATTCGTTCACTACGCCGGTGAAACGCCGCAGGGGTTGGCCGTCTTGCCAGACTACCAGGTCCACCGGTTGTTCCAGAACGTCAGCAGCGGCCACATCGGGGTCGGTGCTCGCCAGTTCTAACCGGCCATGAAACAAGGAAGACAGCTCTTCGGCCAGCTTAAAGCCAACTACCGAAAAGTGATCTGAGGGGAATTCGCCTACACGGGCGGTGAACTGCAATCCGCTTGCCTGGGGCATGACTTCGGTCCCTGAAGAATAGTGGTTTGTAACTCACTCATCCTGAGCCCAACCGATTATAACTACCCCACTTCAGATTACAAACCAACCACTCCGCATTTTTGGGGTCAGACCCCAAGACATTTCACCCCATCAAATGTCCGGGGGTCTGACCCCAATTTAATTGGAGAGCCAGACGCTCTGGTAGGGTTTGAGGGTGAGCACACCGGCCTGGTCGTCGATGGCCATGCCGGAGATCAGGTCGGTCCATTGGTCGGTGCCGATGAGGTTGATGTCGCTGAGGGCCACTTGCTGCACTTCGTCGCTTATGTTGTGGATGCAGAAGATGGATTGCTCCCGGCGCATGCTTTGGCGCCAGAAGCCGAACAGTTGCAGGCCCAGATGAAGGGTAAACTGGGTCGCGTTGGGGTGGAAGGCGGGCTGGGCGCGGCGTATAGCGATCAGGCGCTTAAGTTCGGTGAAGGCTTTGCTGTGGTGGCTGAGTGGGTCCGCCAGGGCGGCTTCCACATTATCCAGCTGCCACTGGCCACGGTTGATGGAGCGGAAGCGGCCGGTGTGTTCTACCCGGGCGTGGTCGTTTTCGGTGGCCAGCAGGCTATGGATGTAGAAGGCCGGAATACCCTCCAATGCCAGCATAATCGTGTGCGCGCATACGAACCGCTGAAGCTGCCAATGGTCGGTCCCGCCCTCGGCGGTGCCTTTCAGGGCGTCCCACAGGGCAATGTTCATTTCATAGGGCTGGTCGCGGCCGTCGGCGGTGCGGCGGTAGGACACCTTGCCCCCGAAGGATTCCATCGTGTTGATCAGCCGCTGCTTCTCGTCCTCGTCCAGCAGGCCGTCGGTGGGCCGCAGGCCAACGCCATCGTGGGAAGCGATGAAGTTCAGGTAGGTGGTGCCCATCTGCGCCGGCGGCATGCTCATCAGCCAGGTTTTCAGGTGTCGACAATTGCCCGTGACCAGGGTGTTGATCAACAGCGGCGGCAGTGAGAAGTTGTAGATGGCATGGGCTTCGTTGGCGTTGCCGAAGTAAGTCAGGTTCTCCCGGTTGGGTACGTTGGTTTCGGTGATCACCACTGCATCGGGGGTGTGATGCTCAATCAGCAGGCGCAAGATCTTGATCAGCTCGTGAGTCTGCTGCAGGTGAATGCAGGGCGTGCCCGGCTCTTTCCAGAGAAACGCCACCGCATCCAGCCGGAAAATTCTCACGCCCCGCGCCAGGTATTCACGAATAATGCCGGCAAATTCAATCAGAACTTCCGGATTGGCGAAGTTCAGGTCCACCTGATCCTCACTGAAGGTGCACCACACATGGCGCTCGCCATCGTCGGTCTGTACCGGGGTGAGCAACGGTGACGTGCGGGGCCGCACCACCATGCTCAAGTCGTCTTTCGGGTTACCCTCGTAAAAATAGTCCTTTCCCGGCCCGACCCGCTTGCGAAAATTCTCGAACCAGCGGCTGCGGGCCGACATATGGTTGATCACCAGGTCTGCCATCAGCTTATAGTCCTCGGCGATGGCTTCGATGTCGTCCCAGCCACCGTGGGACTCGTTTACCGCCAGGTAATCCATCACCGAGAAGCCGTCGTCCGAGCTGTACGGAAAAAACGGCAGGATATGCACGGCGCTGATGACATCCCGCAGGCTGTCATCCAGAAAACGCTTCAGAGTCACCAATGGCTTTTCATCTGGCAGCTGAACGGTATCGGCATAGGTGATCACCACAATGTCCGATTGGTCCCAATGGTTCTGGTGCGCCGGCGGGGCCTCGGCATCGGGCGCCAGGGCCATGGCATCCATCAACTGCTCTGCCACAAAGCCACAGTCCACCGCCGGATAAACCACTTCCAGCATGGCCACCAGTTTGCTGTTCAGGGTCTGGCTCATGGCCTGAACTCCTGGTTATCCAATTCCACCGCTTCCAACAACTGCTCCCGGATGTCCGGAATGGCACTGGTTACCCGGTTCCAGCTCGGGATGAACGGTGTGTCCATAGGGTTGTCGAGGAAATAGGCGCCGGCGCGCATCACGTTTTGCGCGAACAACTCCACGGCCTTTTCTTCCTTATGACGATCAAAGCCCAGGCCATTGATGATTGCATCGTTCTGATAAGTCTCCACAAAATCCAGGGCAATGCGGAAGTAGCTGGCCTTGATCGTGCGGAATTTCTCGTTGGAGAAGATCTCACCATTGGTAGCCAGCTTGCGGAACAGCGCCTTCGAGATGTCCACGCTCATCTTGGACAGCCCTCTGCTGGCGTCTTCCGGTGACAGATCCTGGTGTTTGTGGTCATACACATCGGCCACGTCCACCTGGCACAAACGGTTGGTGGCGTAGTTGCGCTTCATCTCAGACAGTACGCCAATTTCCAGGCCCCAGTCGCTGGGGATGCGCAGGTCGTTGATGACATCGGTGCGGAAGGAGAACTCGCCCGCCAGCGGGTAGCGGTAGCTGTCCAGGTAATCCAGAAAATCGTTCGGCCCACACACTTTTTTAAGTGCGCGAATCAGCGGGGTGACCAGCAGGCGGCTAACCCGGCCGTTCATGCTGCCATCCGCCACCCGTGCGTAATAACCTTTGCAGAACATATAGTTAAAACCGGGGTTGGCCACGGGGTAGATCAACCGGGCGAGCAGATCCCGGGAATAGGTCAGGATGTCGC
Source organism: Marinobacter sp. NSM (assembly GCF_052380025.1). Lineage (NCBI taxonomy): Bacteria > Pseudomonadati > Pseudomonadota > Gammaproteobacteria > Pseudomonadales > Marinobacteraceae > Marinobacter > Marinobacter sp. NSM. Next base: position 3,255 of record NZ_JBQTCK010000016.1, read on the forward strand.
AATCGTGCAGCGCCACGGATTTACTCACGCCCGAGGCCAGCACATAGCCAAAGCAGTACCACACGTTTCGGCCCTTACCCATCTCGGTCGGTGCCAGGCCTTGCTCTCGCAGTTTCATATCGAGGGCACGCAGCCGGGGGCCGTCGTTCCAGAGCACTTTGAACGATTGCGGCAGTTCAGAGAAATACTCCAGGGCATGGCGGTATTGCGCTTCATCGGCGCGGTCCAGGCCAATCACAATCTCATCCAGGTAAGGCACCCTGGTCAGCTCCTGGACGATATTTTTAAGCGCAGGCCCTTCAAGCTCCGAGTACAGCGAGGGCAGCACCAGCGACATTGGCCGGGCTTTGCGAAAGCTCATCAGGTCCGCTTCGATGTCTTCCACGGGGCGACGCACAAGGTTGTGCAGGGTGGTGATAATGCCGTTCTGGTAAAAGTCGCCCATGGCGGCTCCTCCTTTACTGGTAGCCGTACTCAAACAACACGTTGAGCACGCATTCATTCCAACCCTCCGGGCCGGGTTTGAGGGAGCGCATGGCGTGCCGTGATGACGGCAGTTGAACCTGATCACTGTTCACTCCACGAATTACCACCGGTACGTCGGCAGCCTCCAGCATGCACTGGTCATTGGGGCTGTCCCCCAGCGCGATGGTTACAATGGGCTCATCGCCGTAGTGCTCCTGGTAACGCTTCAGCAAGAACCGGGCCCCCTCGGCTTTATCAAACGTCCCCATGGCATGCCAAAATCGCCCGCCCTGCACCAACCGCAAACCTCCAAGCTCAAGCGCCGCGCGGAATTGCGCCAGTTCGTCTTCCGTGCCATCCCACACCAAAGGCACCGTTGCCAACCGCTGTTTGGCGCGGGTCGCTTCCGCCACCGACAACCGGGTTAGCGCCGCCACCTCCGCTGCAGACAGGTCATCAAAGCTCCGAAACTGTGCACCGGATTCCCTCTGCACCAAAAGGGTGCGAACAACCTCCTCATAGGATGTTCCAACATGGACCACCTCTTCCTCCGCATTGCCCAGGCAACCGGACGGAATCACCACCGCCGCGCCGTTTTCAGCAATAAACGGCGCCCGCAGGCCCATCCTGCTTTGCAGCTCACTGATCTCCGCCGCGGTTTTGCTGGAGTTGAAAATCAGCGGAATGCCATTGGCCGCCAACCGCGCCATCGCCGGCTTCGCCGCCCGCCAGCTATAACTGTCGTGGTCCAGCAAGGTGCCATCCAGATCCGTAAAAACAATCATGTGTGGTTGCATTTGCCCACCCCGCTCTGCAATGTAACTGGGGTCAGACCCCAAGACATTTGATGGGACGAAATGTTCTGGGGTCTGACCCCAAATTAGATTCAAGAACCAGGCCAGACTATGAGCACGAATGCTTTCAAGGTGGAACACCGTTATCTGGAGTTGCCAGACAGCTTTTATACGCGGGTGAAGCCGACGCCTTTGTCGCAGCCGTCGATGGTGTGTTTTAACCACAAACTGGCGGCGCAGATGGGGTTTCATGTTCAGGATGAGGCCGAGTGGGCCGGCGTGGGTGCCGGGGCGGAACTGCTGGAAGGCATGGACCCGGTGGCCATGAAATACACCGGGCACCAGTTTGGTGTGTACAACCCGGAACTGGGCGATGGCCGGGGGCTGTTACTGTGGGAAACCGTGGCGCCGGACGGCACCCGTTGGGACTGGCACCTGAAAGGGGCAGGCACCACGCCCTATTCCCGCTTTGGCGACGGCCGGGCAGTGCTGCGCTCCACAATTCGCGAATACTTGTGCTCGGAAGCCATGCACGGTATTGGCATTCCTACCACCCGCGCCCTGTTTATGATCAGCGCGAAAGATCCTGTGCGCCGGGAATCCATCGAAACCGCCGCCGCCTTGATGCGAGTGGCGCAAAGTCATATCCGTTTCGGCCACTTCGAATTCGCCGCCCACCATGAAGGCCCCGAGGCACTGAAAACCCTGCTGGAACACGTGATCACCCTGCACTTCCCGCACCTGATCAGCCTGCCGGATGAACAACGCCACCAACGCTGGTTTGAAGAGGTGGTGGAACGCACCGCCCGGCTGATCGCTGACTGGCAGGCGGTCGGCTTCTGCCACGGCGTGATGAACAGCGACAACATGTCCATCATCGGCGACACCTTCGACTACGGCCCCTACGCCTTCCTGGACGATTTCGACGCTGGCTTCATCTGCAACCACACCGACGAGGGCGGCCGTTACGCCTACAACCGGCAGCCCCAGACTGGCTTTGTGAATTGCCAGTACCTGGCCAACGCCCTGCTGCCAATCCTAGATGAGGACCACGTGCGCCGCGGCCTGCGCCGGTACGAAACCACCTATAACGAACATTTTAAGAACAACATGAGGGCAAAACTGGGGCTGGAGGAAACCGACGACTCAGACATGAGCCTGATTATGGACACCTTCAGCATGCTGCATGAACACCGGGTGGACTACACACGCTTTTTCCGGGGCATCTCCAACCTGCACCGTCACGGCAACGCCCCGGTGCGGGATCTGTTTGCAGACAGAAGCGTGGCCGACGAATGGCTCGAACGTTACGAGGCCCGCCTGCAAACCGAAACCCGCGCCCACGACGAACGGGAATACGCCATGCGCCAGGTGAACCCAAAATACATCCTGCGCAACTACCTGGCCCAGCAAGTCATCATGGAAGCCCAGAACGGCGACTACGCGCCCCTGAAAGCGCTGTTAAAGGTGCTGGAGCACCCGTTCGACGACCAACCCGAGCACGAACACTACGCCGCCCTGCCGCCAGACTGGGGCAAACACCTCAACATCAGCTGCTCCTCCTGAAGTTGGGGTCAGACCCCAGAACATTTGATGGGGTGAAATGTCTTGGGGTCTGACCCCAATTTGGCTCGCCAGGTCATTAAAGCTCGCTCACTTGGCCATTGAGTTTTAATTCCGCATAATCCCGCTTCGTATATTCCATTCAGCTCCGGACCGCCGTTCATGCCTCAGAGTTTTGTCGTGAAATTCCTGCAAGGCTTTCAAGTCTATCGAAACCCTCGGGTTATCGGCATGCTGTTCCTTGGCTTCTCAGCCGGGCTGCCCTTGTTGCTGGTGGGCGGCACCTTTTCGGCATGGCTTCGGGATCTGGGCGTTGAACTTGCCACCATTGGTTTTCTCAGCTGGGTAGGCATGGCCCACTCGATCAAGGTGCTGTGGGCGCCGATTGTTGATCGCACCAGCATTCCGTTTCTCACCCGTTGGCTGGGGTGGCGGCGCAGCTGGATGCTGGTTTCCCAGATGAGTATCGCAGGCGCGTTACTTGGCATGGCATTGACGGACCCAACCCAGCAACAGTGGCTGGTGGCCCTCTGGGCCGTGGTCGCCGCTCTCGGTTCTGCCACCCAGGATATTTCTGTTGACGCCTATCGCGTGGAAGCCGCGGAGCCCCATGAACAAGGCGGCATGGCCGCCAGCTATGTCACCGGGTACCGGGTCGCCATGCTCATGGCCAGCGCAGGCGCCCTGCATATTGCAGCGGTCGGCAGCTGGTCCCTGGCCTATGGCACCATGGCATTGTTGATGGGGGTTGGCATTGTCACCACTCTGATCAGCGCGGAACCGAAGAATCGACAATCCGCTGCCGTTTTTGCCATGGAGGCGCGGGTTATCGGGTATCTGGACCGCACCAAACACAGCGGCGCCCGCAAGAGCATCACTGCCTGGCTGATCGGGGCGTTTGTGTGCCCGTTCGCGGATTTCTTCCAACGGTATGGCAAAGCGGCGCTGGTGATCCTGTTGTTCATTGCCACCTTCCGCATCAGTGACATCTTTATGGGGGTGATGGCCAACCCCTTCTATCTGGACCTTGGCTTTACCAAGTCCCAGATTGCCAACATTGCCGCGGCGTTTGGCTTGATCATGACTCTGAGCGGAGCCGCGGTGGGCGGCGCGCTGGTGGCACGTTTTGGCATCGCCCGAATGCTGTTATTCACCGCCTTTATGGCCCCGGCCACCAACCTCACCTTTGCGGGCCTGGCCATCATCGGCCCCCAGCAGCCGGGCCTTGTGGCCGCCATCATTGCCGACAACGTCACCGGCGGGATGGCCATTTCGGTGTTTATTGCCTACCTGTCCAGCCTCACCAACACCGCCTACACCGCCACCCAGTACGCGTTGTTCAGCTCATTGATGACACTGCCCGGGCAGTTTGCGGCGGGCTTTACCGGGCTGCTTGCCGAGCACGTGGGCTGGGTGGGGTTCTTTCTGATCACCGCCGGAACTGGCGCTCCGGCCATTATCCTGGCGGCCTTGCTGTTCCGCATTGCTCACCCGGACAAGCCGGCACGAGTAGAGGAGGAAACTCCGCCAGGGCAGACAGCTCCCTAACCATACAGGGCCGGCAGGACTCAATCGCGAAAGTTGTTAAACTGCAGCGGAATATCAAGCTCCGCCTCGCGCAGCATGGCAATGGCCTCCTGCAGGTCGTCCCGCTTCTTGCCGGTTACCCGCACCTTGTCGCCCTGAATACTGGCCTGAACCTTCATTTTCTGGTCTTTGATCATCTTCACGATCTTTTTAGCCATATCGGTTTCGATGCCCTGCTTAAGGGAAAAATGCTGCTTCACCAGCTTGCCGGCCTTGCTCTCGCCGTCTTCCGCCAGGGCGCGGGCATCAATGTTACGTTTGGCGAAGGCCATGCGCAGAAGATCAATCAGCTGCTCCAGCTGGAATTCCTGCTCGGCACTGACGGTAATGCGCTTGTCTTCCAGCTCGATATCCGCCTGCACATTTTTAAAATCCCAGCGGTTACCCAGATCACGCTTGGCCTGATCCACCGCGTTGGTGACTTCGTGCATCTCAATTTCTGAAACAATGTCAAAAGAAGGCATGGTCGTTATTCTCCAAAGGCCACACAGGGGTATACTGTGGCGACATTAAAAATACCGGATGTTCCGAAACCGCCAAAGCATACCAAGAGCCGCGGCGAACCGCATCTGACAATGGACTGGTAAGAAGTAGACAAACGATGCCAAACCTGGACCTACCCATACTCGTAGTAGACGACGCAAAATTCAGCAGTATGGTGGTCGGCCGCACCCTGCGAAACGCCGGTTACCGCGACATACGCATTGCCAACAACGCACCCGATGCCCTGAAACTGATGGAACAGCGCCAGGTCAGTGTGCTGATTGCCGATTGGCTGATGCCGGAAATGGACGGGTTGCAACTGACCGACCATGTGCGCCAGCAGGACGAGCAAGACAATCACTACACCTACGTGATCCTGCTCACCGCCCGGGAAAGCGTTGAGGCGCTGTCGGAAGCCTTCGACCGGGGCGTGGATGATTTCATCTACAAGTCAGACATGACCAAACAGCTGATACCCCGCATCTTTGCCGCAGACCGCATGGCCGACCGCCAGAACACCTTGCTGCGGGCCAACGCGCTGCTGGTCGAAAACAACCGGGAGCTGGAATCTACCAACATCATCGACCTGGAAACCGGCCTGTGCAACAGCAAGTATGCCCGCCAGCGCCTGCAGAAAACCCTGCGGCACGCGGAATCCCGCGGTGGCGCCACCTCCTACGTGATGTGCGGCATTCGTAACTGGCAAGACCTGAAACGCAAGCACCCACCCAGCGTGATGAGCGAACTGGCCACCGGCATCGCCCGCCGCCTGAGTACCCTGATTCGCCCCATAGACGCCCTGTGCCGCGTAGGCGACAACCAGTTTGCCATCGTCTCCTACTTCCCGAACAGCGACCACTGCTCCACCACCGCGTTCCGGAGAATTTTTGATGGCATCAACCACAAAGCCCTGAAAACCACCGCCGGCTTTATCTCGGTGGAAGCCGGCATGGTGCTGTGCCGCGCCGACGCCCAGGACGGCACGCCCTCGGTGCAGGATATGGAGCGGACTGCCGTACAAGGCTTGGTAGACGCCTACGAAACCCGCCGGTTTACCGAAACCAAACCCGAGATACGGGAAGGTGTGTAGCGCACACAAACGGTAACAACGAGACACATATCACAAACAGACAGGAAGAGTTCGAGGGCTTAACCTGCAATTGTGGAATCAAGCATCATCCACCCGTGGCGGAGGAGCCGAGTAGTATCTCCGTCGCTCTACGACCTCTGTCTGCAATGGGTTAGCGGTTTTTTTCAGGCACTTCCGTTTCTTCCGAAGTATTTTCGGGCCAGCTCTTGTGAGCTGGCTTCTTTATTTAGGGGTCTGTCCCCGAACGGGGACTGACCCTCTTTTGCCCGTCCTTGCCACCAAACACGAGCCCATTGGTTCCAAGATGGGTCAGTCCCCATGCGGGGACAGACCCTTGGGACTAAGACCCACATTTGCCCGTCCTTGCCACCAAGCTTGAGCCCATGGGTCCAAAATGGGTCAGTCCCCGTGCGGGGACAGACCCTTAGGGACAGATCCTATTGAAGTACCCCAGTCCGACCACGAGTGGGATTGTGTAAAAGTGGGTCAGACCCCTTTGGGGTCAGACCCTGTGAGACCCCGGCGATAATCCCCAGGCGTCTTCCCCGTAGCCGCCTTAAACTTCCGGTGAAACGACGTGGTCTCGCTATACCCCAACCTCAGCGCGATATCGGGAATACTCATCTCGGTATTCCGCAAATAATCCTCTGCCATCTGCTGGCGCACATCATCCAGTAGCTTCTGGTAGGAAACGCCTTCCTGGCTCAGTTTGCGTTGCAGGGTGCGGCTGGTCATGCCCAGGTCTTCGGCGATCATGTCTTGCCGGGTAACGCCGCTGGCCAGTTGCTTCTGGATACCTTGCTTAACTCTGGAGGTCAGATCGGTGTCTGTATCCAGCAGTGCCAGCTGGGACAGTGCATGGGCTTCGAGGGTCTTGCGTAGCAGGGGGTCTGGCTGGCGAAGACGGGTGGCCAGTAAATCCTGGGGCATAGTCACCACATTCTCCGGCGCATCGAACTCTATCGGGCAGCCCCAGCGCTCCTGATAAGCGCTTTCATAGTCAGGGCCGGGCGAAGAGCGTTTCAGTGCAACCCGGATTGGAGAGGCGTTTTCGCTATCCGCCAGCCAGCGAGCATAGTTAATCCAGGAGGCGAATACGTTATCCACCAACTGGGGCCACACCACCGGGTCGGTAAAGTTGCAGGTCCACACCAATGACACCTCATCGCCCTTCATCCGAAGGCCAGTAGTACCCATATCCCCCACCAGCTTCTCATAGGGCGCAATTCGGGTGACTGCCTCCCCCAGGGTGGCGCAGCTCATGGTGATGTAGCCAAGCACACTGTAAGAACCAGGCTGAACGAAATCGCCGGTTTCCAGGCCAAGGATGGGATTGTCGGATGCTTCGGCGAGCAGGTGAATAAACGTCTGAAACTGCTCGCCCGTCAGGCGGCCATCATCGGTATCGAGAATATTCGGCTCAAGGCCGGCTTTGCTGAACAACTCTGAGGTGCTGATGCCTTTCGAATCGGCATAGCGAACGTATTGGCGCAGAGCGGCGACAGAGGCGGTTCCAAGAGGGGTCATGACGACTGCTTCGGTTGTTGATTTTATGCAGCGAGTATAACCGAAAATGGGCAGGGCTTGGGTGTTCTGGGGTTTGTCCCCCAAGGGTCTGTCCCCGCATGGGGACTGACCCATTTTGGAACCAATGGGCTCTAGTT
>NZ_JBQTCK010000017.1:0-5505 GCF_052380025.1 Marinobacter sp. NSM
AAGAGCCTGACGATGACCTACTCTCACATGGGCGAACCACACTACCATCGGCGCTGGTCTGTTTCACTTCTGAGTTCGGGATGGGATCAGGTGGTTCCAGACCGCTATGGTCGTCAGGCAAAACGGATGATCACTGGGGGACGAGATGGAACGTGATGTTGATTTCATTTGAGCGTGGCTTTCGCGTGGCTCTGCGTTATCCGCAATTGTCTTGGGTGTTATATAGTCAAGCCGCACGAGCAATTAGTACTGGTTAGCTCAACGCCTCACAGCGCTTACACACCCAGCCTATCAACGTCCTGGTCTTGAACGGCTCTTCAGGAGGCTCAAGGCCTCAGGGAGATCTCATCTTGGAAGGGGCTTCCCGCTTAGATGCTTTCAGCGGTTATCCTGTCCGAACATAGCTACCGGGCAATGCTTCTGGCGAAACAACCCGAACACCAGAGGTTCGTCCACTCCGGTCCTCTCGTACTAGGAGCAGCTTTCCTCAAATCTCCAACGTCCACGGCAGATAGGGACCGAACTGTCTCACGACGTTCTAAACCCAGCTCGCGTACCACTTTAAATGGCGAACAGCCATACCCTTGGGACCGGCTTCAGCCCCAGGATGTGATGAGCCGACATCGAGGTGCCAAACACCGCCGTCGATGTGAACTCTTGGGCGGTATCAGCCTGTTATCCCCGGAGTACCTTTTATCCGTTGAGCGATGGCCCTTCCATACAGAACCACCGGATCACTATGACCTACTTTCGTACCTGCTCGACGTGTCTGTCTCGCAGTCAAGCGGGCTTGTGCCATTACACTAACCGTACGATGTCCGACCGTACTTAGCCCACCTTTGTGCTCCTCCGTTACGCTTTGGGAGGAGACCGCCCCAGTCAAACTACCCACCACACAGTGTCCTCAACCCCGATAAGGGGTCAGAGTTAGAACCTCAAACATGCCAGGCTGGTATTTCAAGGTTGGCTCCACCGGAACTGGCGTCCCGGGTTCAAAGCCTCCCAGCTATCCTACACAAGCATGCTCAAAGTTCACTGTGAAGCTATAGTAAAGGTTCACGGGGTCTTTCCGTCTAGCCGCGGATACACCGCATCTTCACGGCGATTTCAATTTCACTGAGTCTCGGGTAGAGACAGCGCCCCCATCGTTACGCCATTCGTGCAGGTCGGAACTTACCCGACAAGGAATTTCGCTACCTTAGGACCGTTATAGTTACGGCCGCCGTTTACCGGGGCTTCGATCAAGAGCTTCGCACGAATGCTAACCCCATCAATTAACCTTCCGGCACCGGGCAGGCGTCACACCCTATACGTCCACTTACGTGTTTGCAGAGTGCTGTGTTTTTAATAAACAGTCGCAGGGGCCTGGTATCTTCGACCGGCTTCCGCTCCACCCGCAGGGGCTTCACGTACACACCGGCGTGCCTTCTCCCGAAGTTACGGCACCATTTTGCCTAGTTCCTTTACCCGAGTTCTCTCAAGCGCCTTGGTATTCTCTACCTGACCACCTGTGTCGGTTTGGGGTACGGTCTCGAATAGCCTGAAGCTTAGAAGATTTTCCTGGAAGCAGGGCATCAATGACTTCGCGCCCTTGGGCACTCGTCGTCGCGTCTCAGGATTGTGGACCCGGATTTGCCTAAGTCCACTCCCTACTCGCTTAAACCGGGACAACCGTCGCCCGGCTCACCTAGCCTTCTCCGTCTCTCCATCGCAGCTATCCAAGGTACGGGAATATTAACCCGTTTCCCATCGACTACACCTTTCGGTCTCGCCTTAGGGGCCGACTCACCCTGCGCCGATTAGCGTTGCGCAGGAACCCTTGGTCTTCCGGCGTGCGGGTTTTTCACCCGCATTGTCGTTACTCATGTCAGCATTCGCACTTCTGATACCTCCAGCATGCTTCTCAACACACCTTCGCAGGCTTACAGAACGCTCCCCTACCCCGCATACAATGTATGCAGCCGCAGCTTCGGTGACCAGTTTGAGCCCCGTTACATCTTCCGCGCAGGCCGACTCGACTAGTGAGCTATTACGCTTTCTTTAAAGGATGGCTGCTTCTAAGCCAACCTCCTAGCTGTCTGAGCCTTCCCACATCGTTTCCCACTTAACTGGTACTTTGGGACCTTAGCTGGCGGTCTGGGTTGTTTCCCTCTTCACGACGGACGTTAGCACCCGCCGTGTGTCTCCCGGATAGTACTCACAGGTATTCGGAGTTTGCATCGGGTTGGTAAGTCGAGATGACCCCCTAGCCGAAACAGTGCTCTACCCCCTGTGGTATTCGTCCGAGGCGCTACCTAAATAGCTTTCGGGGAGAACCAGCTATCTCCGGGCTTGATTAGCCTTTCACTCCGATCCACAAGTCATCCCCTGGCTTTTCAACGACAGTGGGTTCGGTCCTCCAGTGCCTGTTACGGCACCTTCAACCTGCTCATGGATAGATCGCCCGGTTTCGGGTCTATGCCCAGCGACTAATTCGCCCTATTCAGACTCGGTTTCCCTACGGCTCCCCTAAACGGTTAACCTCGCCACTGAACATAAGTCGCTGACCCATTATACAAAAGGTACGCCGTCACAGAACAAGTCTGCTCCGACTGCTTGTACGCATACGGTTTCAGGGTCTATTTCACTCCCCTCACAGGGGTTCTTTTCGCCTTTCCCTCACGGTACTGGTTCACTATCGGTCAGTCAGGAGTATTTAGCCTTGGAGGATGGTCCCCCCATGTTCAGTCAACGTTTCTCGTGCGCCGACCTACTCGATTTCACTGGACTCAGGTTTCGGATACGGGGCTATCACCCACTATGGCGGCACTTTCCAGAGCCTTCTCCTACCAGTTGTCCAGCTTAAGGGCTGGTCCCCGTTCGCTCGCCGCTACTTAGGGAATCTCGGTTGATTTCTTTTCCTCGGGGTACTTAGATGTTTCAGTTCCCCCGGTTCGCCTCTTGCACCTATGGATTCAGTACAAGATACCGACCCGAAAGTCGGTGGGTTTCCCCATTCAGAGATGTCCGGATCACAGCTCGTTTGCCAGCTCCCCGAACCTTATCGCAGGCTTCCACGTCTTTCATCGCCTCTGACTGCCAAGGCATCCACCGTATGCGCTTAGTTGCTTGACTATATAACCCCAAGACAACTGATCACGAATTACCGCCAACCAGGCAAGCCTGATGAACGCAAATTCGAGACAGCCACTTGAAGCAATATAACAACCACTTCAACGACAACACCGGATAACGCTTGAAATCGCTATCACTTTGAACAGTTCCTCTCGGAGATAATGAGAGAAATCTATTCGTGTTCTATCTCGTCCAATTTGTTAAAGAGCAAATCTGACCCAGTGATCAGAAAGGAAGGCTTCATCGATATGAAACATTCGTTTCTGTACACTGCTAACCCATCTTCGGTTAGTCAGTAAATATTTGGTGGAGCTAGGCAGGATCGAACTGCCGACCTCCTGCGTGCAAGGCAGGCGCTCTCCCAGCTGAGCTATAGCCCCAAGAAGCTATCTACAAGAATTGTTCAGATCAAGGCATCGAAGTGCGCCGCATAGCCTGCTATGCAAGTGCTTCGATAACGCCGAGCTGGACAATTCTGGTGGGTCTGGGTGGACTTGAACCACCGACCTCACCCTTATCAGGGGTGCGCTCTAACCACCTGAGCTACAGACCCAAACATACGGGACTGCAAAGCCCCTTTTGCTCTCTTTATTAGCCAACCAAGTAATTCGTGTGGACTCTGACCGAAGCGTTCGGCTTCGTTTAAGGAGGTGATCCAGCCGCAGGTTCCCCTACGGCTACCTTGTTACGACTTCACCCCAGTCATGAACCACACCGTGGTAATCGTCCTCCCGAAGGTTAGACTAACTACTTCTGGTGCAATCCACTCCCATGGTGTGACGGGCGGTGTGTACAAGGCCCGGGAACGTATTCACCGCGACATTCTGATTCGCGATTACTAGCGATTCCGACTTCACGGAGTCGAGTTGCAGACTCCGATCCGGACTACGACGCGTTTTAAGGGATTGGCGCACTCTCGCGAGTTGGCAGCCCTCTGTACGCGCCATTGTAGCACGTGTGTAGCCCTGGCCGTAAGGGCCATGATGACCTGACGTCATCCCCACCTTCCTCCGGTTTGTCACCGGCAGTCTCCCTGGAGTTCTCAGCATTACCTGCTAGCAACCAGGGATAGGGGTTGCGCTCGTTACGGGACTTAACCCAACATCTCACGACACGAGCTGACGACGGCCATGCAGCACCTGTCTCAGAGTTCCCGAAGGCACCAATCCATCTCTGGAAAGTTCTCTGGATGTCAAGGCCAGGTAAGGTTCTTCGCGTTGCGTCGAATTAAACCACATGCTCCACCGCTTGTGCGGGCCCCCGTCAATTCATTTGAGTTTTAACCTTGCGGCCGTACTCCCCAGGCGGTCAACTTAGTGCGTTAGCTGCGCCACTAAGACTTCAAGAGTCCCAACGGCTAGTTGACATCGTTTACGGCGTGGACTACCAGGGTATCTAATCCTGTTTGCTCCCCACGCTTTCGCACCTCAGTGTCAGTGTTGGTCCAGGTAGCCGCCTTCGCCACTGGTGTTCCTTCCTATATCTACGCATTTCACCGCTACACAGGAAATTCCACTACCCTCTACCACACTCTAGTCAGACAGTTCGAAATGCCGTTCCCAGGTTAAGCCCGGGGCTTTCACATCTCGCTTACCTAACCACCTACGCGCGCTTTACGCCCAGTAATTCCGATTAACGCTTGCACCCTCCGTATTACCGCGGCTGCTGGCACGGAGTTAGCCGGTGCTTCTTCTGCGAGTAACGTCAATCCTCAAAGGTATTAACTTCAAGGCCTTCCTCCTCGCTGAAAGTGCTTTACAACCCGAAAGCCTTCTTCACACACGCGGCATGGCTGGATCAGGGTTGCCCCCATTGTCCAATATTCCCCACTGCTGCCTCCCGTAGGAGTTCGGGCCGTGTCTCAGTCCCGATGTGGCTGATCATCCTCTCAGACCAGCTACGGATCGTCGCCTTGGTAGGCCTTTACCCCACCAACTAGCTAATCCGACTTAGGCTCATCCAATAGCGCAAGGTCCGAAGATCCCCTGCTTTCTCCCGTAGGACGTATGCGGTATTAATCCGGGTTTCCCCGGGCTATCCCCCACTACTGGGCAGATTCCTAAGCATTACTCACCCGTCCGCCGCTCGTCAGCGGGGTGCAAGCACCCCCTGTTACCGCTCGACTTGCATGTGTTAAGCCTGCCGCCAGCGTTCAATCTGAGCCATGATCAAACTCTTCAGTTTAAATCATACAAGAACCCGAAAGTTCTTAATTCTTGCTCAAGACAAAACTCAACTTCGACGAGTCACTGTCCTGATATTTCGCATCCGAAATACCTCGGCCAGCGCCCACACGAATTACTTGGTTAACTTTTTAAAGAGCGTTTGAGCTGTTGCTCAATCAAGGCCGCGTATTCTACATCGTTCCGCTGCCCTGTCAACCGTTTATTT
>NZ_JBQTCK010000018.1:0-4538 GCF_052380025.1 Marinobacter sp. NSM
CGGCGGTTGTCAACATAGTTGTCGCGTCTACTGATCAAGCTGCCTCTTTTTGCTGTGAGTCAGCTTGATTTTCCTTGGGCGGATTCAGCCACACGCTCTCCACCGGATTCCAGTTCCTGATATCGCCGGACCATCGCTCCGGCATGCGTTGCCGGGCTTCCTGGTAGAGCGCCTGACGCGCCGCCAGTATCCGTTTCTCCTCGCCACTGTGACGCTGCTGCGGTGTCACGTGGCGAATCCCGCTGTGGCGATGCTCATGGTTGTACCACTGAACGAAGGCATGCACCCATTGCCTTGCCGCTTCAATGTTCTCAAACGGCTTTGCCGGATACACAGGCCGATACTTCATCGTCCGGAACAAGCTTTCCGAGTACGGATTATCATCACTCACCGACGGTCGACTGAACGAGGGCACTACACCAAGCTTCTGCAAGGTGGCCAGCATCATCGCGCCTTTCATCGGGCCTCCGTTATCCGAGTGCAACACCAATCCTTCCTCATGAACACCTTCCGCCAGGCAGGCCCGGCGGATCACAGCCGCAGCGTATGCGGCGGTTTCCTCTGCATACACTTCCCAGCCAACAACTTTCCGGCTGTAGACATCCATCACCAGATACAGCCGGTAGAACAGGCCCTTGATGCTCGACGCCAGGAACGTGATGTCCCAGCTCCACACCTGGTTCGGGCCTTCAGCCAGATAACTCTGCGGCCTGGCGACCTCCTTCGGCACCGCTGCTTTCCCGCGACGCTGAACCTGATCCGCTGCCCGCAACACCCGATAGAACGTCGACTCCGAGGCAACATAAACGCCCCGGTCAGCCAGCAGCGGCACGATCTGGCTCGGCGGTAGGCTGGCGTATTCCGGCTGGTTGCAGACCGCCAGCACGCGCTGTCGCTCTGCCTCGCTAAGCTTGTTGCCCGGCGTCCGGTACGCACCCGCTGCCTTGCGCTGATCCTCAAGCACCCCAGTACCCTGCGCTGCCTCCCAGCGTTGCAGCGTACGCACGGTAATATCCAGTACAGCACACGCCTTGTGGCGCCGCGCTCCAGCGCAGACCGCTTCCGCAATCAACCCAATCGCCACCTGACGATCCGCCAAGGTAATCAATCTTCCTCGGCGTCCCCCCAGATGGCTCGGGCCTTTTTTTGCAATACCAGCAGGGCTGCCGCCTCCGCCAGAGCCTTCTCCTTGCGCTTGAGCTCCTTCTCGAGCTTGCGGTTCTTCTGGCGCTCCTGCTGTAGCGACCGGCGGTCTTCCACCGATAAATGGCCATCACTGCCCGCACCGGTACTGGCTGACTCCCGCCAACGCCGGATCTGCTCCACGTAGAGCCCTTTACGCCGACAGTACGCCGCCAGCTCCTCTTCATTCAACGCCGCTGTCTCAATCACAACGGCCAACTTGCTTTCCCCGCTCCACTGATCGGGGTTCTTCGGATCGGCTGGCACAGCGATACCCTGGTTGCGGACTCGATTGCGCCAATTGTACAGCGTCTGCTCACTGACGCCCGTTTCCCGGCTAACCTCTGCCACCGAGCGCGCATTCGGCGGCATCATCATCTGCACAGCTCGCTCCTTAAAGCCCTCGCTGTAACGCGGCATGATTCTCTCTCCTGCCGCCCCTCGGATTTAACGTTGGTGAAAAAATAGGCGCGACAACTATCCTGACAGAGGGGGATTTCAGATACAGGCTGATCCCCGAGGTGAGCGATAAGGCCCTTCTCCAGCCAGCCTTTGCGCTTCTTTTCGGTCGTCGCAGTCCACTTCTCGCTCTGAATCTTGTTGTCTGCCCACTCTTCGGCGACTCCTGCGAAAGTGTTCCGTCTGGCGGTCTTATCGGCCTGTTTTCTGGTTTTGCGCTCCCTGGCCGGGTCTATCCCCTGCGCGAGCAGGTCTCGTGCTTCCTGTCGCTTGGCACGGGCTTCTTTCAGTCTGGTTTCCGGGTACGTGCCGAGGGATAGGCGCTTCTGTTTGCCGCCAAAGCGGTACTTCAGGCGCCACCATTTGCCCCCTTTGGGAGTGACCTCCAGGTACATGCCTTCGCCGTCGGCGAGGATGTAGGTGGCGGGCTTAGGCTTGGCGTTTTTAATGACTACATCGTTGAGTTTATTGGTTTCCATCGACTGCTTCTGACGCCGGAGTTGGCACCAAAGTTGGCACCACTTTT
The DNA here is from genome assembly GCF_052380025.1 of Marinobacter sp. NSM. Classification (NCBI taxonomy): domain Bacteria; kingdom Pseudomonadati; phylum Pseudomonadota; class Gammaproteobacteria; order Pseudomonadales; family Marinobacteraceae; genus Marinobacter; species Marinobacter sp. NSM. The sequence continues at coordinate 2,168 of NZ_JBQTCK010000018.1, forward strand.
GGTTGGTTGTCAATGGAGTGGGTTGGAGTGAGGTGGAGTATTTATGGAATTAAGTGGTTGTTTTCGCTGTGTTATTTGGGGTTTCTTGGGCTGGGATGGACAGATAGATGGTACCAGAGGCCGGACTCGAACCGGCACGGGTGTTACCCCAACGGATTTTGAATCCGTCGCGTCTACCAATTTCGCCACTCTGGCAAGCGAGCGCGGCAGTATAGCGCTGTGTTGCGGCAGCGCCAACTGCGTTAGACTTGGCGCCCCCAGAATCTCGTGCCGGTAAAGTACGATGCAGGTTTCAGAGTTTGATTTCGCGTTGCCGGAGCAGCTGATTGCCCGGCGCCCCACCGCTGAGCGCAGTGCTTCGCGCCTGCTGGCGCTGACCGCTGACGGTCTGGCGCATCGCCAGTTCACCGATATCCATGCCCTGCTCAAGCCCGGCGATCTGCTGGTGTTCAACGATACCCGGGTGATTCCGGCGCGGCTGCATGGCCAGAAGGAGACCGGCGGCCGTATCGAGGCATTGATCGAGCGGGTGCTCGATGAGCGCGAGGCGCTGGCCCAGGTGCGTGCCTCCAAGGCGCCCAAGCCGGGTAGCTGGCTGGTGTTCGACGGTGGCGTGCGTGCCCAGGTAACCGGCCGCGCCGGTGAGTTCTTTCATCTCGCCTTTGTTGGCCCGGAGTCGGTGTTGTCGGTGCTGGAGCGGATCGGTCATGTGCCCTTGCCGCCCTATATCGACCGCCCGGATGACGAAACCGATCTGGAACGTTACCAGACCGTGTATGCCCGCCACCCCGGTGCCGTGGCGGCCCCTACCGCCGGCCTGCACTTTGACCAGGCGCTGCTCAACGGGCTCGCCGAGGCGGGCATTGAGCAGGGCTTTGTCACCCTGCATGTCGGCGCCGGCACCTTCCAGCCGGTGCGCGTTGATGAAGTTGAGGCACACCGCATGCATACCGAGCTGTATCAGGTGCCTGAAACCCTGGTGGAGCAGGTGCTGGCCACCCGCGCCGCCGGCGGCCGGGTGGTGGCGGTGGGCACCACCTCGCTGCGCGCCCTTGAAGCCGCCAGCGCTGGCGGCCGTCTGCGCGCCGGGCAGGGCGAGACCGACATCTTTATCTATCCCGGTTACCGCTTTCGTGCGGTGGATGCGCTGATCACCAATTTCCACCTGCCACGCTCAACCCTGCTGATGCTGGTCAGCGCCTTTGCCGGCCAGGAACGGGTGCTGGCGGCGTATCGTGAAGCGGTGGCGCAGGAGTACCGGTTTTTCAGTTATGGGGATGCGATGTTCCTGGAGAGGTCGGATGCGGGAGAGGTGGATGTCTAACACGCGCAACATTGCCGCCTCACCCTGTAGGAGCCTGCCTTGCAGGCGAATGCTCCGGTGCGCCACTCAAACCTGTTCGCCTGCGAGGCAGGCTCCTTCAGGCACTGCGCCTGCTTTCAAAGCGTCCGGCCGCTGGACGCCGGGTCTGTGGGAGCGGCGCTCGCGCCGCGAACCCACTTCCGGGCGCTCTGGAATATTCGCGGCCCGAGGGCCGCTCCCACAAGGCGCTCCCGTAGAGGGTTTCTCGACAATCTCAACCGGTTGGATGCCCTGTAAAGCGTCCAGCGTCGAGCGTCGAGCGTCCAGCCATTCTTCAGCGTCAGACGTCAGACGTCGGACGTCAGACCAGGGCCTTTCCCCATGTCCCGTATGACTTTCAATCTGCTCGGCAACGACGGCCAGGCCCGCCGTGGTCGGCTGACTTTTCCGCGTGGCACGGTGGAGACGCCGGCCTTTATGCCGGTGGGCACCTACGGCACCGTCAAGGGCATGTTGCCGCGTGATCTGGCCGCCACCGGGGCGGAGATCTGTCTTGGCAATACCTTCCACCTGATGCTGCGACCGGGCACCGAGGTGATCGAGGCGCACGGGGGGCTGCATGGCTTTATGCACTGGTCGAAGCCGATCCTGACCGACTCCGGTGGTTTTCAGGTATTCAGCCTCGGTGAATTGCGCAAGCTGTCCGAGCAGGGGGTGGTGTTCCGCTCACCGATCAATGGTGACCGGATTGAGCTGACGCCGGAGCGCGCAATGCAGGTGCAGCGCAGTCTCGACAGCGATATCTGCATGATCTTTGACGAGTGCACGCCTTACCCGGCCACCGAGCAGCAGGCGGCGGATTCGATGCGCCTGTCGTTGCGCTGGGCAAAGCGCAGCAAGGCGGCCCACGAGGGTAATGACGCGGCCTGCTTCGGTATTGTTCAGGGCGGTATGTATGACCCGTTACGTGCCGAGTCGCTGGCCGGGCTGATGGATATCGGCTTTGACGGCTATGCCATCGGCGGTCTGTCGGTGGGCGAGCCGCGCGAGGAGATGATGACGGTGCTT
>NZ_JBQTCK010000019.1:0-1307 GCF_052380025.1 Marinobacter sp. NSM
GGTTCATCGCGGATTAGCGGGAACGGAATTAGGTGGCGGCGGGAGATCCAAGTTAAGTTGTTTGTGCGACCAAGCAACAAGACAAGGACTCCGCCGCCATGCTCGATGCTACGTTCCCCGGCCTTTGCTGGGAAGGATTTCAGCTCTCTTCCTACACTGAACTGCCAGATTCTCACTGTCTGATCAGGCTCCAGCCTGACCCTGCCCACCTCCCACGTTGCCAGCATTGCTGCGCGCCCTGCAGGCAAGTCCATGACACCAGCCAGCGCCGGGTACGTGATCGCGACCTGTTCGAGTACAAGGTCTGGCTGGAAGTCCCCGTCCGCCGAGTGCGCTGCTCACGTTGCGGTGTCGCCACAGAACAGCTGACCTGGCTGGCGCCTCGCGCCCGTATCACGCGCCGGCTCCAGAAGCATGTGGAGGTGTTGCTGACCCTCTTGCCCATCAAGCACGTGGCGCAGCTGACAGGTCTGCACTGGCACACGCTCAAGACGCTCGATAAGGAGCGCCTGGCGCGAGACTTGCCGACGCCTGAGCTCAGCCAAGTGCGCTACCTGGCGATGGACGAGTTCGCACTGTTCAAGGGCCATCGCTACGCCTCGGTGGTGATGGATGCTGAGCGAACACAGGTGCTTTGGGTCGGTGAAGGCCGGTCACGGGAGGCGATCCGGCCCTTCTTCGAGTGGCTCGGTGAGCATTGCCAGCATATTGAGGCCGTAGCCATGGATATGAACAGCGCAATGGACCTTGAGGTTAAGGCGCACTGCCCTGGGGCAAGAGTGGTGTATGACCTGTTCCATGTGGTGGCGAAGTTTGGCCGACAGGTGATCGACCGTGTGCGTGTCGATCAGGCGAACCAGCTGCGACACGACAAGCCGGCCCGCAAGGCTGTCAAACGCTCTCGCTGGCTGCTGCTGCGCAATCGGAACAACCTTCGGCAGGACCAGTCTGCACAGCTTGAAGAGCTGCTGGCGCTCAATCAGCCGTTAATGCTGGTCTACATCATGAAGGAACAACTGAAAGGCCTGTGGTACGCCAAAAGCGAGCGCGCTGCGCGATGGCGATTCACCCACTGGTGCAGGCAGGCTATGGCCAGCGGACTCAAGCCGCTGAGCCACTTCGCCCGCTGCTTGATACCCTACGCGGAGGGCATCATTGCCAGCGCAAGCTACCGGCTCAATACCAGTGTGCTAGAGGGGGTAAACAACAAGATCAAGGTCATCAAGCGTATGGCCTACGGATTCCGGGATAGCGACTACTTCTTCCTGAAGATCAAAGCCGCATTTCCCGGTAAACCGCGATGAACC
>NZ_JBQTCK010000020.1:0-948 GCF_052380025.1 Marinobacter sp. NSM
TTTCCGTCAGCAGGTCCAGGTCTTTCTGGGCGTGGACGTAGATCTGTTCCTGGTCTGCTTCGTCTTCAAACCTGAGTTCGTTGCTGCCTTCGCCCTTGTGGGTTTTGGTTTTCAGGGTGGTCCGGGTTTTGTGTTCCGGCAGCGCATAGGGCGGCGTGTTGGTGGCGTGGTAGGTTCGGCCGGTGATGATGGGCTGGTCCGGGTCGCCGTCCAGGAAGGACACAATCACTTCGTTGCCGATTCGGGGTAAAGCCATAAAACCGTATTGGCCGCCCGCCCAGCCTTGGGCCACTCGTAACCAGGCGCTGCTGTGTTCGTCGTTCTTTGAGTAGCGATCCCACGGGAAACGGACTTTCACCCGGCCGTACTGGTCGCAATGGATTTCTTCACCTTCGGGGCCGGTGACCAGGGCCATTTGAGGGCCGTCCATCATCGGTTTGTGTTCACACAGGGGCCGCCAGGTTTTGTCCGCCGGAATGGCGGTGAAGTCGTTGTGGTAGCTGGTGGGTTCGCTGCCACCCTCTTCTTCCAGGGCCTGGGGCTGTTTGCCGGTGTGGGTGATGGCGGTCAGCAGCCATTCCCGGTTCAGGCTCTGGCTGTCGTGGTCCTGCAGTTCCACTTTGGCGCCGGGGGTGAAGTCCGGGCGGTTGCTTTCGCCCTTGGCCAGGGAGGCGTCGTTTCTCAGAGCGTCCAGTCTGGCCTGGGTGAAGGGCTGGCCGCTGGCGTCGGCTTTGTAACGGCCGGGGTAGTCGTAGTGTTGATAGTCTTCTCTATGGTTAACACCGCCAGCACTTTGTTCATGCATCAGGGCGTAGGCTGGGTTTTTGAAGGTGTAGTCCTTCATGGCCACGGAGGCAGCTTTGATGCGTTCTTCGTAAGCAAAACTGAACACGCAGGCTTGTTTGCTGCTGCCGCCGGCCCGGGTGTTGCAGGGGACCGGGTCCAGTT
>NZ_JBQTCK010000021.1:0-910 GCF_052380025.1 Marinobacter sp. NSM
AACTACCTGTCCCAAAGTGGCAAATCCCGATCACCATCAAATCTCTATATCCAAACTCAACAATTGGTTTATTAGAGGAGCCGACTGTGGCCACAACCAAACTCACTTCCGCATTCCCGGTTCGTAGGCAAGATTTTGAATTCGAGCAAGTACCCAGATATTGGGTGAATGGCGACGCGTTCATGACTCACGTGTTCAATGGAATGTCTGCGCTGTTTCCAGACGGTGAACGTTTTTTTGTTGCTAGCGTCCGGGCTGTGCGCGAAGCCGTCAACGATCCGCAACTGCAGAAAGATATCAGCGCTTTTATCGGTCAAGAGGCAATGCACGCGAAAGAACATGAGAAGTTCAACCGGGGCGCAACCGAAAACGGTTATGATCTTAAAGCCTTGGAGGAATGGACCAAAAGCTTCCTGGCAGTGGCGGACCTCCCCGGCCTCAACAACAAAAGGGTTCGATTGGCGGCCACCGTTGCACTTGAGCATTTCACTGGCATTCTGTCGGCTCAGCTCTTACGACGCGAAGACATAGTGGAATCGATCGATGAATCAATGCGAAATCTCTGGATGTGGCATTGCGTTGAAGAAAACGAACACAAAGCCGTTGCCTTTGATACCTACAAACTCGTTTACGGAGAGGGCGCCGTTAACTATGCCATCCGGATGGGCACCATGATGCTCGCCACGATGTTAATCATGGTGGCCATCCATGCCTTCGTTGCGGAGCTCTTACGTCAGGATGGCAAACTGTTCAGTGGTAGGGAGTGGATGTCAGGTATGCGACAGCTCTGGGGCCAAAAAGGTATGTTCAGGCAGATCATTCCGGAGTTTGTCGACTACTTCAAACCGGATTTTCACCCTTGGAATCATGACACTGAATTCCTGCTCAAGCGGTACAGAAAACGCCTTGG
>NZ_JBQTCK010000022.1:0-433 GCF_052380025.1 Marinobacter sp. NSM
CCGGGTCCAGTTTGGGGGCGTCGCCGTGGTGGTCGGCGATGATCAGGGCCGGTTGTTCTTCGCCATCCACGCTGCCGTGCTGGTAACGGTAATGCCAGCCTTCTTCAGCGGCCAGGCGGTTGATGAACTGCAGGTCGCTTTCCCGGTGCTGGACGCAGTATTCCCGTTCTTCCGGGGGGCGCTTGAAGTCGAACACGGTATCGATGATGCCCCGCTCTTCGAGCAGGGTGCGCACGATGGCATCGGTGGTCTGGGTCTGGAAGATGCGGCTGTTGTGCATCAGGCCCAGGCGCCAGGCCGGGGGCTGGATGACCACTTCATAGGCAGTGCGGCGGTGGCCGGTATTGCCCCGGACGAATTCATTCACTACGCCGGTGAAACGCCGCAGGGGTTGGCCGTCTTGCCACACCACCAGGTCCACTGGCTGTTCCAG